>JANOZT010000001.1:0-22512 GCA_031429515.1 Sphingobacteriia bacterium
CAATTTAATCTTAATTTGCAAGAAATTCATCACCACGATAAATTTATCAGTTTGAAGACTACCCTCCTTTTGTTGCTTTGTGGATTACTTTTAATGGCTTGTTCTAAGCCTAAGGAATTTGAATACCGAGACGTTCGAAAAGTAAAATTGAATTCTTTAGGATTTAACCAAAGTTCCCTGAGCTTTGAAATTGTCTATTATAACCCCAATCAGTTTGGGCTAGATTTAAGAAAAGTAGACAGTGATGTCTTTTTGGACAGCCTTTTTTTGGGCAAATTTCAATTAGACACGATCATGCATATAGACAGAATGAGTGAATTTGCCCTACCAGCCACCATTCAATTAGACATGAAGAATTTGCTTAAACATTCGGCAAGTATGCTATTTCATAAAGAAGTGCTGATTGAAGCTAGAGGAACTGTAAAAGTGGGTAAAGGGGGTATTTTTAAGACTGTGCCATTCAATTACCAGTCGAAACAAGTTTTGAATCTGTTTTAATTATAGGGTTGAATATGACATGGCTTTTTAGGTTGCGGCCCGCCTCCATCTTCTGAACGCTTACAAATTGGTGGGAGTTTTTTATACGCTTCTGGCTCTGCTTTTTCTTCATCTGCATCAAAACCAGCATTGTTCAAGGCTGTCCTAATGGTATTTTCATCTGTTCGGTCTGGCCAAAATTGCACTTTTATCTCCCCTTGCAATAAATTGATTTTCCATTGGATCATGCCTGATTCCATATTGGCTTTATTTTCAACTACCAGGTATTTTTCTAAGCGCTCTTTGCATTCCCAGCATTTAAGATTAACTGATTTAATTGTTACCCATTGTTGTTTGGGCATCTGAGCGTTGGATATAAATCCAATAAACATTATAAAAAAGGTGATGACTATTCGCATATTTGAATTATGAAAGATGAATTATGAAAGATGAAAGTTAAAAAAGAAAGATGAATTATGAAAGATGAAAGATGAAATATGAGTTAATGGATATTCATATCTCTTATCTCTTCTTTCTTATCTCTTCTTTCTTTTCTCTTAATTCATAATTCTTAATTATTCTTTGCCCCAAACGCTTGGGGCTAGGCTCCAATCCATTAAAAGCGCTTTATTTTCGGGATTAACAATTCCCTTTTCAACAGCCAAATCAATCATCGTTGCATAATTAGTTAAAGATCTGGTAACAACTCCTGCTTCTTGAAAGGCTTTAATGGCATGGTCAAACCCATATGTGAATATCGACACCATTCCTACTATTTCTACATCTGCCTTTTTTAGAACTTCAACTACTTGCAAACTACTCTTACCAGTAGAAATTAGATCCTCAATAACCAAAACACGTTGCCCCTTTGAATAAGCTCCTTCAATTTGATTACCCAATCCGTGTTCTTTTGGTTTAGGTCGAACATACATGAAGGGTAACTTCAATTGATCTGCAGCCATTGCACCCCAAGGTATGCCAGCAGTGGCAACACCTGCTAAGGCTTCTGCCTCGGGGAAATGTTCAAAAATAACATTACAGAGTTCGCTTTTTATAAAATCTCTTACATATGGAAAAGACAATACTTTTCTGTTATCACAATAAATTGGGCTTTTCCAACCACTGGCCCATGAAAAAGGGTCATTTGGGCTTAGTTTCACCGCTTCTACTTGTAACAATTTTTCCGCTACTGCTTTTTCATTTGTCATGCAACGAAAGTAAAACCATTTTTGAATTGGAAAATGACAAAAATTAATTGAGTTTTGATAATATGGATAAAAAGCGAATAATTGCAGCTGGTGGTTTGGTATTTAATGAAGAAAATGAATTACTCATGATCTTCAGACGTGGGTTTTGGGACTTGCCCAAAGGAAAATTAGACCCAGGAGAAACGATCGAAGCTTGCGCCGTTAGAGAAGTTCAGGAAGAAACCGGTTTATTAAAAATTGAATTGAGGAAATTTATTACCATTACACTTCATGAATATTTTGACCCTTATTTGAAAGAAGAGGTGATCAAAGAAAGTCATTGGTATCATATGAAAGTGAAAGGCAACCCGCCATTAACCCCTCAAACAGAAGAAGATATTACTTCAATCAAATGGGTTGGGGCTGATTTACTTCCAACTTATTTAACCAATACCTATTCTACTATTATTGAAGTGATCCAGCTTTTTTCTTCATCACAGCAACAGTAATTCTACTGATACAAATGATCCTTTCTTGATCATCATAAATTTTGATGTCCCAAACTTGAGAGGTGGAGCCAATATGTATTGGTCTGGAAATACCTGTAACAAATCCACTTCTTACACTCCTTAAATGATTGGCATTGATTTCTTGACCTACACAAATAAATTCGTTTAAATCGATCACCATTGCTGCACCAAAACTGCCCAGGGTTTCTGCTAACACTAGAGATGCACCTCCATGCAATAAACCATAAGGTTGTTTAGTTCGATGGTCTACAGGCATGGTTGCTTTTAAATAATCAGGACCTATTTCTGTTAACTCAATTCCTAAATGATTGTCTAATGTATTTCTCGACATCCCATCAAAATCAGCTAAAGTGAGATTTTTATTGAACCAAATATTCATATTGATGGAATAAATTAGAGCGAATTGATTACTGCCTGGGGCAAGAAAGGAGAAGCATTTCCGCCATTTCGTAAAATATCCCTGACGATGGTAGATGCCACTGAAGTGTATTTTGGTTCTCCAGTTAAAAAAATGGTTTCAATATTACTATCCATTGTTCTATTGGCATCGGCAATTGTTTTTTCATATTCAAAATCACTGACGTAACGTATACCTCTTAAAATAAATCGTGCCCCTATTTTTTCGCAAAAATGAACGGTTAGTCCATCATAAACTACACTGATTACTTTCGGCTCATCTTTGTAAATTTCTTTAAACCATTCCATTCTTTGTTCTGCACTGAACATAGGGTTCTTAGAAGAATTGATACCAATTCCGACATAAATTTTATCAAACAAAGGCAATGCTCTGTTAATAATATCCGTATGACCCAATGTTACTGGGTCAAAGGTTCCGGGAAATAAACAGATTCGCATTGAGAGTTATGAATTATGGATTATGAGATACAGTTGTTGAATTAAGAGTTTTCAGTTATTGGTTGTCGTCTCTTCCTGCTAATAAATACAATACCGCCATTCTCACAGCTACCCCGTTTTCTACTTGGTTCAAAATAATGGAGCTTTTTCCATCCGCCACATCACTATCCAATTCTACTCCTCTATTAATTGGTCCTGGGTGCATGATCACAATCTCTTTTCCCAAGGCATCTAAATTACTTCGTTTTATGCCATATGCCAGATTATATTCTCTTAAAGACGAAAACAAAGGCTGGTTCTGTCGTTCTAATTGTATTCTTAAAACATTGGCCACATCACACCATTTCAATGCTTCTTGAAGGTTATAGGTAACTCTTACCCCTAATGCTTCTCCGATATAAGTAGGTATTAAAGTTGGTGGGCCAACTACCATTACTTCTGCCCCCATTTTCTTCAATAAATATAAATTGCTCAATGCAACCCTGCTGTGCATGATGTCTCCAATAATAGCCACTTTGAGGCCTTCAATCCTACCTAATTTTTCTTTCATTGAAAATGCGTCGAGCAAAGCTTGTGTAGGATGTTCGTTAATTCCATCTCCAGCGTTTACAATAGCAGCAGGGATATGTTTGGCTAGAAAATGAGGAGCTCCAGAAGCACTATGCCTCATCACTACCATATCCACTTTCATGCTCAAAATATTATTTACTGTATCGAGTAAAGTTTCACCTTTTGCTGCAGATGAATTGCTTGCAGCAAAATTGAGTACATCGGCAGAAAGTCGTTTTTCGGCCAATTCAAATGACATTCGGGTTCTGGTAGAATTCTCATAGAACAAATTCACAATAGTAATATCTCTAAGAGATGGTACTTTTTTTACAGGTCTTTGTAATACTTCTTTGAATTGTTCGGCAGTGGATAAAATGAGATTAATGTCCTCCTTAGAGAGATCCTTAATACCAAGTAAGTGTTTGGTAGATAGTTTCATTAAAAATCAAAGCTAATCAATAAATTTTATACAATAACCACTTCGTCTTTTTCAGCCGTTTCCGCCCAGTTTACTTTTACCTTATCAGAAACAATTGTATCAATTGCTTTTCCCGAAAAATCGGGCTGAATCGGTAATTCTCTACTGAACCTTCTATCTATTAAAACACAAAGTGAAACTTTTGAGGGTCTCCCAAAATCCAATAAAGCATCCAATGCTGCCCTGATCGTTCTACCAGTATACAACACATCATCGATCAATACCACTTTTTTCCCTTCAATACTAAAGGGGATTTCTGTTGCATTGGCTATATGGAGTGCTTTTCTAACATCATCTCTGTAAAAAGTAATATCCAATTTTCCGTATTTAATTGGCAAAGCAGGAATGATCTGCTTCAATTCTTCCACAATTCTATCGCTTAAAAAGACGCCTCTTGGTTGTAATCCAATTATAACCGTGTCTATTAAGCCTTGATTATTCTCCACAATCTGGTGAGCAAGCCGCTTTACGGTAAGTGCTATTTGCTGTTCAGAAAGAATGGTCTTCACTCGATAAATTTTATTAAAAATAATGGCTTTCTTTCAAATCAGCCAATTTATTCACGTGGTTCTTTATTACTTTGCGAACCATGCTCCAAATTAAAGAACTTGAACTGATACAATTCAGGAATTACCCTCATCAAAAATGGGAATTCTATGAAAGAATAGTTTGTATTGGAGGATTGAATGGAGTTGGGAAAACCAATTTATTGGATGCCATTTATTATTTAGGATTTTCTAAAAGCTATTTTTCGAGAACCGATACCCAAAATGTTCAACATAGCCAATTGGGAATGCGTTTGACGGGTAATTATTTATTGCAAAAAGAAGCGATCAATATCACTTGTATTTTAAGAGAGAACAACAGAAAAGAATTAACAGTAAATAATGAGCTAATCAAAAAAATGTCTGACCATGTAGGAAAATTTCCCTGCGTGATGATCGCACCTGATGATGTAGAATTAATTAGTGGAAGTGGCGAAGGGAGAAGAAAAATGATTGACACCATTTTATCACAGATAGATCGGGATTATTTGTATCAATTAATGGATTACACAAAAGTATTGCAGCAAAGAAATAGTTTATTCAAACAATCAGAAACAAATACCATTGATCAGGCATTATTAGAAATATTCAATAATCAGTTGATCAAAGCAGGTAATTATATTTTTAATTGCAGAACTGTTTTTTTGAAAGAATTTATTCCTTCAGTCATCAGTCTATACACTGCAATAGCTGGTAAATCTGACGAGCTTAATTTGGAATACTTAAGTGAATTGTCTGAAAATTCTTTTGAAACATTACTTAAAAATAGTTACCATAAAGACATCATTCTTCAAAGAACTACAAAGGGTATACACAAAGACGAATTGAGTATTCAACTTAACCAATATGCATTTAAATCGGAAGCTTCACAGGGCCAACGCAAGAGTTTATTATTCGCTTTAAAATTAGCAGAATGGGATTTTCTCTCTAAAAAAATTGGGTTCGCTCCTATTTTATTACTCGATGATGTATTTGAAAAACTCGATGAAAAAAGGATGTATCAATTATTAGAACGAGTATGCAGCGACCATTATGGTCAAGTCTTTATTACTGATACCCATGTAGATAGGCTACAAAAGCAATTAACACAAACCGGAAAGTCTTTTCAACTGATTGAATTATAAAATAGCACTAACTTTACATTATGGCCGAAATGCATATTGGTGATGCTTTAAAAGGATTTATTCGAAAGAGTAATTTAAAGAACGGAATACGAGCTGTTCAGATAGAAGAAGTATGGGGCAAATTAATGGGCAAAACTATTGCTAAATACACAGAGAAAGTGCAGATCATCAATAAAAAATTATTCATTCATACCAATATTGGCCCATTAAAAAATGAACTCCAATTTCAGAAACCACAGATCATTGCCCGAGTAAATGAACTTTTTGGAGAAGAAGTAATAACTGAAGTTATTATTCAATAACACTCTTAGTTATTTTCACCTCTGTCTTATATCTTTTATCTCTTATCTTTTATCTTTTATCTCTTAATTCTTAATTCTTCTTTCTTAATTGAACATTAGTTCTGCATCAAGATAACTGCGTTTATCCATGATCGTGGCGCCTTTCATTAAGTAAAAAGTCGGCTTTACCCTAGCAGCTGTTTTAATAACAGTAGCATCGCAGCTCAATACTGAATAAGCGGGAAATGCTTCTTTTATTTTTGAGGCTTCTGCCGAAACAATATAAACTGGCATTGATTTTTTTTCAAGTCCAGTCAATATCTTCTTCAATTTATTTTGCCATTTGTCGATATCAACTGCATCTTGAATAAAAACCAACAGGTATTCTCCTGGTTGTTGAAAAATTGCTTCTGTAGTATCTGTCTGATTTAAAGTCAATAAAGAAAAATCTACAATAGCCGGCTTTAACCCATTACCAGACTTTACTAATTGATCTTTTCGATTGATGTATAAATAGGTGGAATCAAAGTCTGCAGGAAAATGTTCCTGATCAAACTGCAATTGCTTCCCATTTTTTTGATAAATAAATTGAATGGAGAAACTATCCAACGTTGCACCTTCAGGCATTTTCATTTGTGCAATAATATTTTTTCCTTTTTTAAAAGGCAAGCAATCCACAAAAGGAAGATACTGCAACACATACCATTGCAGAAAACTAGCTAATCCAATAGCGATCACTAAAATAGAAACAGAATAAAAAGGCTTTAAAGAAGGAGTGATTTTTTTATGTGTTATCACCAAAATGAAGATGAGCAAAAATAATATCAGGTCTTTACCAAATGACTGTGCCGCAGTTAATGGAATGCAATCTCCAAAGCATCCGCATGTTTTAATTTTTCCAGAAAATAAAGCAAAGCCAGTAAGGAAAGTAAAGAAGACAATCAGTAAAAGCAATAACCAACTGAATAATTTCATCCTCCATCCAATAATTACTGCTACCCCTGCCAGCACTTCAAATACATTCATGCCAAGTGAAAAGGCCAGTGCATAATTGTTTAAAAAATGCAGATTGAGCACTTCAAAAAACTCTTGCATTTTATAGCTCAATCCCATTGGATCATTCACTTTTATCAATCCTGAAAAAATGAATAATAACCCAACTATCCAACGAATCAACCAAAGTACTTTCTTCATGAAAAATGTTTTCCTTCATCAATTAAGATCAACGCAAATGCTGCATAGTTGATAATGTCTACATAATTAGCGTCTATTCCTTCACTGATCAATGTTTTTCCATCATTTTGCAGAATCTGTTTAATGCGCAACAATTTCACCAAAATTAAATCTGCAAAACTCTCCTGACTCATTTCCCTCCAAGCCTCCCCATAATCATGATTTTTAGAAAGCATGGTATCTTTTGCTAGTTTTGCGCTTTGCGCATATTTTGATGCCGTTGCTTCAACTTCCATTTCTTCAACTGTTGCATTATTCATTTCCAATTGAATCAAACCAATTACTGCATAATTCAATATTCCTTTGAATTCTGATGCGATATCATCCCCCACTTTCTGGGTTTTTAAATCTTGAATGGTTCTAATACGCAATGCTTTAATAAAAATTTGATCTACGACCGAAATGGTTCTTAAAACTCTCCAAGCTGTTCCATAATCCTTGGTCTTCTTGATAAAAATATCGTAAGAATTGGCTACAACTTGATCATACTGCTTATTGGTATCCGACATTATTAATAATGGTTTTATTGGCTTTTGACAATATCTTTGAATCAGGTGCAATTTAACTGAATCGAGCAAATGTTTACACTTAACTGCAAAGGAAGTTTATGGATAATTGATGAACCACAAGTAATGGGCATTATCAATACTACCCCTGACTCCTTTTATGAAAAAAGTAGAACAGCTAATTCGTATGCTGCTGTTGAATTAGCGGCCAAAATGATCAATGAAGGCGCTACTATTGTAGACATTGGCGGTCAAAGTACCAGACCTGGAGCTGATCTGATCAACCCATCGGAAGAAATTGATCGGGTCTTGCCTGTTATAGAAGCCATTCACCAGCGATTTCCGTCACTATTAATTTCGATTGATAGTTTTCATCCAGAAGTGGTGAAAGCAGCAGTAAATGCAGGTGCTTCTATAGTTAATGATATCAGTGGTGGTCAATTCTTTGAAGAAATGCTCTCTACAGTAGCATCTTTGAAAGTACCCTATATCTGTATGCATTGTTCGAGTGAAATCAAAAAAATGCACGAAAAAATACCCTATAATAATATTACTGAATCAATCATTCAATATTTTATAGAAAGATTGCATACTTGCAAAAATGCAGGAATTGTAGATGTTTTGATAGATCCAGGATTTGGTTTTGGGAAAAAAGTGGAAGATAATTTTAAACTCATGAATGAATTAGAATGTTTGTCCATTTTCGATGCACCAATCTTATTTGGTGTGTCAAGGAAATCGATGATTTATAAAACCTTGCAAATTGAAGCTGATCAATCATTAAATGGAACTACTGTACTGAATACAGTAGGTCTTTTAAAAGGGGCCAATATTCTAAGGGTACATGATGTAAAAGAAGCTGTCCAAGCAATTCAATTAACTCAGCTATTAGGCCCAAAAAGAAATTGAGTTATTAGTATTGAAAACTCAATAACCAATAACTCAAAATCTTAATAATTCTTCTTTCTTAATTCTTCTCTCTTAATTCTTCTCTCTTAATTCTTAATTCTGCTGCTGTTGCGGTGCTCCTGGCATAACAGGTTGAGCAGGCTTTGGCGCTGGAATAGTTACATCCAATACCTCAATATCAAAAACCAAAGTTGCATAAGGAGGAATTACAGGTGCACTACCATTTGGTCCATAACCTAATAAAGCTGGCACATATAATTTACCAGTACCTCCTTTTCCAAAAAAGCGCATTGCTTCATCCATTCCTTTAATAACACCACCCGTTCCTACTACAAAAGTCAATGGTTGTTTGTTAGGTGAATCTTGATCCATATTGCCATCAAATTTCTTGCCATTGGTAAATGTTCCTCTATACATAACAGATACTTGTTTTCCAGAATCAGCCATTGCATTTACATCGCCTTGTTTGGTAACTTCAGCAAACGCTCCAGAAGGAGTTTCAGTAGCTTTCGCACCTTTTTTAGCGATAAAATCTTTTAATTCTTTGGTTTCTCTGGCTTTTTCAATATCCATTTCTTTTTGATAATCGGCCATCATTAACTCCTGAGTAGTAAAAGTTTTAATTACTTCTACTTTACCATTGATCAAATCTTTCTGATGAAAAATATTGTTGTACTCTAACATGCCTAATTTTTTCAGGCTATCTACATTCATTACAAAATCTACTTTATCACCTGGTGCAATTTTGGTAATGATCTCAATGAAACTATGTTTAGACATACGCGAAGTATCTACCATGAAATACACTGGGATTCTTCCGAAAGAACTACTTAACAAAGAATCTTTTGCAGGAAGCTTATACTCCACATGCATTTTAACGAACTGACCTTGTTTTAGTAAATCTTTACTGTTGCCTTTGCTGATTTTATAAGCAAGACCTGTAGGTGTTTTTTCATATTGATTACAACTTGCAAGCAATACAAGCGCTGCCAAGAGCGTGAAAGTGATTCTCCTCATTTTTTATTTATTGTAGTTGATTTTTATACGATTTAATTACTTCTTTGAAATGTGCAACAGTTTCATCAACAGATTCGCTACTTCTTCCTCCTGATGCATTTGCATGTCCTCCTCCTTCAAAATGATTTCTTGCAAATTGATTTACATCAAATCCGCCTTTACTTCTAAAACTCCATTTTCTTTCTTCGTCTCTATCAATTACAATAGCTCCGAATTTTATGCCTTTTATGGTCAATAAATAATTCACTAACCCTTCTGAATCTCCTGTTTTGATGCCATATTTATTCAAATCTTGCCGTGTAATATACATCAAAGCCGTATTATACTCATACAATACTTCCATTCTATTCATTAATGCAAATCCGATGAATCGAAGTCGATTTTCTAAAAAGTTATCATAAATATGATTGTGTACTTCTGAATGATCCAATCCAGCTTCTTTTAATCGAGCCACCATCCTATGAACAGATGCAGTTGTAGAAGGAAATCTGAACGAACCAGTATCGGTCATTACCCCTGTGTACAGGCAGGTTGCAATTACTTGATTCAGTGCATTATCATTACCTGATCCAACAATAAAATCATAGATCATTTCGCAAGTAGAACTTTTCGCAGTATCACTAACTCCATAATCGAAAGATGGGCTATCTGGTTGTTGGTGATGATCAATCAACACGTTAATTGCTTTAGCATTGGCTAAATAAGGTGCCAAATGTTTGGTTCTATGAAAAATATTGAAATCCAAACAAAATAAGACAGTGGCATCTTCCAAAATTTTCAGCGCCTTCTCTTTATGCATTTCAAAATTAATAACCCCTTGAGTACCTGGCATCCAATTTAAAAAATCAGCCCAGTTGGTGGGAGAAATAACCGTTACTTCATGATTCAGCCCTTTCAAAAAGTGAAAAAGGCCCAAAGAAGAGCCCATAGCATCCCCATCAGGTTTTTGATGTGTTGTAATGACTACACGTTGTGGGGAAGACAATAATGGATAAAAAGCCTCAATATTTTGCATACAATGGCGGTAAAATTGCAGTATCTAAACTAGTAAATCAAAACATTTTACTATTAATTGTTAAAATTAATGAGCTATAGGTATATCAAACCCTTGCTATTCCTTACTTTTGCCGCGAAATTTAATAATATGAGTAATCAAACATTCACCATGATTAAGCCCGATGCTACTGGAAAAGGGCATACTGGAGCTATTTTAGACCAGATTGTAAAAGCTGGATTTTCCATCAAAGCAATGAAATGGATAAAATTAACAGAAGAACAAGCTGGATTATTTTACGACATTCATAGAGCTAGACCATTTTTCCAAGAATTAGTGGATTTTATGATCAGCGGACCCATTGTAGCAGCAGTTTTAGAAAAAGACAATGCTGTAGCAGATTTCAGAACCTTAATTGGTGCTACTAATCCTGCACAAGCTGAAGAAGGCACTATTCGCAAAATATTTGCAGCATCTATTGGTGAAAATGCAGTTCATGGAAGTGATAGCGATGAAAACGCTATTATTGAGGCAGACTTTTTCTTTTCAAAATTGGAAAGATTCTAAATCGAAACGATCAATCGATTAAAATAATAGAATAATTAAACAGGTCCTGGCTAATTTTTAGCTGGGATTTTTATTGCTTAAAAAACCCTGCCGGGCGATTTTAAACGGGAACTTCTCGATCCCACTCTACCAGTTCTTTTACTTGATCCTCCAGCTCCACCGCCACCGCCAATGCTAATATTGTTCAATTTAATAATTAAACCTATTGAAGTTGTATAATAAAAATCCTTGGTATATCCTCCTCTAACAAGACTGGTGCTGGGATAGGGGTTGCTAGAAACCTCATCGCCTCTATAAGTCAGTCCAATTGTAGTATTTGGATCTATAGCTTCATTTAAAATAATACTTTTATCAGGATAGGTATTTCCAACATCGTCTAGATAATCTGTAAATGTTTTCCTGAAACTAACATCAAAAACAAATTTCACATTCTCGTTGATTGCATATTTAATTCCAAAATTGATTGGAATAATAAATGAAATTTTATTATACACTTTCCGCTCTGAGTAAGAAGGTAAACCTTGACCCTCCGTGCCATATTCTCTTAAAAACCGTTTAACTCCGGTTCTATCGTAAGTCCAAGGATTAAAATGAAATATTCCAAAACCCATCCCTAAATAAGGTGTTAGTATATACTCTTCACTGACCATATTTAGAAAATCATATTCAGCTCCTATTAGAATTTCCCATAAAGAAGTGGTGAAGTTTAAATTCCGATTTAAAAGGTCTTGGCGGGTATTCAACCGATCATCCGCTTTTAATTTCATTAATGAAAAATCCAATTTCCCAGTTAGTTGCTCCGTAATGTCATAATTTAATCCGATTGAAATACTGGGGGACGATTGATTAAAAAATTTAACTTTTTCGGTAAGATCGCCATAATAAGTAGCTAATCCTAAACTTGTTCTTAAAGAAAGCGGAGTTGTTTGGGAATGTAAATGCCCAAAAACAAAGAAATTAATAAATAGTAATAACCACTTTATGCGCTTCATTATTCGAATATATTGTAAAGATAGATAATTTGTTAGTGTATTTTGTTGCCTAACAGATACTAATAGGTATAAGTAAATAGATGTTTAGCATTAAATAAATTGTTTATTGGCTAAACTTCAATTTATTTTGATTTTTGGATTAGTTTCATTTATTATACAAATCGAATGAAAAAAGGCCATTTTTTATTAATATTTATTCTTTTTGCAACTTTGTGCAATGCCCAAGGTAATCAGGTAGATAGTCTGTTAAATGACCTTGTTAATTCAAAAAAAGACACTAATCGGGTTAAAACCTTAAACGAGTTAGCAAATGCTTATAATTTGTTTTTGCCAGCAAAGGGACTTATTACCGCAAAAGAGGCCAATGAACTTGCTGCAAAATTGAAGTATACCGATGGACAATTAAAATCATTTTCATTTATGGCAAATGCCTATAATAATATTGGCAATTACAACAAAGCAATGGAAATTTTTTTAACACAATTGACCATATTAGAAAAGATAAATAATCCTCCTCGTTTAGCCAACGTTTTAATGAACATAGGTATTCTATACACACAGCAAAAGGAATATACAAAAGCTTTACCCTATTATTTAAAATCAGATTCTATTATTAAAACCAATAAAATTGCTAAAATAGAATATAATAGTTTTCAGAACTTAGGGGATATATATGATCGTTTAAATAAAAATGATTCCGCATTTTATTATTATAAAAAGGCCTTTAATCTAGCATTAAAACTCAATAATCCATACTTTATAGGAGCTTCCTATATTGGCTTGGGCAATTGTTATATCAAAGAAAAAAATATTTCCCTAGGTATTAGCATGTACCAAAATGCATTATCTAAATTGCTTGAAGCAAATGATGCTGATCTTTTTTGCGAGAGTGCACAAAATCTTTCAAAAGCATATTTAGAAAAAAAACAATTGGACTCTTCTTTGCTTTATGCTCATATTAGTCTTAAGACAGCTACCAAAGCAGGCTTCACTTATAGAATTAAAGATGCAGTTGAGTTTTTATCAAAGTACTATAAATCAAATAATAGATATGACTCTGCACTTTATTACAATGAAAAAATGACTGATATAAAAGATTCGATAAACAGTTCCGATAAAATAAAAGCTTTTCAGCTTCAGTCATTTAATGAAGAAATTAGACAAGCCGAGTTAGTAGAAAAAAAGAAAAAAGAAGAAGCAGAAAGATCTCAACAATTACAATTACTAATTATTGGTATTTTTATTCCTGTTTTTTTCTTATTAACCCTACTATTAAGTAAGAGAAAGGTTCATGTAAAAGCAATCAAGCTTTTAGGCATCATTTCTTTACTATTATTTTTTGAATACCTAACACTATTACTACATCCGATTGTTGTAGAATTTACAAACCATACCCCTATTTATGAAATAATCATTTTTGTTTCAATTGCTGCATTGCTTATTCCAACACATCACCGCATAGAAAATTGGTTGATTCAACGCTTAACTATCAAACATATAATAACAGAAGACCAGGAATTGGTGATCAAAACAAATAAAATAAAATTTAAAAAGCCTCTACAATAATTTATTGAAAAATCAATAAATACTGTAAAGGCTAGCCTACAATCTTAATTACTTTAAAGAAACTAATTGGCTGGAGGTACAATTGGCTTACCGGCTGCAGTATCGATCATTTTTACAGTATCGGTTGCAGGAGCAGGCATAACTGAATCGGTTTTTACAGCAGGTGTATCAGTTGTTGCAGCTTTTTCTTCTCCACCATTACAGCTTGTAAATACTAATGAGCTCACTAGTACGGCCATCAATAAGAATGACATTTTTTTCATTTAAAATAAGTTTTGATTGAAAGATAATATTACTCAATTATTTTAAATAATTCAATGAAGGATTAGAGATGTTGAAAAATCGTGAACAAAAAAGTTTTAAATCCATTTAAGTAAATGGGCAGTAAATATAGGGCGATAAGAAATTTTCAGGCTATATTGCATCAAATTTTCAACCACTGCATGAACATTCTATTGAAGCAGGTAAAAATTACCGACACCAATTCCACCTTTAACGGTAAAATATTTGATCTACTCATAGAAAACAATACCATCTCTAAAATTGGAGCCGATTTAACTAATAAAGCAGCAATAGTTATTGAAGGAGACCATTTATGCGTTTCACCAGGCTGGGTTGACACTTTCGCCCATTTTTGTGACCCTGGTTATGAATTTAAAGAAACTATTGAAACAGGAGCTGCGGCTGCAGCTGCAGGTGGATTCACTAGAGTATTTACTTTACCAAATACAAAACCAGTTATTGATAATAAATCGATGGTTGAATACACGTCTAAACAAGCAAATCATCTTCCAATATATATACACCCTATTGGGGCTATTACTCAAAAAACCGATGGAAAGGAATTGGCCGAAATGTATGATATGCGAAACAGCGGCGCAATTGCATTTTCAGACGGCATAAATCCAGTTCAATCATCTGGATTGTTTATCAAAGCACTTCAATATGTAAAAGCATTCAATGGAGTACTCATACAGGTACCTATCGACAAAAGTATTGGTGCAGCTGGTTTAATGAACGAAGGAATCATTTCAACTCGTTTAGGATTACCGGGCATTCCAGCAATTTCCGAAGAAAGTATCCTTAAAAGAGATATTGACTTAGTTAGATATACTGGATCTAAAATTCATTTTACAGGTGTTTCCACTGCTAAATCATTGAATTTAATTAGGGATGCAAAAAAAGAAGGCCTTTCGGTGAGTTGCAGTGTTACACCTTACCATTTGTTTTTCTGCGATGAAGACCTGCAGACTTACGACACTTTCTTAAAAGTAAATCCTCCTTTAAGAACCAAATCAGATATGCTAGCTTTAAGGGACGCAATTGTAGATGGCACTGTCGATTGTATTGCTTCGCATCATTTACCACAAGATTGGGATCATAAAACCTGTGAATTTGATGCTGCAGCTTTTGGTATGATTGGTCTTGAAACTTCATTTTTGGTAGTGAATCATCTTTTAGAAGAATTATCCAATGATAGAATCATTGAATTATTCTCCCTCAATGCCCGTAATATTTTTCAACTTCCCACTACTCATATCGAAGAAGGTGCTGTTGCCGAACTGACAATATATAATAGAAATGAAAATAACAGTTTAAGTAAAAGTAATTTCAAGAGTAAGTCTTCAAATAGTGCCTTTATAGACCGAACTTTAAAAGGGAAAATAGTTGGTACAATTAATAAAGGAAAATATTATTCGAATTAAATATTAATTATGAAAATCAATATCATTAACGAGGGAACAAAGTATGGTTTAATTTGCGGACTTACTGCGGTTTTAGTTATGTTCGGAAGTTGGGCAGCAGGCCTTCAAGCATTCACTACTGTTCAGTTTTATGCCGCTTTTATTCCTTACATGATTATTATTATTTTGTTGGGCGGATTCCAATTAAGAAAACAAAACGAAGGATTTTTAAGCTTTGCCGAATCGTTAAAATTCAGTTTCATGGCTTATGTAATTGCTGCAGTTATAATTGCAGTGTCCACTTATCTTTTATATAATATAATTGATAAAGAATTGACTGTAAAATCTGGTCAGGTTGCCTTAGAAAAAACGAGGGCATTCATGGAAAAAATGGGTGCTAAAGAAGAAGATATTGAAAAAACAATGAAAAACTCTTCTGCTAGTATGCAAGAAACTGGAATAGGAAAAATATTACTGGGAACAGGATTAGGTTTGATCTGGGATTTTTGTAAAGCCATGTTGATTTCTTTGGTAATTAGAAAAGAAGTAAAATTTGAAGATCAATAATCTGGAATGAATTTATCTATCGTTATACCACTATTAAATGAAGAAGAATCTTTGCCAGAGCTATGTGCATGGATTAAATCAGTTGTAGAAAAGCAAGGTCTTTCATATGAAGTGATTTTGATTGATGATGGAAGTACCGATAATAGCTGGAATGTTATTCAAGAAATTGGTGAAAAAAACAATTCTATAAAAGGAATTAAATTTCAACGGAATTATGGCAAATCAGCCGCATTAAATGAAGGTTTTAGGGTAGCCCAAGGTGATGTTGTAATTACCATGGATGCAGACATGCAAGACTCTCCTGATGAAATACCTTCATTGTATAGCATGATTATGAATGATGGCTATGATATGGTGAGCGGTTGGAAGAAAAAAAGATTCGACAACACATTTACTAAAAATATTCCTTCTAAATTGTTTAACTCAGTTGCAAGAATGAGTTCAGGTATACAGCTCAATGATTTCAACTGTGGGTTAAAAGCTTATCAAAAAAAACTGGTAAAGAGTATTGAAGTTTTTGGAGAAATGCATCGCTATATTCCCATATTGGCTAAATGGAGTGGCTTTAGAAAAATAGGAGAAAAAGTGGTGGAACATCGTCCTAGAAAATATGGCTCTACCAAATTTGGGATATCTCGTTTTGTAAATGGTTTTCTCGATTTAGGAACCATCATGTTTCTAGGCAAATTCGGGAAAAAGCCTATGCAGTTTTTTGGACTATATGGAACATTGTTTTTTTTAGTTGGTCTTGGATCAAGTTTGTATTTAATAATTGCCAAAGTGATTGACCCGGAAGTAGCTTTAACCAATAAGCCTTTCTTTTTCATTGCTTTAGCCACCATGGTGATTGGAATGCAATTGTTCTTGACAGGTTTTATTGCAGAATTGATTGCCAGAAATGCATCGGAAAGAAATGTTTACCTAATTGAAGATAAATTAGGCATCTCCTAGCCTCTCAATTGAACTCATGCAAAAAGAGTTGATTCTAATCGGAACTACTTGGCCATTTAGAGGTGGTGGTATTGCCTCATTCAATGAAAGATTGGCAAAAGCTTTTCAAGAAGATGGATTTAAAGTAACTATCTATACTTTTTCTTTACAATATCCTTCCTTTTTATTCCCAGGCAAATCACAGTATTCGGAACTTCCAGCACCCAGCGATTTAAAAATCCATATAAGCATCAATTCGATCAATCCCTTTAATTGGATCAAAGTGGGTAGGATAATTCGTGCGAAAAAAGCACCAATAGTTTTAGTAAGATACTGGTTGCCATTTATGGGAGCTTGTTTAGGAACAATATTAAGAATTGTCAAAAAAAATAAGGTTTCAAAAATCATTTGCATAGCAGACAATATTATACCGCATGAAAAAAGATTGGGGGACAAAACGCTTACCCAATATTTTGTTCAACCCATTGACGCTTTTATTACTCTCAGTAAAAAAGTAGCAGCTGATCTAAAATTATTCAGCAATAAAAAAGTGATCACTGTTCAACATCCTTTATATGATCATTTTGGGCAAATAATTGATAAAAAAATAGCTCGGCAAAAATTAGGACTGCCAATTGACGAACCCATCATATTGTTTTTTGGATTCATTAGAAAATATAAGGGATTGGATTTATTATTACAAGCCATGTCGATGCTACAATATGAGCATGAACAAAATCCACAAAAAATAATTCCCAAATTAATTATTGCTGGCGAGTTTTATGAAGACCCTTCCTATTACACCAATTTAATTCAGTCTTTAGGAATTGAAAAAAATATTTATTCCTTTACCCATTTCATACCAGATAATGAAGTTCAATGGTATTTGAATGCCTGCGACTTTGTAATTCAACCTTATCGGAATGCTACTCAAAGTGGCGTTACCCCCCTTGCCTACCATTTTGAAAAACCAATTTTAGTTACCAATGTTGGAGCTTTACCAGAAATGGTTTTTGAAGACAAATCAGGGATCGTAACTGAGCCAAATGCGGCTAGTATTGCTCAAGGAATTGATCGCTTATACGAATTAGGTGAAGCGCATTTTTTAAATCATCTTCGCAAAAGCAAAGAAAAATACAGTTGGGAAGTTTTAACCAATACTATTATCGCACTTGCAAAACAACCTTGAATTGACCATGAATAAGTCTATACCTGCAATCATAAAAGCATCCATTGAAGTGAAGCAATCCATTTTGAATAATGAAGCATTATTGCAAATGGTGGACCAAATAGTTGTTGCTGTTAGCCACTCTTTTAAATCTGGACATAAAGTGCTTTTTTGTGGAAATGGCGGCAGTGCAGCAGATGCGCAACATCTATCTGCTGAATTTTCAGGAAGATTTTATAAAAATAGAAGAGCCTTACCTTCTGACGCACTTCATTGCAATAGCTCCTACTTAACCGCAGTTGCGAATGATTATAGTTATGATGAAATATATGCTCGTTTAGTAGAAGGTACTATGGAGAAAGGCGATGTGTTAATAGGACTATCTACATCAGGCAATTCTCCTAATATTGTTAAAGCATTTGAAGTAGCAAAATCAAAGGGCATTGTTACTGTTGGTTTTACAGGAAGCACCGGAGGAAAATTAGCATCCATTGCTGATTATTTATTGAATGTGCCTTCCGATATCACTCCAAGAATTCAGGAAAGTCATATTCTTTTAGGCCATATTATTTGTGAATTGGTAGAAGCCGATATTTTTAACTAGTATGCTTAACTTAAATACTATAGATACAAGTTGGACTTTATTTTTAGATCGTGATGGAGTATTGAATCATGAGAAAAAAGAAGACTATATACTCAATTGGAATGAATTTCAGTTTTACGAAAACACCATAGCAGCCATCCCATTGCTCAATCAGTGTTTTTCAACCATTGTTATTGTTACCAATCAAAAAGGAATTGGCAAAGGATTAATGACGCTGGGGCATCTCAATGAAATTCATCAAAAAATGTTAGCTGCTTTTGAAAATGCAGGTGGGAAAATTGATCGAATCTATTTTTGCACTGATCTAGCTGACGATTCCCCTAATCGCAAACCTCAACCTGGCATGGCTTTTCAGGCTCAAGCAGATTTCCCACAAATCAATTTGTCTAAAAGTATTATGGTCGGAAATAGAATAAGCGATATGAAGTTTGGCCGAAATGCAGGCATGAAAACTGTTTTTGTTGCAACTACTCACCCTGAAGTACCTTTTCCTGATCCAATGATCGATTGCAGATTTACCGATTTATTTGCATTTGCTGAAGCCTGCTATAGTTTAAGAAAAAGATAAAATTTTAAGGATTGTTGCAATTCCTCCATTTAGCATGTAAATTGCTATTATATCATTTTCAATAAAGATGAAGAGAATACAATTTACCATTTTATTATTACTGTTCATTTTCACCAATAGTAATGCTCAAACAGGTGCCAATAAAAAATCATTACAAATAGCCGAACAGTCATTAAGTAAATATGCCTTCAATATAGTAAATGCAGAAGAAATTACAGACCGATTAAGGGCTGATAGTTTTTTTACTAAAAACTTGGTACAAGCATTGAAAACACCTTACTCTTTTAATTATGCTTTCGATTCATTGAAAACTATTTCTCGATTATATGCTCCAGATAGTAGTTTTAGAATCATTACTTGGCAGCTGATGAAAGATTTTACTTATTACAGATACAAGGGGGCTATTCAATTAAAAACAACTGACGGATCATTAAAACTAATTCCTCTCTATGACGGATCTGACTTTACAGAAAGGCCAGTAGATTCTATTAGAACCAATGAAAATTGGATTGGAGCATTGTATTATAATATGGTGCTTAAAAAATTCAACAATAAAAATTATTATACTTTAATTGGCTACGATGAGAATGACGCAAGAAGCACCAAAAAATGGGTAGAAGTGTTAACCTTCGATAATAATAATCGTCCCATATTCGGCGGCAGGTATTTTAGTTACCCCAATGACCCTATTAAACCGCTGCAACCTGCATATCGATTTTGTTTGGAATTCAAGAAAGAAGCCAATGCAAAGCTCAATTATGATGCAGAAATTGATCGAATTGTATTTGCAAAGCTAGTAAGCGAAACAGGAGAAGTCAGCAAGAAACACACCCTTGTTCCTTATGGCACTATCGAAGGATTCAGGTGGGAATTGGGTAAATGGATCTATATTCCAAACATAGAAAATTAGTCCAATTTCAACACTGCTAAAAATGCTTCTTGTGGAATTTCTACATTTCCAATTTGACGCATTCTTTTCTTACCTTCTTTTTGTTTTTCCAATAATTTACGCTTTCTGCTAATATCGCCACCGTAACATTTTGCGGTAACATCTTTTCGCATAGCACTAATATTTTCGCGAGCAATCACTTTTGCACCAATGGCTGCTTGAATGGATATTTGAAACTGTTGCTTTGGTAAGAGTTCTTTTAATTTTTCGCACAACCTTCTTCCAAAATCTTGCGCTCTGCTTCTATGAATTAATGCACTTAAGGCATCTACTTTTTCTGCATTCAATAAAATATCCATCTTTACAATATCCGCGTCTCTGTTATCGATAGGCGAATAATCAAATGAAGCATATCCCCTTGTAGAACTTTTTAATTTATCGTAGAAATCAAATACAATCTCAGTAAGCGGCATTTCAAAAATCAATTCAACCCTTGTAGGGGTTAAATAACTTTGGTTGATCAAAATACCACGCTTGCCCAAACAAAGTGTCATGATATTGCCGATATAATCAGGCAAAGTAATGATCTGTGCTTTAATGAATGGCTCTTCAATTCGGTCAATCTTTACAGGATCGGGCATTTCTACCGGATTATTCACTTGAATTTTTTCTCCTCTAGTTGTATAGGCATTGAAACTTACATTCGGTACAGTAGTAATTACCGTTTGATTGAATTCTCTTTCCAATCTTTCTTGGATAATTTCCATGTGCAACAATCCTAAGAAACCGCAGCGGAATCCAAAACCCAATGCTTGTGAGGTTTCCAATTCAAAAGTGAGCGAAGCATCATTCAATTGTAATTTATCCATACAATCTCGCAATTCCTCAAATTGATCGGTTTCCACCGGAAATATTCCAGCAAATACCATCGGCTTGACTTCTTCAAATCCATGAATCATTTCACCTGGATTATTCGCTAATGTGATGGTATCTCCTACTTTTACTTCTTTTGCATTTTTTATACCTGTGATAATGTATCCAACATCACCTGCTTTTACTTCAGTCTTAGGCGTCATATTCAATTTCAATACCCCTACTTCATCGGCATTGTAATCTTGACCAGAAGCCACAAAGCGAATTTTATCGCCTTTTTTCAATGTGCCATTTAGAATTCTGTAATAAATAATAATCCCTCTGAAACTATTGAAAACACTGTCGAAAATCAGCGCTTGTAAAGGTGCATCAACACTACCTTCTGGTGCAGGTATCCGTTCAATGATCGCTTGCAGAATTTCTTCAATACCAATACCAGATTTTCCACTTGCTAACAATATATCTTCTTGCTTGCAGCCAATTAAATCAATAATTTGATCGGTTACTTCAGGAATTTTTGCCCCATCCATATCTATCTTATTGATCACTGGAATAATTTCTAGATCATTCTCCATGGCCAAATACAAGTTACTGATCGTTTGGGCCTGTATACCTTGAGAAGCATCAACCAACAATAATGCTCCCTCACAGGCTGCAAGTGCACGGCTTACTTCATAACTAAAATCTACATGCCCTGGGGTGTCAATTAGGTTTAAAACGTATACAATGCCTTTATAGGTATAGTTAATTTGAATTGCATGACTTTTAATGGTAATTCCCTTTTCCCTCTCCAAATCCATATCATCCAACACTTGAGCCTTCATATCTCTGCTGCCAATGGTTGAGGTATGTTCAAGTAACCTATCGGCCAAGGTGCTTTTTCCGTGGTCGATATGGGCTATTATGCAAAAATTTCTAATGTTCTTCATGTACTATCACTCAAATTTAAGTCCCGAAGTTTCGGGATGCAAAAGTAGTTGATTTTAGGGGATTTTAGAGCAGAAAAAAGTGCTACTATTTTATATGGATTTATGCATTTTTATTAAACAAAAAGCTAGTTATACGGCAAAAGTTAGCTCTTAGCTAAATTATCCTCCTTGTATATAAACGGTTATTGAATTTTTATACGTCGTTTTTTGGAGCTAATAAATAAGCCTTAGTGCGAATGTAGAGGGGAGCATACTTTGATAATTTTCGGATAAGTTTGGAATAAACTGGATGGTATATTTTATGAAGATGTACTTTTATTTAATCCTAGGGTCAACAATTTTATACAACACATCTGCCAACATATTTACAACAATAAAAATACAAGCCGAAAAAAGTACGGCACCCATTACCACCGGATAATCTAATTTTTCCAACGCATCAACCGTTAGTTTGCCTATACCCTTCCAACCAAAAATATATTCTATAAA
>JANOZT010000002.1:0-93606 GCA_031429515.1 Sphingobacteriia bacterium
GGTAGTCGACGGAAAAGCAGCATTTGAATTGTTTGATACATTTGGATTCCCTGCAGATTTAACCAGGTTAATTGCCAATGAGAATAATTTGAGCATTGACGAAGCTGGTTTTGATACCGAAATGCAACAACAAAAAAATCGTAGCCGTGCCGCTTCAGTATTAGATACAGAAGATTGGGTATTGGTTTCTGATGAACTGGGAGAAGGATTTGTAGGCTATAAAGATATTTTGGTTAGCAGTAAAGTAACTAAGTATAGAAAAATAAGCTCAAAAGGAAAATCACAATATCAATTGGTTTTAAACACGACTCCTTTTTATGCAGAAAGTGGAGGTCAAGTGGGTGATACAGGTTGGTTCGAATTTGGAGATGTAACTATTGAAGTTACTGACACCAAAAAAGAAAACGATTTAATCGTTCATTTCGTTAACGAATTGCCCAATGAGATCGCCGGAAATTTAACGGCAAAAATTAACGTTGAGAAAAGATTGTATACTTGTTACAATCACACAGCTACCCATTTATTACATGCTGCATTAAGAAAAGTACTCGGAACGCATGTTGCTCAAAAAGGTTCTTTGGTGAATGAAGAAAATCTTCGTTTTGACTTCTCGCATTTTGCCAGAGTAACAGATCAGGAAATTCGCGAGATTGAAAAAATAGTAAATGATAAAATAAGGGAAAATATTCCTGTTGTTATAACAGAAATGCCAAAAGAAGAAGCTTTGAAATTAGGGGCGATGGCGCTTTTTGGAGAGAAATATGGCAATACTGTTAGAGTGGTTGTTGTAGACCCCAATTACTCCGTAGAGTTATGTGGAGGAACACATGTAATGCATACAGGCATGATCGGATTACTTAAATTAACAGCAGAATCTGCAGTAGCAGCCGGAGTTAGGCGAATAGAAGCCTTAACAGGCGGAAAGGCATTTAACTATTTATATGAACAATTTGCTGGTTTGAAGGAAGTAGCCAATTTATTGAAAACGCAAGACCCTTTAAAAGCAGTTGAAAAAATAATCGCTGAGAAGCAAGAATTAGAAAAGAAAGTTGAAAGTTTAGAAGCTAAACAATTGACTGTGTTGAAGGAATCTTTATTAGGAGAAAGAGTACCTTTTCCACTGAGCAATAATCAAGAAGCTTATTTTATTGGAAAGATTGTAGATGTGAGTAATGCCGATCATTTAAAGAAATTGTCTTTCGATTTAAAAACTGGATTAGGTGAAAATTATTTAGTAGTGCTTTGTGCAAACATAGCTGGCAAAGCAGCGGTAAGTATTTTATTATCAGACAGCATTGTAGCGGTAAAAGGATTGGAAGCTCCAAAAATGATCAAAGAACAGGTAGCTCCATTAATTAAAGGTGGTGGCGGCGGACAAAAGACATTGGCAACAGCAGGTGGACAAGATGCCTCCAATTTGCAAAAAGTAATTGACACCATACAAGAACTGATCAATTGATCTATTAATAGAACATGAGTAGTAGCAATAAATATGAAGCTGTAATAGGTTTAGAAGTACATGCACAATTGTCTACTAATAGTAAACTGTTTTGTGGAGATAGTATTCAATTTGGCGCTGAACCAAATACGCATATTAGCCCAATCACCATGGGACATCCGGGCACTTTGCCCAAGACGAATGAAAAAGCAATTGAATTTGCTGTAAAAATGGGCATGGCCTGTAATTGTGAAATTGTGCAAACCAATTATTTTGCTCGTAAAAATTATTTCTATCCCGACCTGCCAAAAGGTTATCAAATTTCACAACATACTACCCCAATATGCAAAGGCGGAAAAGTAAAAATTAAAATTGCTGATACAGAAAGATATATTCAACTCAATAGAATTCATTTAGAAGAAGATGCAGGAAAAAGCATACATGATATAGATGAAAACTATACATGCATCGATTTGAATAGAGCAGGTACTCCATTGATCGAAATTGTTACAGAGCCAGATATTTTTTCTTCAGAAGAAGCATGGCAATATGTTACCGAAATTAGAAAGTTAGTAAGGTGGCTGAACATCTGTGATGGCAACATGGAGGAAGGCAGTTTGCGTTGTGATGCAAATGTTTCCATTCGATTAAAAGGGGAAACTAAGTTGGGTACCAAAGTAGAAGTAAAAAATCTCAATTCTATTCGCAATGTAAAAAAAGCCATTGAGTTTGAAATTGATAGAATGATTGATATTGTTGAGAAAGGAGGAACTGTAAAGCAACAAACCAGAAGTTTTGATGCTGGTAACGACACCACTTTTGCCATGCGTGATAAGGAAGAAGCAAACGATTACCGGTATTTCCCCGACCCTGATTTACCTGCATTTGTTTTAACGAATGATTATTTGAGCAATATTCAATCAGCTATGCCTGCATTACCAGAACAATTGTTTAAACAATATCAACAACAATATGGATTGAGTAATTATGACGCGGCTCAGTTAACGGAAGACAAAGCAACAACTGATTATTTTCAATTGGTAATAGCACATACAAAACTATACAAGCAAGTTGCCAACTGGATCCTTGGCCCTTTACGCCAGTTATTAAATGATCAATCAAAAGACTTTGGAAATTTCCATTTAAATGCACAACGCTTTTCCGAATTAATTCAAATTGTAGAAGAAGGTAAGGTGAATTTCTCTATAGCTGCGGCTAAAATATTACCTCAATTATTCTTAAGCAATGATGCTCCATTGCGTATAGCAGAAGAGTTACAAATTATTCAAGTAAGCGATACCAATGAACTTTCAATGTGGGTTGATGAAGTGATTGCCACAATGCCAGATAAAGTGACAGAATACCGAAAAGGCAAGAAAGGATTGATCGGATTATTTGTAGGCGAAGTAAAAAAGAAAAGCAAAGGAAAGGCCGATCCGAAAATGGTTACTCAATTAATAGAAGAAAAATTAAAATAAATGATATGAGAATAAATTATTTGTTAACGATAAGCTTTTTGGTATTGATATCTGCTTGTCAGCAAAAAAAATACGGTGGCTTTACTGTTACAGGAACCATTAAAAATGCACCCAATTCAAAAATATTTTTACAAGAGTTGCCATATGGTGGGCAGGAGCCCATTATATTAGACTCGGGCAAATTAGAAAAAGAGGGGAAATTTTCTTTAAAAGGGATTGCTAGAGAAGAAGGTCTATACCGTTTGGTAGTTGAAAATGGACCAGACGTTTTAATTGTAAACGACAATGATGTAATTGAAGTGGAGATGGATGTAAATAATTACCGAGCTTATAAAATTGTTGGATCAAAAGCAAGTGAAAGCTTGCATCAATTGTTTGAAAATTATCGCAAACAAGATTCTGCCCTTTATAACACTTTTAATAAAATAGATACCCTTCAAAAAAATCCAGGAAACGATAGTTTGTTGTCTATTGCAAAAGCCGATAGAGAGTCGCAAATAAAAAATATCAATACTTCCATTCGCAACTTCATAAAGGAAAGTAATAGCCCTGCAGCAAGGTATTATGCGTTGGGCATGGCTTCTAGAACACTGAATACTGATGAACTAAAAGTATTGGTAAATGAATCTGCCGAAAAATTTAAAGAGCATTCAGGATTACAAAAAATTAAACTAGCACTTAATACCACTGCAAAACAAAAAGCGCCAGAGCCAGCAGCATATGCATTGCTTAACACTTTAGCGCCTGCTATTGTTTTGCCTGACCAAAATGGAAAGCAAGTTTCACTTAGCAGTTTCAAAGGAAAATATGTACTAGTAGATTTTTGGGCCAGTTGGTGTGGACCATGTAGAAGAGAAAACCCGAATGTTGTAAACGCCTACAACCAATTTAAAAATAAAAATTTTACGATCCTTGGAGTATCTATGGACGAAGATAAAACTGCTTGGCTAGATGCAATAAAAGCAGATCAGTTGAGCTGGAACCATGTAAGCATCTTAGCAGATTGGAACAGTCATCCTTTGACTCAAGAATATCAATTTAATGCTATTCCATTTAATGTATTAATAGATCCAACAGGAAAAATCATTGCGTCTGATTTAAGGGGAGCAGATTTAACCAATAAGTTGGCGGAAGTGCTCAAATAAATAATCACTTAATCACATAAAAAAGTCCCGAAATTTTCGGGACTTTTTTATTACTATTCATATGAATGAAAGTTAAAGTGGATTTTGAACGATCAATTTATTCTGATTGATCTCATCTTGCGGGAACAAGAACTGCCATTGAATATCTCCAGCAGGAATTGTTTGTACTTGAATTAATGCAATCAAATGATTTGGAATTCCTACTCTGTTCATTGGTAAATTTAATCTCTTCAAATCTGTAAAACGATGTCCTTCACCCCAAAGTTCAGCTCTTCTGTTTAAATAAATTTCATCCAATAAAGCCTGGCCAGTGTTTGTGCTTTGTACATAGATTGGATTTCTGTTTCTCATTAATGTAAACAAAGCTGTTTGAGCTGCAGCTGCTTGTCCTTGCTTTGCTCTCGCTTCAGCTTCAATCAAAAGCATTTCAGCAACACGCATATACGGAACATCTCCAATACTCAAAGCATCACTAGAAGCTAAGAATTTTTTATTCTGATAAGGAACTCTAGCTCCACCTGGAGGTACTGGTACAGATGCACCGGTTAAATCAAAAACACTTTTACGAATATCCGTTGCTGGTAAAGCATTGAATAAGTTTGCATTTATTGCTCTAGGTTGTGTTCTAAGTACTGTCGAATTAAAATTACAAGAAATGTATGCAAAATAAGAGAAGAAGAATGTATTGTGATCGCTGATCTGACGGCTACCCCAGATCCATTCTGAGTTATTAATATCATTAAACCCTTTCAGATAATCTGCATTGGTCATTAAAGTATATCCAGTTCTGGCGGCGATCGCATTGGTTGCAGCTAGATCCCAGTTTTCTTGAACTAATGCAACACGTGCTTTGATTCCACGAGCAACATTAACGTCAAAATTTGATTTTGCAGCTGTTCCTGTTCTAGTATACCCTGTTAATAAAGTAATAGCTTCATCCAAATCTTTATTTACTTGTGTGTATACTTGTTCAACAGTAGATCTTGGCAATCCTTCTAAAGTATTAATTAACAACAATGGAACACCCAACTGCGTATTGTTACCACCAACTTTATATCTTTCACCCCATAACTGAACCAATTGAAAGTGTGCCCATGCACGATAAACCAACGATTGGCCTTTGATCATTCTTTTATCAGTTGCAGAACCTGGTACCGCATCAATGCCATTGATTAAGATATTGGCGTTTGAAATCAATCTGTAATAGAATCGATATACAAAGCGCATATCACCTGCACTCACATTTCTGTGATTTTGCCATTGAACCCAAGTAAGATGCCCAGTACTGCCATTTGCTAATGGAAATACAATGTCTTCGCCTAAATAATCCCTGAACAAATTACAAGCACCTTCACCAGATTGCCCTTGTGCATCATATTGAGTATACATCACTCTATGTATACCATTCAATGCAGCAATGGCATTTTGTGTACTTGCTAAAGCATCTGCAGCAGCAACAGATGTTGTTGGAAATGTATCCAAAAACTCTTTCTGACAAGAAGAAAAAGTAATTGCTGCTATTACAATTAATGATAAAATATTTTTTTTCATGTTAATCATTTTAGAGATTTAAAGTTATACCAGCTGTGAAAATACGTGAAGGTGGATAGGCATTTGAAGTTACCCCTGAAAATGCTTGTTGGTTATTCAAACCAACTCGCTTAGAGGTAAATAATGCATTTTCCAAGCTCACAAAGAATTGGCCATTATTCACTTTCATTTTACTGGTCAATGATTTTGGTAAGCTATACGTCAAATTAATAGTACGAATATTTAAATAAGACGCATCCACTAACCATCTTGATGAAGCTCCATTAAAATCTGTAGTTCTCCCTGCATCCAATCTAGGAACATTGGTGATATCTCCTGGCTTCTGCCATCTAGTTAACATGTCTGTATGAATAGCTCCTCCATAAGTTCCAGTAGACATTAAACCTGCATAGTTGGCATCATAAGTTAAACCTCCAACTTGGAAAGTAAACAATGCACTAATAGTGAATTGCTTATAAGTGAATGACTGTGTAAAACTACCATAGAAATCAGGTATAGTAGATCCTTGATATTCAAACTTAGCATTAGAAATAGAAGTAGTTACTGTATCTACTCCACCATTTTTATTGGTAATGAGTCTTCTTGTGGCACTTGCTGCAGTGTTTTGAGCATTATATAGAGCTGTTCCATCTGTAGGATCAACTCCATAATAAGAACGCAACCAATAATCAAAGATTGACTGATCAACAGCGTACTTTTTTGTACCTGTAACAAATTCTGGAACAGTTGCTGGCATTTTTGTAACGCGGTTAATTACTGTAGATAAATTAATACCCATATTCCAATTGAAGTCTTTGTTTTTAACTACATCACCTGTTAATTGAATTTCAATTCCTTTATTAAACATGGTTGCAGTATTCTGATTAATAGTTAAAGCACCACTCGATAATGGCTGTGGCACTGCAAATAATAAATCAGAGGAAACACGGTTATAATATTCTACCGTTCCATTCAATCTATTTTTAAATAAAGAGAACTCAAGTGCAATATCAAATTGTTTATTGGTTTCCCATGTAAGTTCTCTATTTAAGAAAGCTGTTTGACTTTGTACAATTCCTGGTTCATTTGCATTATTAGCAAAATTGTATAAACCTTGATATGCATAAAATCCAATTCCATCAGCAACTCCAACCACACCATAAGAACTTCTTAATTTCAATTGGTTGATCCAAGAAATATTTTTCATGAAATTTTCACGATCAATATTCCATCCACCACCAACAGACCAGAAAGTTCCCCATCTTGATTGTTCTGCAAAACGAGAGTTACCATCTCTACGGATACTACCCGATACAAAATATTTTCCTTTGTAATCGTAGTTTACTCTTGAGAAATAACTCTCAATTGTATACCGATCTAAGGATGAAGTAGAAGAGTTAATGGTTGTGAAATTTCCTAACTCCGTATTTCCTGATAAAGATTGACCTTGTTTAAAACCACCCAAAGCTTCAAGTCTTTGGTTGAAACTTTCATGGCCCAATAAAGCATCAACTCTATGGTCTCCAAACTTTTTTCCATAGTTCAATAGTTGACTTAATACAAATCCCATATTTGAGCCAAAATCGCGTGATGATCTGCCGGCTGGTGCACCATCTCCGACTAAAGTGTTCTCGTAAGATGCATCATATTGACCTTGATAATCTATAGAAATATTATTAGTGAATTTGAAATCTCTTAAAAAAGTAATATCAACATAGTTTCTTGCACTAATAACTGATCTTCTAAAATTCTGCTCATTTAAAGAAGTTTCTGCTAAAGTATGTCTACCTGAAAAACCACCACTTGGTCTATTAGGAACACCTTGTGCTCCACCCATATTTCCCAAATCCCAGAAACGATTTCCAGTTCCATCCAATAAATAAGCACCTGTAGTCATATTATGAGCATATACAGGATAAATTGGCCCTACATTTCTTGAGTAGAAGAATGGATTAACGAAGCTTGTACTTCCACCATCAGCAGCAGTATTTGAAGTTGAGAAATTACCAGAAACGTTCAATCCTGTTTTTAACCAAGGCAAAGGATTTACATTCACGTTTAATCTTGCAGAATATCTTTGCAAATCAGAACGTAATGTATATCCCTTATCATCCAAATAACCTAACGATAAAAAATAATCAGACTTGTCGGATCCTCCGCTGAAGTTTACAGAATAATCTTTTCTGTTTCCAGTATTGATCAATTCTTTGGTCCAGTCTAAATCATCACCATAAATTAATTGAGCATTCGGATTCAACAAACCATTGGTTCCAACAATTGTGTTATTAGGAACATTGAAAGGATTATAAGATAATAAAGCTTGAATACTAGTTCTAGTAGTTAAACCAGTAGCTACTCTATTTGCAGAGTCTAATGAAATACCAGTACCTGTTGTTGGATACACCAAAGAGTTACGATAAGATTCCCACATGATTGGATAATACTGGAAAGCATCTAATCGATTGTATTCTTCCAAACCTCTAGAAGTAAATCCTTGTAATAAACGTAGCGAAATGTTATTTCTTCCTTTCTTACCTTTTTTAGTTGTATAAACAATTACTCCATTTGCAGCTCTTGAGCCATATAATGCAGTAGCAGATGCATCTTTCAAAACAGTGATACTTTCTACATCATCTGGATTGATATTGGATGTACCGCCTACATAAGGAACACCGTCTACAACAATCAAGGGATCTGATGTAGCATTAATAGACCCAAATCCACGAATACGAATTGTATTAGCAGAACCAGGCTGACCATTTGCAGATCCTGTAATTACTCCAGGAATGGCACCTTCTAAAGCTGTTGTAATATTAGTTAAAGGTCTAGTAGCGATTTCTTTTGCGCCAATTTTTCCTTGTGAACCAGTATTAGTTGATTTTTTAGCAGTACCATAAGCTACTACCACTACTTCATCTAGATCTTTATCAGAAGCTACCATACTTACATTTAAAACTGGATTTGAACCTATTTTCACTTCCTGTGAAGTAAGGCCAACTCCAGATATGGTTAATATAGTTGCTGTAGATGGAACACTGATTGAAAAAAATCCTGCATCATTTGCAGAAACTCCTTGCTTGGTTCCTTTTACCTGAACCGATGCTCCAGAAACGGGTTTGCCATCGGCGTCTGTAATTGTTCCTGTGATGGTTTTATTTTGAGCTGTCAATTGAATTACAGCATAAAATAAACACAAGAGAACTGTGACTAGTTTCCTCATAAGTTAATTTTTAGTTTTGAGTGGCGAATCTAAAAACTAAAGTTAAAATAGTAGTAAAAAAATGTGTCTAATTTATAGCTTTTAGGAATACTTTGACTAGAAATCGGTGAAAAACAAACTTTTGGGAGCAAATGCAATATTTACTTTTAACACGAAAGTTTTCAACAATAAAAATTAGACACAAAAAAGTCCCGAAAATTTTCGGGACTTTTTTGGAATAAATCAAATTTATTATAGTAAATGAATCGCTATAAATTAAAAATGTCTTAAAACATTTGCAGTTAAAGGTGCACCAACAGCAGTACCTGCTGCAAACAAAGTATAAATACCGTTCAATGCAGATAAATTTGCAGTAACTGGAGTTAAAGCAATAGTTTGAGTTCCTGCTAATTTAACTCTAATTGAATAGGTTCCACTAGGAATGCCTGCAAATGCAGACAAAGCAGCTGCATTTGGAGTAGCACCAATGAAAGTTCTGTTTGTTAAGGTAACACTATCAGGTGTAGCAGCGCTAGTTCTTAACAAGGTGATATCAACGGCAGGTGCATTGTTAGCAAGATGCAAGAAACGTACTTTTACCTGTCCAGTTGCTGGAAGAGATAAATCATCAGTTAACATTACTGAACGAAGTGAATTACTGCTTGCAGTTGTTGTGTCATATACTACTAAAGTTGTTGCTTTATTAAAATCAATTTGTTGATTAGTTAAATTAACATAATTGATAGCAGCATTTATTGCTGGTCTTGTTTGGATGGTTCTAGGTCCAATAGAAGCCGCCAAGTACCCAGAGTTACTTCTGTAAGTCACGGCTGCAGCTGTTTTAACTAAAGTATCTATATATACATTCATAGCTGAAGTAGAGGTTGCAGCACTTGGCGATGAATTCAGAACAAGGACTGTTCCGAATTCATTGGTGAAATCATTTACTTTTCCGCAAGATACAAGTAGAATAGTTCCAGCAAAAAAGCCTATTATTTTTTTCATAATGATCATTATTTAAAATTATGGATATTACTACCCAATGGTTAACTTAAATTAGTACCCAGGATTTTGTTGCATGTTCGTATTCGCTTGAGCTTCAGCAAGTGGAATAGGCAAAATAAATCTAAAGTTGTTCGACAATAAATTTTGAATAGCTACTTGACCAGCAGCATCATTAATATCTCTATTAATTGGCAAACTTCTTCTCTTTAAGTCAAAATAACGATGCCCTTCATAGCAAAGCTCTTTGTAACGCTCATCCATAATAGCATTTATTAAAGTAGCACCAGTTAATGCTGTATGAACATAACCAGTAATTCTATTTGAACGAAGTGAAGAAAGATCTGCATTAGCTAAAGCGCTCTGATTTAATTCTGCATAAGCTTCTGCACGAGCTAATAATAATTCTGAAGTTCTCATCATTTTCACATCGTACTGAAAATTTTCTCCATTTGATCCTATCACTGCACCGTACTTTGCAATTAAACTTCTTGGTGAAGTTCTGAAAAAAGTAGAAAAGCGAATATCATTTACTTGATCAAAAGTGCTAGTAAGTTTTACTGCAGGAGAAGCTTGAACAGCTCCTGTACCAACATCTTGCCAAAGTGAACCAATTGCAGAACCTAAGTTTGAAGGTTGTACGTTGATTTTCCAAAGTACTTCAGTAGACTGATTTTCAGGTAAAGATCTTGTAGTCCAAACAGAAGGATAAGTGGATATATTGGCAATAGGCTGAGCAGTTACCACTTCAGATGCTCTGTCAACAACTCCTTGCCAGTTTTTGGTATGTAAGGCAGCTCTTACTTGTAAACCAATTACGGCATTTCTAGTTAATCTACTAATAGTCACAAAAGTTGAAGGAATTAGTGTTCTAGCTTCGGCTAAGTCCGCATTAATCAGCGTCATTGCTTCAGATTGAGCAACTCTTGCTGGTTTATATGATCCAGGTGCTTTTACGAATTCTTTCTGAACTACAATTCCCAAAGCGGTTGGATTGTATTCATTGGTAATGCTATACCAACGTAACAACTCTAAATGCGCAAACGCTCTTGCAGCCAATAATTCACCACGATATTGATTTTTCAAAGCAACATCAGCTGGAGTTGGAGTAGGAACAGGAGCCATCAATTCTAAAATACGATTGGCTCTGTCTATAACAGCGTATAGATTAGGCCAAGCCGCACCAACATCTCCATTATCACTTACAAATATCCATTGGAAAAGAATATTACCCACATTGCGATATTCCGCGCCGGTTCCTAATCTAGCTTCGTCGGTCATAAATGAGCTTAAGTTTGCTGCATTTCTACCGCTCATTGAAGCATAAACTCCATTAACTCCTAAATTCACATCAGATAATGTTGATATAGCTGCTTGTGCAGGAATTTGGTCAATGGGTTTTAAATCTGTTAATTGCTTTTCGCAAGAAGAGAAGACCAAAGTCAACGCTAAACCTGCAAACAATTTTTGTATATTTTTCATACTATTAATATTATTTTTTTAGAAATTAATGTCTAAACCCATTGTGTAGGTTCTTGGATTTGGAAATTCGTAAGTAGCAATATTGTTGCTTTCTTCTGGATCAAATCCTTGCCATTTAGTCCAAGTAAACAAGTTCTGACCTTGTGCCCAGAAGCGGATGCTTCTGATTCCAATCTTCTCATTTTTAATGATGAAATTATATCCGAATTGTAAATTTCTAAATCTAATGAAAGATGCATCTTGTACATCTCTACTGCTGAATTGACGAGCAGTACCAATACGTTGATAGTTAGTAATATCACCTGGTTTCTGCCAGCTATTTAATAAATCTACTCTTTTATTAAATCCTACATTTGAGTTGGTAGTTTCATAGAAGAAAGATTCATTATTAAAACGTTGAACATTCTGAGCAGTAGATAACAATGCAGAAACATTGAAATTTTTCCAAGTAACATCTAATGTTGCACCACCAGTAAAAGAAGGAATAAATGTTCCAAACTCAGCTCTGTTGTTTGCAGCAGAATAAACATTGGTAGGTAATCCATTAATATCCTGATAAACTGGGTTACCAGATTGAGGATCAACACCCAACCAACCTACAGTAAAATGTGAACCAAGCGGATACCCTACTCTGATAATACCAGTACCTTGTGGAATTTCAGATAAGCCACCAAGATTCAATACCCTGTTTTTCAAGAAACCTCCATTAATTCCAAAGGTTACCAAAAGGTCTTTCTTTCTGATAACATCAAAGCTCAAAGAGAAATCTAAACCAGAGTTTCTTACTTGAGCTGCATTGGTTGCCAATGAAGCAAAGCCAGTTGTTCTAGAAAGTGGTTGATTTACAAATAGGTTTCTAGAATCTTTAATAAAGTAATCAGCTGTAAATCTTGCTCTTCTATCCCAAAAAGTTAGATCAACTCCAATGTTAGTAAGTACTTGACTCTCTGTTTTGTAGTCTTCATTACCTGGAGAAGAAGGAACAATTGCTGGAACACCAGCATAGCTGGTACTTCCATAAGTAGAAATATATCCAAAGTCTGAACTGAATCCATTTACATTTCCAGTTTCTCCATAACTAGCTCTTAAACGGGCATCTTGGAAAATAGTTTGCTTATCCATGAACTTCTCAGCAATTAAATTCCATGAAGCACCTGCAGACCAAAAAATATTTTCCCTGTTTTTCAAAGGAACCTGAGAAGGTACATCTCTTCTTAAACTTCCAGAGAAAGTAAACCTTTTATCGTAAGTATAATCTGCTACTAAGAAAGCAGAAGAAAGTCCATTAATGGTTTTTCCACCACCTATTCCTGGAATCAAATTATTGGTTGCAGAACCAGGAGTTATACCTGCAGGCGTATTTGGTAATTGTGCATTAATACCAAAACCTGTAGCATTAAAGCTTCTAAATTTATTTCTAATAGCTTCATACATAAGTGAAGCGTTAACAGCGTGTTTACCATTGAACACTTTGTTATAAACTAAACCTGTTGTTGAAATCAATTGTAAATTTTCAGCATTTCCCTCATTGTAAGAACCTTGTGCTCCTTGAGCAACCAAAGATCCAGCAAATGAGGTAGGATTAATGAATCTGCTAGTATTGTTATTTCTCCAGTCGATACCATTGGTGGTTTTAAAAGAAATACCATTCCAAATATTATACATAATGGTAACACCTAAAGTTCCTTTAAATTGGTTGATTGTACTTGTTGTTGTAAATAAACGATCATAGGCATTTGCTCCAGTTCTTCCGGTTCCAGTAGCTACCAAGCCAGCATCATTTAAAAAACGCGTATAAGGAAGTTCCAAATAAGCAGCAGCAATTGGGTTAGCCAAAGCAACACCTGCTTCAGATTCAATATTTGCTTGACTACTCCAACCAGCAGCAGAGCGAACTGAAACAGTTAATTTTTCTGTTTTATAATCAATATTTGCTCTAAAAGTATATCTGTCCAAATTAGAACGATGTATAATACCTTCTTGGTTATAAACAGAAAGTGAAGTATAAAAACTTAAATTATTAGCACCACCAGAAGCATTTAATTCATGTTGTCTAAATTTTGAATTTCTAGTCATGATATCTGGCCAAATAGTATTGATTTTTTTAACAGAATCCAATAAAAGTGCTTCAGCAGATCTTTGAGCTGGAGTCAAAGTTTGGAAACGAGGGTTATTTGGACTGTAATCCCAACCTGGATTTCCAGTTAGAGCCGATGGAGATAAAATAGCAGGTCCTAATACTTTTTCTTCATATTCTAATCTTTGCAAACCATTCATCATTTGGAGGTTTGCAAGTTCCATTGGTTGAGACATACCCATTAAGCCACGGTATCCCATTTGTACTTTTCCCTGTTTTCCTTTTTTTGAAGTAATAACAATCACACCATTTGCACCTCTTGATCCATATAAACCAGCGCCAGCTGCATCTTTCAATACATCAACACTTTCAAAATCATTTGGGTTCATAGTTCTAAACACACCTTCCTCAATTGGAATACCATCCAATACATATAATGGTGAATTACCACCAGAGATAGAACCAACTCCACGGATATTCACTCTTGCTGATGCACCTGGTTGACCAGACCCTGAAGCAATGTATAACCCTGGAGCTCTACCTTGTAAAATTTGTTCGAAAGAAGCAATAGGAACTTGTTCTATTTGTTTAGAACTAACTCTTGAAGTTGCTCCGGTAAATTCTGATTTCTTTTTTGTAGAATAACCTGTAACTACAATTTCTTCTAAATTTTTGTCTGAAGATACCAACGTAACATTGATTACAATGTTGGTTCCTACCGTTACTTCTCTAGACGCAAAGCCGATACCAGAAATAATCAATGTTTTTGTAGTAGCAGGAGTAGTGATTGAAAAAGCACCCTGCTCATCTGCGGACACCCCTTTATTAGTTCCTTTTACAAGTACAGATGCGCCTGAAACAGGCTTACCGTCTGTGTCTGTAACTTTTCCAGTAATTGTACGATTTTGAGCGTTTAGGTGCAAAACAGACAATACCATACACAGAAATACTGTGACTAGTTTTCTCATAATTCAGTTTTTAAGTTTTAAGTTATGCAATTTAGATAACATTTGTTATTCAACAATATTTAACTTAAAAATGTTTGTCGAAAAATGGAAAAATATCTAATTATGTATTATAAAAAAACCCGCCCCGATAATATCGGGGCGGGTTCGAAATATTCTAATTATCTAAATCTACTAAGGGTTATGCAAGATTGTTGCTCCTCCTAAAGTAAATGTTCCAATATTAGGATGTCCTGCTCCAAAGCCACGTAACATCCAAGAATAAGATTTACCATCTCTAACAGTAAATGCTGCTGTAGAAAATACAGTAGTTCCAGCAACAGTTACAACCAAAGTGTATGTACCTGATGGAATGTTGGTGTAGGCTGATAAAGCAGTTTCATTAGGTGATGCAACAGATCCAACATAATTCACATTAGAAAATGTGGTTGTACCCGTAGCTGCAACACCAAATCCATCTGCGGTTCTGGTTAATGTTATTGTTGAAGTTGGCACATTGGGTGCAAAATTCAACATACGAACATTAGCAGTACCTGCAGCAGGAACTTTTGTATCATTATTTAAAGCCAACAATTTAATAGTATTGGTTGGACTCAAAGTGTCATATGCAAAAAATGATGTTGCACTTGCAGCACCTACTGTTACAGTTCTAGCAGCTAAATCAGCAGTACCAGTTAATGTGCGAACTGCTACTGTTGTACTTCCAGGTGCCACACCAGCATAAGGACCAGAAAGGCTTCCATTATATGCAATACTAGATTGCGCTCCAAGAACCAATAAATTGGTACTGTTTAAGTTAACGGTAATATTTGATGGAACACGAATGGCGAAATTGTGCACCGCAACAAATGCCTGAGTATTTGGATCTGCCTCAGCTGCAGGTAAATCCTTTTTACAAGAGCTGGTAGAAGCCATTGCACCAAGCATTAATCCGAATAAGCCTAGTTTATTAAAAATATTTTTTTTCATGCTTTATTGTTTATGTCAAGATTAATAGAAAGGATTTTGTTTGATAGCAGGATTCTGTGTAACCTCACCATTAGGTATAGGCCAAATAAAACGGAAATCGCTATATGGAATAGCTGCTTGTCCTAATGTAACAGGCACTCCAATGCCATACAAAGCACTTCCAGTTGTACCATTATTCACTTTAGCAGGAATACCAGCAGCTCTTAAAGCAACAATTGGATCCATTGCAGTACGGTGGATATCTGGCCATCTGCGTCCTTCAGACAAGAATTCAATTCTACGCTCAAGCAAAATTGCCCCAACTTCTGCCACATCATTTGCAAAACTAGTAACAGTAAATTGAGTAGCTGCAGGAGCAACACTAGAGCGATTTCTTACCATATTTAATAAATCTACTGCTCTTTGAGAAACAGTACCTACAGTTAAACGGGCTTCGATTTCTGCTTGATTCAACAATACTTCCGCAAAACGAATAATTGGACAGTTATCACCTCTATTTATATAATCAGTATATTTAGTAGTCATGATTGCCAAACCTGCAGCAGAAGTTCCATTTGCTGTTCCACCTAATCGATTATTTTGAGTTCTTCTTAAGTCGTTTGCTAACCACTCAGCTCTGTTCCAGATAATAGGAGAAACTGAAACCAATCCACGACCACCTAAATCGGCAGATCCATACATTTGCGCCATTGCACCATTTACAGATCCATTATCTAAAGCATCATTCTTAACAGAGAAGATATTCTCTGCAGTTACACTGTTTCCTCCAGGTATTCCAAATGGTTCACCAGGAGTGGCCATTAGTCTATGACCGCCAATCAAAGCAACTGTGCTATTTGGAGTAAGTGGAGTTACTGTTGCAGGAATTAATTTATCCCCTTCAGCTTTAGCAAGTGTCCATTGACCCATGTGCATATAAATTCTTTGCTTCAAAGCAATTGCAGCAGCTCTTGTTGCTCTTACTACACCCAATGGTTGAGTTATAGGCAAGTTGGTTTCAGCAAAATTTAAGTCTGTAATTAATTTTGCATAACCAGCCGCAACTGTTGGTCTTGGCTCAGTTTTTAGCTTATCTAAAGTTGCAGAACCTGTTACAGCATAATCACGATAAGGAACTCCGCCTTCAGCTGCTGTTCCATTACCATCCAAAAATGGACGTGCATAATGTACCAATAATTCATGATGACCTAGTGCTCGAAGAAATCTACATTCAGCTTCATATTGTAACGCTAAAGTTGGAGAAATTACTCCACTAGAGCCGACTTTTCTAAAACCATCAATCGCAATATTGGCTTTATTGATCATGTTGTAGTTATTATCCCACATTGCCTGATTATTGGCCGTATTTGGGTTATAAGTACCTTGGTAAGTAATCTGATAGAAAGCAGCCAGATTAACCATATCTTCTCCACGGTTATCTCCTTGCTCAACAGTAGCGGCACCAAAAGGATAACCACGTCCTGCTAAGGTAGTACTGCCAGATTGGCCTGCATCGTAAACTCCATTTAAAGCCAATAGTGCTCTTTCAGGAGTAGTGAAAACACTCTCATCTGTAAAGGCATTATAAGGCCCTTCGTCCAGCACTTTCTGGCAACTCGAAGCAACAAGCACTAATGCTGAAATTGCTGTAGCTGTAAAAAAATTATTGAATCTCATTGTTATTATTTTAATGTCATTAATCAGTTTAAGAATTTATTAGAACCCAACATTTACACCAAATGATACAGTTCTCAATTGCGGTGAAACAGCATTATCCTGTCCAGCCTGAGAAGCATTCTCAGGGTCTAAACCAGAATATTTAGTCCACAAGCCCATGTTCTGACCTTGCATGAAGAAACGTAGGTTTTTAATGTATCCATTGGTTTGTTCAGCTAAACGCTTACTATTATAGGTATAGCTCAAAGAAACATTCTGTAAACGGATAAAATCTCCAGATTCTACAAAACGAGAAATAGCTAAACCATTTTGGTTAATGTTATTACTTTGACCTTGTACTAAGCGCGGCACATTAGTTACCTGACCAGGAGTAGTCCATCTATCTAAGATTTCTACTCCATTATTATGAAAGTTTTGACTAACCAATGCTTCTTGACGAGTAATATTCATTACTTTATTACCACCAGAATATCTAACCATAACGTCTAAGCTAAATTGCTTGTAACGAAATGTGTTTGAGATACCGCCAAAATAGGTTGGTAAACTTAATCCCAAGAACTTCCTATCATTCAATCCTAAAGATGTTTGTGTTCCTAAAGTAGGGTCATTCTTACCAGTTGCAAAATAATATGCACCGTTGGCAATATTGTGTTGAACCAATTGTCCAATTCCATTGAAATACATTGGATTTCCATTAGCTGTATTTACACCTGCATACTGATAGCCAGATAATACGTTTAATGAACTACCTACATTAATAGTGTTGTAAGATCCTGGAATACTATTTACTGGAGTTCCACCAATTGTATATAAAGAAGTGATTTTATTGTCTAGGTTAGTATGGTTCAAGCTAAAATTCCAAGAGAAATCTTTGCTACGAACTAATTCACCACTAAGGCTGATTTCAGTTCCTCTGTTTCTTTGTGTACCAATATTTTGAGAAATAGAGTTACCAGGTATACCTGCGGTTGGAGGAGTTGGAACTGCCAATACCAAATTATCGATATCATTCAAAAACCAATCAAATCCAAAATTGAATCTTCCACTCAAAATAGCAATATCTACACCAATGTCGTATTTCTTACTTCTTTCCCATTGAAGAGAACGATTACCAATTAAATTTGGAGCCAACCCACTTAAATTACCATAGTTAGCCGCAGAGAAAGTACTCAGATAAGGGAACCCTCCAAGCGCATTTCCTACAATTGCATAAGAAGCTTTTAATTTAACATCGCTTAAGTATTTTCTTAAGAATGAACTTTTATCCCAAAATTTTTCTTGAGAAATTCTCCAACCTCCTGAAAAACCAGGGAAAACACCAAAACGTGTTTCAGGCGCTAAAGATGATTGTCCATCTCTGCGAACTGAAGCTTGAAGGAAATATTTATTAGCAAAATCGTAGTTAACACGTCCAAAAAAAGATTGGAAACCAGATTTTCCATAACCACCACCACTAAATTGTGTTACTCCTGTTCCTGAAATAACGTTATTTCCAACAAAGAAAATATCAGAAATTGTGTTTAGTGATCCTGAAACGCTTCTAGAAAAATCTTTTTGTGCTTCCTGACCTACTGTTACATATAAATTATTACTACCAAAAGATTTATTATAATTTAAATAGTTCTGCCATACCCAACGTTGAGTAGTGATTTGTGAGTTAAAAACACTTCCCTGGGCACTAAAACCATCTCCATGTCTTGGATCCAACCCTTGGAATCCATAATCACTAAATACATCAAAATTAAATACAGTCTTGAATTTTAAACCTTTCAATAAACTAAGTTCAACAAATGTATTATTGTTAATTCTTAATTTATCAGAGCTGTATTTATTTATTTGAGTTGTAAATGCTGGGTTTGTATAGTTATCATCTACAGGAATAGTATTAGGGCCTAAACCAAATTGATTTAATAAAGGCCATTGGATATTATACCCTGTTGAATTGGCTGGATTATAAGGCTCTACATTGGGTAATGCCCTTAGCGCAGATGCAACTGTTCCGCTTAATGCATTTGTACCATTATTTTGCTCTAAATCGATAACTTTAGATAAAGTAAGGTTATTGCCTACTTTAACAAATTTATTTACTTCGGTATCGAAGTTAAAACGCAAACGATACGCCTTTTGACTATTTGAAACGATGATTCCTTTTTGATCAGAATAGTTTAGAGAAAAGAAATAAGTAGATTTCTGAGTACCACCAGAAAAACTTATGTTCTGCTGAACAGCCAATGCATTTTGGTTGTAGATTAAACTTTGCCAATCGGTATTAGTACCAGTAGGGCTAGGGCGAGCAGCAATAGCTAAACCTGCATTCGCTCTTTTTTCATTGGCAATCATTACAAACTGATCTGCATTCAACAATTGGTAAGTACTTCCTGGTGAACTAAAACCAACTGTAGCGTCATAGGTTACTTTCATTTTACCATCTTTTGTTCCTTTTTTAGTGGTAATCATGATAACCCCATTGGCAGCTCTTGATCCAAAAATGGCAGTTGCTGAACCATCTTTTAAAATTTCAATGTTCTCAATGTCATTTGGATTAATATCTGCCAAAGTATTAGAGTTAGTTACGTTTGCTAAGTTTCCAGAAATAAAAGGAACTCCATCAACTACTATTAAAGGATCTTGTCCTCCACTGATGGAGTTAACTCCTCTAATACGAATACGAGCAGGAGTTCCTACACCGCCACCGGCATTAGAAACTTGAACTCCAGCAGCACGACCAGCCAATTGCTTATCTACTGAAGGTGTTACCAAAGAAGAAAATTCCTTAGTATCAATTTTAGAAGAAGAACCTGTGAAAGATTTTTTCTGTTGAACACCATAACCTACCACCACCACTTCAGAAAGTGCTTTGGATTCAGAAATCATGTTAACATCTATGGAAGTTCTACTTCCAATTCTAGACTCGATATCACCGAATCCTACAGAAGAGAATTTTAAAGATGCGGTGTTTGAAGGAACTTGTATAGTATACAATCCTTTTGCATCAGTGATTGCGTTTTTTGCTGTTCCTGCAGCAGAAACAGTGACCCCAGCAAGCGGATTGCCTGCATCATCAGTTACCTTACCGGTAACAGTTCGATTTGTTTGAGCGAAAGTCTGTGCAAAACTGAACAAGACCAACGTCAAAAGAACTGCTAGTTTTCTCATGTGCGTTTAATTTTTAGTTTAGAAGATGTTAAAAATAGGCAGTAATAACTAAACAAATGCTGCTTTTAGCTAAAATATTTAACTAAAAAATTAAAAATGCGCCTTTTTTTGTCTTGAAGTACTCAAAATCAGCACCGGTAGCAGTACTAAATTGGTAATTGTACCTACCACCAATGTTAAAGAAGTGAGCCATCCAAGGGCATTGGTTCCCCCAAATTCACTAAAACAGAAGATGATAAACCCTGCGATTAATACTAAAGAAGTATAAATAATACTAATTCCAGTATGATTGATCGTTTGAACCAAAGTCGGGGCCACTTTTCCTCCATGTGTGGGCAGTTCTTGCTTATAATTAATTAAGAATCTGATAGTTACATCTATAACAATACCCATTGCCACACTAAAAACCAACACAGTTGATGGCTTTAAAGCTATTCCCGCCCAACCCATCACCCCTGCGGTAATAATTAAAGGAATCAAATTGGGGATGAGAGAGCAAACCAAAATTCTAACTGATCTAAATAGATAGAACATACATAGGGTAATGAGCAAAAAAGCCCAAAAAATACTCTCTTTGAGTCCTTTGATGATAAAACTCGACCCTTCCAAAAAGCTCACGCTGCTTCCAGTAAAACTGACTTTGTAATTGGCTGTGTCGAATATTTCACGAGATTTTGCTTCAAATTGATCCAATAGCAACGGCAATTTAGCACTCCCAATGTCTTTCATATTCACACTGATCCTGGCTTTTTGCTTATTGCTATCGATAAAATTATTGAGGAGTTTGGTTAAAGGCGTTGATTGTTTTGGGCCACTATCTTTTTTGGATCTTAAGTACGGGCCGATAAAAGCCAGATCAGATTCATAGGGGATGGCATAACTCAAACTATCTCCATCATAAAATGCCTGTTTAGCAAATTTCAATCCTTCAACAAAAGACAATGGCCGGGCTGTTGCAGCATCTGCGGCTAGATATGCAGAAAACTCGTCGATCTTAGCTATTGGCTTTGTAGATCTTATTAGACCATTTTTCTTTTTAGTATCAATTACAATTTCTAAAGGCATTACTCCGCCAAAATTTTCTTCGAACCATTTAAGGTCGGTATAAATCACATCTCCCTTGGGCAAATCATCTACTATAAAGCCTTCGCTCTTAATTCTAAAAATACCGATGATGGCTACTACCGTTAGAACAATGGTTACTCCGTACACCATTTTTTGATGATTAAAAGCCCAATGCTCCACTTTAACCAACACTTTTGCTAAGAATGCGTTGTCTAGATAATGAGTATGTTTTTCTTTTGGTGGAGGTAAAAAACTTAATACGGGTGGTATAAAAATCAAAGAGATAAAAAACAACAATAAAATATTGATTCCAGCAACTGCTCCAAATTCTTTTAATAAATCACTTTTCGTAAGCGCAAACACTGCAAAACCAATGGCAGCAGCTATATTACAGAATAAAGTTACAATACCCATTTTACCCACCATCTGCACCAATGCTGTTTGCTTCTCTCCCGTTTCTCTAAATGATGTATGGTATTTATTTAGAAAATATATACAATTGGGTATGCCAATAACTACTACCAAAGGTGGAATCAATGCTGTAAGCAAAGTAATTTTATACCCCAGCAAAACCAATGTACCAATACTCCAAATTACACCCATACCCACCACCAATAAACTCATGATCATTGCACTGAATGATCTGAAAAAAATGAATAGTGTAATGGCAGACAATAATAATGAACCGATTAAAAACCAATTCATTTCATGTTTAATTCTATCACCGATCACCGTTCTGATATAAGGCAGACCACTTAAATGTAAACTAGTGTTATTATTTTTTTCGAAAGCTTTAGTAACAGCAATGATATTATTGATCATTGTAGTTCTATACTTAGAATTGATCGTGTCTTTATCTACAGTAACAGCCATCAGATATGCACTTGTAGAGGGATTATACAGAAGAGATTGATAGAAAGGAAGGTTTTGAAAAACGGCTTTGTCGCTATCTAGTGAAGCTTGATTGGTATATGGATAATGAAAAATTTTCTGGGGCACCAACTGTTGATGTAAGGTATCGTTGATTAAATTAATTGCTAATGGCACACTCAACACATCTTTAACACCTGGAACTTTCTTTAAATCAGTTTGCATAGTTGCAACTGCATTAAAAAAAGGAAGGGAATAAAATGCTTTTGAATCAATTCCTATAACCAGCGTATTTCCATCTGATCCAAACTGTTGCAAAAAATTTTGATAGGCAATGTATTTAGGATTATCAGTAGGCAAAGCCCTCGTAAAATCATAACTCAACTGCACTTTGCTTGCATGCCAACCCATAAAAGCAGTTGAAGCAAAAAGAAAAATCAATAAATAAACCCTGTACTGAAGAATTAGCCTACCTATCTGATACCACATATCCACAAAAAATTGAATTGCAAAGAAACTAAAAACAGTTAGAACTTTTTCAGTTAATAAAAAACGAGTTGAACTTCCGTTTTTTCACCGTATTTCTTGTAGTGAGGCTTGTCTATAAAGGGTTTGAAGGCATTTAAGTTTATTTTTAACACAACAGGGAGTTAATACATATAGTGGCAACTCCAGTTTGAAGTCTTTATAGGTTAATTTTACATTCCAATATTTATGAAAGTCCTAGCTGTTCCCATGTTGCTAAGGATACTTTGTGGTGTCTTACTACCTGTAAGCGTTCTTTCTCAGGTTGTGAGCACTTATTGTAATAACACAGCCATGGTTCCTGTATTTAAACAGGATTTTGGACAAGGTATCGCACCCACTTCAACTTCAAAAGCTCCTGCAGGTTCTACCAATTACAATTTCGGCAATGTAGGTACTGATGGAAATTATATCATAACTCCTTTAGTACAAAACGCCAATAAAGTAGATTGGGCTAAAGGAAGCGACCATACTGGTAATACCAATGGGAATATGTTCTTGGTGAATGCAGGAGGAAGTAATTCGATTTTCTTCCAACAAAATGTTCCTGGCTTGTGCGCAGGTTCAAATTATAATTTCACTGCTTGGATAGCAAATGTAAACTCATCCAATACACAAGGTGTTTGCGGAAGTGGATTGGTGTACCCAAAAATTAAATTTAATATTAAAGACACTTCGAATGTTTTGTTAGCAACATATACTACCATTCTCATTCCATTGTCTCCCGTTAACGGTCCATTGAACTGGCAGAAATATGGTTTTCAATTTGCAATGCCATCTTATACTGGGGAACTTAAATTAGAAATAATTGATGCTTGGGGTGGAGGCGCTGCATGTGGAAACGATGTAGTAATTGATGATATACTTTTTGAAGCATGTGTACCAAAAATTACTGTTGCACTTACTAGTAGTAATGATAATGTTTGTATAGGTGGATTGGCTAATTTACAATCAACACTTACTAACAACCCTTATACCAATCCATATTATTTATGGCAGAAAAGTATTGATGGAGGAACTGTTTGGAACAATATTGGAACACCAGGTGTTGGTTTGAATAGCTATAATATTACCAATGCAGTTACAACTGATGGAGGACTATATAGGGTTCAAGTAGCTCCAACAACTTTAAGTATTATTAATGCAACATGTAGTGCAGTATCTAATGGCGTTTTGTTTACTGTAAATCCTTTACCTAAATTAACCCCAACTTCAAATGCACCTATCTGCTCTGGGAATGATTTACTGTTGAAAGCTAATGCAACAGCAGGTTCGGGTGTTTATTCAAGTTATCAATGGAAAGGTCCACTATCTTTTAAATCTTTTAAAGCTGACACTTCAATAATTGCTGTAAAAACTGCAGCAAGTGGATTATATACTATTCAAGTAACTGATAGCAAAGGATGTTCTGATTCAACTGGATTAATGGTTAATATTGATAGCACACCAGTACTTTCTGTTCAATCCATTACAGATACAATTTGTTCTGGAGGACTTGGAAAATTAATATTGAAAAGTTCTTTACCGAATAATAAATTCTTTTGGAATAATGCTTTTGTAAGTGGTTCGATCGCTGGAAATATTTCGGTAATAAATCCTGAACTAACTGGCAATTTTTCTTCTATCGTTAACAATAACGGAACTACAATAGGTAAAATAAAATACAGTATTTATGCTCAATCAATTGCGAAATGCAAAAGCAATACCATCGATACTTTTGTAAGCTTATTACCAAAGCCGAGCTTGGCTAATGCAGGCACTGACATTGCTATTTGTAGTGGAACATCTGTTGCATTAAATGCCAACACTCCTATTGTTGGCTTGGGTACTTGGAAACAAATCAGCGGGCCTAACAATGCTTCTTTTGCTGATAGTGCTAAAGCCAATACCCTTGTTGCTAATTTAGTTCCTGGTACATATTTATTTTCTTGGTCTATTGCTAATAACTGTGCAACCAATATTGATACAGTTATTTTAAATTATACTCCTAAACCAATTCCTACTTTCTCTATGATTGATACGGTTGTTTGTGGACCAGCTTCGATACTTTTTACCAACAATACACCTAATAAAAACAACTACACGTATGCTTGGAACTTTGGCAATGGCCAGTCCTCTTCGCTCGCTAATCCTTTGGCTGTTAATTTTCTCGCTTCTTCCACTGGGGTTGATACTGTTTACACTGTTGTACTTAAAGCAATGTCTAACTGCGATACGGTATCATTTACTATTTCGGTAAGAGTGAAAAGAAAAGTAGCTAGCCAACTCACCATCACTCCAAAAAATACTTGCTCGCCTTTACTCGTAGAACTAAAAAACAGTTCTACCGGTAATATCAATTCTATTAAATTATTATTCGGTGATGGAACCGATACATTGATCAATAACAACAGTACCATCCAGCATTATTATCAAAGTAATATTGATAAAAACTTCGTTCCATCATTGATCGTTACCATTGATTGCGGTATTGATACGATTAAGGGAATAGTTTTTGTAAAAGCCAATTCATTGATCATCAACAACAATTTAAAGGACACTGCCGTATGTGGGTTGCCGTTTACACTCAACATAAATAACATAACTACTGGAGCCAGTCAGTTTAGTTTTAATTGGGGGGATGGTTCGGCTGCTTTTAACAGCCCTTCTAACGGTTCATTGCAACATGTTTATACGCAGCCCGGAACTTTTACTTTGTCGCACACCATCAATCATATTTGCGGAGATACAACTATAATAAAACAAATCATTATTTCACCGTTACCTACTCTGGCTAACGCAGGTACAGATATTGCTACCTGTAGCGGGTCATCTATTACTTTAAATGCTAATACACCTGCGGTTGGATTTGGTACTTGGAAACAAATCAGCGGACCTAACAATGCTTCTTTTGCAGATAGTTCTAAAGCCAATACCCTTGTTGCTAATTTAGTTCCTGGTACATATTTATTTTCTTGGTCTATTGCTAATAATTGTGCAACCAATATTGATACGCTTGTTTTAAATTATACACCTAAACCAGTTCCTACTTTCTCTATTGCTGATACCGTTGTTTGTGGGCCAGCTTCGATTCTTTTTACCAACAATACTCCTAATAAAAGCAACTACACGTATGCTTGGAACTTTGGTAATGGCCTAAGTTCATCGCTCGCTAATCCTTTGGCTGTAAACTTTCTCGCTTCTTCCACTGGAGTTGATACCACTTACACCATTGTACTAAAAGCATTTTCTAATTGTGATACGATTGTTTATACTAGATCGATTAGAGTAAAAAGAAAAGCATTCGCACAATTCACAGTAAGCCCCAAAAACACTTGTTTACCATTAATAACATCAATTAGAAATGAATCCAGTGGGTTTAATACTACTTATAAAATCCTATTTGGTGATGGGAAAGATTCGGTGATTCAACAAAAAAGTGAGTTTAATTATACCTATTTTGGAAATAAAACTCAATTATTTCAACCAATATTATTGGCAACAAATAGTTGTGGAACTGATACTGCTTTTGCTACTGTTCAAGCAATTGCCAATCAATTAAAAATAAATACTAACATAAAAGACACTGCTGTATGTGGCACACCATTTACTTATTCAGTTAGCGATAATAGTTCAGGAGGCAGTTATTATGAATGGAACTGGGGTGATGGAAACATAAGTATAACAAAAACAGCCATCAATCAACAACATACTTATTTGCAAGCTGGAATCTACACAGTTAGTCAGCAAATAAAACATTTTTGTGGAGATACTAGCATTAGTAAACAGATCCAAATTTATCCTTCAATAAAAGCTAGTATGCTATCAATTCCTACCAATCTATGCATTGGTGATTCGATACTATTCAGCGGCTTTGGCGATTCAACTGCAAATTTCCAATGGAAAATAAATGACAGCATCTATTCTAACCAATCATCATTCAAACTACCTTTTGCTTTTGCAGGAAATTACCAATCTCAACTTTCTATCATAAAAGTGAATCCAGGAAAAACTTGTAGTGATAATGTGAATGCCAATTTTTCAATCGTATCAACCAAAATTGGAAAAGCAAATATCAATCCATTAAGCGGCAATTGTATTCCTACTAATGTGCAACTCATCAATCAAAGCAATCAAGCAACAACTACCACCTGGGATATGGGAGATGGCAATTCAATCAAAGGAGATACAGCTAATTATATTTATTTACAACCTGGTATATTCCATATCAAAATGTCGGCAAAAAATGCAGGTGGCTGTACTTTCATAGATAGCTCTACCATTCAAATTAAATCTCCCAAAGGCAATATCAATTTTAAATCGGGGCTTTATTGTAACAGTAATAATATGGTGCTATTCAATCCTTCTGTAATCAATACCGATTCTATAGAGTTCGATTTTGGAGATGGAACTAAAATAATCACCACTTCTAGATCTATTCAACATCAATACACGAAGCCCGGTATTTTTTTCCCAAGCTTCACACTAATCAGTAACGCCGGCTGCAGGGTTCCAGTTCCAAAAAAAGATTCGATCATTATCGAAAATGTAAAAGCAGGATTTTCAGTGAAAACTATTTTTAATTGTGGAATAACCAGTTTTGATTTTCAAGATAGTTCATCATCATTGAGCGGAATCGATCAGTATACATGGATGCTCAATAAAGTCAGGTATGCTAACACAAAAAATACTTCCATTGATTTCAAACAAACAGGTACACAGGAAACCAACTTGTATGTTACCAGTAAGTGGGGCTGTACAGATAGCATCAGTGGAGCTTACAAAGTGAGTATTTATAGTTTTCCGCAGGTGAATATTAATTCAATTAATGAAGCTTGTTTAAATAATTTGATGGAATTGAAATCTGAAATCAGTTCAATCGATTCTATTATTTATAGAATTTGGAATTTAGGGAATGGTAGTAAGGCCAGTGATTCTACAGTGAGAATTTTATATTTCGATGAAGGAAAATATACTGTAAAACTTACTGCTGCAACCATTAATAAATGTTATGATTCAGCCTTTAAACAATTAACAATCCACCCAGTACCAATCATCAAAATGGCAAGTACCAATAGGGTTTGTAACGGAGACAGTTTAATACTTAAAGCAGATGGGGCAACCAATTATGTATGGAAAGATCAACAAGACAATATTATTTGTAATAATTGCATAACAGTAAAAGTTAGACCTCAAAGATCAACAGCATACAAAGTTATTGGATTCAATGAATTTGGTTGCACACAAGTGGCAGCAACAAACGTAGAGGTAATCGATAAAACACCTATATCTGTTTCGCCAGAATCGATCATCTGTGAAGGCTCGAGTATTCGTATATGGGCTAGTGGAGGCAATAGTTATCAATGGTTACCTGCAAACGGTTTAAACAATTTCAACAGCGCATCTCCAATAGTAAATCCACAAATAACTACTACCTATAAAGTGATTGCCAAAGATGCTTACAACTGTTTTGCTGACACAGGATTTGTAAAAGTGATTGTTGGAAAACCAACACCTATTAAAATTGGCAAAGACAGCAGCTTTGTAGCAGGAAGTAAAATACAATTGAAAGCATCTGCGCAACAAAATGATATCATAAAATGGAGATGGAGTGGAGGGGCAGATCTATCTTGTATTGCCTGTTCAGATCCTATCGCAAGAATTGTAAATGATGAAACAATTATTTGTACAGCTACCAATCGTTATGGCTGTATTAGTGCTGATACAATTCGATTTAAAACATTTTGCCCTAATACTGAAGTATTTCTTCCAAATGCATTTACACCAGATGGAGATGGAGTGAATGACCTCTTCTTTGTTCAAGCCAGGGGTATCAGTAGTGTAAAATCAATGCGTATTTACAGTAGATGGGGTGAATTGGTATTTGAAAAGTTCAACTTTTTACCAAACGATAAAGGATCTGGGTGGAACGGCAGAGTAAGAGGGATCTTAGCCAACCCAGACGTGTATGTTTATCTCTGTGAAGTAGTTTGCGAAAAGGGAGCAGTTCAATTATTAAAAGGAAATGTGGCCATATTAAAATGATGAAAAGATTATTCTTCATATTATTTTTATTGATTAGTTCCGATTTAATTTCGCAGGACTTTACTTTTTCGCAGTTCTATGAACAACCATTATTACGCAATCCGGCATTAGCAGGAATTTTCAATGGAGACTTGAGGGTTTCCATGCAATACAGAGACCAATGGAGCTCCGTTACTGTTCCATTTAGAACAACATCTTTAAGTATTGAGCATAAAACTCCAGTTGGAAATGGAAATGATTTCCTTACCATCGGATCTCAAATGAGTATGGATGGCGCAGGTGATATCCGTTTAAAAAGAACACAAATTTTACCTGCGATTAACTACCATAAATCATTGAGTGAAGAGAAGGACAGTTATTTATCATTGGCATTTATGGGTGGGCCAGTATTTAGTCAATTCGATCCTACTCAAATTAAATTTGGAGATCAGTATCAATCTGGAGGATTTAGTAGTAGTAATCCAACTATGCAAGTATTAAGCGGAACTGGATACAATTATTGGGATTTGTCTACTGGTATTTCCTACACTACTGTTTTCGGAAAAGAGTTAAGAATATACGTTGCAGGCGGTATTTCGCATGTAAATAAACCAATTATCAAATCATTGGCAACTACTATAAACGATGCCATCTTACCGAGGTACAATTTCAATTTAGGTATTAATGGTAAAATCAATGATCGAGATTATATCACTGCATTTGCAGATTACATTACACAAAACGGCAATCAACAAATAATTGGTGGCGTATTATATGGCTTCAGTACAACCACCAATTACACTCAAGAAGAACCGACCATTTTTTATGTAGGTAGTTTTTTAAGATGGGGAGATGCATTAATACCTGTTGTAAAACTGAGTTTTAATCATTTGAAAGTAGGAGTAAGCTATGATGTGAATATTTCTTCTTTGAAAACAAGTAGTAACTGGAGAGGTGGAATGGAAATCTCTATGGCTTATACCAATTTTTTAAAAATCAGAAGTAGCACACTAGATAAAGTAAGGTGCATAAGGTTCTAATTTACATCACTACCATATAAGCAATCAACTGACAGGCAATTCCAACAAATAAACCAGCATATATTTCCTTTAAAGAATGATCGCTTACCAAAATTCTTGCCGTACAAACAAGCCCTGTAATTATTAGAGCAATACTAATAGGTAGTCCATTAGCAGTTTCATAAAAAAATGAAGTTAATACAACCGCAGTTGCAAATCCTCCCACACCCATTGCATGCATACTGATTTTAAAATAATTATTCAGTATAAGTCCGGCAACTGTAGCAATAAAAATTCCCATGAAAAAGAATTTCAACACTTCCGGTTGATCGGTAAAATTTCTACTTAAATAATACATCCACCAATAAAAGAACATGGTAATGATATAAGGAACTATTCTTTCTTTTTGTGTTCTTAAAAATATACTATCACTAAACTTTAATCTCCATAATAAGAATACCGCGAATGATGGAAAAAATGCAGTGAGCCAAAAGACACCAAACAAACGCATTTTTAATTGCCATTCAGTAATTCCTGCAAATCCATAGGGGAATTGCCACATTAAATAAACAAAAAAATAAGTTGGGATAAAAATGGGGTGAATGATATAGGAAATAATTTTTGCTAAAAAAGTTGCTGTTTTTTTTGCAATTTGTGCTTGCATTGGCTCAACAATAGATTGCTTCATATTTATAATTCTTTGCGTAATCTTGCAACTGATACATTCAATTGTTCTCTATACTTTGCCACCGTTCTTCTAGCAATATTATAGCCTTTCTCTTGAAGCATTTCGGTTAATAATTCATCGCTCAAAGGTTTGTGTTTATCCTCTGCCTCAATCATATCACTTAAAATCTTTTTCACTTCTCTTGTACTCACTTCTTCTCCACTATCAGTACTCAAAGATTCACTAAAGAAAAATTTTAATCGGTATGTGCCAAATTCTGTTTGTACAAATTTGCTATTGGCTACCCTACTTACGGTTGAAATATCTAATCCCGTAATTTCTGCAATATCTTTTAAAATCATTGGGCGCATAGTGGTTTCATCTCCGGTGAGAAAAAACTCCTGTTGATGCTTTATAATAGCGCTCATGGTTCCAATCAAAGTGTCTTGCCTTTGTTTGATCATGTCTATAAACCATTTGGCAGCATCTATTTTTTGTTTAATAAAAAGCACTGCTTCTTTCTGGCGTTTGTCTTTTTTACTTCCCTTCTCATAATCTTTCAGCATATCCCTATAGCCATCGCTGATTCTGAGGTCAGGTGCATTTTTTGAATTCAGGGTTAATTCGAGTATTCCATTATTATTAATCACAAAAAAATCAGGAATAATATAACTCTCTGCTTTATTCATTTCACCCATGTTGCCCCCTGGCTTCGGATTGAGTTTGATGATTTGATTGATTACTTCTTTTATCTGATCATCCGTTAAATTTAAACTTCGTTGAATTTTTTCATAATGCTTTTTGGTAAACTCATCGAAATATTTACTTAGTATCTGTACTGCCAATTCCACTGATTGGCCTTCTGCAGTTTTTCTTTTTAATTGAAGCAATAAACATTCTTGTAAGTCCCTTGCAGCTATTCCGGGTGGATCGAATTGTTGAATTTGCTGAATAATGGATTCGATTTCTTTTTCTTCAACAATCAAACTTTGACGGAATGCCAAATCATCTGCAATAGAAGTTAATTCTCTTCGTAAATATCCATCATCATCCAAACTACCAACAATTTGCTCTGCGATTTTATAATTCCTTTCATCGAGTTCTAGCATTCCCAATTGATTCAATACCAATTCATGAAAACTCACTTCAACTTTAATTGGCACTACTTTTTGGTCATCCATTTCTGGATAATTGTCATCTCTGGTTTTATAATCCGCAATTTCACCATCATCATCAGCAACATATTCACTAATATCAACATTATCGTAATCATCTTCGCTACCATCTGGTTCTGGATCTTCTTCTCCCACACTATCAAACTCATCTTTTAATTCATCGGTATATTCATCTTCATGACCTTCTTCGCTTTGTTCCAATGCAGGATTTTCTTCTAGCTCTTCTTTAATTCTCTCCTCTAAATTGGCCGTAGGCACTTGCAACAACTTCATTAACTGTATCTGCTGAGGAGACAGTTTCTGTAATAATTTTTGCTGCAGTGATTGGCTTAAAGACATTTTATTAATAATAACTATGTAAATTTACATAGAATTCAAGTGATGCATCAAAGTAAAAGAATTTGTTTGTTTGTGATTTTATTGCTAATGACCGCAGTTCATGCAGATGCGCAGCAACTACAAAATCAGTCAATTCAATCTCAGCAAAGAATTGATAGCTTAAGAAATGCGCCCATACATATCATTCCTTCCAACTATTACACTAAAAATTTAGCTTTTTTCTGTAAAAAAGAATTACAACTAGAAAAAGTCACTAAAGTGCCTTTTCGATTCAGATTGGGCAGTGTGGAGTATGTAGACCAACTCGAGGGTAAGAAAATTAAAAATTAACCAGCCCAACTCTTAATTCATAATTCTTATCTCTTAATTCATCTTTCTTCTTTCATCTTTCATCTTTCTTAATTCTTGTTAAGTACTTTTCGAATTACCGCAACCATCTTCGCTCCTTTCTCTTTAATTTGCTCTTCAGTCCAAACCAAACTAATGGCCGTTGAGATACAACGTCCCATGATTGCATCGCTTGCTGCAAAAGAAGCCGATTTTAAATGGAGTAAAGCAGTTTCTTGTTCTGTGCTAATTCTACCAAGAGTGGTACTATTTTTAAGATGATCCCATTTGCTGATATAATGCCAATTATTGGCAAACCAATAAAAATTTCCAGCTAAAATACCTTCTTCTTTCATTGCCGCAACTACCGCTTGTGTTAATTCGGTGGTTGGTAAAAACCAACTCAAGAAGCTACAACTGTCTACTCCTCCTTCAGGAACAACTCGAAAACTAATTTCAGGAATTGTTTCTAAATGAGCCCTTAATGATAAATTATTTTTTTTCTGTAAATCTAGGAACGTAGGTAGTTTTCTAATCTGAGCTAAACCAACTGCTGCATGCAGTTCACTTATTCTAAAATTATATCCAATAAAAGGATGCAAGTCTGCTCCTCTATCAACTCCTAAATGATCATGCCCATGATCGGTATAACCATCGGACTTTACATAAACATCTTTATTATTCGTCATTACAACACCGCCTTCTGCACAGGTGATCATCTTTACAAAATCAAAAGAAAAAGTGCCCGCATGACCAATAGTTCCTAATGCTTTCCCTTTATAAGTGCCGCCAATACTTTGACATGCATCTTCTAACAAAATCAAATCGTACTCTGCACAGATAGCAGACAACGCATCCAAATCTGCCATACTTCCACACATATGCACTGGCATAATGCATTTTGTTTTAGGACTGATGGCATTACGAACTGCTTGTGGATTTAGCGTAAGTGTTTCATCGATATCTACCAAAACAGGAATTGCTCCAACACTCAGAACTGCTTCAAAGCTTGCAACAAAAGTAAAAGCAGGCATGATTACTTCATCGCCTTGCCCAATACCCAAAGCCAACATGGCAGTAGTTAATGCTGAAGTTCCACTAGAAGTTAACTGCGCATAATTGCATCCGAAAGTTTCCGTAATGGCTTTTTCTAATTCTTGTGCCTTCCAAATTCCTTTGCGTGGACCATCAAATCCATAACGCATCAAAATGCCAGTTTCAAGCACATCATTTACTTCTTTTCTTTCTTCTGCTCCAAAAAGTTCAAATCCAGGCATATGATTTAGTTATTGAGTTATTGGGTTATTTAACAGTATATAATATATAAAGTTGAAATGTTCACACAGAAATAAACAGTAATCCACATGGCAAAGCTAAATAAACTTTGAGAATCCACATAGGAATCAACAAATTCAACACAGCCTTTATGTGCTCATTTTCTAATCCTCCAATATATTTGCACCATGAACCCAATTATTTTTTACTGTTATGACGCCTATTGTGGCTGGTGTTTTGGATTTAGTCCTGTAATAAAAAAAATTGCGGCGGCATTTCCTGATGTACAGATTGAAGTGCTTTCAGGTGGAATGGTCTTGCCCGAAACGCCTGTACATATCAGTACCACGGCTGGTTATATCCAAAATGCCTATAAAACCGTGGAAGAATACGCTGGGGTTGAGTTTGGTAAAGATTATTTATGGCATATCAATCATCCAGATTTAAGCGATTGGTACCCTAATTCGGAGAAACCAGCAATTGCCATGTGCATTTTTAAAGAGATCTACCCGGAGAATCAGGTGGCTTTTGCAGCAGATCTACAAGAAGCTTTGCATGTAGAAGGGCGAGATCTAACAGATGATGAGTCTTATAAGCATCTTTTGGAGAAATACAGTATTCAACCAGAACTATTTTATGAAAGATTAAAGAGTGAACAGTACAAAGAACAAGCCTATTACGAATTTGCTTTAGTAAAGCAATTACAAGTTTCTGGGTTTCCCTGTGTATTACTTCAAATGAGCGAAACAAAGTTTCATTTGTTGGCTAGAGGTTTTACGCCTTATGACGAATTAAAGACCAGATTAGACAACCTATTGGATACATTGACCTAAATGGCTTTTGCATGCTACAATTTCCTTTACTTTGCACCTCAATAACTAGACTATGGAGTACAATAAATTGATATCAGTAACCGGCATGAGCGGTTTGTTTGAACTAGTGAGTAGTAAGAATGACGGGGCAATCCTTAAATCTTTAGAAGACAAAACAACCAAATTTGTTAGCAGTAGAGTGCATAATTTCTCTCATTTAGAGAGTATTGAAATATTTACTATCCGTGAAAACGTAAACTTGGTAGATATTTTCAAAGCAATGGAAGCAAGCAAAGAAACTGTTCCTTCAGAAAAAGAACCTGCAACAATAAAAGCCTATTTTCAAAAAGTATATCCTGATATGGATTTCGAGCGAGTTTATGCGAGCGATATGAAGAAAATGGTAAAATGGTTTGGCGTTTTAAAAGCCAACAATATCGAAGCTAAATTATCTGAAGAAGCAGAGGAAGCGCCTGCTGAATAGTCCAAACGGTTCTATTAAATCCCTAACTTGTGCATCCTAAATGCACAAAAATGATTAAGCGAGTTTTTTTACTATTGCTACTAATATTGAGTATTCAAATATTGAATGCCCAACAATTTTATGAGCAAAGTCGTGAAGCCAAACGTTGGGTAAAAAAACAGTTTCGCAAACTCAATAAAGACCAACGAATTGCCCAATTGATGATCATTAGGGCGCATAGTAATCTAGGAAAAGATCATATTGCAGAAGTTACTGCACTAATCAAAAATTACAATGTAGGTGGGCTTTGTTTTTTTCAGGGTGGGCCTGTACGTCAGGCTCTTTTAACCAATCAATATCAACAAATGGCCAAAACGCCATTAATGATCAGTATAGATGGTGAATGGGGTTTGGGAATGCGTTTGGACAGTGTCATTAATTACCCACGTCAGTTAATGATGGGTGCTGTAAATGATGCTTCATTGATCCATTCATTTGGGAAAGCTGTTGGTGAACAATGTAAACGATTAGGCATTCAAGTAAACTATGCTCCAGATATAGACATCAATAATAATCCGATGAATCCGGTAATTAATGATAGAAGTTTTGGCGAAGACAAATATAAAGTAGCATTGTTCGGAACTGCTTATATGAAAGGGATGCAAGAAGTGGGTGTAATGGCCACTGGCAAACATTTTCCTGGACATGGTGATGTAGCAGTTGATAGTCATTATGATCTTCCTATAATCAATAAATCAAGAGTTCAATTAGATTCTTTAGAATTATATCCTTTTAGGGAATTGATCAAAGCCGGAATTGGAAGTATGATGATTGCTCATTTATACATTCCTTCAATAGATACTACTGCAAATTTAGCTACTACCCTTTCTAGGAAAAATGTAACCGATCTGTTAAAAACAGAACTGGGTTTTAAAGGCCTCACTTTTACTGATGCACTAGAAATGAAAGGGATTACTAAATTTTTCCCTGCTGGCGAAGCTTCCGTTCAAGCATTGATTGCAGGAAACGATATGCTTTGTTTGCCAGGAGACGTACCTGGTACAATAACAAAAATAAGAGCAGCCATTAAAGAAGGCCGATTAAGTTGGGATGAAATTAATGAGCGGGTAAAAAAAGTATTGTTAGCAAAATACAATCTGGGATTGAACAATCTTCAACCAATTGATACCAGCAATTTAGTGAATGATCTGAATGTACAAACCAATATAATAAGAGCAGCACTTAGTAAGAATGCAATTACCTTATTACGAAAAAATGATGCAGCGTCCTTTCCTTTTAACAACCAAAAAAAGATTGCCTATATCTCCATAGGAGCTGCAGGGAAAAATAGTATTTCAACAAAAATGGAAATAGAGTTAAATGCCACTATTTATCAATTTGCATCAAAAGCAGCAATCGGCAAACAATTAATGGATGATCAATCTGCGAATATTATTCCTGCTGATAAGTCTGATAGTAACGCTGCAATCAAACTCATACAATTGATTCAATCAAAAAATTATGACGCAATTGTGATTGGGCTTCACAATTACAGTAGAAGACCAGCGAATAATTTTGGATTGAGTTCATCGACCGTTCTTTTACTTAATCAGCTCCAGAGCAATAAAACCACTACTATATTTTTTGGTAATCCATATGCTATAACAAACTGTAGTAATGCTCCAAATTTGATTGCGAGTTATGAAGATGATGACCTAACTCAATTGGCCACTTATGATGTTTTAATAGGAGCAAATCAGGCAAAAGGCATTTTACCAGTAACTGTTGCACCAAACTTGTTATTTGGTTCAAACATTCCATTTAATAGCCATTTTGCCATATCAACACCAGAAGCTGCAGGCTTGAATAGCAGTAAACTACAGCAAATTGATGTAATTGTTACAGATGCAATCAAAAAAGGTGCATTCCCAGGATGTGTTGTACTCGTAGCAAGAAAAGGAAAGATAGCTTATGAAAAAGCATTTGGTTATACCAATTTCGATCAGCAAGAGGCCATCAACACCAACATGATTTATGATCTGGCTTCGGTAACAAAAGTTTCAGCTACTACCGTTTCGATCATGAAACTGTATGAGGAAGGAAAGATCTCATTAGAAAAAACTTTAAGTGATTATTTGCCATGGGTAAATGGTTCGGATAAAGCTGGATTGAAAATAAAAGATATTTTGTTGCACCAGGCAGGCCTAAATCCTTTCATCCCTTTTTACAAAGAATTGATTGATTCTGTTTCTGGAAAACCACTACCTGCCTACTTTTCAACTGAACCCACTAAAGGCTTTACAAGTAGGGTAGCAGAAAATTTATACCTCAGAAATGATTGGCAAGACAGTTTGTATAAAAGAATTTTAAAAAGCAAATTAACCCCTGCTGGCAAATATATTTACAGCGATAATGATTTTATTTTTTTAGGAAAAGTAGTGGAAGCATTAAGTGGATTGCCATTGAATGAATATGTACAAAAAAATATTTACAAGCCATTGCAAATGACAACCACTGGATTTAATCCTAGAGAAAGGTTTACAATCAACTCAATTGTTCCTACAGAAGAAGAAAAACATTTTAGGGGACAATTGATACGGGGTGATGTGCATGACGAAGGTGCATCCTTATTTGGCGGTGTAGCTGGTCATGCTGGTTTATTTAGCAATGCCAAAGATTTAGCACAATTGTATCAATTGTTATTAAATGGCGGAAACTTAAATGGTATTCAATTATTTAAAAAAGAAACGATCCAATTATTTACCACTTACAATAGTGAAGTAAGTAGAAGAGGTCTTGGTTTTGACAAACCTGAAAAAGATAATTTAACAAGAAAGGAGCCATACCCCTCTAAATCGGTCTCGTCGAATACGTTTGGTCATACAGGCTTTACAGGCACTTGTGTATGGGTAGACCCAGACAAAGAGTTGGTCTATATTTTTCTATCCAATAGAGTAACGCCAACTAGAAACAATAATAAACTAAGTCAACTCAATGTTCGTTCAAACATTCAGGAAGCCATTTATCAGGCATTATTGTAATTACATCCATTAAAACCCGTTAAAACTTGCTAAAGGTTTAACTTCACTGTACAAAATACAGTTATGAAAAAGTCTTTACAATATGTAGTGTTCGTGTTTTTGCTTTCTGGTAGCTTAGTTGCATGCAAAAATAATGCCCCAAAGGAAACAAGATTAATCCCTAAAGATGCAATTGCTGTTGTTTCACTAAACGCATATTCTTTAAAAGATAAACTACAAAATGATGGCATATCTATTGATACCATTTTAAGTAAAATTTTTGAAAAAGATACTTCGAGTAAAAAAGATAGAAAAATCATTGATGACTTGCGTGTTAATGCAGGGATCAATTGGAAAGAAAAAATACATTTTTTTGTTGTTAGAAAAAAAGCGCCAGACAATTCTGACGTTATTATAATGAATGTACTTGCTAGTATTAGTGATAAAGATAAATTAGCTGCATTTATTAAATCGAACGACTATTCAACCAATAAAAATATTCAAGAATCACAAGCGTTTAACTACATAGAAAGTAAAGAAAATTCTATGTTGGCTTGGGATAAAGAACATGTACTTGCCATGTTCTATACCCATACTGTTAAGCCCTATTATGATTCTATACAAATGAAATTCATAGTGCCAGAAAAAGTCAATTCTAGCAAGGAAATGATGGCTGAAGCAACAAGACTATTTACCCAAAAAGAAGACGCTTCTATCATGTCTGTAAAAGGTTTTGGCGAAATGTTTAAGACCAATGCAGAAGGATATTTATTTAGTTCTTCTAATAACATCCTTGGTAATTTAACTGGAATGCCTTTTCAACTTCCTAAACTAGAAGAATTAACCAAAGACAATTATACTACTGCAACTCTTGCATTTGAAGATGGTAAAATTGCCGTGAAATCTACTACTTATACCAATCCATTTTTAGGAAGTATTTTATCTAAATATGCAGGCCCAACAGTAAATCTTTCTTTAATAGAAAATTATCCTTCAAAAAATATCAATGCAATTGTGATGGCTTCTTTTAATCCAGCCATTTTTGGTGGAATACTTCAACAATTAGAAGTAGAGGGAATTGTAAATGAATTTTTAAAAAAATCAGGTATCAGTAGTGGTGATTTATACGGTGCTGTTAAGGGAGATATTGCAGTGATCGTATCCGATTTAAGTATGGGAACACCTGATCCTCAACAACGAAAAGATGAGTTGTTTTTGTCTAAACAAAAACAAAAAGGTAAAATGATCATGAATATACCTATTGGGAATAAAGAAAATTTTAGAAAATTGATGGGCAAAGCAATTGAAATGGGCACTATTCAGAAAATAGGAAATGAATACAAAGGAGCCGATCTAATAAGAACCATGGGGCTATTTTTAGTTGCCAATGACCAAAATTTGATTATTGCTAGCGACTCTAGTACTTATGCCCAATATATTGCTTCCACTAATAAATCAGTAATCAATAAAGAGGCTTTGGATTATTTTAAAGGAAAGTCTTCGGTTATATATATTGATGTAGCAAATACTATGAGTGGATTTATTAAAGATTCAACTGATAGTTATCACCAATCAATGATTACCGCAAAAAATACTGTAAAAGATATTCTTGGAAGTTCAGAGAATTTTTCAGGAGGATCAATAAAAGCAATATTTGAAGTGAGAATGCAAAATGAAAAACAAAATAGCTTAGTAACACTTATGAGCTTGTTTACCAATATTGCTGTGGATGCCAGACTTCAAGCTAAGCGAGAGAAAGAAATGGAGGAAAAATTATTTCCAACAGGAGTTCCAGCTGTAATAAGAGCCAATTAATGCTATACAGATGTTTGAGCTAAATCAAGTAATGCCCATCCCTTTAAAAGAAAAAAAAAGGGAGAAAGAGTCTGAGATCTGGAACAAGCATGTTCAATTCAAATCGGGAGAAAGAATAAAAATTACTGCTCCTAGTGGAACCGGAAAAACAACTTTAATCCATCAATTATATGGGCTCAGAAAAGATTATGTTGGTGTAATTCAATTTGAAGGAACAGATATCAAACAATTCGATTCTGATCAATTGGCTATTCAAAGGCAATCCAGCATAAGTATTATTTTTCAAGACTTACAATTATTCGATCAGTTAACTGCGCGTGAAAACATAGAATTAAAAAGAATATTACAAAAACCATTTTACGAATCTGAGAAGATCGAAGAAATGGCTCAATTGCTTGGAATTAGGGATATATTAGATCAATCTGCCTTTACTTGCAGTTATGGGGAACAACAAAGAATTTGTATTATTAGGGCATTGATTCAGCCATTTGATTGGCTGTTAATGGATGAGCCATTTAGCCATTTGGATTTCGAAAATCAACAATTGGCCATTCAATTGATCACGGAAGAATGCAATAAGCGAAATGCAGGTTTTGTTTTGACAGATTTAAACGATGATCAATCATTTATTTATTCAAGAACATTGTATTTATAAATGAATCAGTTAAATATTATTCTAGGTAAAATTATTCGAGACAGTTCTGGCAAAACCAAATTGATCACCGCCATCATTGGATTGTTCTTAGCTATTTTGCTTTTATTGATTTCGGTTCAACTTCAAGTAAACTATAACCAGTTATTAAATAGCAAATCAAACAGAGATAGTATCGCTAATTTTTTAGTGATCAACAAAGAGATGACAGATGCTACCTTGGGTAAAACCAAGTTAGGAGACAGTATTATTCAACGGATAAAAGCTCAACCCTATATTGAAAGTGTTGGCCTATTAACCCCAAGCCGCTATAAAGCCAGTATCGAAAGTAATAGTGACCGATTTCCCTTTTATACAGATATTTCATTTGAAAGTGTACCTGCCGATTTTATTGATTTGAATGGAACCAATTGGACATGGAATGAACAATCTCCATATGTGCCAATCATAATACCTTCATTGTTTTTAGACTTTTATAATTTTCAATTTTCATTGTCCCAAAATTTACCGCAATTAACTCCTGCTGTAGTAAAAATGATTCTCTTTAAAGTAACTATTTATGGAAAAAATGGCAGCAAATCATTCAATGGTAAAATCGTAGGATTTAGCGATCGAATATCTTCCATGATTGTTCCAAATGAGTTCATGAATTGGGGAAACAACTTATATGCATCAGATACCAACAAATTAATATCAAGACTTGTTATAAGAACAAAGGACCCTGGAAATCCAGCGCTCACTCAATTTTTACATGACAACCAATTAACAACTGATTCCGATAAAACCAGATTTAGTAAATACAGAAAAGTGGTTGATGCAGTTGTAAGAATAGCAGGAATTACTGGAATTATTTTATTTCTATTTGCATTGTTGGTGTTTACCCTATTTATTCAAATAACAATGGCCAATAGTAAAGCCGAAATAAAGCGCTTGATACTATTAGGAGCTTCCCCTAATCAATTGAGTAGATTCTTAATGAGGAAATTTTTTCCTATATATTGTTGGCTAATATTTGTGGCATTACTAATTGTTTTAATACTTCAATTCTCGCTTAAAACTGCTTTAGCAATTCAGTATATTCATATTGACGCGCTGATTTCTCCAATAACTGCCCTAGCGGCCATATTATTATTATTTTTTATAAGTTGGGTAAATCACCGAACCATTAAAAAGCATATTTACCAATAAGTGAAGAATTTAAGATCACTCGCCAATCTTCTAATATAAAATAAAAACGAAAATATCTAAATAGTTGCTATTATCAGATCAATTATTTAGGCGTTATTTCACCGTATTTTTTGTAGTGCTAAATATATTATCTTGTTTATCATTAGTTTATAAATATATTTTTATTAATATATTTTTAGATGTAGAACAAACTATACTCCTTTGATGTAAATTGCGTTATAGAGCAACAAAAAAGCATACAACTAAAATAATTTCTATGAAAAAGTACTTCAACATCAGATTGCTAACAATATCCATGGCATTATCAGGTTTAACGTTAGTATCTTGTCAGAAAGCCCAAGAAGATACTATCGACCCTACGGTTGAAAATGCTTTTGATGAAGGCAATATTTCTGCTCAAGCTGTAGGCAATACAATTAGAGGTTTGATTTCTAAGGAAGCAGCTGAACAGATGGGTGAAAAGTTTAATGAAACTTATAAATCAGCAAATTCTTCTAAATATGTTGCTTTTTCAATCAAAGACTTGGGTAACTATTTGGACCAGTTGAAAAAAAGTTATAAATCCGATAGCGTATACGTAAGTTTTGGTATCTATGACGAGAAAACTGCTGTGAAAAAAACTGATATTGGTAGAATTACTGTTTTTTTTATGGGTAAAAACATGAATACTAAAACTGGAAATATTAAGACACAAGCTGTAGATGGTTTGGACGATGGTTCAAATTATTTTAATCATGGTAATATTTGGCCATAGTTTTTACTACCTTTCCAAAAAAGCACTCTTTTAATGTTATCATCAATATATCTGCTGGTGCAAGCCAGCAGTTTTTTAGTGTGTTTATTTCTATTTAAAACACTCAAAAACACCGATTTAAAATACTTTCTCCCCTTTCTTTTATTAACATTAGTAATTGAGCTTACAGGGCTTTGGATGACAGCACATGGTATAAAAAATTATTTATTATACAATGTGTTCACCACATTCGAATTTGTTTTTTACGCATTTCTGTTCTACAAGCATTATAGGAAAAATAACTTTAAATTATTAAGCCTAGTATTCATGCCGCTATATATTATAGCAGTATTTATTAATTTAATGTATTATCAAGGGACAGAAAAGTTTCACACATATACTTTCTTATTAGGTTCATTTTTTATAGTTGTTTTTTGTTGTTTGTTTTTTTATGAATCCGTTTTGCCAGAATATTTGGAAAACACTCTTACCAAACAACCCTTTTTCTGGGTTTGTACTGGTTTATTACTTTTCTATCTTGGTTCAGTGATTATCAATGCCCTTTTTGAATACTTACGCAGTTTCGATATGCAAATTGAAGGGAAGAAAATTTATGGAACTATTAACCAGAGTTTAAATGTAATATTATATTCAGCATTTATTTTCTCATTCATACTATGCCGGAACAACAACAAGAAATATTAATAACCATTATTGTTGCATCTGTATTCTTAGTATTAATAGGAGTATTTCTTTTGGTATTGGTTTTTTTATTTCTACGAAGACAAAGAAAAAATCAACAAGAAAAAGAAGAGTTAAAAAATCTTTTCGAACAAACCTTACTGAAAACTCAAATAGAAATACAAGATCAAACGCTTTCCTATATTGCTTATGAAATTCATGATAATGTTGGGCAAATACTTTCCTTGGCCAAAATAAGTAACATTCAATTAACCAAAGAGACTTTTGAGTCTAGAACAGATCTAATCGATGAGTTATTGGGAAAAGCAGTTTCAGATTTAAGAGGCATTAGTCATAATTTAAAAAACAATCGTTTTCACCAAATAGGATTGCATGAATCTATCATTCAATTGTTGCATACAATTGAAAGAACAGGAAAATATACTACTAGCTTTCAATCTCCACATGCTGAAGATTTTGAAGGTTTAATAGTTGGAAAAGATATCATCATTTTTAGAATGATTCAGGAAATAATTAACAACATTATCAACCACGCTTCTGCAAAAAACATCGATCTCGTAATTGAAAATGACAATAAAATTATTAGCATTAGTATAATTGATGACGGAGTAGGTTTTGATACAGCAATCATTAGAAAAGAAAAACAAGGAATTGGATTAGCCAATATTTATTCTAGGGCAAAAATGATCAATACTGATGTGGAAATAAAAAGTTCTATAGGTGTAGGGACTAATGTAATTTTAAAACTTAAGATTTAAACACATGACCAAAGTTGCATTAGTAGATGACCATGAGATGCTCAGATCAGGGCTTGCTGGGCTCATCAACACATTCCCAGATTTTAAAGTTATTTCAGAGGCAGGTCATGGCAAAGAATTTATCGACAACCTAAATAGAGAGGAACTACCTGATATAGTTTTATTGGATATTACCATGCCTGTAATGGATGGATATGAGACCGCATTATGGATTAAAAACGAACTACCAAACACAAAGATTTTGGTGCTCAGTATGTTATCGAATGATATGGCCATTATTCGAATGCTAAGAAATGGCGTTAAAGGATACATTCTTAAAGAAAGTAAACCTGCCATTTTAAAACAAGCAATGGAATCGATCATCAAAAATGATTTTTACGTAAACGAGTTGGTAAAAGACAAGTTGGTCAATTATATTACAAACGATCAAGACGCAGACCTTAACACCACTAAATTGCTCAATATTACGGAGAGCGAAGTACAGTTTTTGCAATGGTTGTGTATGGATAAAAGTTATAAAGAAATTGCCAAAGAAATGTTTATTAGCGTTCGAACGATCGATACTCATAGAGATAATTTATTTAGAAAATTAGAAATCAATACCCGAGTTGGTTTGATTGTTTTTGCCATGAAACATGGAATAGTTGAACTTTAAATAGTTCATTAATTGTTACCTTTAATGAATGCTGAAGCGATTTTTAATTGGGATTAGCGTTTTTCTACTTTTTGTAAAATGGACTGTTTTTGCACAAATTCCCATTGGCAATTGGCGAGAGCATTTGAATTATCAAAACTGTATTCAAGTTGTAAAAGGAGACCAAATTTACTGTGCTACCAACAGTAATATTTTTTCGATTGATAATACAGGAGAAATATCGAGATTTAGTAAAGTCAATGGCTTAAATGATGTTGGGGTTAGTGCAATTGGTTGGGATGATCAAAGTCAACAATTAATCATAGCTTATAAAAATAGCAATACAGATATACTTAAAGGAAGTATAGTAAAAAACATTTCAGCCATTGCACAATCAAATATTGTAGGCAATAAAACCATTAATCATATTTATTGTAAAAATGGAATCGCCTATTTATCGAGTGGCTTGGGGGTTATTTTGGTCGAATTAAATAAGTACGAAATAAAAGATACTTGGATTATTGGTAATACAGGGAATCAAGTAACTGTAAATAACACAATTACCGATAATAATTTTTTTTATGCTGCTACAAATGAAGGGTTAAAAAGAGCTCCATTGAATGGAACTAATTTAGCCAATTACACTGCTTGGACTGTAATGAGTGGCCTGAATGGATTATCTGCTGGGCCTATCCAATTTACTGGTATTATTAATAACCAACTACTCATTACAAAAAGCGACTCGGCATTTATTCTATCAAATAATAGTTGGAGATTAATGTATACCGATACGGCTTGGCAAATAATCAATGCAACTATTAGTGCTGATAAATTACATCTTTGCCAAAAAAATAAAAATGGCGGATCGAGGGTAATCGTTTTGAATGCAAATGCAGTTATAGAAAAGAATTTGAGTCAAGCAGGCACTATTTCACAACCACGTTCAGCAATTACCGATAATAATACTGTTTGGGTAGCCGATCAGTTTGGCGGCCTTTCCCAATTTGCAAATAGTGTAAACAGATTCATTCCTAATGGGCCTATTGGAGTTGCGAATGGAGAATTTGCAATAACAAAATCGAATATATACGTTGCTGCAGGATCGGTCAATTCAGCATGGAATTATTTATTCAATAGGAATGGAATATACCAATTTAATCAAGGCAACTGGAAAAGCAAGGGTGCTTTTAATACGCCTCAATTAGACACTACGCTTGATTTTATGAGCCTCGCCATTGACCCTATCAATGAAAGCCTATGGGCAGGAAGTTTTGGAGGAGGTTTGGTGCAAATAAAAGACAATGAGAATATCATTTACAAACAAAGAAACAGCCCTATTGAACCAGCTATTGGAGACCCTAGTAGTTACCGAATTAGTGGACTTGCCTTTGACAATAACAAACATTTATGGATCAGTAATTATGGAGCACCTCAAGCTTTGAAGTTGAGAAAAAATGATGGGGCATGGAAGTCATTTACCATTCCATTTGTTTTAAATGAAAATGCGGTTGCTCAAATTGTAGCAGATGATAATGATCAGATTTGGATAGTTTCTCCCAAAAACAATGGACTAATCTGTTATCAATACGGAAAAAATATAGACAATACCAATGACGATCAATGGAGATTGTTTAAGCAAGGAATTGGCAATGGCAATCTTCCAAGTAACAATGTTTTATGCATTGTAAAAGATAAAAATAGTACTATTTGGGTAGGTACTGATGACGGAATTGCGATCATCAATTGCACCAATGATGTTTTTGGAAGCGGCAGATGTGATGCAATACTACCAATTCTTCAACAAGACCAATTTGCAGGGTATTTATTCAAGGGAGAGCAAGTTCAGTGCATGGCTATCGATGGAGTAAATAGAAAATGGGTTGGCACCCAAAATGGAGTTTGGATGCTTAGTTCAGATGGAAAAAAAATTATTCAACATTTTACTATTGCTAATAGTCCTTTGTTAAGTAATGATATAAAGAAGATTGGGATTGACCCTGAAACAGGCGAAGTATATTTTGCCACATTTAATGGCATTTGCAGTTATAGAAGCACCGCAATAGAAGCCCAAGAAAAACTAAACAATGTGCTTGTTTATCCTAATCCAGTTCCTGCTGGCTATGAAGGAACAATTGCTATAAAGGGTTTAACAGAAAATGCTTTAGTTAAAATCACAGAGTTGAATGGAAGATTGATCTATCAAACTAGAAGTTTGGGAGGCCAGGCAGTTTGGAATGGAAAAAATTACAATGGCAATAAAATTGCAAGTGGTTTGTATCTTGTGTTTATTAAAAATGATATAGGAGAAGAAAAACTAGTTACCAAAATCATTATAACCAGCGGAAGATGAATCAACATATAGCACATATAGCCATTGTAGTAAATGATTATGATGAAGCAATCGCATTTTATACTCAACAATTAGATTTCGATCTCATTGAAGATACCCCGCTGAGTGAAATCAAAAGATGGGTTCTAGTGAAACCAAAAGGAGATGGACATTGTTGTTTACTACTTGCTAAAGCGGCTAATGAATTACAATCCACTAGAGTTGGCAATCAAACAGGGGGAAGAGTATTTTTATTCCTATATACTGATGATTTTAACAGAGACTATGCTAATTTATTGTTGCATCAAATTAAGATTGTTAGGCCTCCAAGTCAGGAAGAATATGGAACAGTAGCTGTATTTGAAGATCTTTATGGAAATCTTTGGGATCTTATTCAACCTATAACTCAATGAAATCATTTTTCAAACTCGAAACTGATAGGTTGTATTTAAGAGAACTCTCGATTGTAGATTCTGACTTCATGTTACAATTAATGAATACTCCAAGTTGGCTATCTTTTATTGGAGATAGAAACGTTCGTTATAAAACTGCCGCTAGTAATTACATAAGCGAAAAAATTATCAGTAGTTACCGGAATAATGGATTTGGTTTGTATTTGGTAGTATTAAAATCCACCAAATTGCCAATAGGCATATGCGGCTTGGTAAAAAGAGATGGGTTATTGATTCCTGATCTAGGTTTTGCCATATTGCCTGAGCATGAAAAAAATGGCTTTGCAACTGAAGCAGCAAGATCAATACTATTATGGGCAAAAGAAAAATTATTGCTCCCCGATGTGTGCGCAATCACTACAGAAATAAATAAAAAATCTATTCAGGTGCTAGAAAATATAGGCATGCTTTATCAAGAAAAAATAGTGCTGCCAGCTAATAAAGACAATTTTTTACTCTATAAAAAGCAACTGAATTAATCATCATCCTTATCAGCCTTTTTTACAGGCTTAAAAAATGCTGCACGCTTTGGACCAGGAAATGGAGTAGCATCACCTTTCAATCCATGCCAGAGAACAACATTGAATTCTAAATCAGGCACCGCATCTTCTTTAGTCAAATCAAATTTTTCAGATCTTCTTTGCCATTCATTCATAGCAGTATTCTTCTCGTTTAAATTAATTTGTGGAATAACTGAAGTAAAAGGCTTTGCATTAGTTGTATTGTTGAATGAACGCCACATAGGTGTTGCTGCAGCATCGTATTGAGACATTGGTGGTATGCCTAAGATAAGCTCAATGGTTCTTAACATAGATGATGTAGAATACATGGTATGATCTACAAAACCTCTTTTCACAAACCCTCCAGCAACATAAGCTGTACTTCTATGAGCATCTACATGATCTGCTCCATTTTGCGCATCGTCTTCTAAAATAAAAATAGCCGTTTCATTCCAAATGGGGCTTTTACTCAAATATTCTACAAATAATCCCACAGCCAAATCATTGTCTGCAAGATGTGCATACGGAGATGGCCTTCCCAATCGCAATCCTTCTGTATGATCATTACCAAATCGAACAGAGTTAAATTGTGGAACTGCGTTTTTCTGTAATAAGGAATCAAACTCTCTTTTCCATTGATAGAACCTAACTGTATCTTGAATTGCATTGTTGTATCCATTAAAATAAGGACAAAAATGATTTTTTAAAACTGGAATATTAGGTTTAAAATTGTCTGCAAATTCTCCATATGTTCTAAAGCTTACACCAGCTTTTGCGCAATGATCCCAAATGAATCCACCTTTATTATTGGCAATTGCACGATTGCCTTCCGCATCATATCCACCTCCTCTTCCTCCATAACTGTTTACCCAATTTTTTTCTAAAAAATCAGTTGCATATGCACCTGTACTCCAGTTATGGCCATCAGCACTTACTTCACCATCCACATAAAAATTATCTAATAAAACAAATTCTTTAGCCAATGCATGTTGGTTTGGAGTAATTTTTTCTCCAAATAAAGTTAAACGTGGGTCTCCATTACCTTCTTTCATATCCCCTAAGACCTGATCATAAGTTCTATTTTCTTTAATTACATAAAAAACATATTTGATAGGGCTACTTGCGCCAACTTTTCTAGGGATGGGATTACCTTCTTCACCCTGAACCAATATTTCTTTTACTTTATTATATGGTGTGTTTCTATAAACCACTTGAGAATATACACTTATCTCGGCTTCTTTAGGTTCATCTATTACACTCATTGTCCCTTTAAATAATCCCCCTATATATTGAACATCTTTTGGTTTATTCGGATCTCCTTCTTGGTAAACTACTATCTGCTTATTGGCAAATGGATTAGGCCCATAAGGATTGGCCATAGAAGAAAATCCTTTTCCATTGGTCACAAATATTTTTTTATTGACCACTTTCACATTGGTAGGATACCATCCAGCAGGAATAAAACCCTTGCTCTTGCTTTGTACAGATTTACTTACATCAAATACTGCTAAACAATTATTGTCTGCATTGGCTATGTACAATGTTTTTTCGTCGGCACTTAATGCAAGGCCATTGGTTGTAGATCCATTGGGGGCATCTGGATAGAGAGCAGCATTAAGGGTTTCTATCACTTTTTGAGATGCTACATCAACAACAGAAACAGTGTTATCATTTGAATTAGCAACATATACAGTTTTCCCTTTTTTAGTAAGTAGAATTTCGTTTGGATTATCTCCTACTGGTATTTCAACAGTGATATTTCTTTTCTCCGTATCAAAAAAGTAGAGTTTATCGCATCCCCAACAGCTGATATACAATTGCTTTTTATCAGGTGATAACACACATGCATACCCTTCTCCACCCAAAGAAAATTCTAACTCAATTTTTTTAGTGACCAAATCAACAATATATAATTTATTGTTTTCTTTGGTAACTACATACATCAAATGACGATCATCATCTATAGCTATTCCGGCAGGGCCCACTTTATTGGGCCATTTCTTTCCTAACACAATTGTATCAGGATTAGATAATTTATTTTGTTCAGTACCATACACTAAAATAAAATTATCATGTCCACCTGAAGCGTATAGCTTTTTAGCATCATCACTAAAAGCCAATCCATACCAACTTTTACCAATGATTTTTGTATCGAGAACAGATTCCGTTTTTGGATCAATTAATTGTATACTTTGAACACTTTGGCCATTATTGGTAACAGCCATGAGTTTTGCAGATTTACTTACTACTAAATTTAAAGGCAAGTCACCTAATGCAAAATTTCTTCCTATTGGAGTTAGTCCCCAACCGTTAGGTAAGGTTATTTTGTTTTTTTCAACTTGTTCTATCGTCTGGGCAGACGAAATGATTGAAGTAATTAAAAATGCGGAAAAAAAGATAACCTTGTACATAGCTTTGAGATTAAAGAATCTTAAAGGTAGTATTTTGGAACAAAGAATTGGATTGGAGAAAATTAATTAAATATCAATTATTGTTTGGCGTATTCATAACTTCTAACCGGCTTGAATTTGAGGCCTTCCTTTTCGTCTTTTATTACTTTATATTGAATTTGCCTCATCATACCTGTTGGTTTTGCACCTGTAGAGTCTATGGTAAATAAAGGGAACCGACGCATTAATGTACCTTCCATCAGTAAAAAATTGTCAAAACCCGTATAACCACTTCTTAGTTTTGGATCGTTCACAATGTCTGGGAAACTAATTGGAGCAAAGTTTTCATTGTTTACTGAAGATATTCCCACTACACTGCCTTTTCCCTTATCTCCAGGCTCGTAAACGTAGAAAACCAAATCGGGGAATACGTCATTATTCAAATCGTCTACCTCTGCTTTTAAAATTCTGCCTTTAATTTCGAACATTACATCCCTTGCGGCATTTTGAAAACCAATTGGAGTAATTGACACACTATTCTTCGTTTCGCTCTTATTATTACAAAGTACTTTATAGCCTACTTTACCAATTTTCATGGTAGTGTCCACCTTTTTAAATTGAGCATTTACAGCTATCCCTAATGTCATTAATCCTATAAATAGGACGAGTTGTTGTTGCTTCATAAAAACAAGTTACATATTTCTTCGATATTGACCGCCAACTGAATAAAGAGCAGTTGTAATTTGCCCTAATGAACAATACTTTACGGTCTCCATTAATTCATTAAAAAGATTTTCATTGTTGATTGCAGCTTGCTTTAATTTTTCCAAAGCCATTGCGCTTTTATCTTTGTTTACCAATTGAAAAGCTTGCAAATTTTGAATCTGCTGTTCTTTTTCTTCTGTAGTGCTCCGAATTACTTCTCCTGGCAAAATGGTTGGGCTCCCTTTTTTATTTAAAAATGTATTCACCCCAATCAATGGTAATTCTCCAGTATGTTTTAAAGTTTCATAATACAAACTTTCTTCTTGAATTTTATTTCGTTGGTACATTCTTTCCATAGCTCCTAACACCCCACCTCTATCAGTGATTCTTTCAAACTCTATTAATACAGCTTCTTCTACTAAATCAGTTAATTCTTCTACTGCAAAACTTCCTTGAATAAAATTTTCGGTATTGGCAGTTCCCAATTCTTTATTGATGATCAACTGAATGGCCATTGCTCTTCTAACACTCTCTTCGGTTGGAGTGGTGATGGCTTCGTCATACGCGTTGGTATGAAGACTATTACAGTTATCATAGATTGCATATAATGCTTGCAATGTAGTTCGGATATCATTGAAATCTATTTCCTGTGCGTGTAAACTTCTACCACTTGTTTGTATATGGTACTTTAATTTCTGTGCACGCTCATTGGCTTTGTACTTGTACTTCATTGCTTTAGCCCAAATTCTTCGGGCAACACGGCCGATCACACAATACTCAGGGTCCATTCCATTGCTAAAGAAGAAAGATAAGTTAGGAGCAAAATCATCTACTTTCATTCCCCTGCTTAAATAATATTCAACATAAGTAAACCCATTGGATAAAGTAAATGCCAATTGAGTAATTGGGTTGGCCCCAGCTTCAGCAATATGATAACCACTAATACTTACACTATAAAAATTTCTAACTTTATGATCAATAAAATAAGCTTGCACATCTCCCATTAATTTCAAAGCAAACTCAGTAGAAAAAATACAAGTATTCTGGGCTTGGTCTTCTTTTAAAATATCCGCTTGAACTGTTCCTCTAACTTGTTGCAAAGCTTCCGCTTTAATTTTTTGATAGATTGCTGCAGGCAATACTTCTTCTCCACTTAGCCCTAACAATCGAATACCCAAGCCATTGTTTCCTTCAGGAAGCCTTTCTGGTAATGCTGGATTATAATAAATCGGTTTTGGTAATCGATCAAATTTTTGCGCGATTATGGCATTTACTCTATCCCAATCATTATTTTCCGTGATCCATTTTTCACATAGTTGATCAATTGCAGCATTCATAAAAAATGCTAAAACCATTGGAGCAGGGCCATTAATGGTCATGCTCACAGATGTTTTCGGATCGCACAAATCGAAGCCACTGTATAATTTTTTAGCATCATCTACCGTAGCGATACTCACACCGCTATTACCTACTTTTCCAAAAATATCAGGACGATGGGCAGGATCTTCTCCATACAAAGTAACACTGTCGAATGCAGTAGATAATCGAATGGCGGGTTGCCCTAAAGAAACATAGTGAAATCTTTTATTGGTTCGCTCTGGGCCACCTTCTCCCGCAAACATTCTCGTTGGATCTTCTCCTTGACGCTTCAATTCAAAAACTCCAGCAGTGTAAGGAAATTCCCCTGGTATTCCTTCCTGTAATTGCCAACGAAGAATATCACCCCAATCTTTGTAACGGGGCAAAATAACTTTTGGAATTCTTGTTCCACTAAGCGATCTTACTGATAATGGCTGCTTGATTATTTTGTTTCTAACAGTATATTCAAAAAAATCGGATTGGTATTTTTTTACCAGGCTTGGCCAATTTTCAATGAGTTGTTTGCAATCTTTATCAATGGCTGATTCAAATTGTTGGGAGATCTTTTCTAATTCTGCAACAAGAGAATCATTGTTTTTAACGGATTGAATAGTTCCAACTATCTGATACCATTTTGATGCAATTGCACTTTGTTCATTTACCCATTCACTATATGATCTATTCTGTTCGGTAATTTCTGCCAAATAACGAACTCTTTTGGGTGGAATGATTTTTGATTTTGTAGTTGTACTATCAGTTGAAAAAATGACAGAAGCATTTCCAGACTCATCAAAATTAATTCCTGTTTTTTGTTGTACTGCTTGCACAATTTTGCCAAACAATTGATTTACTCCTGTATCATTAAACTGTGCTGCAATAGTTCCTATTACTGGCAATTCCTCATCTTTTGCATCCCATAATTCATGACTTCTCTTGAATTGTTTTCGAACATCATGTAATGCATCTAATGCACCAGCTTTATCAAATTTATTAATACAAATGACGTCCGCATAATCCAACATATTGATTTTCTCCAATTGAGAAGCAGCTCCATATTCAGGAGTCATGATGTACAAGCTTACGTCACAAAAATCTAAAATAGAAGCATCACTTTGGCCAACTCCTGCAGATTCGATGATGATAAAATCAAAATCGGCTTGTTTGCAAATATCAATTGCATCTTGTACATGAGCACTTAAAGCAATATTATCGTCTCTTGTTGCAAGGCTTCGCATATAGGCTCGTGGATGCGCAATCGCATTCATTCTAATTCTATCACCTAATAAAGCGCCGCCTGTTTTTTTCTTTGAAGGGTCTACAGAAATAACAGCAATTGTTTTATCGGTATATAGATGCAAATATCTTCTTACGATCTCATCAGTAACAGAGCTTTTTCCGGCACCCCCTGTTCCAGTAATTCCTAAAACAGGAATTGGCCTTTTGGCGATTGTATTTTTTGCATTTCCTTTTTCAATTCCATTTTCAACGAGTGTGATCAATCTCGCAACTTTACGCACATCTTTTACTTCACCAGTGGTCATCGATTTGGTATGATCGGCTTGTTTAATCAGCGGAAAATCACATTGCTTGATTACATCTTCAATCATTCCCTCTAATCCCATTTTACGTCCATCATCCGGACTGTAAATTCTTGTAATGCCATATTTATGCAAGACCCTTATTTCTTCAGGAAGAATAGTACCACCTCCACCACCAAATATTTTAATATGTCCGCATCCATTCTGATCCAATAAATCCTTCATGTATTTAAAGAATTCAAGGTGCCCACCCTGGTAACTAGTAATGGCAATTCCTTGAGCATCTTCTTCAATGGCACATTCAACGATCTCTGCAACACTCCTATTATGACCTAAATGGATGATTTCTGCTCCTTTAGATTGAAGAATCCTCCGCATGATATTGATAGCAGCATCATGCCCATCAAACAGGCTCGCTGCAGTAACAATTCTTACTTTATTTTGAAGTATATAAGCCATAGCAATCTAAAATTCAGGCACAAAAATAATGTATAAATTGGTTGGTTAACAATTGTTAGTTTTTTAAACTTGTTAAAAACTTGATTTTTGCTTTATCTTGAAGTATAAATAGTCATATGCGTTTTTCGGTAAGTGTAAATAATCAACAAGCCCATCCAATCATTCAACTAAAAGACAAGCAAACTGGTTGTCAAGCAGAAATTTATGCATTTGGTGGTTTCATCAATGCTTTTAAGATTCCTTTAAAAGGGAAAATACACAATTGTATTGATGGATTTAGTTCAGTTGCCGACGCTCGAAAAAATATTTCTAATAGCTTTAAAAGTGCTAAACTCAGTCCTTTTGTTTGTAGAATGAAAAACGGAACTTATTTATTTCAAAAGCAACAATTTAAAGTTCACAAACATTATTTAGGTGATCATGCCATACATGGATTAATTTATGATGCTCAATATGAAATAAAAGAAGTGGATGCTACTGAAACCAATGCTTCCGTTAGATTAGCATATACTTATGAATCTGCTGATCAAGGATATCCATTTGCGTTTTCGATTGAATTATTATGGAACTTGTCTATAGGTAATAAAATAAGTGTTACAACTAAAGTAAAACATCAACATAAAGATGCCATACCTTATGCAGATGGATGGCATCCCTATTTTACTTTAGGAGGAAAAGTAGACAATTGCCATTTGCAGTTCAATAGCAATACACAATTAGTATTTGACCAAGCATTATTACCCACAGGCAAAAAAAAGAAAGACAATCGTTTTATAAAAGGAATTAGTTTAAAGGGAATTTTTTTGGATAACTCTTTTGAGTTTACGCCTAATCAACTCAATCAATGCATCTTACAAAACAAAGAATTGAAACTGATTGTTGAACCTGATAATAGTTATCCCATATTACAAATCTATACACCACTTTCGAGGAAGAGTATAGCCATAGAGAACCTCACAGGTGCTCCTGATAATTTTAACAATGGAATGGGATTATTATTATTGGAACCCGAAAAAGAGTATTTTTTTACTACTTCTTATTCGATATTTCCAGTATAATAATTCGTTGAATAAGGCAACTTATTATTACAGTTCTGCCACAGCAGTAACTGAAATTTCTACATTCACTCCACGAGGTAACCCCTTCACAGCAACAGTTTCGCGAGCCGGAAAATTGGCGCTGAAATAAGTACCATATACTTCATTCACTTGTGAAAACAAAGCCATATCACTTAAAAAAATGGTTGTTTTTACTACATGTTCAAAATTCACCCCAGCTTCTGTCAACACAGCTAGTACATTTTTCATTACCTGGTGTGTTTCAGCTTCTATACTGGACAATTCTAACTGACCAGTAGCAGGTACAAAAGCAACTTGCCCACTCGCAAAAATAAATCCATTGGCTTTGATCGCTTGGTTATACGGACCAATTGGAGATGGTGCGTAATTCGTTTTGATGACTTGTTTTGGCATATGTTTATTTTGAGATCTGGCAAATTGATGTATTTTGATCAACTTGCCAACGTAAATTTGTTATTTATTTTGAATAATGCAAATAGTAATCAAATCAACTCTAGGTCAACAAATCGCTGTAGCTTCATTTTTTTCGAATATGGATGCCCAATTAATATGGATCGATGGCAATGATGCTATTCCAGAAGCCGATGTTTATTTTGATTGTTGCTTTGAAACGGATGGCAATGCATTTCCATTGATTACCCAACAACCCGTTTTTGTAAATGCCATAATTGAATTTGGTGAATCGATCCCTTCTAATTGCATTCGCTTTAATGGATGGTCAGGATTTTTACATGAATCGTCAATCGAAATTGCTTCTAGTAATTCAAACATACTTGATCAAGGAGTACAACTTTTAACAAAATTAAAAAAGAAGGCTTTAATTGCGCCAGATCAACCAGGAATGGTAAGTGCAAGAGTGGTCGCCATGATCATCAATGAAGCTTATTTTGCATTGGGTGAAGCAATTAGTTCAAAAAAAGATATCGACACTGCAATGAAGCTTGGTACCAATTATCCATTCGGACCTTTTGAATGGAGCGAAAAGATAGGGCTAAAAAATATTTATTCATTGTTACAGAAACTCAATGAAAGCAGCACTCGATATGCGATTGCGCCGGCTATGATTAAAGAACTAAACCAATAATTCGTCCATGCCTTTAATACTTCATATAGATACAGCAACCGATTATGCAGGAGTTGGCTTGAGTCAAGAAGGCAAACTTATTTCTAAAGAAGAAAATAAAGATCAAAAAAATCATGCCAGCTTTTTACATATAGCCATTCAAAATGTGTTGAACAATGCCAATAGAACTTTGAATGAAATTGACGCAGTAGCGGTAACTGGGGGGCCTGGAAGTTATACAGGTATTAGGGTTGGACTATCTTCTGCAAAAGGGATTTGTTATGCCCTAAACAAACCCTTGATAGTTATCAATACGCTGCAAGTAATTGCAGCAGCGGCTTTAGCTGAAGCAGTAAAGCAAGACATTTTACCCAAGGTTGACTTTTGCATTTATCCGATGATCGATGCAAGAAGGATGGAGGTTTTTGGAGGTATATATAGCCAGGAGTTGTATTCAATCCGTGAGACAGAAGCAATTATTTTAGATGATGCCTTTTTTTCTACCTTAAAAAAAGATCAAAATATGCTGTTTTGTGGGAATGGTTCTATTAAAATAAACAAATTGCAATTAAGCGAAGCGCATGTAGTAGTTCAATCGCAACACACTGTTAATCAAATGATTGAGTTATCAGAGAAGGCTTTTCTACATCAAAATTTTGCTGATATTGCCTATACCGAACCCATTTATGTAAAAGAATTTTACAATACTCAGCATTCACTTACAATAAGATAAAAAAATATTGCTAAAATTCATACTATGATGATTCACAAATTGTTTAACTTTATTGCGAAGACATAGTTGATCACCCCCCCCTTTAACTCTACGTCATGAACCCAACAATACAATCGATTGTACTAACCAACGGAGGAGAAGCAATCAAAGTTGATTTTTTACATGCAAAAAAAGCATCATTAATATTACGTTCTATTAACCACAAATTGCGTCAACAGATCATCAAACTATTGGATGAGCAAGTAAAAATGACCGTTACAGAATTGTACGTGAAACTTAGATTGGAACAATCTGTGGCCTCCCAACATTTAGCTATTTTAAGAAGAGCGGGTATAGTAAGCACTTCCAGAGAAGGCAAATTCATTTTCTATGCAGTAAATTATACTCGACTCAACGAGGTAATTGGTTTTATTAAGAATTTGGTTGATTAAATTACCTTTGCATCAAATTGTTGAATATGTTTATCAAACAACTGTATACAGGCTGTTTAAGTGAAGCTGCGTATTATATTGAGAGTGAAGGAGTTGCGGCTGTTATTGATCCGCTTCGCGATATTGAAGAATACCTTGTTTTAGCAAAGGAAAGAAATGCCACTATCAAATATATTTTTGAAACTCATTTTCATGCTGATTTTGTAAGTGGGCATTTAGATTTGGCTGCCACAACAGGTGCAACCATTGTATATGGCCCTGGAACAGTTACTAAATTTCCGGTTCATGTTTCAAAAGATGAGGAAGTATTTCAAATAGGTAAAATATCTATCACTGTTTTACATACACCAGGCCATACTTTAGAAAGCAGTTGCTATTTATTAAAAGATGAAAATGGAATTGATAATGCCATTTTTACTGGCGATACATTATTTGTTGGAGATGTTGGAAGACCAGATCTAGCGCAGAAAGGAAATGAAATTACCATGGAAGACTTAGCAGGCATGTTGTATGAAAGCCTACAAAAACGTATAATGCCATTGGCCAATGAAGTGATTGTTTATCCTGCACATGGAGCAGGTAGTAGTTGCGGCAAAAATTTAGGACCAGAAACATTCAGTACCATAGGAGAACAAAAAGCTACCAATTACGCATTGCAAGAACAAACAAAAGCAGCATTTATTAAAGCAGTAACTGAAGGATTGGCTGCACCACCTAATTATTTTCCTATTAATGCTAAGATCAATAAAGAGGGATATGATTCATTAGATGCTGTTTTGTTAAAAGGAATGACCGCACTTTCTATTGATGATTTCAAGAAAAAAATAGCCGCCAACGCTATTATTTTAGATACAAGAAACTCAGCTGATTTTACACAGGGCTTTATTCCGGGGTCAATCAGTATTGGATTAGACGGAAGATTTGCAGAATGGGCAGGAAGTTTATTGCCATTTACTGAACCGATCATTTTAGTAACCGAAAAAGGAAAAGAAAAAGAAAGTATTATTCGATTAGCCAGAGTTGGATTTGATAAAATGGAAGGCTTTTTAGCTATTGGATTTGAAGCATGGAAAGAAGCTGGTGAAAAAATTGATTTGATCATTGATATAGAAGCCGATGAAATGGCGATGGATATTGCCTTTGATCCTAATATGGTAATTGTAGATGTTAGAAAAGAAACTGAATATGCAAATGGTCATGTGAAAGAAGCTATCAATATACCTTTGAATGATTTAACCGATCCAGGCAGCATGGTTAATTTGGATGATCACCACAATATTTATATTCATTGTGCCGGCGGGTACCGAAGTGTCATTGCATCTTCTTTAATCAAACGCCAAGGCATTCATAATATCAGAAATGTAGTTGGAGGTTTTGCTAAAATAAAAGAGCTAACCGATAAATTTGAAATTGAAAAAGATATTTCAGTGATGAATTAATTGATCACACCACTAAGTGACCAAATTTTTCTTGATCAAATTCCCATTTCCATCTTCGGTGACTCCATAAATAATTGGCGGGCTTGAGTCGAACAGCTCTTTCAACATGTTCAGCATATACTTTAGTAAGTTCTCCATCTGCATACTCATTTGGGGTTGTTGTAATCAATTCCAATTGAGTGTGATAATACCCTCTTTTCACTTTATAAAAATGACCGAACATTACTATTGTATTATTCATTTTGGCTCCTTTCTCAGGCCCAACAACAAATGGAGTTAGACGATTAAAAAAAGTTACCCAATGTGCTTTTAAAGGATTGGGGGGATTTTGATCGGCAGCTAATCCTAATGCATAGCGGTCTTTTACATAATCGTGGAAATTATTTTTAAAATCATTCGCAGGCACTAAAATAGTACCATTCCTTTTGCGCATATCCAACATGATCTTATTCATCACCTTATTAGTGAGTGGTTGATATACTCCAACAAAAGGATACTTACTAATTCTTGCCGCATTCAAATTGATGATTTCCCAATTAAAAAAATGGCCACATTCTAATTGTACATTTAAATTGGTAGAATCATACAGATCGTTCAAAATTTCAAAATTGCAAGTAAATCTTTTTGCCAGTGTTTCATTACTGGTAGATAATAATTTAATTGTTTCAATAATGGTGTCAATAAAATTATGGTAGAAGTCTTTGGCAATACGAACTCTTTCTGCTTCGGTTTTTTCAGGAAATGCAATCAATAAATTTTTGAACACCACCTCTTTTCTATACCCGAAAATATAATAAACAAGCCCATATAATGCATCGGCAATAAAATACAAAACACGCCAAGGAAGCAATGAGAAACTGTATAATAAAGGATAAATGATATAGTACATGGAGATATTTATACTAAATGGTTAATTACTACAAAATTACATTCTGTAAAATAGCACTCTTTTCTAAATGATCTGTATTATAATGTAATCCCCTACTCTCTTTTCTAAATTCTGCACTTTTTACAATTAAATAAGCCACTGTAATTAAATTTCTTAACTCACATAATTGAGGAGACACTTTGGTAGAGCGATACAATTCTTCTGTTTCTTCAAACAACAGATCTAATCTTTTCATTGCTCTTTCTAAACGAACATCGGTTCTTACAATTCCCACATAATCACTCATGATCAATTGCAATTCTTTCAAACTTTGAGTAATTAAAATCATTTCTCTAGGATCAGATGTGCCTTTTGCATTCCAATCAGGAAGCGCATGATTAAAATCCAAATGACCGATCAATTCAATTGCATCTAAATAACATCGATGTGCAAAAACCATTGCTTCCAATAAACTATTGCTGGCTAAACGATTGGCCCCGTGCAAACCAGTGCTTGCGCATTCTCCACAAGCATATAAATTTTTGATAGAGGTTCTTCCAAACTCATCGGTTTTAATTCCTCCACAACTATAATGAGCCGCAGGTGCAACAGGAATATAATTTTTCATTACATCAATACCAATGCTTTTGGCTTTATCGTAAATATTCGGGAAATGATGAATGAATTTATCTTGATCCATATGAGTACAATCGAGATACACATGTTCAGTACCTGTACGTTTCATTTCATTATCAATGGCACGAGCCACAATATCTCTTGGCGCAAGGTCTTTGCGAGCATCGTATTTCTCCATAAAAGCTTCGCCATATTTATTTCTTAAAATACCACCATCACCTCTTACCGCTTCAGTGATCAAAAATGATGGTGATACGCCAGGCTCATACAATGCTGTTGGATGAAATTGGATGAATTCCATATTTTCTATTTTGCCTTTAGCACGATAAACCATGGCAATTCCATCTCCAGTGGCAATTTTTGGATTAGTAGTGGTTCTATAAGCTTGACCACAACCGCCAGAAGCCAATAAAACAATTTTTGCAGCTATTTTCTCTATTTGATTTTTATGTAAGTCCAATACATATACTCCATAGCAGGTAATGTCCAATGTAGATTTTGTAACCAAGTACCCTAAATGGTGCTGGGTGATCAAATCCACTACAAAACAATGATTGAGCAAATGAATATTGGGCAAAGCAGCTAGTTGAGATAATAAAGCCCTTTCCATTTCTTTACCAGTTACATCTTTATGATGCAAAATTCTATTCTCACTATGGCCTCCTTCTTTTCCTAAACTGTAAGCACCTCTTTCGTCTTTATCGAATTGAGCACCATATTCAATAATCTCTTTGATACGCTCTGGGCCTTCGGTCACAACAATTTCAACAACATCTTTATTACACAACCCATCTCCTGCAATCAATGTATCTTCTATATGCTTATCATAACTGTCTTTGGTTGCATCCCACACTCCTGCAATACCTCCTTGTGCATATTTGGTATTGGTTTCATCTGCTTGAGTTTTGGTAATGATGGTAATCGATGCATTGGGCAATTGCCTGGCTGTTTTCAGCGCGAAAGTTAATCCAGCTATTCCTGACCCGATCACTAAAAAATCTGTTTGCATGAATTTTTTACAATTAAAAGTAAAGAACAATTAAGATGGATCTATCCAAGCATCATGTTCTTTCAAAAGATTAATCAATTCAGTTACTGCAATTTTACTGTCTATATTGCGCTTCATGATCTCTTTGCCTTTATACAAAGTAATCTTTCCAACACCGCTTCCTACATAACCAAAATCGGCATCTGCCATTTCACCAGGGCCATTTACAATACAGCCCATAATAGCAATTTTGAGCCCTTTTAAATGATTGGTTACACTTCTGATCTTAGCCGTGGTTTCTTGTAATTCAAATAAAGTTCTTCCACAACTTGGGCAACTGATATATTCCGTTTTTGAAATTCTGGTTCGAGTGGCTTGCAAAATGCTAAATGCAGACGAATTGATAAATTGTTCAACAGATGTGTTGATGCTGTAGTTTCTTCCACTAGTATCCATAGATACTGCTGATTGCTGATATTGATAACTATCCGAAGACATTCCTAAACAAATACCATCCCCAAAACCATCCAATAACAATGCCCCACATTCTGTAGAATAATGAATTAAATGTTCATCAGCAGTTTGCCAATTACTATCTGTAATTAGTACCACTGGATTTTTTATTGCTCTTGCATTCAACTCTACAAACATTCTTCTAATAGAGGGCATTGCATTTTTATTGGTACTACTCAAACACAAAACAACGGTAGGGTCATTCGCAACCGATTCAAGATGTGTATAATCATTGATAGAATTAGCATCTGAATAGCAATCGAACATCACAAAATTGATGAGATCACTTTTGTTTTCTTCTGAATCATAACCAGCTGAATCGAAAATTGGAACGTATTTTTTTTGATCTGTACATTTAGCCCATGTAGCAGGATAAACTATTACTTTCAGTGTTCCTGGCAATGCAAAATCCAATACTTGGCTTCCTGTAAATAAATAATCGGCTGCTGCGTCTCCAATATTCCATTTATCTGTTGAATCGTTGTATTTATACCCGATCGCTGTTAAATGAGATGGAGTTATTTTTTTTACTTTACTAAAATCTGCGACTACTACAGGAACATGTTTAGCACCAATATTATCAACAGCAAAACTTATTCTTCTAGCATAATTAAAAGGATCAAAACTCAATTGATCAATTGCAGGTACCAACCCATTAGTGTATTTCAGATCTATATTTGATTTACTACCCTGATAACGTTTTACTAAGTCCTTGCAAACCGTAATTTCCAATTCTGGATCTTCAGTTAAACTAACTCTGATGGTATCTCCAATACCATCTTCTAATAATGTACCAATACCTGCCGCACTTTTTACTCTACCATCTTCTCCATCGCCCGCTTCTGTAACACCCAAGTGCAATGGATAACATTCTTTAAACTCAGATTCCATTTGTTGAATCAACAAACGATATGCTTGCACCATCACTTGTGGATTACTCGATTTCATGCTCAATACAATATTGTGGTAATCCAACGAGCGTGCGATTCGCAGGAATTCCATAGCACTCTCCACCATTCCAATAGCAGTATCTCCATAACGACTCATGATACGGTCACTTAAAGAACCATGATTGGTTCCAATACGCATGGCAGTTCCATATTCCTTACAAATAAGTACCAAGGGTGTGAATCTTTCGCGAATACGTTCGATCTCTTCTACATATTCGGCATCAGTATAATCAATTTGTTCAAATTTTTTCTTGTCTACATAGTTGCCTGGGTTAACCCTTACTTTTTCAACAATGCGTGCAGCAATTTCAGCAGCATTAGGAGTGAAATGAATATCAGCAACCAACGGAGTTGTATAACCTCTCCTACGCAACTCGTCTTTAATATTTTGTAAGTTCTCTGCCTCTTTTTTGGAAGGTGCTGTAATTCTTACCAACTCTGCCCCTGCTTCAATACAAAGAATAGCTTGATCTACTGTAGCCATGGTGTCCATGGTATCTGTAGTAGTCATTGTTTGTACCCGTATAGGGTGGCCATTACCTAATAAAAGATTGCCAATTTTAACTTCTCTTGTTTTGAGTCTGCTATATTGTGTTAATGAATTACAATAAACTTGCATTTGCTAAATCTTTATTATCGTTTTCCTTCTAAAAAACCTTGTTCTTTTAAAATTTGTGTAAGCATATCTGCTCTTAGTTCAACCATATTTAAATCTGCAGGGCCTTCTACATTTAATACAAAAAAATAAGGGTGTTTGTTTTCTACGATCCAACCAACCAGCCAGCCAAGGGATTGGCCATTTGGCAAAAAGCCCCAACCTGTTTTGTAACTTAATTGAAAATTGGCATTGGATTGTTGCAACATTATTTTTTTAACTATTTCCTGGGTTCTTTTCTGAAAAGGCAATTGACCAAAGTATAATTTCTTCACCAGGCCCAATTGTTCATCTGCAGTGATCTTCAATGTATTGTTCAACCAAAAACTATCTACTCTATTTCCTATTAAATGATTGCCATATTTGAGGCTATCCAACCATTGTTGCATAGTGTCTTTTCCTATTCGTCTGGCAACTTCTTGATAATAAGGAACAGCAGAAACCTTAAAAGCTTCTTCCATAGTAAGGTCTTTATTCCAATCAGGAATTTTTCTTACTACTCCATCCCATTCAATCACCATTTTCTCATTAACGATTCTACCAGTTTCAATCCCAATTAAAGAATTGACAATTTTAAATGTAGAAGCAGGAAGAAATGCTGAATCTTTATATCGTTTTAGGTTATGGATAGTAAATTGTCCTGTTCCATTATCATAAATTCCAAAAGACCCAGTTACATGATGATCATCAAAGATTTTTTTGATAGCACTATCTTCTTTTACATTATTGGGGGAGCAAGCGCCTAAAAAGATTACTGAGCATATGATAAGCGCAGTATTTAATTTGTAACCAAGTATATTTTTCATGTTATTTTCTATTTATAACTCCCAATCTCTTATCTTTTATCTCTTAATTCTTATCTCTTCTTTCTTAATTCATAATTCTTAATTGATAACTCCCAATTCCTTTCCTACTTTGGTAAACGCTGCAATGGCTTTATCCAAATGTGCTTGTTCATGTGCCGCACTTAGTTGAACCCTTATTCTTGCTAATCCTTTTGCTACAACAGGAAAGAAGAAACCAATTACATAAACCCCTTCTTCCAATAGTTTTGCTGCAAAGTTTTGTGCAATTACAGCATCGTATAACATGATAGGCACAATAGGATGGTCTCCTGGTTTAATATCAAAACCAGCTTCAGTCATTTTTGTTCGGAAATAATTGGTATTGTATTCTAAACGATCCCTTAATGTTGTTGCTGAAGTAAGCATATCTAATACAGCAATAGAAGCTCCAACAATGCTTGGAGCCACCGTATTAGAAAACAAATAAGGGCGACTTCTTTGACGTAATATTTCAATGATTTCTTTTCTACCTGAAGTAAAGCCACCACTTGCACCACCCAATGCTTTTCCGAGTGTACCAGTGATGATATCGATTCTTCCCACAACACCTCTGTATTCATGGGTGCCTCTTCCTGTTTTACCTAAAAAGCCAGAAGAATGACATTCATCAATCATAACAATGGCATCGAATTGATCTGCTAGATCACAAATGCGATCCAATTGCGCAATGGTTCCATCCATACTAAAAGATCCATCAGTAACTATAATTCTACTTCTACATCCTGAAGTTTCTTTCAATTTAGCTTCCAGATCGGCCATATTGTTGTGCTCATATCGAAAACGCTGGGCTTTACACAAACGAACGCCATCAATGATTGATGCATGATTCAAGGCATCAGAAATAATGGCATCTTCTTCTCCAAATAAAGGTTCAAATACACCGCCGTTGGCATCAAATGCTGCTGCATATAAAATAGTATCTTCTGTTCCTAGAAAATCAGCTAATTTCTGTTCCAGCTCTTTATGAATATCCTGCGTTCCACAAATAAAACGAACACTGCTCATTCCATATCCGTGAGTATCAATGGCTTTATGTGCTGCTTCAATTACTGATGGATGAGAAGACAATCCTAAATAATTATTGGCACAAAAATTAAGTACTTGCTTACCATTGACCGTAATTACGGGGCCTTGTTCAGAAGTAATAATACGTTCTTTTTTAAATAGACCTGCTTTTTCTATTTCGGCTAGTTCTTGGCCAATTCTGGCAACAAATTTTTCGTTCATAATGCAATTTCATTAGAACGGCAAAGATAAGGTAGATAATGCTTCTACCCTATTACAAAACGGTAACCAACCCCTTTTATAGTAATAATTTGAATGGAAGGATCGTCTTTTAGATATCCACGTAATTTGGTGATATATACGTCTAGGTTTCTGCTATTAAAAAATGAATCATTCCCCCAGATATGATTCATTAATTCCTTTCGTTGAATAATGGTGTTATTGCTTAAAGATAAATACCGCAGTAATTCAGTTTCTCTAAATGAGAGTTTAAGCGATTCATTATTATTTAGCAACAATTGCTTATTGGGATCAAATATGAACTTGCCCAGATTTATGACTGAATCTTTGCTAGGCCCAAATGCTGGTGCTGGTAATTTTAAAGCACTTTCGATTCTTACAATTAACTCTTCTATACTAAAAGGTTTCCTAATATAATCATTACCTCCCAATTTAAACCCTTTTACCACATCATCAGTTTGTGTTTTTGCGGTCAAGAATATAATGGGAATTTTATCATTTTTCTTTCGAATGTCGGTTGCCAAATCAAATCCATTCTTGTTCGGAAGCATTACGTCCAGCACACAAATATCAGGTACAAAATTGTCGAAAGCATTCAATACCTTATTGCCATCTGATTCCATATGCACATTAAAACCTCTTGAGCTTAGTGTTTCAAAAACAATTTTACCCAAAAAGATTTCATCCTCAACATATAAAATTTTAATAGCCATATTTTAGTATTCAAATTATGTATTGCAATTTTTTGTCTTATCAAATATTGTTTTGATTCTTTGAATGAATAGGCAACCTAACGGTAAATGTACTTCCTTTGCCCAAAACACTTTCTACTTCAATTAGCCCCTGATGCTGTTTTACTATATGGCTTACATAACTGAGACCTAATCCGTATCCTTTTACATTATGTGTATCTCCAGTTGGAACTCTGAAAAACTTTTCAAATATTTTTTTCTGAAATGCATTCTCTATTCCAATTCCATTATCTGTAATGCTTATTTCAACGATATTGTTTAAAGGTGTTGATAATGTAATATTAATTATTGCGTTTAAGCCACTGTATTTTAATGCATTGTCCAGCAAGTTATAAACAACACTAGATATGTGTAATTTATCTGCAAAAATATTAACTGGGCCTTCGTTATTTGTAAATTTTATTTCCGCATTTTGCTTATCGAACAGCGGTTGCATAGAATGGATGGTTTCTGTGATCAATTGTTCAAAATCGAACCATTCTTTATCCAAAACAATTCTATCTGACTCAAACATGGAGAGTTTAAGTACTTTGTCTACCAACAAACCAAGTCTTTGCAATTCTGCCGATGAAATTTGTAAATATTCTTTGGTCCTTTTTGGGTCTTCTAATACATTAAAGCTTTGTAAAGCTTCTATAGCAACGTTTACGGTAGCAATAGGTGTTTGTAATTCATGCGTCATATTGCTAATAAAATCATTCTTAAATGCAGCCAACTTTTGCTGGGTTAATAGATTTCTGTATAGAAAAATAAAAGCGATTGTAGTAAAAACAATCAAGAGTAAAGAAAATAACACTTGAGGAAAAATTTTCCTACTCAGGTAATTAGAAGGAGACTCAAATGCAATTTGATACCATTTTGGACTAATGAATCCAACAGTGGCAATACTGGTTTTAAAAGCCGAATTAGACACAGTATCTTTTAAATGAATGGAATCCGAAAGTCCGGTTTTTATACTATAAGACAATAAAATACCAGACTTCTTCAAATCCGTTTGCAATGCGGAGTCTAACTCTTTTAAAGATAATGAATCTGCTATTGGCTTACTCCTTGTTAGTATGCTAGTAAAATTTCTTTTAAAACTTAGCTTAGCTGCTTTTTCTGCTTTAACAGTTTGACTATCGATTTGATCATAGGTTTCTATTTTTGGATTCGACTTAAATACGAGTACTGATTGTGGATTGCTTTGTATGAGTTTGTCTAACATCGCTTTTTTAGAAGAATCGGAATTAGGTTGATTGGAAATAACACTATTAATTACAACACTTACTCCTTTTTCGCTAAACTTATTTCTGATGCTTGTATCAAACATAAGTTTAATACTTTTTGTATCATTAGGCATTCTACTCGAAAAACTAAAAGACTTGATCATTGTATCTTGAGTCATCTTCATCATTAGTTTCTCTAATTTTGGATGACCAACTACTTTCCCTTTAATACTATCTCTATCTTTTAAAAAAGAGTTCACCGCTTCTAAAGCAAAAAGATTATTCCCCTTGCCAGTATTATATATTAATGTATCCGCTTTAAATCTGTTCAATTGTAATTTGTAGACCAATTCTTTGAAAAGCACATCGGTCTGCTTTTGTAGCCTTTCCTTTTCTTCACTAAATAACCGATTTACCCAATAGAGTTGAAATACCACAATCATACAGATTGCGCTAATCATCACTAACCTCGAAATAAATAGTTTTTTCATTCTACGCAACAAATATAAAGCTACTAGTGATTCTACTAGGCTTCATTAACCTAAATTAACCTTTGAGCAAGGATCCTTAATATTGATTCTTATAAATTTGTATTCTAAAATATTCAAAAATGAAAATTTGGTTTACTTCATTCGCCTTAATGGCTATTAGCACTCTTTGCGCTCAGCAAAAAGAAGGGACAATTCTGTATGAAAGAAAACAGAATATGCATAAGAATTTGCCCAATGAACAAATGAAAGCATTTGTGCCTGAGTTTAGAACAAGCAATCATATGTTGCTATTTAGTGACAGTATTTCAATTTATCGTTTAATTCCTGAAGTAGATGCGCCAGATCCTTTTGCTGGTGGTGGTGGAGGAAATGTAGTGATTAGAATGGGTGGAGGAGCAGACGGTGATATGTATAAAAATTTTGCTCAACAAAAAGGGCTTCAATCAACCGAAATGGGTGGAAAAAATTTTTTAATAGTAGACACTTTAAAGCCCCAGCCTTGGAAATTATCAGAAGAAACCAAGAAAATATTGGGTTATACCTGTTATAAAGCTACTAGAAAAGCACCAGCTCCGAGAATGATGATGAGGAGTATGTCTATGGGTGGCGCTAATACAGGAGATACTACAAAGTCAAATAGCAGTTCAACTCCCAAAGAAATTGAAATTGTAGCATGGTATACCAACGACATTGTTACTCCTGCAGGTCCTGAAAATTATGGCTTATTACCTGGCTTAATTTTAGAAATAAATATAGATAACGGAACAACTGTATTTAAAGCAACTGAAGTAAAAGCAGCAGTCAATAAAAAAGAATTAAAAGAGCCTACAAAAGGAAAGTCAATTGGAAGACAAGAATTTCAAAAATTACAAATGGAAATGATGCAACAACAAGGGCCTGGTATGTTTCAAATGAGAAATGGGAATAACTAAATCTAAGATCGTACTTGTTTCGTTTATTAATAAAAATGCCCCCAATAAGTGTCTAACTTTTTGGGGGCATTATAAATTTACAGCTTTTTTTGTTAGAAGGTTCTAATCATTACTCTTGCTCCACTATTACCAGCTGCTGATCGATTTAATCGATAACTAAAACTCAACATGAAATAGCGTTGCAACACATTGTATCTAGTGTCTTGAATAAAGTTCTGATTAGCTGTTCTATTGATACCTTGATTCTGATTCAACAAATCAAAAACAGATAATTTAAACTCTCCTTTTTTGTATTTCAAGAAGCTTTTTGCCAAGGAAACATTCCATAATGGAACTGTTGCATTAAATCCATCAGACCTTCCTGAATTGATAGTTACATCCAAATTGTTGTTCAATACCAAACCACCAGGTAAATAATTGGTCATATCAAACCCATACACTTGTTGTAAATACTTGTTATTTAACAGAGGTTGTAAAGAGTATTTAGCAGTATTAAAATTGATCCTAGCAGATAAAGCAATATCAATGGTAGTATCAATCGCAAATTGATATGCTAGATTAGGCGTAATACTATAGTTATCAATCGCATTTGGTTCTCCGTTTACAAAGCTCATGTTTCTAAAAAGATTGGCGCTAAATCCAATATCTACCCTAGATTTTATCTTTTTAATTGGGAAGCCTGCACTTACATTGCCTATTAGATAAAAATTACCATTTGCATTTACAGGTGTAGAAACCCTGGATCCATTTTGTTTAATGACATCAGATGTAACTATTGCATCATTCACTTGGTTATAGGATATAAATGCAAAGAGATTATTTTGAGTATAAATATCAATTGAAGACATATTGAGTGTTAAAGCGTGTGTATAACTGCGCTTTAAATTAGGATTACCAATGTAAGTATTCAATGGATCACTAATGTCTGCAACGGGCTGTAATTGAAAGGTTGATGGTTGAGTAGTAGAAGTATTATAATTAAACCCTATTGAACTTGTATTTTTTCTCTTGTATTGAACACTTACTAAAGGCAATAAATCAGTAAACTTTTGTGAGATGGTATAGCCATTAGAATTATTGATACTTTCTAATTCAGAAAATTGAATATTGGTTCCTGCTGTAAGGCTGATTTTTTTGAAATTAGCCCTTACACTAGCACCACCACCACCATAATTGTATATACTCCTGAAATCATTACTTAAAGCAGCATTTTTTATATCAAACTTGCCACTGCTTCCATTATAATCATACGTATCTCTTTTACTTTCCCCGTTATTTGTATTGTAAAAGCCATTTATTTCCAATAAAGATGTTAAACTAATTGGCTCAGTATATACTAGATTGGTTCCAATACTTCTTGTAGTTGCATCTCTTAAATTGGTTTGATTAATCAATGAGTCAGGTAAAGGAATACCGGCTATATAAAACCGATTGGTTGTTTTTAAATTACCATCCTGCTTACTTGAATTATAGGCTAAACTAGTTGTTGATGAAATGGTTCTTCCTTTCTTTTTAAATTTATGCCTGAATAATAAATTGTTATTAAAATTAACCGCATCTGATATACTAGTTGAATTGGAGGAACCCTCATTTAATTTTAGCCCCTTATCATTTGTTGAAATATAATTACTTATGGTTCTGTTTTCATTTTTTTGAAAAGTCAATTGCGGAGTAAAACGAATTGAAGTAAAACTGTCTATTTTTTGATCTAAAATAGCATTGACCCTTTGTTGCTGGTTATGTTTTGCATTGCTAGACTTAGAAACATAATCGAAATTATTTCCTGGCAATACATTTTTACGATTAATATCTCTATCAGTAATTAAATTAACATCCGAAAAAATACCATTGATATTGAGATCGGTTTTTTTCTTCCAATTATTATTGTAATTCAATCCCGCTGCATAAGTATCAGCTACACCTTGTTGATTGGGGCCCATTCCAGAAATAGGTAAACCTCCATTATCGTCTCCACTTCCGCCAATACGAATATTAACTCCACCGCCATTGCGCATTCCTCTTGCCAAGTCTCCAGTGAAATTCATTACATCGTTGATAGAGAAGCCTTGCTTATTGGTATTATTTCCCATACCTATAAAAGAGAGTTGCCTATCTCCTTTGAAATTATTGAGATTAGCCTGAGCATCAAATCTTTTATTGGTACCTGCTCCAGCAGTTACTCTTCCAAAAGTTGAATTATCCCGATCTTTCTTTAATTTAAGGTTGATGGCTTTTTCTGATTGTCCATCTTCCATTCCAGTAAACTCAGCACGATCAGATTTTTTATCGAAAACCTGTACTTTATCAACGGCATCCGCATCTAAATTCTTCGTAGCAATTTTAGGATCCCCCGTAAAAAACTCTTTTCCATTAACTAAAAATCGATTTACTTTTTGGCCATTTACTTTAACCGTTCCATCCTTATCTACTGTAACACCCGGTAATTTTTTTAATAAATCTTCTACAACTGCATTAGGTTGCGTTTTAAAATTTTCAGTATTAAACTCTACTGTATCATTATTGATAGTTACGGGAGGCCTTCTTGCGGTAACCGTAACATTACTGGCATTCAATAAATCGGTAAGGGCTACTTTTCCTAGATCTAATTGTTCTGCAACCGTTAATTTAATGGGAAGCCAAACAGGAATATAACCCACATAGGAGAAAGTAATTAAGTAATTTCCTTTTGGAAGTGCAGAAAGCTTAAATTTTCCAGCCGAATCTGCTCTTGTGAAACTTACAAGGGTTGAGTCTTTCTGATGAACTATTGAAACAGTTGAATAGGCCAACCCTTTCTTGCTTAAAGTGTCAAAGACAACCCCTGTAACTGATGCGGTAGATTGTGCATGCAGATCGCCTATTCCTACAATCACCATTAAAAAAAAGCCAGCTAATTTCATATTACCAATTTAGGTACGAAAATAGCTGGCAAAATTTGATATCGGAGTTAACCAAGATGATTCAAAAGTTAATCAAGGTTAATGATTTATTTGTTTTCAACACCCAATAATTCTACTATAAAAACCAAAGTAGAACCTGGTGCAATTTTATCACCTTGTTGACGATCTCCATAGGCCATATCAGCTGGAATATATAATTTCCACTTACTGCCAACCGACATTAATTGCAATGCTTCTTGCCAACCTACTATCACATTACCTAAAGGAAAACTGATTGGCTCGCCACGGTCTACAGAACTATCAAATACAGTTCCATTGATGGTTGTACCATGATAATGACATTTAACCGTACTAGCTAAAGTTGGCTTAACAGCTGTATCAGCGCCTGCTTTAATGATCTCATATTGTAAACCAGAAGGAAGTGTAACTACTCCTGTACGTTTGCCATTAGCAGCCAAAAAAGCTTGACCTTCTTTTTTAGCAACTGAAGATTTTTCAGCGCTCATTTTTTGCTGATAAGTTCCAATACAATTATCCAATAATTCATCTGCAATCAACGGTTTTTTAGATTGCAAAGCATCTGCCATCCCTTTTTGGAAAGCAGCTGTATTCAATGGATTAAGCCCTTGTGACTTTAAGTTCTGAGCAATTCTAACACCTAAAGCATAACTGGCACTATCTGCACTGTTCTTAAACACCATTGCAGTTGCAGCTGGCTTAGACGCAGGTTTTGTGGCTGGTTTTGTGGCTGGCTTTGTTTGAGCAAAAACCATTAATGAAAGCGAACAAGTAATAATTGTAAAAAGTGTTTTTTTCATTTGAAATATATAATTGTAAGGTGCAATATTAAGATAAAAGTGCTTTGAAAGCCTTTGAAGAAAGGTTAAAGTTGAATTTTTCAATTACATGATTCATCATTTGGGCAATTTTATCATTGCATAAATTACCCATACTGCCTTCGTGAGTATGATTAATCGAAGTACTATAGGTGAAATTTCCTTTCTCAATTTGTTCGCCTATTAGTTTGTATGCATCTCTAAAAGGCGTCCCTTGTAAAACCAATCTATTTACTTCTTCTACACTAAATAGAAATTTGTATTTGGGGTCGTTGATAATTTCTTGTTTAATTTCAATATTAGAGAGCATCAAGTGAATCATTTCAATACATTCTTTCAACTTTCCAAATGCAGGAAAAAGATGTTCTTTTAATAATTGTAAATCTCTTTGATATCCAGAGGGTAAATTAGTGGTCATTAAGGCAATTTCATTGGGCAATGCTTTTAATCGATTGCAATAAGATCTTACTAATTCAAAAACATCTGGATTTTTTTTATGCGGCATTATACTGGAACCAGTTGTTAATTGAGCAGGAAAAGAAATGAAATCGAAATTTTGATTTAAGTACAAACACATGTCCATGCTCAATCTTGCTAATGTATCTGCAATATTGGCCAAACCATTTGCAACAATTCTTTCTGTTTTGCCTCTTCCCATTTGCGCATAGACCACATTGTAATTCAACTGTTCAAAACCCAATAATTCTGTGGTAAGCGTTCGATTGATCGGAAATGAAGAGCCGAATCCGGCTGCAGATCCTAAAGGATTCTTATTGACAATTTGGAAAACAGCTTCTAGTTGAACCATATCATCTACTAAACTTTCTGCATAGGCCCCAAACCATAAACCGAATGAAGAAGGCATGGCCAATTGGAGATGCGTATATCCAGGTAACAAATGATTTTTGTACTGATCACTTTGCTTTTGCAATAATTCGAAAAGTGGAACAACCGCTTCAACCAATGATTGAATTTCTGCTCTGAGATATAATTTAATATCCACTAAAACCTGATCATTTCTACTTCTAGCACTGTGTATTTTTTTTCCAATCTCACCTAATTCTTTGGTGAGCAAGAATTCTACATAAGAATGAATATCTTCTACACCTTCAGGAATTACAAAGCCCGGACCAATAACTATTTGATAAATTTTTTGCAATTCTCTTACAAGCAAATTAGATTCATCGGAGTTTAACAAACCAACTGAAGCCAGCATTTTAGTATGAGCAATTGAGCCTAATACATCGTAAGGCGCCAACAACTGATCAAAATCTTTATCATTGCCAACCGTGAATTGCTCTACTAATTCGGCAGTGCTTGAATTGGCTTTACTCCATAATTTCATGTGATATTATTTATAAGCTGAATATACAATTCAATTCCTTGTTTGATCGCTACTAAATAAATGAATTCGTCTGCCGTATGGCTTCTGGCACTATCTCCTGGCCCAATTTTTAAAGTTGGGAAATGCATCAACGCCTTATCGCTTGTTGTAGGACTTCCATAATACGTACAACCTAATTTAATGCCAGCTTTTACCAAAGGATGATCTAAGGCAATTGAAGTAGAACGCAATCGGGTACTTCGGGGACTGATCGTAGACTGAATATTTTTTTGAATGGTATTCAACACTTCATCGAAACTATATAATTCATTCACACGCACATCAATTAAAAATTGTGCATGAGCTGGAACTACATTGTGTTGTTTATTATCCGTATTCAGAGAAGTTACGGTCATTTTTACTTCCCCCAATAAATCACTCACTTTATCAAAACGATAAGTACTAATCCATTGAATATCTTTTACTGCTTTATACAAAGCATTATCTCCTTCATTTCTAGCAGCATGGCCAGCAATACCTATTGAAGAAGCATCCAATACCATTAACCCTCTTTCGGCCACTGCCATTTGCAAAAGGGTTGGTTCACCAACAATACCAAAACTTATAGGAGGCAAATGGGGCAAGAGGGCTTCTATTCCATTGGATCCAGAAATTTCTTCCTCTGCACTTGCAGCGAAAATAATATTGAAAGGCAGATCTTTTTGAGGATAGAAATGTATAAAAGCCGCAATCAACGATACCAAACAACCTCCAGCATCATTACTACCCAAACCAAATAATTTTCCATCTTGAATGGTAGGCATAAATGGATCTACAGTATAAGCTTTGTTTGGCTTAACCGTATCGTGATGCGAATTGAATAAAATGTTAGGCTTTGCAATATCAAAATGCAGATTGGTAGCCCAAATATTGTTTAATAATTTTTGTACTGGTATATTTTGCTGAATAAAAAACTGTTCAAGTATAGCAGCAGTTTTATCTTCCTCTCTGCTAAAAGAAGGAGTAGCAATCAGTTGCTTCAGTAATTCAACTGCTATTTCATATAATTCAGCATTATCCATCTATAATTGTTGTACCTGAATTGCCATCGATCAGGTTTTGTAAATCTTCTGCTTTACCAATAATCACTTTTTCCACCCCTTTATTGATAGCTTCAAAAGCATTGGCTAATTTAGGAATCATTCCTGCAAAAATTAATTGTTGATCCTTTAATGATTGAAAATAAGCCGAATCCAAGGTTTTAATTACTGATTCATCATTATTTACATCTAATAAAACTCCGGCTTTTTCGAATGAATAAATCAACACTGTTTTATACAATTTGCTAAGTGCGGTTGCAATTGCTTGAGCAATTGTATCTGCATTTGTATTGAGTAATTGGCCAGCCCCATCATGAGTAATAGGCGCAATTACGGGAATGCTGTCATTTTGCAGCAAGTCTATTAGCAAATTGGTATTTACACTATCTATATCTCCCACAAAACCATAATCGATCGCTTGCCCCTCGGCATTAATACTATTTCTTTTATGTGCTTTTATAAGATTGCCATCTACCCCACTCAAACCCATGGCATTCACATGATATCCTTGCAACTGTGCTACAATATTTTTATTGATATAACCCGCATAAACCATTGTTACAATTCGTAAAGTAGCATTGTCAGTGATTCTTCTCCCATCAATCAATTGCTGATTTACACCCATTGATTCTGCCAAACGAGTAGCCATTTTTCCACCACCATGTACCAATATTTTATTCCCTTCTAATTGAGCAAATGCTTGAAGGAATTGCAACAATGTAGCTTCATCGTCAACAATATTACCTCCAATTTTTATGATATACAGTTGCTCCATAATTACACTAAGGTTATTAATATATTTTTTAACTTTTTGCTTTTAAAATATTACTCAACACTGTTTGTGCTGCCCAAACCCTATTTCCTGCTTGCTTTGTAACCAAGCTATTTGGCCCATCCAAAATTTCATCACTTAATTCTATATTTCTTCTAACTGGTAAACAATGCATGATCTTTGCATTATTGGTATGTTGTAGTTTTTCATTGGTCATCATCCAAGCAGGATCATTTTCATACACTTTACCATAATCGGTATAGGTGCTCCAGTTTTTTACATATACAAAGTCTGCATTTTGTAAAGCTTCATCTTGGTTATTAGTAATAGTTGCGCCTTTGGTAAAATCAGTTGATAATTCATAATCAACTGGATGAGTAATTACAAATTCGGCTTCTCCCCATGCATTCATCCATTGCGCAAAACTATTGGCTACACATTGAGGCAAAGGTTTAATATGCGGCGCCCAAGTCAAAACAATTTTTGGTTTTCTATTGGCAAATTCATCCGCTCGGCTATTTATTTCTTCTTGAATAGTTATTATATCAGTAAAAGATTGCAATGGATGTAGTGTAGCACTCTCTAAACTAATTACTGGAACACCAGCATATTTAATAAACTGATTAATGTACATTTCACTATAATCATCTTCTCTATTTTTTAAAGAAGGAAATGTACGAATGGCCAGTACATCGAAGTATTGCCCAAGAATAGGAGCTGCATCTTTAACATGCTCAACAGTATTGCCACTCATAATGGCACCTTCTTCAAATTCCAAAGCCCATCCTTCCTTATCTACATTAAAAACAATTGATTCCATTCCCAAATTTGCAGCAGCAACTTGCGTGCTTAATCTTGTACGGAGGCTTGGGTTCAAAAAAAGCAATCCTATTCTTTTGTCTTTACCAATAGCTTGATCTATTAAAGCATGGTGCTTATAATTGATCGCCTGTTTTACCAGATCATTGATATTGCTTACATCTTTAACGGAAATAAACTGTTTCATATTGATTTGTTTTCCTGTAATTCAGCAATGGATTTTTTTAAAGCAGTTAAAAATTCATCCGCTTGATCTTGACTCAAAGCCAGTGAAGGAAGTAAACGAATTACATTCGGCTTTGCTTCACCAGTAAATACTAGATGACTTTCTAATAATTTCTTCTTCAAGCCCTTTAAATGTTCTGGTACATCAAATCCGATCATTAACCCTTTACCACGAACATTTTCAATACCTGAGATAGCAGACAATTCATTCATTAAATAATTGCCTATTTTTTTTGCATTTTGAATTAATGATTCATTGTCCATTACTTCTAGTACTGCTAAAGCTGCTGCACAGGCCAAATGATTTCCACCGAAAGTGGTACCCAGCATAAAATGCTTAGGCTGAATATGCGGGGCAATTAAAATTCCACCTATAGGAAATCCGTTCCCCATTCCTTTTGCCATTGAATAAATATCTGCTTGAACGCCATCTATATCATGCGCAAAAAATTGACCGCTTCTTCCATACCCGCATTGAACACTATCAGCAATAAATACAGCTCCGTATTGATCACAAAGATTTCTAATCAATTGTAAAAAACTATCTGTGGCAATATTGATACCTCCTACCCCTTGAATTCCTTCAATGATAACCGCGGCCAATTCATTTCCATTGATTTTAAAATAGTCGCTCAAAGCAAGTTCATCATTGAAAGGCAAAAAATCTACATTGTCAGTTTCATTCACTGGTGCAACAATACTTGGATTATCTGTAGCAGCTACTGCCAAAGATGTTCTTCCATGAAAGCCCTTATTAAAAGCCAGTATTTTTTTTCTACCTGTATGAAATGAGGCCAGCTTCAATGCATTTTCATTGGCTTCTGCTCCACTATTGCAAAGAAAAAGTTGAAAATCATTTTTCCCGCTAACCGTTGCTAATTTATCCGCTAATTGTTGTTGTAATGGAATAATGATCGAATTAGAATAAAATGCAATTTTTTCTAGTTGTTCTTCAATTCGTTTTACCCAGTGTGGATGCGTGTGTCCAATACTAATTACTGCATGTCCGCCATACATATCTAAATACTGTACACCCTTATCATCCCAAACATAAGAACCCAATGCCTTAGTAATGGCAATATTGTTTAAAGGATATACATCAAATAATTTCATAACACTGTATTAAAAATAATTGGCTTTTAACTTTAATCCTTCTTTTTCTGATAAGCCAAATAAAAGATTCATATTTTGAACAGCTTGACCACTAGCCCCTTTTAATAAATTATCGATAGCACTATGTACTACTAACTTATCACCTTGTTTTTCTATATGAATCAAGCACTTGTTGGTATTCACTACTTGCTTTAAATCAATCATTGAATCACTCAAATAGGTAAAAGCTGCATTTTGATAAAAAGCCTTATAAACATTTTTTATTTCTTCTAATGGCAAACCACAATCTATGATAGAACTTACATAAATACCTCTGGTAAAATCTCCACGCCAAGGCACAAATCTCACACCCCTTCCTTCTCCTGAAGCAGACAATGGATCATCTTTTTGTAATTGATTGATCGATTGGGTTATTTCGAAAATATGTTGATGCGCTAATGTTTTATATGCTTGAATATTATTGGCTCTCCAGCTAAAATGCGAAGTATTGCTTAGCCCCTGACCAGCACCTGTTGATCCAGTAATTCCTGTTGTGTAAACATCTCCTAAGACTCCAATTGATGCAAGGGGCAATAATCCCAACTGAATAGCAGTTGCAAAACAACCAGGATTGGCTATATTATTGGCAGTTTTGATAGCATCTATATTCATTTCAGGTAAGCCATAAACAAAAGTCCTATTGCCTATTTGTGCATTATTGGATAATCTGAAATCTTGAGAGAGGTCAATTATTTTAATGTTATCTGCAATGTCATTTTCATTCAAGCATTTTTTGGCATCACCATGACCAACGCAAAGAAACAATACATCAATTGTTTGATCGATCGTGTTGGTAAATTGCAAATTTGTTTCCCCAATTAGATCGGCATGTACTTTATATAAATAATTTCCTGCATTGCTACTGCTATGAACAAAGCACAAGTCTACTGAAGGATGATTGATCAATAAGCGAATCAATTCTCCGCCAGTATACCCAGCTCCACCGATTATTCCTGCCTTAATCATTAGCAGCAGATTTAATATTATGAAAGATAGCGGTTTGGTTACCAAATATTTTTGAAAAACCCCTAACGTCTTCTCCAGACCAACCTGTATTCATTTCACCATATTTCCCAAACTTACTGCTCATTAGATCATATGCTGATTCAATGCCAATGATTTGAAAACGATAAGGCATTAATTGAATAAAAACATCACCAGTAACTTGAGTTTGAGATTGTATTAAATAAGCTTCAATATCACGCATTACAGGATCTAAAATTTGACCTTCGTGTAACCAATTGCCATAAAACTGTGATAACTGATCTTTCCAACTCAATTGCCATTTGGTCAATACATGTTTTTCTAAAGCATGATGGGCTTTTAAAATAACCATTGGAGCTGCTGCTTCAAAACCTACTCTGCCTTTGATTCCAATAATGGTATCTCCTACATGTATATCTCTTCCAATGCCAAATGCACCTGCAATGGATTGAATAAATTGTATTGCTGTGGAAGGATGATCAAACAATTGCCCGTTCACTTTCTTGATTTCTCCTTTCTCGAAGCTGATCACCATTTCTTCTGGTTCCGTTTTAGAAACTTGGGTAGGCCATGCAGACTCTGGCAATAATCCTTTAGAATGAAGAGTTTCTTTTCCGCCAACACTCGTGCCCCATAATCCTTTGTTAATAGAATATGCCGCTTTTTCAAAATTCATTTCAACCCCTTTTGCTTTTAAATAAGCAATCTCTTCCTCTCTACTTAATTTAAGGTCTCTAATTGGAGTGATGATTTCTACTCCAGGAATCATGATATTGAATATCATATCAAAACGTACTTGGTCATTGCCTGCCCCTGTACTTCCATGAGCAACTGCTGTTGCACCTAATTTTTGTGCATGTTCTGCAATATGAACAGCCTGACTCAATCTTTCAGCGCTAACACTTAAAGGATAAGTATTGTTTTTTAATACGTTTCCGAAGATCAGGTATCTAAGAATTCGATCATAATAGCCCTGAACTGCATTGATGGTAGTATGTGTTTTCACCCCTAAAGCGTAAGCATGTTTTTCTGCTTGAACCAACTCAGAATCACTAAAACCACCTGTATTTACTATTACACTATGCACTTCATATCCTTTATCCTGCGACAAATACAAGGCACAATAAGTAGTATCTAAACCACCACTAAAACCCAAGACCAATTTTTTTGATTGCATTATGAAACAATTAGAGATTGAAAAAATAATTAAACAAGGTTTTCTTTGTAAAAAAGCGCATCAATTTGCTTTGTTTAATTTTCATAAAACGTTCATATAACCTAGAATTCTGTTTAAACTCAGCAGAAGTTTCAGCTGGTTCAAAATGATCAGCAGGATCATACAACATTGCTGTACACATACAAATTTTCCGATCCTTACTCATTAAAATATCATAGTTCACACAACTTTTGCATCCTGACCAAAATTCTTCGTCATCAGTTAACTCACTATATGTTACAGGTTCATATCCTAGATCGCTATTGATTTTCATCACAGCCAATCCGGTTGTCAATCCAAAAATTTTTGCTTTGGGATATCTTTTTCTGGATAAATTAAAAATAGTTTGCTTAATCTGTTTAGCAACTCCGCTCTTTCTATATTCAGGAGAAACGATTAATCCACTGTTTGCTACAAATTCTTCATGTCCCCACACTTCTATATAACAGAATCCTACCCATTTTCCATTGGAGTCGAAAGCAATCACTGCTTTACCTTCCTCCATTTTTTGAGCAATATAATCAGGGCTTCTTTTAGCAATACCAGTACCTCTTGCTTTTGCAGAGGCTTCCATTTCATCGGTAATGATTGAAGCGTAATGAATGTCATTACCATTTGCAACACGAACATTTATTTGTTGATCCAACTTATTGAAAATTAAAAATGAACAAGGAACTTTTGCCAAAACTATTTCGGGGAAATTTTCACTGATAGGGGCAAGTGCCAGTTGCTCGTCCTATCAGAAACCGCGTCGAGGTCGCGGTGATACAACAGAGGTATTGTTATTTGGCTGTCTGGAAAAAGCACCAAATTCTATAAAAAAATGATATGCATTAATTGTTGCCATCTTTATTAGATAGCAAATTTACGAATCTATTGCTTATTTAAGCCTATTATTCTTGAAAAATAGGTTAAGATTTGATTAACGGGGCTTTTACTGTCTGAAATTTCTATTCATACCACCACCTGATCCCGGAGGTCTCATACCTCTAAACATCTCTCCCATTGGGTTTCTTTGCTGATTGCCTTGTGCGCCAAATCTGCGAAGATTATAGGTAAAGCTTACCATAAAATACCTTGTAAGCACTCTAGTAGATACGTCTTGAATGGTATTTCCTGTCACATTTCTAGTAATGCTCACGTTTTGATTTAACAAATCGAATACATAGAATTTAATCTCACCCTCTTTTTTCTTAAATAACTGTTTGGCTATGCTAGCACTCCACAAAGGAATACTTGTGTTAAATCCATCAGCTCTTCCTGTATTTTTAACATAGCTGAAATCCGTTGAAATAACCCAACCACTTTTGGAAAAATAAGTAGGTTCAACAGTAAATGATTGAGTAAAGAAATCGCCATCTTGTTCCGGCTGCAAAGTATAACGAGCAAAGTTGAACGTAGAATTAGATGAGAAATTCATATCAAAATTGTCTTTCAAATTGGTTGTCCATCCTGCATTAAATCCTGCAATGGTATTTCTAGTATAGTTACTTTGATTGTTTACTAGTGTTTGACTTTGCGATTTAGATAAGTTCAAAGTTAAATTGATATTACTCTTGGGTTTCTTTAAAGGAAAGCCATAATTAAAAATACCATTTACATTATAGGTTCCACTTAAATTTACTGGCGCAGTTACTTGTGCTCCGTTTGGTAGAAATACAGTTGAGTTTTGAATATCATTATCAATAAAGCTGGCATTGATGGTAGCAAAAATGAGCTTTTGAGAGAACAAGTCAAAAGAATTATACAATACCCTGAATGAATGAATAAACTGTTGTTTCAATCCTGGATTACCTGTTCTGATATTCAAAGGATTAGAATTGTCTATGACAGGTTGTAATTGAGCTGCACTGGGCTGAGCTGTTCTTCCATTATAAAAAATTCTTAGGTTTTTAGTTTTGGTAAAGTCATACCTAAAATTCATTGTAGGAAAGAAGTTTACAAAATTTTGAAGGATCGAACTATCTCTTGTAACATTCTTTGAAACCAAATCACCCGTTTGAACACCTGATCCTATGCTTAAATTGTATTTAGCATTTTGAATGCGGTAATTCAAAGTAAATCTATTTGAATTGAAAGTGTTTTCAAATACATTCGTTAAACCAGGCACAACAATATCATATTGCCCGTTCAATTTGTTATAGGCAAATGTTTTTGTTCCAGAATTGTTAACGTTGTTGTTATAATTATAATTAAATTCTAGAATTTGATTTTTCCCAATTGGTTCGGTATAAGATAAAGTGGTACTAAAAGTATTTCCATCCCTATTGGTAATACCTCGTTGATTAATGGTATCGGCAGTAGCTACTGGTCTATTGAAATAATTATTAATAGAATAGTTAGATGTGTTACCATCGTTAGTGTTCTGACTTGGATTAAAAGCAATGGAATATGTTCTTCCTTTTTTCTTAAACCGATGTCTAAATGTAGCTTCTAAACTAGCATTAATACCATCACTTACTCGATCAGTGGTTGCTACAGAATTATTCAAAAATTTTGAAGAACCTTTTGTGGAAGATGTAATTACATCGGATTGCGAGTCGGTATGTTGGAAACTAACGTTTGGTCGAATGATTAAGGAATTTGAAGAATCAAATTGGTGTTCTATATTAAAATTAATTCGATGATTTTGGTTTTGCGTAATTGAGTTTTGCGTTTGGGTATTAAAAATAGAAGAATCTGCAGCACCAGGAATTAAGTTTTGGGTATAGCTATTTTGATCGCGATAGGTTTTTTGGTCATTGTAAAAATAGCTTCCGGAGATATTGGTTTTCTTACCCCAAACATCTTTGTAATTTAAACCACCAGCCCATGTATTTACAATTCCACCTCCGCTTCCAGAACCAACGGCACCACTAGGTGCCCCACCGCCTCCTCTTCCACCGCCTCCACCTCCGCCGAAACTCGCTCCTCCACCTAAAGAACCCAAGAAGTCTTGCACACTAAAATTCTGTTTATTTACATTATTTCCTTGACCGGTCAAAGTCAACTGCATATCTCCATTAAAATGGCTGAGATTAATACTATTGTCGTATACCCCTTGCTGAGAATCTGCTCCAGCACCAACTGTAGCCCGTCCAAAATATCCTTTGCGTTTGTCTTTTTTGGTAGTGATATTGATGGTTTTTACACGATTACCATCGTCAAATCCGGTAAAGGCACTTTGATCACTTAATGCATCAAATACCTGAATTTTATCAATCATATCTGGAGGAAGATTTTTAGTGGCTAATTTAGGGTCATCGCCAAAAAATCTTTTGCCATCTACTAATACTCTTTGAACTTGTTCTCCTTGTGCTTTTACATTCCCGTCTTTATCTACTTGAACACCTGGTAATTTTTTTAATAAATCTTCCATCACCGCATTGGGCTTGGTTTTAAAGCTAGACGCATTGAACTCAATTGTGTCTTTTTTAATAGTCATTGGTGATTGGGTAACGGTTACATTTCCCAAATCATTAGAAGCAATTTGAAGATAAATAGTACCTAAATCAATTTTATAATTGGTTTTTGTAAAGCTTAATTTTTTAGAATAAGATTCATATCCCTGAAACTTAATTTGCAACAACATGTCGCCGGATCCAATATTTTCTAAAGAAAAACTTCCATCCTGTTTAGCCAAACCAAAAACTTCTAAAGTAGAATCTTTGGCGTCTAATAAAGTAACAGTTGCATCTTTCAGTGCTTGCTTACCAATTGAATCAATTAGTTTTCCTTTTAAAGTGCCGGTATTTTGAGCGTTTCCTGCAAGTACAAGTAGAAAGCTTAGTAAAGAAAAAAATAATTTCATATAATTCAATTTGAATAGATAGCGAATCTACCTAGACTTACATATTACAAGTCTTTTAAATAGATGAAAGGCAAACTAAATAGATAAACCGAATTTATTAGTTATAAATCGGTGAAACAGTTTAACGAAAAGACAAATCGGTGAATTAACTAAAAAGATACTCCACATCTTCTTTGGTTAAGGTTTTTACAAAGCCTTCATCATCGGTAATTACTTCTCTTGCTAAATTTCTTTTGCGTTCTTGCAATTTGAGGATCTTATCTTCCACCGTGTCGGTACAGATCATTCTGTAAGCAAAGATATTTTTTGTTTGGCCTATTCGATGAGTACGATCAATCGCTTGTTGCTCTACTGCCGGATTCCACCATGGATCTACAATGTATACATAATCAGCAGCCGTTAAATTCAGCCCTACACCTCCTGCTTTTAAAGAAATTAAGAATACCCTACAATTGTCGTCGTTTTGAAAACGTTGAATAGCACGTTCTCTTTCATTAATGGTGCTACTTCCATCAAAATACTCATAGTCTACGCCCAACTCTTTCATTTTCTCTTTAATCAAAGCGAGCATTCCCAGAAACTGAGAAAACACCAAGGCCTTATGGTTACTTATATTCTCCGTGATTTCTCTTCCGAGCTCTTCTAATTTTACAGAAACATTCGGAAACCTCTCTTCTTCTTTAACAATAGCAGGGCTATCGCATATTTGTCGGAGTTTCATTAATCCTTGTAGAATCGTTAACTGAGATTTTTGAATACCCTGGTTTTCAACTACCCCTAAAATTTTATCACGATAATCGTTTCTATAAGCTTCGTATATCTTGCGTTGTTCATCACCCATATCGCAGAAAAGCACCATTTCTTGTTTTTCCGGAAGATCTTTAGCAACCTGCTCTTTCGTTCTTCTTAAAATAAATGGATAGAGTAATTTTCGCAGATGTTCTTTTTGTTCCTTCTCTCCAAATTTGTCGATAGGAATAGAGAATTCTTGTTTGAAAAATTCCATGCTACCCAACATGCCTGGGTTTAAGAAATTCATTTGAGCAAAAATATCGAAGGTATTATTCTGTAAAGGAGTACCGCTCAAACACAATCTGCTTGTGGCTTTCAACAAAGAAGCTGCTTTGGTAACTTTGCTTCCCGGGTTTTTAATTGCTTGGCTCTCATCCAATACCACATAATCAAAATTCACTTCTACAAATTGTTTGATATCACTTCTGAGCGTACCATAAGTAGTGATGATTACATCAATGGTATTGTCAGCAATCCCTTCTTTTACCCTTAAGCCTCCATGATGAATATAATAAGTAAGTGAAGGAGTGAATTTTTTTATTTCATTCTGCCAGTTATACAATAAGGTTGTAGGACAGACTACCAATGCTTTTAATTTGCCATTCTCTACTTTTAGATGATGCAAAAAACTCAAGGCTTGTATGGTTTTTCCTAAACCCATATCATCCGCCAAAATTCCACCCCATTGAACTTCACGCAAATAATTCAACCATTGAAACCCACTTTCTTGGTAGGGCCTTAGTATCGATTGCAAATGTGCAGGAGCCGGAATGGGTTTGATCGAATGATTTCCTTTTATCCTTTCGTATTTTTCTTCTAATTGAAAAAATAGCTCTTCTTCATCTCTTTGTAAATACAATTCTTCAATTACACTGAAGTGGTATTTACTCAACTTCATATCACCCGTTTTTCCGTCGCCCACCCTAAATAGCAAAGAATATTTCTTGATCCATTCTTCTGGTAATATACCAAGGGTTCCATCGGTTAATTGAACAAACTGTTGTTTATTCAATAAGGCTTTTTTAACGTCGTCAACAGTTACTTTCTGCTCCCCAAATTGAATTTCCACTTTTGCATCAAACCAATCGGTATTGCTGCTGATGAAAATCTTTGTAGTTGGTTTGGCTGTATTGAATCTGAAATTTTTTAAGGCATCAAACCCGAATACAGGAATATTCATTTCCTTAACCGCATCAATAAATAAGAAAAACCAGTTGTTCTTTAAAACATCTTTGCCTTTTAATGCTAAAATATTCGAATCAACAGGTTTTACAAAGCCAGAATGTAAAGATTCTATTCTTTGCATTAGCTCTTGTTCTAACAAAATATTTCTGTGGATCACCAACAATTTGTCGGCAACAGGGAAAAATATTTTTTCTTTATCGGTATTAGTAACATCGTAGCCTTTGTAATTAAAAATTGGCTGGAACAATAAATAATCGCCCTTCTCTTTCAATAATATTTTAAGTTCGGGCTTTGCATCTTTTACTTCTTCTTTCTTAACATTGGTAAAATGAACACCATATTCTTTAGATAGCGGTAAAATAAATTCTTGTAATTGTTTAGACCAATTTTCTGCCTCAATCACCATTTTTCCTGAAGGAAGAAATTTTTCTACCAACAAAATATCTTCTGCTTTTTTCCAAATAAAAAATTGCTGATGGTATTGAAATAAAAAGTGACTATTGGACCCATTTTCGGTAATATTCAAATCGGCCAATGGCAGTTTAATTCTACAATCAACTATATATTGATTATTGATATAACTAATCTCCAATTCAGGACTAATGAAATGGTCCGAAAAGCTTGCCTGTTCTAAATTTGCGGTGGTGAATGTTTTATTATCGGGCAAGTAAAAAACAAATGGATTATTGTTTAATTCAGTAATGATCTTTTTGAACTTGGGATGTAGGTACTCATTGATCAAATGCCTGGTTTCTTCAGGCAATTCATCATCATGTTGTTGAATGATATTTTCCCAAATTCCACTGAAAGGAGAATTCCTATTCAAATATCTACTCACTTCAGAAGGCATTAATTTTCTTAACTGCTGAAGCAACATTTTATCGTCTTCCGAAAACACTTCGGTATTGATAAATTTTGTGAGGTCTAGCTTAACTGTTTTTGTAACATATTTAGTATTGGAATCATCCGCTTCTCCTTGCACTACTTCAAATTGCACATAGGGATATTGCAATTGTTGTGTTGTAATTACTAAGCCCATTTTCATCGTTGCAGCTGCAGGCTCATCAAAAGTATCTGCAGCAGTTACCATGGTTTCAGCCAATTTTGGTTTAAAATCGGCAGTAGGATTTAAACTAACTCTTTTAATGGAATTGTCTAATACACGCAAGAAAGGCTTTCCATCGGTATAGGTAAACTCAAACTTATTGGTTAGATCTTCATCTAAAGAATATCCGTATAAAGCCAACAACTTATTTTTTTCTTTATCCCAATTACGAATGCTGTCGAAATAGGCAGGCCCGTGATTTTTTAATAATTGATGAAAAACGATGGCTTTATGAATGCATAAAGGATGATCTGTTTCGCTACTGCAGGTGCAACTTGTATCGAAATTCCTTTCCTCATTTTTTTGTAATACCACTCTGAATTTCTCCCCTTCATAATCTACTTCTGCAACAACTCTTTCATTTTTAGCTTCCAATAAGTTAGCTGTATTGCTTCTTATATATTCTTGTGCCTTTTCGTAGGTTTCAGTACTGGTAAGCATTCTGAAAAGCTTCAGATCAAGTAGTTTTATTTTTACTACTGTATGCTTTTGGTCGTACAGAGTTTCTTTGTCTCCTAATAGGTTTTTATCCAACATATCTTGGAGATGAAAAAGAGCACCGGCTTTGTGCCTGCAAACTTCAGATAAATTATAGGGACAAGTACAACGGAGTGAAAGTGTTTTAGGGTCTTTGAATTGGGTTATATGTACTTTATAAAATGTAGCATACCCATCATCTTTTACACGAAAAACGATATTGCCCAACAGATCATCATGTTCTATCAACTCTACATTTCCTAAAGCATGAATTTTTTTCCCTCTGCGAATTACTTCTTCTGTAGCGTTGTTATATATATGTTTAACTAAATACGGTAGTGCCATAGGTTCAATCAGTCGAAAAAGACCAATTTGCAAAAGTAAAGGAAACTAGGCCGATAATCGAAGGCTTTTAATCGTTTTGTGGATGAAATGTTTGTTAATTGAAGTTTTAAGCAACAATAAGGTCTCCATTTTGATAAAATGGTAAAATATTGGCCTGATCTGGCGTTACGCAATATTCAAGGTCTTTTTCTAATCCATATTGTGCAAGGCGATGCCAATGGGTTGTATGACGTATAAATGATTTGAGATCTTGCTTGTGCAAAGCATACATATTTTCAGCCATCAAACTGCTATCGCAATGAATGGTAAAATGTTCTTTGATGCGATCAATTACTGCACCTGCAAATAATGTATCTTCTAAATTGAAGCGGTCCTTCCAAGCAGAGCAACCCAGAAATACATTTTTTTGCTGTTTAATTAAATGGTCGCATACGGCCGAAAGATTGGGGAATGATCCAGTAATTACTTCTGATGCACCAGCTTGCAACGCCATGTGCAATAATTTTGTGCCGTTGGTAGTGGTAAGCACCAAGGTTTTCCCTTCTATAAATGATCTAGGATATTCCGCAGGAGAATTGCCATGCTTTAAACCAGCTATAATTTTACCATCTCTTTCACCTGCAGTAATACCACCAGTGATATTGCCTAATTCTATACATTTTTCTACCGTATCAACAGGAATGATTCTGGATGCGCCGTTGTACAATGCTGTAGCAATGGTGGAAGTGGCCCTGAATACATCAATGATCACTACAATACTTTGAGAAACATCATAGATGTCTAAAAGACGCGGAGATAAAATGGTGTGAAGGTTCGGTTTTGCGCTCATCGGCGGCAAATATAATTAAGATAACTCGATTACTGGATCCCAGAATTTTTCATTGAAATCAACAATTTGATCTTCAACTACTTTTATCTTTTCTTTTTTGAGTAATTCTTCCATTCTTGTAGGAGTAGCAAAATGCATTTTGCCAGATAACATTCCATTGCGATTCACAACCCTATGCGCAGGTATATCGGGCATAGTATGAGCTGCATTCATTGCCCAACCCACCATTCTTGCACTCGATTTGGTGCCCAGAAAATGGGCGATTGCGCCATAAGAAGTTACACGGCCTTTGGGAATTAATTTAGCCACTTCAAAAACCTGTTCGAAAAAAGAAATGTCTTTAGCCCCGCTGGGGAGAACCGATTTTAATTTATTTGTATTTTTTTTGGGAGGCATGGTGTTATAAAATATGAATGTGCCTAAAATTATAAAATCATTCCGTTAAAACAGGTGCATTTTTGCGGAAAGTACCTAATCATTTATCTAATAAAGGTTAGCACTTTCATTCAATGATAGTTATTCAATTAAAACCGTTTTTTTATAACGGTAAAGAATGTATTGGTTTGCATGGCCCAGGCGATGGCTATTTTCATTCTACTATCAAAAAAATTGCAGGAATAAAATGGTATAGTATTGGTAGATATTGGTATATACCATGCACTAGAGTTGCTTATGATTCATTTAAAAAGCAAGTTGAGCATCTATTTACAATTGACACAGCGAAATTACGACAATACCTAGAGCAACGGAAAGTAAAAATATCGGATCAGCAACAATCAATCAAAGCAATAACTGCAATGCAGTTGATCAAATTTCCTTTATGTAAAGAAAATTTACTGGCCTTTGAGGCCATGCGTAATAAGATGGTTGTAAAAGGCTTTAGTCAAAACACAATCAGAAACTATTTGTATGAGTTTAATTTATTGTTACGGTTACTAAAAGAAAGATCTGTGAATGATTTAAGTAAGGACCATATTCAATCTTATTTATTGTGGCTATTGAAGGACCAGGGTTTCAGTGAAACTAAAGTGCATACAGCCGTAAACGCCATTAAGTTTTACTTTGAGCAAGTGATGGAAAGAGGAAAGGAATTCTATGATCTGCCGAGGCCAAAGAAGCCATTTAAATTACCTGAAATTTTGGCGGAAGAAGAAGTACTTACCCTTATTCAAGGAGTTAAAAATTTAAAACACAGAACAGTTTTGATGACCGCTTATGCAGGTGGATTAAGGGTTAGCGAGATCATTCATTTAAAAATTACAGACATTGATAGTAAGAGAATGATGATTCATTTACATGGAGCCAAGGGCAAAAAAGATCGTATGGTGCCACTTTCGATGATACTTTTAGAAACATTTAGATCATACTATTTGGCGTATAAGCCAAAAGTATTTGTTTTTGAAAGCAATTTAGGTGAAATGTATAGTGAGAGAAGTGCACAACAAATTTTGCAAGATGCAAAGAAAGTAGCTGGTATAAATAAAAAAGGCGGCATTCATATGTTGCGCCATAGCTATGCAACACATTTAATGGAGTCGGGTACAGATATTAGGATCATACAAAGTTTATTGGGTCATAATAGTATCAGAACAACCATGCTATATACTCATGTGAGTAATGTTACGATTGGGAAAGTAGAAAGTCCATTAGATAAACTTAAATGGTAAATACCAAAAACGCTCTTTGCGTTTTATAAGTAGCCCATTGCGAAAAACAGCTAGAAATAAACCTATTTGAAATCCAATTCTACCCAAAATCCGCAATCGCTTTAGGCTTTATTTCAGCAAATTGCAGGTCTTCGATTTTTTTGCTTTGCGATGAAAATGTGCTTACTTTTAAGTGTTATGTGCAACCCTAAATGAACACTCTAAAAATATGAAACGACTAATTCATTTCGGACTTTTTGTTTTTCTGTTCAACAGTATGACAGGTTGTAACGGCCAAACAAAACAAGCAGCCTCAAATTCTAACAATTCAAATAATAAAAATGGCATAGTTGGTGGGCCGTTTGAAAATGGGGAGTTTATGTACTTTGGTATGCCTGAAAATATCAAATCAATAGACACCAGTGCAGGTTGGTCACAAAAAGGACAAAAACTTTTAGTAACGGGTACAATTTATAAGTTAGACGGCAAAACTCCTGCACCTAATGTCATTCTTTATTATTACCATACAGATATTAATGGTGTATATGCTGGCAAACAAGGATTAGATCAAAGAGTAGTAAGACATGGCTACATTCGTGGTTGGGTAAAATCAGATGACAATGGCAAATACGCCATATACACCGTTAGACCTGCCCCTTATCCAAATACAAACTTTGAAGCACATATACATCCTGCAATAAAAGAACCAAATATTGACAAGGAATATTACATTGACGAGTTTGTCTTTGATGATGACAAATTACTAACAGGCGAAAAAAGAAAGAAACTTGAAAATCGTGGCGGTAGTGGAATTTTGAGAGTTTTAATTTCAGGAGACTTACAAATTGCAGAACATAATATTATTTTAGGGCTTAACATTCCGAATTATCCAGAAACAAATAAAACAGAAAAGCAATCAGGACTTGAAATTGGTGAAGACAATCCATCTTTTATTCCCTACCACGCCTTTGGTCCAGACAAAGGAACGAGAACCTGCCCTGTTTGTAAATATGGACGGTATCACGGGATAGTTTATTTCGTTGGCAATAATCCAAATTGGGACGACATTAAAAAGTGGCTCACTTTTTTAGAGCAAGAAAGTGTAACACGAAGTAAATATTTAAAAGCATACTTTGTTTACGGAAATGAAAAAGATTACAGCAAAGACAAACGACAAAAAGAATTAGAAAATATTGGACTTGAACTCAATTTAAAAAATATTGCTTTAACATTTGTACCTTCAATGACAGACACAGAAAGCGAAGTAAACCTAAATAAAATAAACCCAAGCGTAGAGAATACATTTGTGATTTTTAAACACAGATCCATCATTGAAAAGTTTATAAATTTAAAAGCCACGGCAGACAATTTCAAAATTATTTCATCAACACTTGAAAAAACGAAAGGCGACTTCTTCAACTTATCAGAACCAAAACACGACTGACGAAGAAGAAGGGTATGCACATAACAAAAGGCTTTGCGCAATTTGGGCTTCCACCTTTGGCCCTTCATCTTTTGGTATTGCTAATCAACTGTAGTAATTTGGCTTTAGCTAATCGCGTCTTTAGTGGCCAAGCCAGCAGTAGGATCTCAGAATATCCAAACTGCGCAAAGCCCCGGACGTTAGTGGCTATTTTTAGTTTTAACTAACTTTAATATTTAAAATAATAATTTGACAAATCTCAAAGAGAAAAGTTTTTTGGTTGTTAGCACCGATTTTTGGAACTCTTCTTTTTGTTCTTCTTTATTTTTTTGCAGCATATTTATATCCTGGTGGTTCACAAGTAGATAAAAACTCGATTGGTTTTAGTTGGACAAATAACTACTGGTGCAACTTGTTAAATGACAAAGCCATTAACGGACAAGTCAATCCTGCTAAACCTATAGCCTTATTTGGGATGTTTGTACTTTGTTTGACACTTGCCTTCTTTTGGACTATATTCCCAAGACAAATCAATATTAGCAAAACCTTAAAACGTGTCATCCAAGTTTCGGGCATTCTTGCAATGATAATAGCCTTCCTTTTATTTACACAAATAAACCACGACTTAGTTACGAATGCCGCTTCTTCATTTGGCGCTATAGCAACGATGGGGACATTTATTGGACTTTACAAGAACAAATACCACAAACTCTTTCAATTTGGACTTTTCAATATTTTGCTCGTAGGACTTAATAATCTATGCTACTATAATAAGGAGTTAATTATTTTTTTACCAGTTGTTCAAAAAATTAGCTTTGTTGCCTTTTTAGTTTGGATCTGTAGTATATGTATACAGCTCTATAATCTAGATGTAAAAAACAGCCACTAACAAAAGGCTTTGCGCAATTTGGGCTTCCCCTTTTGGCCCATCATCTTTTGGTATTGCTAATCAACTTCAGTAATTTGGCTTTAACTAATCGCGTCTTTAGTGGCCAAGCCAGCAGTAGGATCACAGATTATCCAAACTGCGCAAAGCCCCGGACGTTAGCTGCCATTATCCAGAATGTCTATGACATACAAAAAGCTCACTCCACTATTCATTACAATCTTGATAATTGCTTTGCTAGCATTATCTCCTTTTTTGCCAGGTCCTTCTTTTTTGAGTAAACCTGCAAATTTTTTCTATTCTACTGCACAGTTCTTGAGTTTGATGGGGTTTTTAGTTTTGCCTGTTGGACTTTGGCTTATTATCCGTGAGATAAGGAGAAAGAGCGCAAATGAACATCACACTTTTCGTATGTTACCACTTTTTCTTTTTGCTATTCCACTTACACTTATAAGCTGTTTTTACTTGGGAGACACGATGAGAAATATTAGCCGCAGTATAGCTATAAAACAAGCTAATAAAATTATTATTGCAATTGAATCTTACCGAATAGAACACAATGAATACCCTAAGAACTTAATCAACCTTCAGCCGAAACATTTAAAAGCTATTCCAAATTCTTTTATAATAGGTATTTCTAATTATCAATATGAAAGCTTTAATAATACATACAGTTTGTCTTTTAGACAGATTGTATTGGTTGGATTAAATTATGAAGTAGTTTCATACGATCCAATTCATGAAGACCAAGTACTCGGTGAAACGTTTGAAACAGGTTTCAAGCATTGGAGTTACTACTTTTCAGAATGAAGAAAAACGGCAGCTAACATAAGGCTTTGCGCAATTTGGGCTTCTGTCTTTGGCCTATCATCTTTTGGTATTGCTAATCAACTTCAGTAATTTGGCTTTAGCTAATCGCGTCATTAGTGGCCAAGCCAGCAGTAGGATCACAGATTATCCAAACTGCGCAAAGCCCTGGACGTTGGGCGTAATTTTAGATGACCTTGAATATGATACAAACAATATTATAATATTTAGGTATTGAAAAAGAAAAGCCATCTCTTGAATATTTACAAAAACTAATAACAGCCTATTCAGCAA
>JANOZT010000003.1:0-17837 GCA_031429515.1 Sphingobacteriia bacterium
CACAAAATTCTGCTGATGCAGCTATTCAGTGCCAAACCACATCAAGCCAAGCACAGTAAAAAAATGCTTATTACTTCTTTTACTATTACTTATTCTCAGCGATACTAAGGCAAAAAGTCAGAGTGCAACTAAGTTTAAAGAAGAATAATAATCAAATTTAAATGGGGGTCAAAACAAAATGGTAGATAGGGACTATATTAAATTGGAATATGACGTAACGGCTCGATTTAAAGATGGGGTTTATATAGGATTAATCGGGAGTGAGTGGGAATTGGACTGGATTTTCTAACTAATTGTTTTCTATTTGTAAATTTTATTAGTTGACTTGCAGAGGGTTGATTTTACTTGTTCCTTAAGGATCCCAATTTTGTGAATGTATTTTACTAACAATTTCAGTCAATTTATTCACTTCGTATCTAAAGCAAAAAAATATTCCGATATTTATGATGATGAAAAACAAAAGAATTTAATGTTAAAAACTATTAATCATGGCAAAATCTAATGGGATAAAACCTGGACCTAAGCCCAAAAAAGAGGATGGCACTGAAGATAAAAGAAGGCGTGTTGATCCTCCTAATGCGCCTAAACACCCTGACTTAAAACCACACAAGCACAAGAAAGGTCATTAAATACAAAATTAATTTTTAAATGAGAGCCCCCTTCTCTTAAAGCCTCGTATTCATTGTTTACGGGGTTTTTTTTATGCTGGTACTAATTTATTGGTTTACCATTATCTGTTAAAGTGAATCTCGTTATTGACTACAAATTGTTTTTTCTAGTTTTACACTTTACATCTTTTTTTAAGGTTAATGTTCTTTAAGTGGCATTAGTATTGATTTTGTAGTAAAATTCGTCTACTTCCTTTGATTCGATAAGTTTAAAATCATCTCTAAATCACCCCATATTTGGGTTGAACTGAGAGTAGTTAAGTCCGGTCTCCAAATGTGGTAAAATGGGAAGGGCTTAGCAGTTGCTGCCTTATTTTAGACTTAGTGAAGTAACTAAAAAGTGATGAATTCCTGTGGGTAATGAAAGCTACCGTTTCTTATAAATTTTAAAATATATTAAATTGTACTGCTTTACAAAATCAGATTATCCAAAGGGCTATCTGGCTGATTATCTGGTTTTTTTCTCACTCAATTTTAAATCCTGATTTGCCAACATATCTGGAAAGAATTATGGAATATTACTTTTATGACAGCGTGAGTTAATTAAAAAATTACACGAGTACCTATGCAATCTTTAGAATATGGAAAAATGTTGACTACACTATTATTCTTGAGAATAATATAGGAAGCTTGAAAAGCCTGCATTAACAGGCTGGTTTTTTGATTTTGAGGAACCTCTCAAGAGTTGCAGTTAATTCATAGAATTTCTTCAAATCTTTCCATAATTGGTTAGAATGTAGGAAAATAACCGCTACACGAACCCCTCAACGCAAGTTGAGGGGTTTTTTTGTGGCTGAGCGTTACGAGCTTGCTCGTAAAAGCGATGACACGAAAAAACCACAACGGCAAAGCCGTGGGGGTTTGTGTAAAGCCCCACCCAAGGAAAGTCGGCGAAGCGAAGCGGAGCCGACAATTCTCTATACAGCAAAGCCGACAATTCTCACTAGATATTTTCATACATTTAACATGAAAATATCCATGAATGCTTCTTAGAAAAATCTATATAATACTATTTTTATTTATTTGTGCATTCTCAAAAGCCCAGCCTTTTATTACATAGTATTCTCCCAAAGCAGCAACAATTGGTTCAACTATCACCATCAATGGTACTGGTTTTAATACGGATAAAACAAAGAATATTGTATGGATAGGTTCTGTACAAGCAAGTGTTTTAACTGCATCAGCAACTCAATTAACTGTTGCTGTTCCACAAGGGGCTTGTAATGGAATTATTTCCGTTACTAATAATGGTCTAACGGGTGAAAGCAATAGAATCTTTTCTACTTTATTTAGAAAGATAAATTCATCGGATACCATTCAATTTGGAGCTGCAGTTAAACTATCAGATCCAATTACTGATAGTAATGCTGGTAATGGGTTTGAAGACATTGATAGAGATGGCAAAGCAGACCTGTTTCATATTAATCTACAATCCAAGCAAATTATCATCCGAAGAAATATTAGTGTAGGAAGCCAGGTAATATTTGATACTATTCATTATTTAATTAATCTTCCAAACTCATATGTTGTTAAAGAACCTCAAGATGTTTCTAGTTATTTCTCAGGAGAATTAATTGATATAGACGGAGATGGATTAAAAGATATTTTGCTAACTGGGATGTTCAAATCCAATGTTCCATTGAACTGCTGTGATTCTATTTTTGTGGCTTACATGAAAAATCAAAGTCTTCCAGGGAAGCCTTCATTTGCTTCTGCAAAAAGAGTATACTCAGATTATGTATCAACTACAGTTAGGTACTATGGGTTTACAAAAGATACAAACAAGGATGGTAAGCCTGATGTTTTGTTATTTACTTCTAAAGGATCTGGACATATTCTATTAAATTCTTCTAATAGTAATGGTATTCAATTCAATACTTTTAAATTCGGTCTTAGTATTTTTGTTAACGGAGTTAATCCTAAAGTAAATCTAATCGATCTAAATGACGATGCTAAGCTAGAAGTATTTCTTGATAAGAATTTAATCGGTGAATATAATGCAACTTTTATTTTAGGTCAAAATCTAAGTAATGCTAGTATCCCTAAATTCATTGAAGCACCCAGACAATATGTATCCAGATTTCAAAGTAATGAATTGGGTATAAAAGTAATTGATCTGAATAATGATGGAAAATTGGATATAAGTTTTCTATCAAATAGGCTTCGTGATACAAGTTTTAAAAATGGTTTGTTATTAACTAATTCACAAGTTCATTCCCTTAGTATTTTTCAAAATTTAAGCACCATTGATACTGCTAAGATTGGAAATTCAAAGGAATTATTTTTTGACTCTGTTCTAAAAGGAGTTAGGGTATTTGAAGTAGCCGATTTAAATAGTGACCAACTGCCAGATTTAATTTTTGCTCGGTCAGATACCAATGCCATCAGTGTTTTCATCAATCGATCTACTGCAACAGAGTTTAAATTTTCTAATCCCATTCATTTGAGTTATTCTCCCAATTCAACCAATATTAATTCAATAAAATTATCAGATTTAAATGGTGATGGAATCCCTGATATTGTATTGCAAAACCTTGATGGAAGTTTATATATTTTGAACAATACAACTGGTTTTCAGGACACTGTTTATAGAACTGCTTTGCCAACTGTCATTGAACAAAATGCAGTAACAAATACGGTATATAATATATGGCCAAATCCCACAAAAAATGTTTTATACTTTGAAAAGCCAATTACCCAAAGTTCTTTAAATGTTGAAGTATCTACTTTGAGTGGTCAAAGAGTTGCATTAATTAGTCCATCGGTTAATACTCAGTCAAATTATATAAGTGTAAATGTATCTACTTTAGTATCGGGTATTTACGTTGTAAAAGTATTTGATTTGAATGGGCTGATTTTTAGTAAGCAATTTATAAAGCAATAAGATCTAAACGAAGCTAAGAGAGCCGACAATTCCCATTCTCGCTACTATGTTATCTTTGAGGATAATATATAAAACTCAAAAAAGCAGGTATTACCTGACTGCTTTTTTAATTTTCAGGAACTTTTCAATACTTGCAGTTAATTCATAGAATTCCCTCAAATCTTTCCATAATTGGTCAGAAAGTAGAAAAATAGTGGTTAAAAAATATTTTTGATTCGCGAATCGCGAATATTTTACTATCTTCACAATAAAATGAAATATGAAAGCACATAATGGTATGCGGCCGCACGACATTGTTGTGTTACTAAAGATCATTGCTTTAGGTGAACAGCCATGGAAAAACAAAGATTTAGCTGCCAGTTTATATATCAGCCCATCTGAAATAACTGAATCTATTTCCCGTTCTCAATTTGCTGGCCTAATTAGTTCTGATAGGAGAAAGGTATTTAATGTTGCACTCGAGTCTTTTTTGTTGAACGGACTAAAATTTGTGTTTCCTGTAAAATCAGGAAGTATGGTAAAAGGAATTCCAACTGCTCATTCAGCCCCATTAATGTCAAAGTATTTTGATTCGGAAGAGTCCTATGTATGGCCAGATATTTCAGGTAAAATCAGAGGTCTGGCTATTGAACCACTATATCTTGGGGCTGTCGCTGCTGCAAAAAGTGATTCGATCTTATATGATTTATTAGCAGCTTGTGATGTATTTAGAGTAGGTAAAGTTCGAGAAATTAAAAAAGCACAAGAATTGGTAAAAGAAATATTTAAATCAAAACAATATGTCTAATCATACCAATATCGTTCGGATAAAAGCTGTTGCAAACATTTTAAATCAACTAAATGAAGAATTTGTTTTTGTAGGTGGGGCTACCGTTTCATTATATGGAGATGTAAGCAAAGCCGAGGCAAGACCTACTGATGATGTAGACGTTATCATTGAATTAGCCTCCTATACCGGATACGCAGAGCTTGATGAAAATCTAAGAAAGATTGGTTTTGAAAATGATATTGAATCTGGTGTATTATGCCGTTATCGAGTAAAAGGAATTATTGTTGATGTTATGCCAACGGATGTTTCGGTTATTGGATTTAGTAATAGATGGTATGCGGATGGATTTAAGTTTGCAAAAACAATCCAATTAGACGATTTGCCAATAAAAATATTCACATTACCCTTTTTTATTGCCTCAAAAATAGAAGCATTCAAAAACCGAGGCCAAAACAATTACTTGTTTAGTAGCGATTTTGAAGATATTGTTTATGTGCTTGAAAACAATGCCAATGTTAGCTCATTAATAGCCGAATCACCTCAAGATGTACAGCAATATTTGAAACAATGCTTTCGTGAATTTTTACAAGATGCTGAATTTGAAGAAGGGGTATCTGCTCATTTAGAACCCATAACTCAAGCCCAACAAATTGAAAAAATATTCAGGATACTTCATGAAATTATTGCTATGTAGCATTCAATTCTCTATAAACTGGGCAATATAAATTAATAATGAAGGCACCCCATTTGGACCAACCTTTAGTACCAGATTAAGACAAATCCTTTTCTCGGCCAACCGACGACAAAAGGGTTCAAAGTCGTTTTATCTCCCTCTAATCATAATAGTATTGTAATAATTTTCGTATTATTTTTATACATTTAATTTAAAATTCATAAATATGAATAGCTTTAAAAAAGCATTGATAGTATTCATTTTAACTATTACTGTATCAAATATTTATTCTCAAAACTTTAGGGAAACAATTGATTTTATTAAGAGTAAAATAAATATGGTGGAGATCCTATCTATATCGACAAATGTAAAGACTGCAAGGTTAATGATTATTTAACTCAAGATTATGTTGAAGTTGAAAGTGGTGAAAAGCTAAGTTCAGGCGCGATCATAAAAGAAGATAGCGTATTCTTTATTAATTTAAAAAAAGACTTAGGTGATGGATATGTTATGTTAGGCGATAAAACACATATATTTAGAATGAAATTATGCTCTCTAACAAGCAATGGAGTGGTAGAAGTAAATGTTTCTAATATTTTAACTAGTACAACTCGATTAGGGGATAATGAAATTAAATTAATGGACAAAGGTGGAACTACTTTTTCTTTTGTTTTGCCATGGAGTAATGAGCCAGATTTATACAATCGTATGATCAAAGCTTTTAAAAGACTGATCGAATTAGGCTCAAAAAAATAACCTCTTTAACTGTTGATATTTTAAAATGGTTCTTTTAAAATTATATTGGCATTTTGGAGGTTATAGGAAAACTACTTGTTGCATAAAATGATTTTCCATATAGAATGAATTGGGATAATGCGAAAGCCGCATGTGCTTCTTTAGGAAAAGATTGGAGATTGCCAAACAGAAATGAATTGAGTACTTTATTTAATAATAGGGATAAAATTGGTGGTTTTGTGAATAGAAACAATAGTAATAATAACTTCTATTGGAGTTCTACTGAGTACCAAGACTGGGTCTCGGCGTGGTACCAGGATTTCCTCATTGGTTATGAAGGTAAAGACGGTAAGAACATCTTATACAGTGTTCGGGCTATTCGGGATTTATAACAATTACCCATTTAATCGTACTCGAAGCTGAGCCGACAATTCTCTATACGGAGAAGCCGATAATTCCTTTAATTATTAAAAGGGGCACAATTTTTGGACTAATTGTATATGTTCAAAAATATAATCTATTTAATCATTGTAAGCCTCTTAGTATTTAGTAGTTGTAAATCAAAAGTGCGCAGGATCTGGCATCGGGCATCCACTTCACAAGGAGATGGTTCAGAACCTTCTGCTCGTGACCTCTCTATTACAAAGGCCAATGCTTATAACAATATATTTCTAGATAGTCTTGCATTTGAAAAATATTTAACAACGAATGTTCAGAATGACAGCATTTCTGTGAACATGCGCGATTTTTATAATGTGCGCAATTTTGAATTCGCCTGGTTCGATTCCAACGGCTTGACAGAACAGGCGCTTGGCTTTAGGAGCCTCTTTAAATACAATACCGATAGTGTTAATAAGCAGTTGGACAGCCGTTTAGATGAGCTAATGGTGAGGGAGAGTTTAATCGATCCTACTGACCCTTCCATTGTCAAAATGGAATTGCAGTTATCTAGGCGGTTTGTGCAGTTTTTGCTCGATGCAGATAAAGATGATAATCTTAATGTTCGTGACTTAGAAACCTTCGTCCCCATCAAAAAGCAGCCTATGCTGAAGCTAGCTGATTCAATATTGTCTGTAAAAAACAAGGATAATGTAAAATATGCTGCCATCAATCCTCTTTATCATAGTTTGAAAAGTCAACTTGCAAATTATATCACTATAGCAAAAAACGGTGGTTGGGATACAATTCCTTCTACTAAGTCTAAATTTGTTTTGGGGAAAATTTTCCCCGAATTAATAAAGATAAAATCTCGGTTAAGGGCAACAGGAGAGTTTGCAATTAATGATACTACGGCTGCCTACACACCTGAACTAGAGGCCGCGATTAAGGAATTTCAATCAACGCATGGGATTACACCTGATGGTAAAATATCTTCCCCGCTAATTCGCGGCATGAATGTTCCGGTATCAGCAAGGATCGCTCAGATACTGGTAAATATGGAAAGGATGCGCTGGATGCCGACTAAAAAGGAAGGTAAACTTATCATGGTTAATATTCCTCAATTCACTTTAAGGGTAACAGATGGAAATTCTTTGGTCAAGGAAATGGCAGTAGTTGTGGGGAAAGAGGGACATACTACGACTATGTTTTCAGATGACCTTGAGCAAATTGTTTTTAGTCCCTATTGGAACGTACCATCAAGTATCGTAAAAAAAGAGATCCTGCCAGCCATGCAGAATAACAGAAATTACCTTTCTGAAAAAAATATGGAAATTACCAAAAACGGAGGAGGAACCCCAGAAATCAGGCAACGGCCAGGCGGAGAAAACTCTCTCGGAAGGGTAAAATTTCTATTTCCCAACAGCTTTAATATTTATTTCCATGATACGCCTTCCAAAAGCCTTTTTGAAAAAGATAACAGGGCATACAGTCACGGTTGTATAAGGCTAAGCGATCCCGTATGGATGGCTAATTACTTACTTGAAAACTCACCCGAATGGACACCTGAAAAGATCGAGGCAGCCATGAACCGTGGAGTGGAACAATTTGTTAAGCTGAAACATTCAGTGCCGGTGATCATCACTTATTATACTGCATGGGTTGATGACAATAAGAAAATAAATTTCAGAGAGGATATTTATGGTAACGACAAGGTTGTGATCGAAAAAATGTTTTTGGGAACGTTTTAAGCAAACGAACAGCCAAATTAGGAAGATGTAAATTGTAAAGCCCCACCCCAAGAAAGTCGGCGCAGCGAAGCGGAGATTATTCAAACTAATTTTACAAGTTAATCTGTTATCGATATTCAGTTACTTCCAAGGACAAGGGATCGCCTTTCCACTCCTTTTTGGTGATCTGAAAATTAGCGAAAACTCATATGTTTTCAATGTATTTAAGGAAGAATTTGAAGCAGACATAGGAATTTCATACGTAAGACCTAATTGTAAGTTTACATATGATAAACCTAAATATGGAATGATGGCTTCATTGCCACGATACCAAATACCAGTATTTAAAATGGTTGGATTCTCATTATTGTCTAGAAATGTACCAAAGTTTAATCCTACAGTATAGGAATGTAAATTGCTCTCCAAAACATAGATTGCATTTGTATTCAACACTAATCGCTCGTTAATATAAGTTTGATAACCTGCATGAAAATTATATCTCGGAGGATCTAATTGTGTTGGATCATTTAATGCAGACCGATTTGTTTTCATAAATCGATATCCTGCAACACCTATATCAAAATTAGAAGTTTCCGTATTTAATGTATAGGTGATCCCAGCAAACATGGCGAAGTATGGTTTCACATTTACAAGATTGGGTTCAAATGTAGGAAGCGCACGATTAAATCCTGATGAGCTTAATTGTTGTGCAAATGTGAGCTGAGAATAATCGATGATGGTATTGGAATAAGTGCCACCAAGTCCTGCAGATAATCCACTTGCATCATCAGCATCTAAACTCACATGAGAACTCAAAATAAAATGAATGGAATTAGTTTTATAAGCGCCAGCTAAACCTTTGTCCTGCATAAACATTAATCCCCCACCAATATAATTTGTTTCGTTATTTTTTTGCTTAAATAGTTTTCCATCAAAAGAAATGGAACTTGTAGTTAAAGGGTCTAAGCCCTGTCCGATCCACTGACTTCGATGGTTTGCTACAACACGCCAATTGGCGTCGCCATTACCAGCAAGTGCAGGATTCACACTCATCGGAGATGAATAAAATTGAGAAAATACGGGATCTTGAGCTATTAGTTTTTCATAGTTCATACTTAAACCAATTATCAAGAACATGATGTATTTCAATTTAGACATATACTAATTTGATCAACGTAGTAATAATGTTTCACCTTTTCTTTCTATAGGATTTCCATCTAATCCAATGCCCATCGCTACCCAAATATAAATAGCCATTGGTTGTTGTGTTCCACCTACTGTTCCATCCCAACCTTCATCAGGATTTCTAGATTCGTACATCAGTTTTCCAAAGCGATTGAATACTTTGAAGTATTGGAAAGTTTTTACGCCTGTGAAATATGGATATAGTTTATCATTAATGCCATCGCCATTTGGTGAAAATGATTTTGGTGCAAAAATGTCTACTAGTTTATCATCGAAGACCCTGACTAACACACTATCATTTGTTATGCATCCGCCTTTAGAAATAAGTTGAATTAAATATTCTTGTGTAAGCTGGTAATTAAAATTTACTGATGAACTATCTGGGAAATCAATACCTCTCGTTGGTGTCCATAAGTAACGATAGCCAAGAATAGTCCTAGTTGCAATTGGAGTGTTCTGACCCAAATAGGCACTTACTGAAGGCATTCTCAAACCCGCTATCGGAAACTCAATTTTGATAGTGGTATCAAGACTTGTTCGGTAAGATTGGCAATTTAATTGAATTGCAGTTAACCTAATATGCCGATCGCCAGAATATGGATATGTTACAGTTGCATTAAAACTGTTTCTAATTGTACTGTCTCCCATATCCCATAACCAACTTGTGGATCCTATAAAACTAGTATTGGTTAAATTATTAAAATTCATTTGTTTATTGATACAATAACCATCAACATTGAATTTGAGATCGGGTTGTTGAATGTAAATTAAATTAAGTGGTACGGAAGAACTATCAGTACAACCATATTGATTAGTAAACAAAGCATTGTATTTGCCAGGTTTTAAAGTAAAAATGGAATCTGAAGTAATACCTGGCATTTGATTCCCGTTGAATGTCCACTGAAATTTTAAAGTGTCTTGTTTTGAATAATTTATAAAGATTGAATCTGTTATATTTCCAATTGGTAATGGATTTACTTTTTGTGAAAGCTGACTTATATTAACACTATCAACACAAACTTGATCGTAAACTCTTGTGATAGCAATTGTTTTACCTGTAGATAATAATGGAGTCGGAACTATCCATGTGTAGGGATTTGTTGTTATACATGATTGATTTTTTGGTACTCCGTTATCTAAGTAATCAAAACTCCAAGGTCCGATACCTAAGAAGCTAACTGATAAAGTGTCTTTTTCATATGCACATATGATTGGTTTTCCAGTAAGTGTAGCTTTAGGTGCTACTCTAACATTGATGTTTGCTAAAAATTTACTTCCAGTACATCCAGTATTTGTTGGAGTAACAATATATATAGCTGTAGCCATACTACTTGATAAATTAGTAAGGGTATCAGAAACGTTAGTCTGGGGTATTGTTTGAGGATTTCTTGCGGCAATCATTCCTGATGGTACTACGGACTGTATTAACCATGTGTATTTTGTATTTGCAGGAACTGCTAAAGGTGTTGCATCAAAGCTTGTACCGCTGCAAATTATTGCAGAAGTGTTAGGAATTGGATTTAAGGGTACTCCAATTGTTTCTAATAAATTAAAAGTGTTGCCCTTGCATCCATTAGCTGTAGGAGTAATTGTATAGATCAATTGAGCCGGGATTGTTCCTGTATTAACAAGCACTTGCGATATTGCATTTAGTGCTGTGCTATTTGCTGACCCTCCAATTATTTTTCCAAAAGGAATACTTGTTGGAACTGTCCAAGTATAAGTAGTGTTTAATGGTACTGGACTTGGGATGATATTAAAAGCTGCACCAGTGCAAATGGTATCAAACATATTGTTGATAATAGGTACTGGTTTGAATGGTACTGTTAATGAAAAAGTTGTACCTGCACAACCTGCACTTGACGGAGATACTGTGTAAATTGCAGTATCCGACAAATTATTAGTGCTCAATTATGTTTGACTCACAGAATTTTGATATAGTGGCTGTTCACTACCACCTAATAAACTATTAGCGGGCCGAATAATTGGATTACTCCAAGTATATACAGTTGCAGTAGGAACAGTTGAAGATGGTGCAGCATAATTAAAGGCAATGCCACTGCAAACATCACTGAGCAATTGATTAGCGATAACTGGAACTGGTTTTACTATAACATCTAATATAAAATTAGCGCCCAGACATCCATATGCAAATGGGGTAATGATATAAGAAACTTTTGCATCATTAATGGTGAGGTTTTTTAATAATTGACTAATGCTATCTTGCAAAATGGGTTGAGCAAAAGATCCCGATATTGAATTGATTGGTGATATTGTAGGTATTGACCATTGATATTGTGTTCCAATCAAAGCCGAGGAAGGAATGAAATTAAATGATGTATTACTACAAATAGTTGTACTCTGATTGCTAATATTTGGCTTAGGATTTACTACTACTGTAACCGTTTGTGTATTGCTACAAAAATTGCTAGTAGTAGTGAAGTAATATGGAACTGTTACAGCTAAGTTACTTGTATTGACTAAAATTTCATTTGGATAAAATAACCCTGAACCTGATGACGGAGCATTACTAATTCCTGGAACAACTGGCCTGCTCCAACTAAAACTTGATGCTGTAGAAGATGAGGTAGGTGTATAATTAAACAATGATGCTGAACATATAGCAGTAGCAATTAAATTACTAGATAATATGGGTAAAGGATTAACATTTACAATAACTGTTTGTAAACTAATACATCCTCCAGGAGTAGATAGCGTAAATAAATAAGGAACTGAAACAACTCCTGTAGTAGTATTAATTAAAATTTCATTAGGGTTTCCAGCTCCACTTGAAGCGATATTCGAAATCCCTGTTACATTATTTCTTGTCCAACCAAATGCAGTTCCAAAAGTATTGCTGGTTGCCGTATAATTGAACAAAGTATTACTGCATATAGCTGGAGGCGTGAGGCTACTGCTCAAATTTGTAGTTGCAGTAACATTAAAATTTAAAGTGAATGTGGAACCCACACATCCATTTGAATTTGGTGTAACAATATAAGTAGCTGTTGCAGGATTGAGTGTCAAATTAGTTAGCATTCCACTAATGGAATTTTGAAGAACGGTTTGCGCTACACCTCCTGAAATCGATAATAAAGGGGTTACCGTTGGGCTAGTCCAAGTATACTTTGTGCCAACAGGAACATTCTGAGGGGCAAAACTAAATGCGGTGCTATTACAACTGCTAGTAATTTGATTGGTGACTACTGGAGTTGGATTTACTAAAATATTTACTGTTTCTGAATTGATACAACCGTTAGCAGTTAGAGTAAAATTATAAGGAACGTTAACTGGATTAATACTGGTATTTACCAATACTTCATTTGGATTACTTGTAGCGGATGTTGAAGTATTGCTGATATTAGCAATAACAGGTCTTGACCAAACATAGGTAGCACCTGTTGTAGCTGAAGTTGGTAAATAATTAAATGTGGTACCGCTACAAATTGGATTAGGAGTTGCGCTATTTAGTTTCGGCAAAGGGTTCACAAATACAGAAACAATTTGTTGATTGGTACAAATTCCTTTGGTTAATGTATATAAATAATCTACTTTAACGGGAGCAGTAGAAGTATTATTTAGCATCTCATTAGGGTTGTTTACACCGGTCTGGGCTATATTGGTAATACTTGTCATTGCCACCCTCGACCAAGTAAAGCTGGTATTTGCAGTTATAGTTGTTGGAGTATAACTAAATAAAGCATTGCTACACACTGCAGGTGGTGTTACAGAGCTACTCAATACTGCAGGATTATCAACTGTTACAGAAACCGTAAAAATACTTCCAGAACAGGTGCCTGCTATTGGTGTAACAGAATAAGTTGCAACAGCAGGAGATGAACTACTGTTTACTAAAAGTCCGAATATATTAGCAGAAGGACTTCCTTGAGAAAGCCCGCCAGTGATGGTATTTGAGGGTATATAAGAAGGTGAGCTCCAAATATAATTCGTTCCTGAAGGTGCAGTAGGTGGACTTACCGAAAAGTTACAATTATTACATGCTGATGTTATTATGTCTGGTAACACTGTGCCAATCCCAATAGGACTAACTGTAACAACTCCCTGAAACGAAGCACCTACACAACCTGCTGTCCATGGAGTGATGGTATAGGTTGCAATTACATTGCTGGTAGTTAGATTACCTAAAGTTTGATTGATTAAGTTTTGCAAAGTAACTGCACTAGAACCTGTGATTGAACCGGCTGGTGCAATAGTCGGACTTGGCCAACTATATTGTGTGCCAGTTGGAACCCCTGTAGGATTAATTGTAAAAGATCCGTTGTTACATGCCGTTGCTAATTGTGGTGAACTAACCGCAGGTGTTGGCTTAATGGGAACGTTTACAATTTCAGAATTAGAACAACCATTTGCAGTTGTATTAAAAATATAAGCAACCGTTACTATAGAAGTACTTGTGTTTACTAAGATTTCTAAAGGATTGCCGATACCATTTTGAGTGCCGGGGTTGATATTTGCTTGAACTGGTCTTGTCCAATTAAAAACTGATCCTGAAGTCAGCGATGTTGGATTATAAGAAAAGGCAGTACCACTGCAAATAGCTGGAGGCGTTAAAGTACTCGTTAATTTGGGAATAGGATTAGCTGTAACACTAATAATCTCTTTGCTTACACATTGGTTTGAAGTGGTTAATGTGAAATTATAGGGAACTGTAATTGGCGTATTAGTGGTATTTGTTAGGGCTTCAGTTACAGAAGTATTGCCTGCTGCTGCAGTATTACTAATACCTGTTACTACAATTCTATTCCAAGCTATATTCGTACCAGGTATATCAGTTAAAGCAGAATAACTTTGAGGAATACCAGAACATATTTGTGAACTAAAAGAACTGGCGTTTGTGATATTGGCAGTTGGTTTTACTTGCACCACAATGTTTTGTGTATTCGAGCAACTATTTGCTGCTAGTGAGTATTCATAAGTTACTTGGATGGTATTACTACTAGTATTCACTAAAGTTTCTTTCGGGTCGCCAGTTGCGTTTGCTGCTGGATTGGTAATTGAGGCAACCACAGCTCTAGACCAAGTAAAACTTGTATTGGGTGTTCCAGATAATGGATTAAAATTAAATACACTACCACTGCAAATTGGGTTTGTTACTGTACTGATAAGTGTTGGGGTTGGATTAACAACAACAGAAACAATTTGTTGATTGGTACATCCCTGCATTTAATGTATATATATAATTAACAGCTACAGGGATGGAACTAATACTAGTTAAAGTTTCATTAGGATTATTATTGCCAGAAGTGGGTGGTGTACTTATATCTGAATTGATCGATCTGGTCCAGGTTAAAGTAGTTCCTGTTACAGTGCTACTAGGATTGTAGTTGAATTGCGAACCACTGCAAATGGCCGGTGCTGTTAAACTGCTACTGAGATTTGGAATTGGGTTAACAGTAACTACTAATGTAAAGTTTGAATTGCTAAGGGTTTTAACATCATATGTGACAGTTGCAGAAGATGAACTTGTATTAATGAGAGTTGGGTTAATAATTGTTCCTGTGGCACTCTGTCCAACATTTGCACCCGAAACACTACCAGTAATACTAGTAACAGTCCAAGTGTAAGTTTCACCACTAATAGGATTGTAAGAAATTGCGTTTCCGGAGCAAGTTGAAATTTGAGCATTAAGTCCGGAAAAAAATATAACTGATAAAATAAAAAGACTCAGCGTTTTTTTATTCAGTCGATAAAAAAACTTAATCACTTGAAATTTCATTTTATTTAAAATAAATAACGCGTAAAATATATTTCTTTGAACGCAATTTCAAAATCCATTGAAGGTGTTTAGATAATACTATCCAGTTAAATTAGGCAGGGCGTACTACTATTATATCAACAAATTTTTTTAATAAAGACTTCATTTTTGAATGAATAAAAGTCCAACTATAAATTTAGATTAATATTACAATGGGATAGAAATTTGTTATGGGATTCACACATTTTAGAATATCAATTCATATATCTTTTTCAACGATTTGACGCGACACTTTTAAAAATCCAATTAAATTGATCCCCCTAAAATTCTGGTAAAGAAAATTTGCTTTGCAAGTTCATCGTTTCTATAAATATTGCATAATTGTAATCATTTATTATATCATTCACACTTCTTGTTTTAAGCCACTCCGAAACCGATTTAATAAACTTACATTGTGAAGAAACAATCATGGAAAAACGAGTACTAGGAATTATCCTATCCCTTTTAGGTGTCGTCGGTTTAATCTACGCAGGTATTTCTTTTTTGAATGGCAGTGCGGACACAAGAAACATAAAAGTTATTATTTTTTCTGGCATTTTAGGCGTAGTTTTCTTTTTTGCAGGTATTAGTTTGGTCAAAAATACGAAAGATAAAGCTACCTAAGGAAAGGTAAAGTTACCTAAGGAAACTTAATCACAAATCTTACATTGCACTTTTGAAAAGTTCGATATCATAAATGCTATTATCCTATCAGCATTCTGTATTGCCTCATCTTCTCGTATAAGTATTATAACAATCTCTAATACTATTTATTTGAAGAGGAGTTACGAAAATGATATATTAATAAAAGCCAATGAACAATATCAATGAAGAATATAAAAGCAATCAGTTAAAGCGATTATTTGATATCAGTTACAATGTAAATAAAAGTATCAATAAAATAGAGTATACCTCTTTGTCTAACTACGTTTTCGTCATGGAGATCTTCTAAAATTAAATTCAGTTCTTCGTTAAAAATAATCACCGTTAGAAGTATTATGAAAACTGTTATTCTCTAATTTTTTTTAAGTTAGCTAAATCTGTTTTTTCAGTAGCCATACAAATGGTTTTTTCTACTACTGCATAAATAACATACCCATCTTTATAGAAGCCTAATAAATCATATGCGGTATCAGAGAAAAATAAATTATTGAGTATTAGTTTGTGAAAGCAATCAATCCACTGCTTATATACGTGAATGATACAACTTTTAATTGTAATTATGTAGCACTTTAGAGCATTCAAAAGGGCAATTTCATGTAGTGAAAATTCTTTCACAGTAAAATTAAAAATCATGAAAACAATACAAAAAATGTTGTTTGCAATTGCTTTTTTCATCGTATTGGCATCTTGTCAATCCAGTGCAGATGCAACCCAAGGACTTTCAAAACCAGACACTAGAAATGCAATAATGGATAGCATTGCTAGCGACAGCAGCATGAGCAGCGAAATGATGCTAGCCATGATGAATGGCAAAAATGCAAAAATGGTGATGATGCAACACCACAATTCTATGATGAAAATGATGAAAGATGACCCAAACATGATGAAAGGAATGATGGGCGACATGATGGATATGTGCAAGGATGACACAACCATGATGGCTGGTATGTGTAAAAAAATGATGGAGAATCCTAAAATGATGGACATGATGCACAAGATGGAAGGCAAAAAAATGGATCATACAATGCATCAGTAAGCATTAGTCATCAAAATAAATCTTTGCAATGGAAGATCAACAATATACCTGCCCCATGCATCCTCAAATTTTGGAAGGGAAGCCAGGTAACTGCCCTATTTGCGGAATGACTTTGGTATTGCTTGAAAAAGGTAATAAACATGACCATAAAAGCATGATTGCCGATTTTAAAAAACGCTTTTATGTTGTGCTTGTGCTTACTATTCCTATCATGCTGCTATCAGAAATGATACAGCATTTTATGGGTGTTGATTGGCAGTTTACTGGTTCCAAATACATTTTATTTGCTTTGTCAACCATCGTATTTATATACGGTGGTTTTCCTTTTTTAAAAGGGTTGGTAGATGAAGCCAATGCAAAGAATTTGGGCATGATGTTTTTGATTGGATTTGCCATTACTGTTGCTTATATCTACAGCGTTGCCATTGTATTTGGCTTGCAGGGCATGGACTTTTTTTGGGAACTGGCAACCCTAATACTAATTATGCTTTTGGGGCATTGGATAGAAATGAAATCAGTTGCAGGTGCTTCAAATGAACTGGAATTATTGGTGCAGTTAATGCCAGCAGATGCGCACATGGTAATGCCCGCCCGTGCCGTTTCGGGCGGGTCAGATATGGTGTATGATGTAAAGACTGTAGCTCTAAAAGAAAATGACATCATCCTAGTAAAGCCAGGTGAAAAAGTTGCAGCCGATGGCATCATCTTAGAAGGCGAAAGTTACTTGAATGAAAGTATGCTCACTGGCGAAAGCAAACCAATACAAAAGCTAAAAGGCGATAAGGTTATTGCAGGTGCTATCAATGGTAATGGTTCAATAAAAGTTACTGTTTCTCATGCTGCAAAAGACTCTTACTTATCGCAGGTAATTAAGTTGGTAGACGATGCACAAAAATCAAAATCTCAAACGCAGTTGCTGGCAGATACAGCAGCAAAATGGCTAACCATTATTGCATTGGTTGGTGGTATCACCACATTTTTTGTTTGGTATCTATCAGGGCAAACCTTAGCCTTTGCGATGGAACGGATGGTTACAGTAATTGTTATTTGTTGCCCTCATGCTTTAGGCTTGGCTGTTCCGTTGGTAGTGGCAAAATCAACAGCTTTGTCAGCAAAAAATGGTTTGTTGATTAAAAACAGAACAGCCTTTGAAAATGCCAGAAAAATAACCACCATTGTTTTTGACAAAACTGGAACATTGACAATTGGAAAATTTCAGGTCTCTAAAATTGTACCGATGCAAACGGGGTTGAACGAAAATGAAATCATCCGACTAGCATCTGCATTGGAACAGCAATCAGAACATCCCATTGCAACAGGTATCTTACAAAAAGCAACTGATTTATCTATCAATATTCCCA
>JANOZT010000004.1:0-2581 GCA_031429515.1 Sphingobacteriia bacterium
ACAGCAAGAATTACAAAAAGAAATATTCCAGCCACCGTAATAAAAACTATTGCTGCTACTCATAAAGAACATTCGGTCAATATTGCTTATTTTAAAAATTCCGAAAATGGGGGATTGGTGTATTCAAATTTTTCAGAGCTAGTAAGTTTGATTTCAAGCGCCGATTTTATTTATGGCGCTGATAGTTTACCCATTCATTTGAGTTATTTATTACAAAAGCCACATGCGATTATATACCCTTCAGGCGGTTCGCATCAGTTCTTTACCCCCTTTGCATTAGATAATGCACAATATTTCAATTTTAATCAGTTTAATTGAGGTCATTTATTATAAGTGCTGCTTCTGAAACGGCTCGTACTGCCAATATCAATCAATTGCGGAAACAATTGCCTGATTCAATAATGGTTGAAGCAGTTTATCCCTCTGTCAATAAAGTTCCTTTTCTCCAAAATCTAATTAACCTTTCCAAAAGAAGAACAGGTAAAGCTTTGCTGCCTGCCGAGATTGGTTGTTTATTAAGTCATAGAAATGTTTGGCAAAAAATAATTCAAATGAATCTTTCCGATGATGAACATTGTTTGATTCTAGAGTCGGATAGTGTTATCAATGATATTGAATTGGTAAAAGAATTATTTACTGCACCTGTTGAAAATACCACAACTGAAACAACATCAAAGTGGTCTCTTCAACAATTTGATCTTTTTTTCTTCGGCGCCTGGCTCGGCCACATGAAATTATTTCGCAGTTCAAAAAAACAATTGAACGAGCGCTTTAGTATAGGCCAACCATTTATTAAAACGGTTTATTGTACCTATGGCTATTCGGTCAATAAAAAAGCAGCGGCCTATCTGCTTCAACAAACCAAAAAAATCGGCTATCCTGTGGATCAGTTTAAACAATTCATTCAACCAGGTATCATTCTAATAGGAGGGGTTGTACCTGAATTGATTAGTGCAGGCAGTATGGGCAGTTATATCAATCAGATCGATTCCAATGCATGGCAGCAAAAATTATTCATGCATTTACTTGATATAAAAAACAATATCATTTGCTTTTTTAAATGACCCCGCTTAGAAAACTATATTTAGATTTTTACCTTTTGGTATATGCATTGTATGCCTATTTCAATAAGGGAATTGCCTACAGTTATTTGGCTGAAATATTATTGGTAATAGGTATGGTATGGTTCATAAAAGACTTGCGCAAAGTAGAATTGCTATGGAACCGTTCTATGCAATTATTAGTAGCTTTTCTGGTTGTTTCTGTTATATATATAGTTAGGGGCTTAGGTAAATATCCCCTCATAGATATCATTCGAGATTCTTTCATGATCAATTACGCAGCATTTGTATTGGTGCTATTATTAATGAAAGAGCATGTAGGTTACCTGAAACAAGGGCTGTATAAAGTGTACAAATGGTACCCCATAGTTGCGTTGACTTCCTTTTTATTGATTTCCTATGTTCCCTTTTTTGAAACATTTTCTTTGTTCAGTGGATTTCCTCTTTTGTTGTACAAGTACAACGATATGGGGGTTCATCTTTTGATCACCACCCTGTTAATGTTGAATGGTAATATTCAAATCAACAAGAAGCATGCAATTGTAAACGGTATTATCATCATTTATTTAATTTTAGTAGTATCTGCTTATAATCGTTCTGGGATGGTTGCTTATGTTGCAGGGGCTACTGTATTTTATTTTTACGCTAAAAATGAAAGCGTTAAAAACTTTGTAAAACAAAATCTTAGATACCTGCCTTTATTATTAATAGTGGCAGTGTCATTATATGCATCTACTAAAGTGCAGGAAAATTTTCAGGGAAGAAAAATTGGTTTAGGACAATTGCAAGATAATGTAGTCAGCATTTTAAGTTCAAATACAGATGGCACGCTCAACGACAATAAAGTATGGCGCCTCACTTGGTGGGCCAAAATAATCGATGATAGTTTTGGATCTGCCAATAATTTTTTAATTGGAAGAGGCTTGGGCATGAGTATGGCTGAAGTGAATGAAATTATTACCGAAGACGATACTTTAAGATCTCCTCATAGTATTCACCTGAATTTATTGGGCAGATTCGGTTATCCTTTTTTCATAGCATGGCTTTTTTGGATCTACCTCGTACTCGTGAATATTTTCAAGAAAACGGCTTCTCAATTTAGTATTACTTTATTGGCTATTCTTACTGCATTTATCATCAATGCCAGTTTTGATGTGTATTTTGAAGGCCCGATGGGTGCATTTCCATTCTGGACTTTTATAGGTCTATTTTATATTAATGAAATGAGAGAGGAGCAGCCAGAACTTGTAGCAGCATGAAAAAAGTAAAAGCACTCATACAATCCAATTCAAGGTACCTGTACAATTTGTGCTCTACATTTTTGTCGCAGATAATCAGTGCGCTCTCTATACTCATTCTAACGCCTGTTTTATTAAATCGATTAGGATCTGCCGATTTTGGTGTTTATGGTGTTATCTTAAATGTTGTTGTGTTTGCAGGGGTCTTCGATTTTGGTTTGAATATTGGTTTATTGAAAAAATTAATTCATCAATCCAAAGAATCGGAACAGCTGATCAATA
>JANOZT010000005.1:0-11616 GCA_031429515.1 Sphingobacteriia bacterium
AATGATTTTGCTAATTATAAATTATATAGCAGCAAATTAGATGCATTAACCAAAGAGATGGATGCAACCCTGGCTCCTTTTAAAATTGCTTACTACGAAATTGAGAAAAAGGAATTGCAGCAATTGGATAGTTTAAATGCCATGAAGCAACAAAAAGCAATTCAAGATGCAGTGATCCAAAAAAACAATTTATTGCTTTGGCTATCATTGGGAGGCATTTTAATAATTGCAATGGCGCTGTATTATGTGAACCGTCAATTACAAATCAATAAAAAGAATCTAATAGCACTTAAGTCAACACAATCGCAATTGGTTCAATCCGAAAAAATGGCATCCCTTGGAGAACTTACTGCAGGCATTGCACATGAAATTCAAAACCCACTTAATTTTGTAAATAATTTTTCTGAAGTAAGTAATGAGTTAATTGCTGAGCTAAATGAAGAAAAACAAAAACCAGCAAATGAAAGAGACCTCGAACTAGAAGAAGATTTAATGAATGATATTTCAACCAATTTAGAAAAGATCAATCATCATGGAAAAAGAGCTGCAGATATTGTAAAGAGTATGTTACAACATAGCAGAACTAGTTCAGGGCAAAAAGAACCAACTGATATTAATGCACTATGTGATGAATATTTTAAATTGTCTTATCATGGTTTGAGGGCAAAAGACAAATCATTCAATGCAACATTGGTAACTGACTTTGATCCATCCAATCCGATCATCAACATTATACCACAAGATATTGGTAGGGTAATTTTGAATTTGATCAATAATGCATTTTATGTGGTGGATGAAAAAGCTAAGCAAGGAATAAATGGATACGAACCAACTGTATCGATAAGCACCAAAAAATTTGGCAATAAACTGAACATTGCTGTCAAAGACAACGGCAATGGCATCCCTCCAAAAACGCTCGAGAAAATATTTCAACCATTCTTCACCACCAAACCTACAGGCCAGGGTACAGGTTTAGGCTTGAGTTTAAGCTATGATATGTTAAAAGCACATGGTGGTGAGTTGAAAGTAGCAACCAAAGAAGGTGAGGGAACAGAATTTATTATTGAACTTCCTATTCAATATACCAAGTAAAAAAAACATTATGTCATCATCACGCCGCCTTGCTGCCATCTTATTCGCTGATATCATGGGCTATACAGCCATTATGCAACAAGATGAATCAAAAGCCATGCAACTGCGTGATAAACTGAAAATGAAATTAGATGAGGAATTATTATTGCACGATGGCAAATTGATTAAGTTTAGCGGAGATGGAGCATTGTGTAGTTTTAATAGTGCTTCAGAAGCTGTGAGAGCAGCCGCTTCTATTCAGTTATTAATGTTGCAAGAACCAAATGTTCCATTGCGCATTGGCATACATCAAGCAGATGTTGTATTTGATGAAACGGATGTATATGGGGATGGTGTAAATATTGCTTCGAGGTTAGAATCAATGGCCGAACCAGGCAGTATCTTAGTTTCTGCAAAAGTCATAGATGATGTAAAAAATCAAAACGACATTCAATCTGTTTCATTGGGGAAATATTCATTAAAGAATGTTGCAGATCCAATGGAAATTTTTGCCATTAGTAATAGTGGTTTAAAAGTACCTACTAAAAATTTAGAAGGGAAGGCAGAAAAATATATAGATAAAACAGCTATCAAAAAAAACAGAAACCGTGTTTCATTATTATTCACCGCTATTGTAATGGTAATAATTGCCGGATACGCAATCGTAAACCCTTGGATGAAAAGACAAGAAGCAAAAAATGAATTATTGCCTGCGATTCAAAACATGGTAAATGATAATTTTATACCGCCTACCAAGGCCTTTGATATGGCTTTAGAAGTTGAAAAAAGATTACCAAACGATTCAACACTTATAAAACTTTGGCCCTTTGTAAGTACAAAAGTGACCATGCAAACCATTCCTTCTGGTGCTGAAGTATGGTGGAAAGATTACGATAAGCCAAACGATCAGTGGCGTTTGGCAGGAATTACTCCATTAAAAGATGTTCGTTTTCCAAGACCCTATCTGCGTATAGAAATCAGAAAAAAAGAATATCAAACCATTGAATATGCAGGGCCGGGATCAAATGGAAGACTATGGGCAGATAGTCCTACAATTAAGCTAGATAAAATTGGTTCTTTACAAGAAGGCATGGTAAGAATTCCTTCCTTAACTGCTGGATTGATCATAGTAGGATTAGAAGCAAATGGAGGAAAAAAAGTGTCAGAATTTTTGATAGACAAATTTGAAGTAACCAATAAGCAATTCAAAAATTTTATGAATGCGGGTGGCTATACCAATCCAACCTTTTGGAAATACCCAATAAAAAAAGAAAATACAACAATTTCTTTCGAGGAAGCTCAAAAATTATTTATTGATAAAACAGGAAGGCCAGGTCCTGCAACTTGGGAGGCAGGCACTTATCCTGATGGCCAGGAAAATTATCCTGTTACTGGAGTTTCTTGGTACGAAGCTGCTGCATATGCAGTATTTGCAAATAAACAATTGCCAACTGTATTTCACTGGAGTGTAGTAGCACAAACTTCGCGTACACAGTTTATTGCTGCATTCAGTAATTTTAATGGAAAAAGCACAACAGCTGTAGGAAGTAATATAGGATTTAGTTCGCGCGGCATATATGATCTTGCAGGCAATGCAAGGGAATGGTGCTATAATGATAATACCGAAACAAATGGCAACCGTTATATTCTTGGTGGGGGTTGGAACGATCCCATCTATTCTTTCAACGATACTTATTTAGCACCTGAAATAGATCGAAGTATTTCAAATGGATTTAGATGTATCAAAGAAGTACCGGGCGACACGGCTATGGTTCAATTAATGAAATCAGTACCTATGGATTTCAGAGATTATAAAAAAGAGAAGCCTGTAGACGATAAAATATTTGCTATTTATTTACAGCAATTTTTATATGACAAGAAAACATTGAATGAAAAAATAGAAACAACAATTGAAGGTGATTCTTGGACTGCAGAAAAAATATCATTTGATGCAGCCTACAACAATGAACGTATGCAAGCTTGGTTGTTTTTACCGAAGGGATTTAAAGGACCCTATCAACCGATCATACATTTTCCAGGCTCTGGTGATATTTATTTAAAAACATTTGATCCGAAGGCCAATCCAAGGGCAGTAGATTTTCTAACCAAAACGGGTAGGGCAGTAATTTACCCTATATATAAAGGCACTTTTGAAAGAAGTGACGAACTACATAGTGATTTACCAAATGAAACTGTTTTTTATAAGGAGCATGTAATTATGTGGAGAAAAGATATTGGCAGATGTATTGACTATTTAGAAACCAGAAAAGATATACAAGCAGATAAACTAGGATACTTTGGATGGAGCTGGGGTGGTTATATGGGAGGAATTATGCCCGCTATAGAAAAAAGAATTAAAGCAGTTGCACTTCATGTAGGTGGAATGGTGATGAACAAATCTTTACCTGAAGTTGACCAAATCAATTTCTTACCAAGAGTAAAACAGCCAGTGATTATGATGAATGGAAAATATGATATGTTTTTCCCTTTGGAAACATCTCAAACACCCATGTTTAATTTTTTAGGAACACCAAAAGAAAACAAAAAGTTTATTGTATTTGAAGCGGGACATCTTGTTCCAAAAGCTGATTTATACAGAGAAACTTTAGCTTGGTTCGATAAATACTTAGGTCCAGTGAAGTAAGTATAAAATGCTTTGCATTTTATACTTACTAGATATGAATTATGAGATAAGAATTAAGAGATACATTTTAAGAGATCTGTATCTCATAATTCTTAACTCATATCTCTTAATTCATCTTTCTTCTTTCTTAATTCTCTTTAGCCTTTTTTCTCATATTTCTTCTCAATCTCTTTCGCTTTTTCAAAATCCAACACCACTCCATTAATGCAATAACGCAAACCAGTTGGAGGAGGGCCATCTTCAAATACATGTCCTAAATGCGACTTACAACGTCCGCACTGAACTTCGGTTCTTTTCATTCCTAAAGTATTGTCTGGAATGTAAATGATCGATCCTTTAGAAATGGGTTCGTAAAAACTAGGCCATCCACAACCGCTATCAAATTTGGTATCGCTTTTGAAAAGGGCATTACCACAAACTGCGCAATAATAGGTGCCCGCTTCTTTAAAAGCTTCGAATTTACTGGTCCAAGCACGCTCGGTTCCTTTTTCTCTGGCTATATAATATACATCTGGCGACAAGACCTTTTTCCAGTCTTCTTCTTTTACTGCCAACTTAGATTGCTCGGTTTTGGAGTAATATGGGTTTTTTGATTTTTCGGTACTATCCATTTTGTTGGTTTTTGATTTGTTTTCTTGCCCAATACAGGATTGCAAGAGGCAAATTGAACATATTAAATAAATAAATAATTTCATAATTTTAAAGCTTTTGTTTCCCTATTTACGTACAAACTTCATTTTAGTTTGTTATCTATTTGCTAAAATGGCTATTTATTTAATAAGATGAATGATTTCTATCATTTCACGCAATTGTTAAATGTTTTTTAAACTACAGGTCTTATATTTGTTCTTCAATTAAGGTTAGTACGTCCATGTTCAATATTATTTTATTCGGACCTCCGGGAAGTGGTAAAGGTACGCAAAGTGAAAAACTAATTGCGGCTTATGGACTAAAGCATTTATCAACGGGTGATTTGCTTCGAAGTGAAATAGCTAATAAAACTCCATTAGGAATAGAAGCCAAAACCATTATGGACAAAGGCCAATTGGTGCCTGATGAAGTTGTTGTTGGTATGATCAGTTCTGCCTTAGAAAATAACCTGCATGCAAAAGGTTTCTTATTTGATGGATTTCCGCGTACAACCGCTCAGAGTGAGGCTTTAGATAAACTACTCAAGCTAAAAAACACCGAAATTGGGGTTGTTTTAGCCATGGATGTGAGTGAGGAAGAATTGGTAAAAAGATTGCTCAAAAGAGGTTTAACCAGCGGAAGAAGCGATGATACCAACGAAGCAGTAATTAGAGCGAGAATCAAAGAATATCAAGATAAAACAACTGTTGTTGCCAATTACTACGGTAAGTTTAATAAAGTAGTGCATTTAAAGGGTGAAGGAACGGTAGAAGAAATTTTTTCATCTCTTTGCAGCGAAATTGATAAAAGGATGTCTAATTAGCAAGACTTTTAAAGTTTTTGACCAATAACCAACTGCTTTCCCGTCCTGGATAATACTAGGACGGGATTTTTTTTGTTCCTTCCCTAGCTTATAAACTATCAATCGTTAGCTTTGTAGCCATTAAAAAATCGCTATGTATACGGTTGAAAACTACATTTTAGGGAAATGGATGAAGGGAGATGGAAAAGGGCAGTTATTGTATAATGCTTATACAGGGGTGCCGATTGCCAATGCAACTACCAAAGGAATTGATTATGCACAAGTAGTTCATTATGCCAGAAACCAGGGAAATCCAGCATTACGCAAAATGAGTTTTCACGAGAGAGGGTTAATGCTTCGAGCGTTGGCACTTCATTTAAGAGAACATTTAGACAAACTATATGCAGTAAGTTATCAAACAGGTGCTACAAAAGCAGATAGCTGGGTAGATATCGAAGGCGGCATCGGTAATTTATTTACATATGCTTCTCTCAGAAGAAAATTTCCAGATACTTCCTATTGCTTAGATGGAGAGACACATCCTTTGGGCAAGGCCAATACATTTATGGGACATCATTTATTGATTCCCAAGGAAGGGGTAGCCATTCATATCAATGCATTTAATTTTCCTGTTTGGGGAATGCTCGAAAAAATTGCCGTTAATTTATTGGCAGGAATGCCAGCGATTGTTAAGCCTGCAACGGTCACTTCTTTTTTAACTGAAGCGGTAGTAAAAGAAATTGTTGCATCGGGTATTTTACCTGCTGGTGCATTACAACTGGTTTGCGGTAGTGCAGGAAATTTATTGGATCAAGTAGGTTCACAAGATGTGGTGACTTTTACTGGATCTGCAACAACAGGTATGATGCTTAAATCGGGCAAAAAAATAATGGAAGAGAATGTTCCATTTAATATGGAGGCTGATTCTTTGAACTGCATCGTTTTAGGGGAAGATGTTAATGAATCGATGCCTGAATGGGATATTTTTATTAAAGAAGTAAGAAAGGAAATGACCACCAAATCTGGTCAACGTTGTACTGCTGTTAGAAGAATATTTGTACCAGAAAATAAAATAGAAGCCGTTCAAACAGCATTGAAAAAAGCATTAGCGCAAACAGTAATAGGTAGCCCTCTAAATGCAACTGTAAGAATGGGATCATTAGCAGGAGAATCTCAACGTATAGAAGTAAAACAACAGGTACAAAAATTATTAGCCAGTTCACAAATTATTTATGGCTCATTAGATAGTGTAAATGCAATAGATGCAGATGCAGAGAAAGGCGCTTTCATGAGCCCGCTATTATTATTGAATGAGAATCCATTCGGCAGTACCGATGTGCATGAAACAGAACCATTTGGTCCGGTAGCTACATTGATGCCTTATAAGCACACTGAAGAAGCCATTGTACTTGCAAAAATGGGAAAGGGTTCTTTGGTTAGTTCGATAGTAACAGCAGATAAAAAAATTGCGAAAGATTATGTATTAGGCGCGGGTACTTATCATGGAAGAATATTGGTGTTGAATGAACAATGTGCAAAAGAAAGCACAGGTCATGGAGCACCATTGCCATTATTGATTCATGGAGGACCCGGCAGAGCAGGCGGTGGAGAAGAAATGGGTGGACTAAGAGGAGTTAAACATTATATGCAAAGAGTGGCCATACAAGGTTCTCCTGATATGATCACTGCGATCAGTCAAGTATATCAACAAGGTGCAACAGGCAATACCAACACAATACATCCATTCAAAAAATATTACGAAGAGTTAGAAATTGGCGATCAATTGATCACCGAGAAAAGATTAATCACTGCAGAAGACATCAATCAATTTGCCGATTTAAGTGGCGATCATTTTTATGCACATTTAAATAGTACCGATTTTTCTGGAACCATGTTCGAAAAGCAAGTTGCACATGGATATTTATTAATGAGTATCGCTGCTGGTCTTTTTGTAGATAGCTATGAAAAAAATCCAGTTTTGCTCAATTATGGAATTGATGAATTGAGATTCACCAAACCGGTTTACCCTGGCAGCGAAATGCATATTCGATTTACCTGCAAAGAAAAAATTCGTCAGGAAAAGAAAGAGCCTACTGACATTGATAAAGGAATAGTAAAATGGATGGTTGAAATGATTGATGAAACCGATGAGATGGTAGGAATTGCCACTATTTTAACAATGGTTGCAAGAAAAAACTAACTTTATACTTATTATGATAGAAGAAATTAAAGAAGGATACGTTAAAGTAGAAAGAGAACACGGAATTGCTACCATAGAATTTTTCCATCCTCAAAGCAATTCTTTACCGGGGAAAATCTTGGATGCATTAGCAAAAGAAATTCATAGCGAAGGATTAAATGAAAACACCAAAGTAATTATACTAAGATCTGGTGGAGAAAAAATATTTTGTGCGGGGGCTTCATTCGATGAATTAGCTGCCATACAAACCGAAGCCGAAGGATTACAATTTTTTAGCGGTTTTGCAAAAGTGATCAATGCCATGCGTACCTGTGGCAAAATAATCATCGCAAGAATTCAAGGTAAATGCATTGGTGGAGGCGTTGGAATTGCAGCGGCAGCTGATTATGCAATTGCATGCGAAGGTGCAGAAGTTAAACTCAGTGAGTTGGCTGTAGGTATAGGGCCTTTTGTTGTAGGACCAGCAGTAGAGCGAAAAATTGGTTTATCTGCCTTTTCTCAATTGACCATCGACGCAAGCATGTATCGTCCGGCAGATTGGGCCAGAAGAAAAGGATTGTTTGCAGAATTGCATGCAGACTCTGCCGGAATGGATGATTCAATTGTTCGTTTATCTACTTCACTATCTCAGTCTAATCCAGAAGCGTTAAAAGAATTGAAAAAAATATTTTGGCATGGAACAGAACATTGGGATCATTTATTGAAAGAAAGAGCAGGCATAAGTGGTAAGCTCATTATCAGTGAACACAGCAAAAGTTTTATTGCAAAGTTTAAAAAGAAATAATCATTAACGTAGAATACCTGCAGACCATTCGATGGAATAATTTGCTTTTAAATATTTCAACCTTAAGCTGATTAATTTTTCGGCTGTTTCAATTACTTTGTTTTCTCTTGTGTTGATCAAAAACAAAGAACTTTCTCCGTTTTGAAATCGAAGGTTTTCTGCTCTTAATAAAGCAGTGAACCCATTGAATGCATTTTGTGTAATCCGAATCTGTTGTTGCAATAAATTGGTTTCAGTAAAATAGTTTCTTACTTTATTTTCAATCTCCCATTTTTTGGCGGCTAATTCGTAATTGGTTTCTTCAATCTTCAATTTGGCTTTTCTGTAATCGCCTCGTCCTTCTCTTAAAAATAAGGGCACTTTTATATCAATACCCCAATTGTAATTGTTTTGCAAAAAAGCACCATTCACGCCTTTAAATACATTGTAATTCTGATTCAACAAATTAGCTTTCAAATTAACAGTAGGCAATATATTTTGAAACTTTAATTTTCTTTCTACTTCCAAGGCATTCAATTTAAAATCATATGATTTTAAAATAGGGTTTTCTGTACTTGCTCTTTGTAATAATTGTTCTAAAGATTGAGGTGATAAGTTTAATGCAAAACGTATGGTATCTGGTACTGCTTTTTCTGGCAACAAGTATGCACTATCCTGATTGGTCCATAAAAAATTAGATATTTCTAAACTAGCAGTATTCAACTTCACTTTTGCATCGGCTTGCAACATTTCAAAATTTTGAATTTGCGTTAATGCTTCAATTGTATCAATGGCCGAACGATCTCCATTAACAAAAGCTAATTTTACCAATCGGTATCTATCAGTACTAATTTGTAAAAATTTAGTGTACACACTATAAATCTGATAGGTACTGGTCCATTGCCAATATCCTACATAAGCGTCAAATAATAAATCGTTGAGCATTCTATTTCTTTCCTGCTCACTCATAGATCGATAAATTAACGCTTGTTGCAGTGCGGCTCTTTGTTTATCTATAACCAAGCCTTTTGCTACTGGCAATTCCAATCCGAAATAACTAGATTGTCCTGGAGTAACTTCAGATTCTAAATTAGCACCCCCATTATTCTCCAAACCAGTTTTAATATTTGCCCCTGCAAATCGTGTAGGTATTTTTAATTCAGGATTAGAATAGAAATAATAATTTTTTCCATCAAAGGTTTTTCTACTTGCCTCATAAGTAAATGAAGGATCAAATCCTCCACGTGCACTCAATAGATCAGCTTTTGCCTTTTCAATTTGAATAGCTGCTTGTTTGGCAACAGGATGGTTTTGTCGAACCTGTTCTATAAATGCTTCAGGTGTAAGCACCTGAGCCTTTAAACAATAACCAATCAACAATAAAAAAATGAATGCCGTTCTTTTCATGCCCACTATTTCTTATTTTTTGATTGTTCTTTTGAGTTCTCGGAAGGTTTATAGTACTCTGGCGGAAATCCATTGATATTTCGCCATATTTCATAGCCAATTGGTACATCATTTAATAAGGCAATTCCATTTGCTCCACCACCCATTCTCAGTTGCTTTGGCCATGCCTTTTCATTTTTATCTTCAATGACCAACAACCGGAATTTTCCATTGTCACTTACCGATGTTTCAACAGCTGCAATTACCCCGCCAAAAGTACCATAAGATGCTTCTGGCCAGCCTGTAAATACAATTGCAGGAAATCCATCAAAAATAAATCGTACTTGTTCACCAATATGCAATAAAGGCAAATCCATTGGACTTACAAATAATTCTACTGCATATTGAATTTTATCAGGCACTACTTCTACAATCATTTCTCCTTCTTTCATCATTTCACCAATACCCGCTTTACGAGCTTTGGTTATCTGACCACTTTGAGGTGCAGTGATGTAGTAGAGTTTATTTCTGATATCATAATTACTAAATGCATTTTCTAATTTGGCAACATCCGCTTCTCCAGATGCTACACTTGAGAGAGAGCCAAATCGGTCGCCCTGAGCTTTGGCTATTTTATCAGTATATTCTTGAACAGTTGCATTTTTTTCAATTCTCAAACTGATGAACTCTTGTTTGGCTTGCAGGTATTTATTTTCGGCACTTGTTTTTTTAGCAACCCCATTTTGAAAACTTACTTTTCTTCTTTCAAAATCTACCAAAGAAATCACACCACTGTCTAACATTTGCTTGGCTGCATCTATTTGGCGTTTTGCAACTCCCAATTCGTTAATGGTTGCAATCAAATCGATACTATCACTTATTACCTTTAAATCTTGTTGACGTAGCTTAATATCAATTTGAGACAATTTTAATTTTTGACCTTCTTCTAATGCAGTTACTTGCGAAGCAGCTGTAGTTGCTTTATTTTGATACCCTTCATTGGCAATTTGTTTGGAGTTGATTTGTTTTTGTGTTCTTTCCAATAATTTAGGATCAAAATAATCCACTTTCACCTCACCCAATTGAAGAATCGTATCCCCTTTCTGAACAAAGTCTCCTTCTTTTACAAACCATTTTACCACTCTACCAGCCAACACAGTATTTACCTCTTGTGGCCTTTGTTCCTGACGCAAGGTTGTTACTAAACCTTTTGCTCTAATATTTTGAGTCCATGGTAAAAATAATGTTACTAAAAGCCCAATCAGCACTATCCAAAGCCATTTTTTAGCATTGCTTTTTCTACTAATCTGATAAACGGATTTATAGGATTGAAGAGATGATCCTTCAACTTCTGATTCAATTTCAGTTGATATAAAATGATTAGGCATATACTATTTAATTAATGAAGCAACCTGATCCCAAGTACCAGCCGCTTTTATATTTCCTTTTTCTAAATAAATGACCATATCGCATTTTGATGCAATATCGGTTTCATTTGTTGCAATGATTACGGTGGCATTCTCTGCATTCAACATGAATTGAGCAACTTGATTTTTATTGGTGGCATCTAAGGAAGTAAATGGTTCTTCCAATAACAATAACCTTCTTTTACCCAACAAAGCCCTTAATAATAAAATGTCTTGTCTAACTGTTGAAGACAATTTATTACCAGTAGGATCCAATATTGTATCATAACCCTTTGGCAATCCATCTACATAATTGGAGAGACCACATTGTTTCACTAAACTGGTAACTTCTTCAAAAGAAATTTGTTTATTACCCATGGTGATATTTTCCCAAATAGTACCGTTGAAAATATCTTGCTGGCTTAATAAAATACCAGTTTGGGAACGTATAGAATCAATAGAATAGTTTCCGATAGGAATATTATCAATTGTTATAGATCCAGTATAATTTTTAAATGCCCCTGTTAATAACCTTAATACCGTTGATTTTCCAGAGCCTGATGGACCCATTACACAAACTTTTTGTCCAGCTTCGATTTGGAAATTTAGATTGTTCAAAATTTTGCCAGTATTAGCATATCCAAAACTGATTTCTTTAAAATCAATAGCTATCCCTTTAGGAATATCAGGCAATTTGATGGAACCATCTGTTTC
>JANOZT010000006.1:0-2573 GCA_031429515.1 Sphingobacteriia bacterium
TTTGCTGCATCAATTTCTAATTCATCAGACCAGGCTATTGAATAACCTGTGGTGTAAACGGTTGAAAATTTTTCTTTTTCCTTTAAAGACCTAAATACACCTTTTTCAACCAAGTCGCTTAGGTTAATTATCCCTTCAGTAACATCTTCAAATGATATATGAACTGAATAATCGCCTTTATATAGCGCACTTGAAACTTTCATACCATAAATCTAGTAAAAGTTGAGTAGGTTTTAAATAAAGTATAGCGATAAATTCATAGTATACTATGAAAAAGTTGGCTTTTCTGTCCGTTTTTTAGAAAAATACCTTGCCGCATAAATACTGATAAATACCCCCGCCACCGATAATATCATCACACTGTTCGAGAAAAAGTGAACCCAGTTTAATTGTACTTTAAAAATTTCTTTGCTGAGTAAAACACTCACGCTTCCTAAATAACCAAATGAGTCGGCCACATAAATTAAGAAACCCACATTGCCTGTGAATCTAAATGTGGCGATCAGTCTTTCGAAGTAAACAGAATTAAATGGTATGTACACCATGTATAAACCAAGGCCCACTAACGTCATCCACCAATAAGGTGTTACGATTTCTTTGGTAAATAGATATGTGGAAACTCCTGCAATAATAAATCCAAGGGCAATAAAAAAATGTGCCAGCATGAATGCCTTAAAACTATTTTTGATCATTACCATACTGCCAATCAAAATGAGAATCACTAATGTAATTGGCGTTTCTGTTTTAGAAAAAAGTGCTGGCTGATTTAAATACCCCATTTCCTTCCACATGTCTGCGCTGAAATTATCTCGGATATCCCTGAAAATAGTTGCGAAGCAATAGATCAATACTGCTGCAACAATTCCTGGTAAATAGGTTTTAATGAATGCTTTTCGCTGAGTCGCATCCATCGGTGTTCGGTTCATGCGCAATGAAATGTCTTCCGCTGTTGGTGGCGGAATTTTTTCCATCAAATAAATAAATAATAACAAAGGCAATGCAAATACCAAACCTGTTGCGAACGGAATCCAAAACTCTGTCAAATGAAATTGTAATTGTAACCATCCACCAACCGACTTTACAAATCCCGAAGAAAAAATAAAACTCACTGCTAAGGATGCGCCAATAAAATCAGTTGTTTTTCTTCCCTCGATATAAGAAAAAATCACTCCCCATAACATGCCTAGCGGAAATCCATTGATGAATAAAAACACCATATTATAAGGCGCTGGGACCAACGCAAAAAACAACCATGCCATCCAAGCAATACCTACTAAGAGCAATACTATTTTATAGCGATTCAATCTTTTGAGCTCCGAAATAAATTTGATCCCATAAAACTTGGCCATCAAATACCCCATCATCTGGCTTAATACCAATAAGGTTTTATAACCCAATCCCCAAAATGCCATTCCATCGAATGTGCAAACCGTATAGGATTTTCTGAAACCAAAGATCATGGTATAAGTTAAGAATGCCACAACAGCAGCATAAATTCCAGTTTGAAACGAATTAAGGTTAAAAGGTTTGGTTGATGCATTATCTGACACGGTAATTTCAGTTTTAGACAGTTGCAATAAAGTTTAAGTATACCTATAAAGTTAAGTACACCTATAAATATAAGCCACTCGTCCTAACTATTTGGTAAATGGCCGATAATTTCAGATATTTCAATTTCCAAATAATCAACTGATATGAGAAAAATGCTGATTGCCCTTTCAGGGTTACTATTTGTGCTAAGTGCTACTGCACAACAAATAGATCTTTCCAAACATTTCAAAACAATGAAGCCCCGTAATATCGGGCCTGCTGGCATGAGCGGTCGAGTAACCGCCATCGATGCAATATGGAATAGTCCAAATACCATCTTTCTTGGAACGGCTAGTGGAGGTGTATGGAAAACTGAAAATGGTGGAGCAAGTTGGACGCCTGTTTTTGATGAACAACCCATTCAAAATATTGGATCCATTGCTATTACTCAAAGTAATCCATCAATTATATGGGCAGGAACTGGAGAAGGCAATCCGCGTAACTCAATCAGTTTAGGCGAAGGCATTTATAAAAGTTTAGATGGAGGAAAAACATGGAAGCGTATGGGTTTGGAAAAAACCAGAAACATTCATCGCATCATTGTAGATCCAACCAATCCAGATGTAGTTTATGCAGGTGTAATGGGCAATCCGTTTATGGAGCATCCTGAAAGAGGATTGTATAAAACCACCGATGGCGGTGAATCATGGAAACTGATTTTACATACCAATGATACAACTGGTGTAGGAGATATGGTAATGGATCCGGTGAACCCGAATAAATTATTTGTGAACATGTACCAACACAAACGTACACCTTGGAGTTTAAAAGGTGGTGGTCCTGGAAGTGGCTTCTATGTTACGTATGACGGTGGTAAATCATTTAAAAAATTAGGTAAGGCTGATGGATTACCTGATGGTGAATATGGCAGAATTGGTATTAGCATCAGCAGATCAGAACCAAATAGAGTATATGCTTTGCTGGAGTCAAATAAAAATGCTTTGTACCGAACAGATGATGGTGGTGTTAAATGGGAAATGGTG
>JANOZT010000007.1:0-1964 GCA_031429515.1 Sphingobacteriia bacterium
AGATGCTGATAATTTAGATGGCTATTTTAAAGATCCTTACTTTTCGGATCGTTTTTCTATGGCTCACATTGGTTTAGAATTTGCACTGGGTGATAGCAAAAAACCTCAATTGGCTAGACACAATGCTCCAGCACAATTATCGAGCAATATGAACAGCGCTGATGATGCAATGAAAGCCTCGCTAGCTGCTAGTGAAGAACGTTATAATCAACGTTTGGCAGAAGTTGCTGCTCTACGAGATCAGTTAAATAAAATGAAGATGGATAGCGATGGAGATGGCGTAAGCGATTATTTTGATAAGTGCCCTAACACACCTAAGACAGTAAAAGTAGATGGTGCAGGATGTGCATTACCAGTTCCTCCTCCTTCAAGAGATACTACAATTGTTAGAAACAATACCTATATTATTACTGGAGAAGATCGGAAAATTGTAGATGAGGCTGTTCGTAATCTTGAATTTGATTTTGGTAAAGCAACTATAAGAGAACGCTCTTTCGTTTATCTAAACAGAGTAGCCGATTTAATGAATCAAAAAGGTATTCAATTAAAATTAGCTGGTCATACCGATAATGTAGGTAGCGATGCTGCAAATTTGACTTTATCTAGAAATAGAGCTGATGCTGTAAAAAACTACATGATCAATAAAGGTGTAAGTAGTTCTAAAATTGAATCAGAAGGATTTGGAGAATCTAAACCAATTGAAAGCAATAAGACCGCTAATGGTCGTCAGAAGAATAGAAGAGTAGAATTTACTATATACTAATAAAATTCAATCTCAACCCGCTTCAATATAAATTGAAGTGGGTTTTTTTCAACATATTATCCTAAAGTATGAGCTTCTTTAAATTAAATAAAAAAAATGAAATGAAAAAACCAATTACACTGTACCTCTTAATGCTGGTTCTGACTATTTCTGGACTATCCATTCCTACAAATAGTAAGGCATATGATGTTTCAATGAAGGAACAGAACAATTCCAAAGATAATATGCTTACAAAAAGCAAAAAAGCGAAAGCTGCATTTATTAAAAATGATGCGGACATGAACAAGTTTTTTAAAAATGCACATGCATATGTAATCTTTCCAAATGTTGGCAAAGGGGCATTGGTTGTTGGCGGGGCGAGCGGAAATGGAATGGTATTTGAGCATGGACATCTTATTGGTAAAGGTAAAATGTTACAGGTAACGGTGGGTGTTCAAGCAGGGGGAAAAGCTTATAGTGAAGTTATCTTCTTTGAAAATAAAGCAGCTTTAGAACGTTTTAAAGACGATAAATTAGAATTTAGCGGTCAGGCTTCCGCTGTTGCTGCAAAATCAGGTGCATCTGCAACCGCAAAATATGCTGATGGTGTACTTGTATTTACAAGAGACTTAGGAGGTTTAATGGTAGAAGCTTCTATAGGGGGGCAGAAGTTTACTTATAAAAAATTATAAACATATTTAGCTTTCGTTAAAACTGTGCTGTAAAAGATAGTTTTTAATCCTACTTCTAGGTAATTTATTAATCACTGTTCAATTTTTTTTATTCGGTTGAATGCAAGGGGAAAGTCCTCCATATTTATATGGGGGCTTTTTTATTTAGGACTAGACATAGAAACTAGACACTAGACAACTAGACAACTAGACAACTAGACACTAAACATTATTACATGATTAAAGAATGCGTTAATAGTGATAAAATTCAAAGCAATTGTGTATACTCGACTCAGTGTTTTTTTAGAATAAAAAAATACAAAAAATCATTTCAATCAATACATTATCCTACAAGTATTCAAATAGCTATTCCAATTTATATGCAATTATTCTAAAGAGATGTGTAACGTAGAAAATATATAAAATACCAATTTTGCGTCACAAAGAAATCATAAAATACAATATTTTATTTACCATATATTTTACATAAATAACCAACAATGAAACTAACAAGAATTACATCAATGAGCATTGTTTGTGCATTTTTACTA
>JANOZT010000008.1:0-42405 GCA_031429515.1 Sphingobacteriia bacterium
GATAAATTAATTAATCGCAAGGATGCAAAAGACGATTGCCTCTCTTGAATAATAGTTTCTGTTTCATCTGTAGAATGATCATTCACCACAATTACTTCAAATAAATGGGCAGGATAATTTTGAGCTTGAATTCTATTTAAACAGTCTTCGATAAAGAATGCTTCATTTCTTGCAGGAATTATGATACTAAAAAACGTTCGGGCTGGTTGTGATTGCGAAGGCTGGTATTTTTTTAATTGTAAAAACCAATAGCAATAAATACCAATCAATAAACTATAGGCTATTCCTATACATGCAAGTAAATAAATAAAAAAGTTGATCATGAGTAACAAAGAAAATCATTATTGGCTAAAAATAATCGGCAATTATCTTGGCATACTTTTTTTGTAGCAATTGATGTCCAGCATTTAATTCAACCACTTTCACTAATTCATCCATTCCATTACTAAAATGAGTGCCTCTTTTTGTGAGAATGATTCGATCATATTTACCAAATATCAAGTTCATAGGAACATTATGAGCTTTAATGAGTGGTTTTAAAATGGATAAACTGGGCCTAAAACGCCTAGTTAAAGTCCAAATTTTATATAATTCAGCCCTTTCTTTAGCGTCATCCAAATAATAATGTACAAACTTGCTAATACTAGGATTGAGTAATTTCAAAAAGTTAGCAATTTTAATCAATTGAAATAACCATTCAGGATTTTGCATGGTATGTTTAAAAATACTATTCCCTATGCTTGTTTTAGTAGTGAACCATTGCCATTTATTTTGATGCAATCCGTCTGGTGCAACTAAAACCATGGACTGTACACGGTTTGGAATCAGTTCAAATAACCTCAGTGCAACTCTTCCCCCCATACTGTAGGCAAAAAACCTTACACTCGATTGACTATTACCAGTAATAATATTCATTAATTCAATCAACAAAGTAGGTTCTAATAACAAGGGTCCATTCCATTCGGTTTTACCATGAAAGGGTATGTCAATGGCAATAAGCGTAGAATCCGATCCCAAAAAAGGTTCGAATAAAGCAAAGCTCTCCCCTGATTCTCCATATCCATGAAAACAGAAAATCCAGTTAGGACCCGATCCATATTTATTATAATGGAATGTAGATCCACCTAGTTCAATAAACTGACTATTCATACTACTTTGCTAAATTTTACCAATAAATTCTTGGTAATGTCAAAGAAACGAACTTATTTTGAAATTAGTTGCATAACTAACTATATGTCAAACAACCATTTTAGAAGGGGGGAATTATACAGCGTCATAAACGGAATGGCTTCAACCGCTGTGGCAAGGCGTTTACAGAAAAATTTCCGTAACGCAGGACTAGAAATAACCATTGAACAGTGGAGTGTTTTGTACCATTTATGGAAGGAAGACAAGCTCAGTCAGCAGGAATTGTGCAATAGAACTTTTAGAGATAAGCCAAGTATTACCCGACTCATAGATAATCTAGAAAAACAAAATCTAGTCAAAAGAATTGCCTCTCCAACAGATAGAAGAATCAATTTAGTTGAATTAACCGATGCGGCTTTGGAGTTGCAACATATTACCATCGATCTGGCCAATCAAACTATGGCAGAAGCCTTGATAGGTGTAGATAAGCATGAGATTGAAGTAGTAAAATCGGTTTTTCAGCGTGTGTATGATAACCTTACTTTAGGAATCCTCGAAGTTTAACCATAACTAATAACTAATAACTTAATAACTAAAAAATGGAAGCCACAAAAAATTCAACAGCCTTACAGGGCGGCGAGTGGATTATCAAAGAAAGTAATCCATATGAAACCTTCATTCCAGAAGATTTCAATGAAGAACAAATCATGGTAATGGATATGTGTGAGCAGTTTCTGCAAACAGAAATCCTTCCCAATTTAGAACGCATTGATAAAATGGAACCAGGCTTGATGCCATCGTTGATGGAGAAAGCTGGCGAACAAGGTTTGCTCTCTACCTCTTTCCCAGAAGCCTATGGTGGATTAGGGAAGGATTTTATTACTTCTACCATTGTTAATCAAGGATTAGGCGGCGGATTCTCTTTCTCTGTTGCAGTTGCAGCGCATACTGGAATTGGTTCTTTACCCATTTTATATTTTGGTACTGAAGAACAGAAATTAAAATATATTCCCAAATTAGCTAGTGGAGAATGGAAGGGTGCATACGGATTAACCGAACCAAATAGTGGCAGTGACGCCCTTGGTGCTAAAACGGTTGCGATGTTAAGTGATGATGGAAAGCATTATATACTCAATGGTCAAAAATGTTGGATCACCAATGGTGGTTTTGCAGATGTTTATACCGTATTTGCCAAAATTGATGGTGACAAATTCACTGGATTTATTGTAGAACGTGGTACAGAAGGTTTTACTCAAGGTCCTGAAGAACATAAAATGGGTATTAAAGGTTCTTCAACCGTTCAATTGTATTTCCAAGATTGTAAGGTTCCTGTTGAAAATGTGTTGGGCGAAATTGGCAAGGGTCATATCATTGCTTTTAATATCCTCAACATCGGTCGTTTAAAATTATGTGCAGCAACATTGGGTGGTGCTAAAAAAGCAACAGATACTTCCATTCAATATGCCATTGCGCGGGAGCAGTTCAAAATATCTATTTCAAAATTTGGCGCTATCAAACACAAAATGGCTGAAATGGCTATCAGAATGTGGGTGTGCGAATCAGCTTTATATCGTTCAGCGAAATGGATTGATGAGAAAGAACATGAATTAGCCGCAAGCGGAAAATCATTTGCAGAGTCTTTATTAGGAGCTGCAGAAGAATATGCAATAGAGTGCGCCATCTTAAAAGTATTTGGAAGTGAAGTGCTTGACTTTGTGGTAGATGAAGGTGTACAAATTCATGGTGGCAATGGTTTCAGCGATGAATACCAAATTTCTAAAGCCTATAGAGATAGCAGAATCAATCGTATTTACGAAGGCACTAATGAAATCAATCGTTTGTTAACGGTTGATATGGTACTAAAACGGGCAATGAAAGGCAAACTCGATTTGATGGGACCAGCCATGGCGGTTCAAAAAGAATTGATGAGCATTCCAGATTTTGGTGGCGAAGAAGAAGGTGTTTTTGCTAAAGAATTAAAAGCAATTGCTAACTTTAAAAAAGCCATCTTAATGGTTGCGGGCGCTGCTGTTCAAAAACTGATGATGCAGTTAGATAAGGAGCAAGAAATTTTGATGAATATTGCAGACATGTCTATCGAAGTATTCCATGCAGAAAGTGCCTTATTACGTGTGATGAAATTGGCCAACACCAAAGGAGAAGCAGCAATCGGCATTCAAACTGATATCATGAAAACCTATTTGTATGACGCTGCCGACAGAATTAATAAAGCAGGTAAAGATGCATTGAATAGTTTTGCAGATGGAGATGAATTAAGAATGATGCATATTGGTTTGAAACGTTTTACAAAAGTAGAACCATTCAATTCCAAAGATGCTCGCAGAAGAATAGCAGATCAATTAATAGCAGACAATGGCTATAAATTGTAAAAAATACTAGAAATCCCCCCGACCCCGTACAGAAAATCGTGCGGGGTTTTTTGTTGCTAGCCTACAAATAAATACCTTCAAGCAATGAAACAATTAATCATTGCGGCATTCACCTTTTTTACAAGTTACTGTTTAGCACAAAACAATACCAGTAATGCTGTTTATTATGGCAGAACAACGGGCAAATTACCTGCATTGTCTTATGGTATGGGAGAAGATCGATTGGGAGGTGCAAAGATGGGTTATATTGATACCAATGTATTGTTGAAAATAATTGACTCATCCAAAGACATGTATACTATTCAATTATCTAAATGGCATACAGCACTTTTAGAAAAAGCTTTTGTAAAACCAGATTCTGCTTCGCCAATTAAAAAACCATACTATTTAACAGGTTCGTTTATTTCAAAAGGAGATTCTTTGTTTGATTATGTGAACATCAATCTCGACGAAAAATTACCTTATAAATCTTGGATGGAAATTAATCCTAGTAAAATAATGGTAGATATTTATGGTGTTCAAAGCAATACCAATTGGATCACTCAACTCAGTTCATTAAAAGAAGTAAAAAACGTTTATTACAATCAGGTAGAAGATGATGTATTCAGGGTAACTATAGAGCTTAAACATGCACAACACTGGGGTTATAATATCAGCTATAAAGGAAAAATATTAAGTGTAAAAATCAAACGCCAACCTGCCAATTTAGATATACGTAAAATGACGATTGCCATTGATGCTGGTCATGGAGGTACCAATACTGGTGCTTCAGGAATTAAACTAAAAGCATCAGAAAAAGAACAAACCTTGCTCTTCGCAAAAGCCCTAGAAAACTCATTAAAGAAATTAGGGGTTAAAAAGATTATCATGACTCGACGAACAGACACAAGTTTTGATAACAAAGACCGCATACTTTGGTTGCAACAACAAAATCCTGATTTGGAAATTTCCTTACACTTAAACTCCAGTGTAAAAGAAACAGTGAAAGGAGTGAGTACCTATTATAAGCATATTGGATTCAGGCCTTTAACCAGTTCTATTTTAAAAAGAATGCTCGATTTGAAATTAGATGAGTTTGGCAATATTGGTCATTTCAATTTTGCTTTAAACGCTCCTACCGATTTTCCTAATTGTTTGGTGGAGATCGCTTTCTTGAGTAATGAAGAAGATGAAAAGAGAATTGTAAAATCCAGTTTTCATTCACAGGTTGCCTCGAAAATTCAATTAGGAATTACCGATTGGTTAAAAGGAATGAAGAATTAAGAAAGAAGAAAGATGAAAGATGAATTATGAAAGATGAATTAAGAGTTATTGGCGAATTTCTACGCGGGTGCCTACCGGCAATAAATTGAATAATTCCTGAATATACTGGTTCTTGGTGCTTACACAGCCTTCCGTCCAGCTTCGGTATTGATCAATGGCATAATCCTCATGCGGCCATGTTCCATGAATACCTATCTCTCCTCCAATCTTGGCATTGGCGGGAATGATTCCTTCCGCTTTTCGTTGATTGAATTTATTAATACTTTCTTGATTGGGATAATCGATGGAAATAAATCGATTCCATTTTTCGTGTTTTCTTTTGCCAGTAATATGAAAAACTCCTTCGGGTGTTTTACGATCTCCTTGCACCATTTTATCACCCAAATCTTTACTACCAAATACTACAGGATAAGAAGCCATCCACTCTCCTGTTGAATCATATACTTTCAACTCGTATTGGCTTTTTATGATATAAACAGAATAAGTGTCTTTATCGGCAGTGAATGGATTAATGGAATGATGTTTTTTAAAAGAAGTACTTAGCACTACTCCTCCAATTAACAAAAACCAATTAAACACCAATTTCATTACCAGGATTTTAATAATTAACGAAAAGTACAAAATTTCATTGTAGTCTTCTGTTAATTTTCAAGCAAAAAAAACGCTCCCTGGAAAAGGAGCGTATATATTACATGAGAAAATGAGACTATTTTACCAATTGCTAAAACGAATACCTACAGCATAAGGGTATTGCTCAACACGGGTTACATCTTTTTGTAATCTATTCAAACTATAAGAACCATACAATCTTACCGGACCAATTCCTAATTCTGCAATAGCAGCTAATCTCCAAGGTTCCATTTCAAAATTACCATTCACTTTTTCTTTACCTCTCTCACCACTTACTTGCTTGTTTCTACTTTCCAATAAATATCCCGCACTCATTCCTGCACTCAAACTAAATCCTTTTCTACTATCAGGTGTTGGGTTGAAATTGATCATCATCGGAACGGTTAAATAACCTGTAAACAATTTGTTTTTGCTAAAGCTGATAGAATCATTGTGAACAAAAGGTTGAGGATCTTTTCTATAACTGATTCTTGTATCATAACGGATATTATACATTTCATATCCCAGGCCATATTTCAAATTCAACACATGCTTACTTATGTTCAACTTTTGCATAAACAACCAAATATTTACATTGCTTGTTTTACCTGTATTCAACCTGTAACTATTTTGGTTTACAGGACCATCAGCAGGGCGAATTGTTTTAAAATAAGGCCCGGCTTGAGCTGCAGCATAATTAGTATTATCCCGAATATTGGCAAAACCTAAATCGAAAATCCACCAATTGGTACTGAGATTCTTTTTCTTAGCAGGTCTGCGCTCTACTTTATACCTAATGTTCACATCATTATTGGATGACTTATAGGTTTTTTCATTTCCATTATTCTTTTTAATAATTACAAAATTACCTACTCTTACTGTGTCAATTGGCTTTGCCGTACTATCGGTTTGGGCAAAACTTGTTCCTGCAGCAATTAATACTGCAAACATGCATACGATTTGTTTCATGGTATTATTTATTAGTGACTATTTTATCTTCGTCTTGTTTAGATTTAGAACGAAATATGGTTCCTGCTTTGCGAATGAATCCGCGTAATTTATCTTTATTAATTTCCAATACACCTACATATAAACTATTACTTGATTCATCGGTGTCCAATTCTCTGTACACCGCATGTTTTATCAAATTATTGGGCTGCTCATCTTCAGTAACTGTTGCATGTGCTAATATGGTATTGTTATTGATAGGATTGATAGGTTCAATTGTAGTCTTGGTACTTGCAGCAATTTCTTCTGCTCGTTCTGTACGCTCGTCAACCTTTTTTTCAGTTACCTTATTAACCGGTAATGAGTTTTCTTTAGCGACTGAATTAAAAACAAGCGTTTGATCTTGCTTTTTTTCGATGTTTGAGGTATTAGCTGCAATTAATTTGTCTGATTGAATATCGCCAATTGATTTCTTGTCTAATTTTTTTGAAGTATTTATAATGTTATTATTTAACTCAACGGGATTGTGCTGATTTGTATTAACAGCTGATCTATTTGCACTAACTGTTGAAGCCAATGCTTGCTTATTTTGATTGCTCAATGTATTAGGAGCAATCATCCATAAAGAAAAGATCAATCCGATTAAAGCTGCTGCCACTGCTATCCTACGCCATTGCATATAAATAACTGGCTTTTCTTTTTCCTCTTTTCTATACAGTAATTCTTTATTAGCAAAAACAATTGGTTCTGGAGTTAATTTAGTTTGCTTCAGCAACATAAACTCATCTTGCAATTCAGGATGTTGCAATACAAACAACTCAACATCAGCTTTGTCTTTTGCACTTAATTCATCATCTATATATAATAAAAAATAGATTTCATGACTGCTCATGGATAAAGCAGGATGTTCCACTTTTAATAAGCTTTCCTTATTGGCAAATACAATAGATTCATCCAAAGGCAATTTGGTTTCTTGTAATGCAGCCAGTTCTTCAGCCAGGTCTGGATGTTTTGTTATAAACCGTTCAACCATTTCTTCCTCTTGGCCAGACAGTTCCCCATCTACCCAAAGCAGAAAATATGTTTCGTAATTATGACGGTTTATTTCCATGTTCTTTTTATACATTTTCGCGGTTAACTAAATAATTTTTCAAGGTTAACCTAGCCCTGTGCAAATACACTTTTACTTGACTTTCATTTAAACTCATGATTTTTCCGATCTCTTCATAACTATACCCCTCATAATCTTTGAGCATCACCAAACTTTTTTGTGTTTCATTCAGCCGATTCAATGCCTGCATCAAGGTTTTCTTTAAACTATCGTCTTGTTGGTATTGTGTTCTATTGTCATCCGAAAAATCATCTTTTAATTGCACTCTTTTGTACTTTCTGATATGATCGATCATCTGATTATACCCAACAGTAAACAAAAAAGATTTGGCTTTATCCGTTTCAACCGTTTCTCTATTCCTCCATAACTTCTCAAAAGCTGACTGAACAATATCACGCGCGTCTTCCTCGTGTCGAAGATTCTTAACAATAAACCGAAATAAATGATCGGAATGATTGTTTACGCATTGATTATATTGATTCTCAGTCATTAACAGCAGTTACTTATGGATGATTGATGTACACCTATGATACGGTTCAGGAAAGACTTTGTTACAAAATTTGTGAAAAAAGATGAAATAATTAGAATCCAGCCACTTTAACTAAGTAAAAAAGTGTCCCAGCAATGATAAAAAACAACACTATTGAGCCGTAAAAAAATCGGCTACCTGACCTAGAAATGGCTTCTTGAGTGGGTTCATCCTTTGAAATAAACTCATTAATTGTTGCTAAAAAGTATTGTCTACCTCCAAAAGCTGCAAAAGCGAGTAAATAAACAAATGAGAGAATCATAATGATTCCTACTCTTCCAGCTACTTCCCAATAGTGTAACTCGTTCAGGATAAAATAGATATCATTTCGGCCATTATTCAATAAAAAATAGATGATATAAATGCCACATGCACTTAGAACATTGGCAATTAACATAATACCAATCATGTGAACCCCATTGGTTTTCACCCTTACCATTTGAGTATGGGCTCGGGCTACCGAATAATCATGACAAATAATGCTCTTAAAAACATTCATATTAATGCTACCTAAAAAATGAGACAATGAAATGGTTGTCTAAATTTTTCATCAGGTTTGGACTTGGCTGTTTAACAACGATAAAAATACATTAAATATTGGCTTATTACCATATTTAATAATTAATCACCTGCTCACTAATGGTAGCTGGAATTTCCCTCCAATCGTATTGTTGGTTCCTCAATTGTGGTTCAAAACCAGCTTCTCTAATAGCATCCTGAATGGTTTTATAAGTAAACCTATGAGGAGCCCCAGCAGCACTCACCACATTTTCTTCAATCATAATACTACCAAAATCATTTGCTCCAGCATGTAAACAGATTTGTGCAGTTTGTTTACCAACAGTTAACCAACTAGCCTGAATATTTTTAATATTAGGCAACATGATTCGGCTAATGGCAATCATTCTGATATATTCATCTGGAGTAGTAAGGTTATGAACTCCCCTGATTTTGGTTAATAAGGTATCTACATCCTGAAAAGTCCATGGAATAAAGGCTAGGAAACCTTTAGCATTTTCAGGTTTCATCGACTGCACTTCGCGTATACGAACTAAATGAATAAATCTTTCCTCTAGAGTTTCTACATGACCGAACATCATGGTGGCACTGGTAGTAATATTCAGTTTATGGGCTTCATGCATTACAGCCAACCATTCATCTGCACCACATTTACCCTTAGAAATTAAGCGTCGAACCCGATCAACTAAAATTTCTGCACCCGCTCCTGGCAATGAATCCAACCCTGCTTCCTGCAAGGTTTTTAACACATCATGATGACTCATTTTTTCCAACTTAGCTATATGGGCAATTTCTGGGGGCCCTAATGCATGGAGTTTTAAAGTTGGATATTCTTGCTTTATCTCACGAAAGGTTTTAGCATAAAAGTCTATGCCTAATGCTGGATGATGACCGCCTTGCAGCAATAATTGATCGCCCCCATATTTAAAAGTCTCTTCAATTTTGGTTCTATAAGCAGGCATTTCGGTGATATATGCTTCTGCATGTCCGGGAATTCTATAAAAATTACAAAACTTACAATTGGCTATACAAACATTGGTGGTATTTACATTTCGATCGATCTGCCAGGTAACTTTTCCGTGAGGAACTTGCTTCTTCCTCATTTCATCGGCTATATGCATTAAATCGGCCAATGGGGCTTGTTCAAATAAGAACATTCCTTCTTCAATAGAAAGAAATTCAAAATCAAGGGCTTTTTGGTATAAATCAGCTAATTGCATATTCGACTATTTAAATCAATAACAAAGGTAATACTGTAAAAGTTCTGATGAAGCAACCAATTACAACTTTGATTTGTCTAATATTGGTTTGGATCATTCAGCTTATCTTGTAGAGTATGTTTCGTTTCGTTCTATTAACAATTGCCATTTGTGGAAGTCTGGTTGCTTCTTCTCAAGAAGAGTTTGTTCAACCTGAAAGTAAATTGATTACAAAGCTGCCTTTCTCACAGCTTTCTGGAGGTATCATTATCATTAAGGCGAAGTTTGACAATTTAGCAGATTCACTCAATTTTGTACTGGATACAGGTAGTGGGGGAATTTCACTGGATTCTTCAACTACGGCTTTGCTTCAAATTCCACTCACTAAAACCGATAAAACCATCAGAGGTATCGCAGGTTTGAAGAAAGTAGATTTCGCCTTGGACCATTCCTTGCATTTTTTGGGACTTACAGTAGATCACTTAGATTTTCATATCAATGATTATGATTTGCTGACAAGTGTATACGGAGTAAAAATTGATGGAATTATTGGCTATAGTTTTTTAAGAAGATTCATCGTTCGATTAGATTATGATAATGATAAAGTAGAAATCTATTCCCCAGGCACTTATAAATATCCTAGAGGTGGCCAATTATTAAAACCCAATTTCACTACACTCCCACAACAACTAGCCAGCATTCAAGATTCGAGAGAAATTTTGAATCGCTTTATTTTTGATACTGGTGCTGGTCTCTGTTTTTTATTGTCTAGAGATTTTACTGAAGACAGCAGTGTTTTTAAAACAAATAGGCGTTTTTTTACAACACAGGCTGAAGGCCTTGGAGGTAAAAAACAAATGGAACTTACCGTTGTAAAGTCTGTAAAAATTGGACCGTTTAAATTTAAAAACGTTCCTGTACATGTATTTGACGACACTTATAATGTAACCAATTATCCTGTGCTAGGTGGTATTTTAGGTAATGATTTACTCAGAAGATTTAATGTAATTCTCAACTATCCAGAACAGTCTATACATATAAAACCCAATATCCATTTTAATGAAGATTTCGACTATAGTTATACAGGATTAGGCATTTATTTAATTGGAGGCGAAATCAGGGTGATAGATATTGTGAAAGGCTCTCCCGGAGAAAAAGCAGGTTTTCAGGAAGGAGATGTAATTTTTTCTGTAGAAAGTAATTTTACTAAAAACATACAAGTGTATAAAAATCTCTTCCAAAATGCCCTTGGAAAAATAAAAGTTGTTGTTTTCAGAGGGGAGACGCCAATGATCCTAACCCTAGATGTTCAGGATATACGTAAATAGCGTACAAAGACCTATTTTGCAAAACGATTTTTAGATTATGATTCAATACAACCGTTTTATACTAGACAATGGCTTAACCGTTTTGGTACATGAAGACAATGCCACACCGATGGCAGTTGTGAATGTATTATACGATGTTGGAGCAAGAGATGAAAACCCTTCGAAAACCGGTTTTGCCCATTTATTTGAACATTTGATGTTTGGCGGAAGTATTCATATTCCTGATTATGATGAGCCATTACAAAGAGCCGGAGGTGATAACAATGCTTATACTACCCATGATCTAACCAATTATTATTGCCAGCTTCCTGCACAAAATATTGAAACCGCTTTTTGGTTAGAGAGTGATCGAATGTTGAGTTTGGCTTTCAGTGAAAAAAGTTTAGCAGTACAAAAGAAAGTTGTGTGCGAAGAATTTAAGGAACATTATCTGAATAAACCTTATGGTGATGTTTGGCATAAAATGCGTGAACTAGCATATACAGTTCACCCTTATCGTTGGATGACTATTGGTAAAGAATTAAGCCATGTAGAGAATGCACATATTGATGATGTAAAAGCCTTTTTCTTTAAACATTACAGACCTGTGAATGCTATTTTAGTAGTGGCAGGTAATGTAAAAACAGAACAAGTAAAACAATTGGCCGAAAAATGGTTTGGCCCTATTGAAATGGGCGAAAAATATATTCGCTGTTTAGCAAAAGAGCCTGTTCAACAAGAAGCCAAAAAATTAAGTATTGAAGCAACTGTTCCTTTGGATGCATTTATTAAAACCTGGCATATGGATGCTAGATTAGAAAAAGGATATTATGCAGCAGATTTAATAACGGAAATTTTAGGAGGAGGCGGATCATCTAGATTATACCAATCGTTGGTAAAAGAACAAAAATTATTTTCCAATTTAGATTGTCATCATTTTGGAAGCACCGATGCAGGACTTGTTACTATTGAAGGTAAGCTCGTAAAGGGAGTAAGTATGGAACAAGCCGAAAAGGGTGTAGCGGAAATAATTAATGCAATTCAGCAAAACCATGTATCCGATAATGAATTGATTAAAGTAAAAAATAAAACAGAGAGTATTATTGCTTTTGAAGATATGAGTGTAATGAGCAGGGCAAGTAGTTTGGCTATGTACGAATTATTGGGTGATGCCAATTTAATGAACACTGAATTGGAAAAATACCAACAAGTGACGCCAGCCGATTTGCATGAATACAGCAATCAGATTTTCAGAGAATCGAATAGCAATACTATTTACTATCACGCAAAGCAATAGAACAATCAATGCAAATGAATTTGAACAGAAAAATAACTCCACATATTACAGAAGCTGTAAGTTTCGATTTACAATTGAAGAAATGTGATCAATATAAATTAGACAACGGGGTTCCAGTTTATAGCATAGATGCAGGTACTCAAGAAGTATTGATGATAGAATGGGTATTTTATGCAGGTAATTGGTATGAGCAAAAAAATATAGTTGCTGCTACTGCTAATTTCATGCTCAAAAATGGCACTACACAGAAAACAGCTTTTGAAATAAATGAGTACTTCGAATTTTATGGAGCCTATTTAAACAGAAGCTGTTACAATGAAACAGCCACAATCACACTTCATTGTTTGGCAAAGCATGTTGATGAATTATTGCCAGTAGTTGCTGAAATAATTACATCCTCCATTTTTCCAGAGGAAGAGCTTATTACGTATCGACAAAATCAGCAACAACGATTGGAAGTGAATTTAAAAAAATGTGATTTTATTGCCAACCGATTAATTGACGAATACATTTATGGTATTCATCATCCTTATGGTAAATACACATCCACTTTAGATTACGACCAACTCAACAGAGAAGAATTGGTAGCTTTCTATCAACAATTTTATCAGCAAGGAAAATGCCTGATTTTTACTGCAGGCAAAATACCAGCAAGCTTAGCCAGTTCCCTTAATCATGTTTTTGGACAATTGCCATTACAGCAAAGGGTTATTCCAAATATTCAATACCATTTGCATCCCGCAGTAGAGAAAAAAATGCATATTATAAATGACCCTAGTGGCGTTCAAGGAGCTATTCGATTGGCAAGACCCTTCCCCAATAGGCATCATCCAGATTATCAAAAAGTACAAATACTCAATAATATTTATGGCGGATTTTTTGGATCACGTTTAATGAGTAATATCAGAGAAGATAAAGGATATACTTACGGCATACATAGTTATATACAAAACCATATTCATGAAGGAGCTTGGATGATCAGTACCGAAGCAGGAAGAGATGTTTGTAAAGCAACAATTGAAGAGGTATATAAAGAAATGGATATTTTATGCAATGAACCAGTTGATACAGAAGAATTGAGTTTGGTAAAGAATTACATGATTGGATCAGTTTTAGGAGATTTAGATGGTCCTTTTCAATTGATCGCAAGATGGAAAAACTATATTTTAAACGGAATTGATGATCAATATTTCTATAAAAGCGTAGAAATAATCAAAACCACGGAGTCAGATGAATTACAAGAACTAGCTAAGAAATACCTTAATCCCAATGATTTTTATGAACTCACTGTAATTTAATCGAATTTAAAATTTTACGGTGTTTGTTTTTTTCGGAAATTGTAGGATAAATGTTATTATATGGGAAATTTTTTTACAAAAACAATTGCAACTACCGTAGCAGTTTTAATTGCAGCATATATGTTAAACGGTGTTACTGTAGCGGATAGTTTTACAGCAATAATTGTTGCAGTTGTATTGGGGATACTCAATAATTTCATTAAACCGATTTTAGTAATACTTACTATTCCCATCACTATTTTTACACTTGGGATTTTCCTGTTATTTATTAATGTCTTTATAATTCAACTGGTTGCAAAAATAGTTCCAGGCTTTATGGTAGATGGATGGTGGACAGCTTTGTTTTTTAGTTTCTTGGTTACTTTGGTCACTTCCGTATTGGAATCATTAATTGGTAATCCTGAAAATAAGCAATCTAAGAACTAACGCTTTATTAATGAAAAGACATACAACATTTCTGAAGCTATTTGCATAGACCTTTCTTCGTATACTTTTTCTTGTTGATCTGTTCCATCGGATAGCTTTGGATCTTCATATGGAATTTTAAATCTTCCGTCGGCTCCGAATACAATTGGACAAGAAGCATCTGCTTGAGAACAAGTAAGCACTGCTCCGTAATCTTTAGAAGGATTGGGAGCATCTCCATATTTTTTTGAATAAGCATCAAGCGCCGGAGAATCTGTACTATATTTTACTTCGTAATGTGGGTTAGATCCTTCACTCAACTGTTTAATTTCAAAACCAACTTTTTGTAATGCTTTAACTGCGTTGGAGTTAAATGCAGTGGTTTCTGTTCCACCAGAATAACAATAGATATTGGTGATACCATAATATGCAGCCGCTGTTTGTGCCCATATTTGTGCAAAATGACTTCTTCTAGAATTATGTGTACAAATAAAAGTCAATGAAACTTTTTGATGATTTGCAACTCGTTCTTGAACATAAGTGCTTAATTTTTTTAATTCATCTTTACGTTCATTGGGGATTGATGAAAAGTTTTTTTCTACGTTTATTAAATTTTGTTTGATTATCGGAAAAATATCCGAAGCACTTGCATTCATAGACAAAAGATTTAATACTATTATAATTAAAAGCAGTTTAAATTGATTCATTGGTATTTTATTTTTTTAGCAACAACCCGATCCTGGTTGGCAACAAGCTGCCTTAACTGGCTTTTCAGCAAAAACGGTAATACTAAAAATGCCTGTTTGACCATTTTTAAATGCAGTCATTTCTGTTGGGTTCAAATAATTAATTAAAATATCATCGGGTATAATAATGGCTTTTTCTTTTTGAATTTGAATATTGGTAAACCCATTGCTATTGATCAACTCTAGATAAACTTCTTTTTGTATGGCACCTGAAACACAACCTGCATACATTTCAGCATCTTTGCGAAGCGCATCAGGTAACTGCCCAACCAATACCACATCCGAAATACTAAAATGTCCTCCTTGTTTTAGCACTCGAAAGATTTCTTTAAATACCCCATCTTTATTAGGCACTAAGTTTAAAACACAATTACTTACAATTACATCAGCTATTTCAGAAGCCAAAGGCATATCATCAATATCACCTTCTCTGAACTGTACATTATCAAAACCTAATTTTGCTGCATTGATTCTTGCTTTTGCAATCATTGCCGAAGTAAAATCAATACCTATTACTTTACCAGTTGCTCCAGTTGCTGCTCTTGCAACAAAACAATCATTACCAGCCCCACTTCCTAGATCAACTACAGTATTGCCTTCTTTTATTTTTGCATATTGAGTTGGCAATCCACAACCAAGTCCTAAGTCTGCATCCGCATTATAGCCTTCCATTTGTGTATAGTCATCACTCATGATATTATATACTTCAGTAGAGCATCCACCAGCACCACAGCAAGAAGATTGATTTTGTTCCAAGCTTTGATCTGCAATAGTTGCATATTTTTCTTTTACTAATTCTTTTAATGCTTGTTCGTTTTTCATGATTTTATTTTTTTGTTTAACAACAAGTATTTGCTTGTTGATCTTTGAGCTTATGAAATAAATGATTGAATGAAAGATTGAATTTTTCGAATGCTTTCCAATTGATACAATAACAACTGCGCTGTCCATCAACAGTTCCTTTAATTAATCCAGCCTCTTTCAATTCTTTTAAATGTTGTGAAACAGTTGATTGAGCTAAAGGGAGCACTTCGACTATTTCACCACATACGCATTCATTTTTTTGTGCCAATACTTTTAATATAGCAATGCGTGCAGGATGCGAAAGCGCTTTTGCAAAAGCAGCTAACTCTTGTTCTGCTTTTATGAATTCTTCTAATTTGGGGCTGGCCATTTTAATCGTTTTTATACGATAAAGCAAAGCTAAGGCCTTTTATTCATTCATCGTACAAAAACGATGAACAATTTTTGGACCATTCATATGTATATCATAATAATAGTATGGTTAGATCACTCATAGTATATTAATATATAGAGCGCTGCTGGTCATATTCGGTTGGTTTTATCGCAATTTTGCAAAAAAACCATTCAACCCTATATTATTACCGTTTGTCACTTTGCAAAAAATGATGAATTTCTTAACTTGTTGATTTGCAACTAATTATACTAAACCCATATCTAAAGTCTACCCATTACTTCAAAATACTTGGTACTATGTGTTGCATGGTACTAAAATAATCCCCATCTTTGTGATGTCAAAACAAACAAACAAAAAACAATTAAAAAATAAAGTCATGAAAACGTTAACTACCAACACAACCAACAACAACACATTAGTAGCTGTAAATAAACCAGTTTTTGGTTTAGCAGATTTTTGGAACATCGAGCGCATGCGAAGAGTTAGATCTCCAAGAAGAAATCTCAACTAATAGTATCTAGTCAATCACCCCTAATAAAATCAATAATCATGGATATTCAAAATACACAGAGTCAGATGCGCAAGGGCGTTTTGGAGTTTTGTATCCTTTCAATCATCAGGCAGGGTGAAGTTTATCCTTCCGACTTGGTTGATAGAATGAAAGCCGCCAACCTGCATATTCTAGAAGGTACACTCTACCCGCTGTTAACCAGATTGAAAAATGCCGAGTTACTCACCTACCGTTGGGTAGAAAGCAATAGCGGACCACCACGTAAGTACTTCGTGATGACCGATAAAGGATTAACCTTTTACGGCGAACTCGAAAGAACCTGGCAAGAACTGGCCGACGCCGTTCAGGTGCTTACCCAACCAATTGCTCATTCAGACCAAGAGCACCCGTCAGATCAAGAAAACCAAAATAACCAACCTTAACTACAATTAAAACATATACCATGAAAAAGGTAATCAATATAAACTTTCAAGGCAGGGTAATTCCTATTGAAGAAGCGGCATACGACGTATTGAAGCAATACGTTGAGAGCTTGCGCAAATTCTTTGCCAATGAAGAAGGAAGAGATGAAATCATCAACGATATAGAAGGTCGAATTGCCGAACTATTTGGTGAAAGACTCAAAAAAGGAAGCACCTGCATCACCAATGAAGATGTAGAAAGTATTATTGCTAGTATGGGCCGACCTGAAGATTTTGAAGGTGAAGAAAATAATATGAAATCTCAACTAGGTGGCAATCAAGAAGAAAGCTATCGTCCAAATTTTGAGCAATTTACTGCTCCTGGAAAAGGACGTCTATACAGAGACACAAATGATAAAGTACTAGGCGGAGTTTGTAGCGGTTTAGCTGCTTATTTCAGAATAGATCCATCTATTATTCGTATCATATTTGTTGTATTTATGTTTAGCGGAGGTGCAGGATTCTTATTGTACATATTAATGTGGATCATCCTTCCATCCAAGCCATTGGATCATGTAGCTTCTACCAAGCGTTTGTATCGCAATCCGGAAGAAAAAGTAATTGCTGGTGTAGCAAGTGGTATTGCAACTTATTTTGATATTGCTATCTGGATTCCTCGTTTGATTTTCGCCATGCCATTGGTATTAGGAATCTTTAGTTCAATCTTAGGTTCAGCATTTTGGTTTGATTCTCATCCCTTCCCATCATTTGTTTTCAGCTCATTCGGCAGTTCATTATTTATCATCTATGCAGTATTGTGGGCAGTTATTCCTGAAGCCAATAGTGCTTCAGAAAAATTAGAAATGCGTGGTGAAAAAGTAGATTTGAATACTATTAAGAATACCATTCAAGAAGATCTAGAAGGTTTTAAGCAGCGTGCAGAAAAATGGGGAGGTGAATTTTCTGAAAAAGCAAAAACCTTTGGTTCAGAATTTGGCCAAACAGTAAATCAAAAAGGAAGAAGTTTTGGTTCTGAAGCAGGTTATGTTGCAAAATCAACAGGTAGTAAAATAGGAAGTGCAATTGCCATCTTATTTAAAGCCTTCTTCTTATTCATCGCTGGAATCATTGCTTTCTCTTTACTCATTGCTTTATTAGCAATGTTGGTTGGTAGTGTGAGTGTTTTCCCATTAAAAGATTTTTTACTAGAAGGATTTTGGCAGAATTTCTTAGCATGGTCTACTCTATTACTGTTCTTATTTGTTCCAGTGGTTGGTATTGTAATCTGGTTGATCAGAAAAATAATCGGTGCCAAAGCAGGCAGCAAATACTTAGGATTTACTTTCGGCGGATTATGGACCTTGGGTTGGATTAGTGTTATATGCCTAATTGCATCTATCACACAGGATTTTGATGCACGAGCTAGAGATAAAAAAGACATTGCAATTGTACAGCCATCTAATCAGAAAATGTTTGTGAAAGTGGCAGATGCAAAGGTTCAAGTGATTGGAAGATGGTTGAAATTGGATGGTATCATTAGTTTAGACAACGATAGCCTGGTATTGAATAATATCAACTTAAGAATTGCCAAAAGCAGCGATTCATTGTTCCATATTTCTTATCATAAATACAGTAACGGACCAGATGAAGAAGCTGCTTTGAGAAATATTGAGCACATCAATTACGGTGTTGTTCAAGCAGACAGCATAATTTATCTCGACAGAGGATTTAACTTAAAAAAAGGTACTAAGTTTCGCAATCAGGGTGTTGTTATTACCATTCAAGTTCCGGTAGGTAAAAAAATTGAACTGGATAGAAATGTTTCAAAAAGATTGAATTGGTTCAATATCAATCACAACAACAACGATTACGAGTGGGAAGATGATTGGAATGGAAACGATTCTAGAGGATATAGTTCTAATGTAGAATACATCATGACTCCTGGAGGATTGGAAAGAACCAAAAAAGATTCCGATTATCAATACAATAACGACGATAATAGTTCTGAGAAAAATGCAGTAGAAGATTTTAAGAAGAGTAAAGAAGAATTGAAGAAAGAGTACGAACGTAAAATGAAAGAAGCTGAAAATTTGAAAAAGGAATTAGAAAAACCTGTTGACAGCGCTCGCTATCGTTATCAAAAAGCATACTATGAAACACCCAATTCAACCAATCCCAAATTGGCAGGCAAGGGAGAAGAAAAAAGAGATACTTACGATTTAGGAGCAGAAGGAAGCAGAATTTCCTTACTCTACTTACAATCATAAACTCGGTTGGAAAGGTTGGATTATGAACCCCGTCTCTTGGTTGGGATGGGGTTCTTCATAAATATAAAACACTATTATGAGAAAAGTAGGTTTATTAATTGTTCTAGCAATACTATTTTTAGTTTGCTGTAAACACAAACGCAATCAAACAACCAGAAATGGAAATGTAAAAGTAACCGTTTCTGAAACTGGTAAAGAATACCGATTCAAAGCCTATTTTGAGAAAGAAAAAACGGCTACCGTACAATCATATATTGAGTCTCAAGCAAGGGTAAATGATTTGTTTACTAATAATCATACAGATAAAGAAGTCATATTATCAGATGAAACCAAGTTTCAACTCAAGTCCAAAATGGGATATGTAGAAATGATATTAGATAAAAGAGTCAATGACGATGTTTCTTTAAAAAGCATGAAAGAACTCAGTAATGGGGTAAAGGAAAAAATATTAGCGAAGAACTAACCCTTTAGAATCATAAACCATTGGTTTGGCTTATTTTTGCCACTCAAAAAATGAGTCTAATGAAGAATACCCCTTTCACACAAAAGCATATCGATTTAGGAGCAAAAATGGCTGAGTTTGCTGGATACAATATGCCGATTAGTTATACTGGCATTAATGATGAACATGCAACAGTTCGCAAAAATGCAGGGGTATTTGATGTGAGCCATATGGGTGAGTTTATGTTGAAGGGAGAACATGCACTCGATCTGATTCAAAGAGTTAGTTCCAATGATGCATCAAAAATTACCAATGGTCAAGCTCAATACAGCTGCTTACCGAATAATGAAGGAGGTATTGTAGATGATTTGATCGTTTATTGCATCGAACAAAACAAAACCTATATGTTGGTAGTGAATGCTTCAAATATAGAAAAAGACTGGAACTGGATTGTTCAACACAATACACAAAATGTAGAGATGCACAATATCTCCGATAAAACTTGTTTATTGGCTATACAAGGACCCAACGCTACAAAAATTTTACAAACCATTTGCGATACTGATATCATGAACCTCAAATACTACACATTTGTTAGAGGTAAAATGGCAGGTGTAGACAATGTAATTATCAGTGCAACGGGTTATACCGGTTCGGGTGGAGTGGAGATTTATTTTGAAGACAGTAATAATGCTGCCAATATTATTTGGGATGCCATTTTTGAAGCTGGCAAAGAAGCTGGCATTAAACCAATCGGTTTAGGCGCTCGTGATACACTTCGTTTAGAAATGGGTTATTGTTTATATGGCATGGACATTAACGATACCACTTCTCCTTTAGAAGCAGGACTTGGATGGATTACCAAGTTCACCAAAACATTTACTAATAGCGAAGCTTTACAAGCACAAAAAGCAGCAGGGGTAACTAAGAAATTAGTAGGATTTGAAATGTTGGAAAGAGGTATTCCGCGTCATGATTATTTAATTAAAGATGCATCAGGAAATACTATTGGTAAAGTAACCAGCGGCACGCAAGCCCCTTCTTTGAATAAAGCCATTGGCATGGGCTATGTTGCTACTGCACATGCTGCTGTTGATAGCGAAATTTTTATTGATATCCGCAACAGCTTGGTAAAAGCGAAAATAGTGAAAGCGCCGTTTGCTTAGCCGCCATTCGGTCTGTACCAGCGCGATAGCGCGGTCTAACCGAAGAAAGTAATGCGGTCAGACCGAATACTTCAAAGGGGAATTCTGCGTTATTAGGAGGATGAAAAAAATGCTTCCTACTTTATTGATTGGCCTTATATTGTTGAGTGCCTGTAGTAAAAAAATATCGCCGTCCAAATCAAATGGTAGATCTGATACAGGCTATGCATCTTATTATGGCGATGAATTCAATGGACGCAAAACAGCCAATGGAGAAATTTTTCGACAATCCAATTTAACAGCAGCGCATAAGAAATTGGCTTTTGGCACAAAAGTAAAAGTGACCAATTTGAGCAATAACAAATCAGTGACCGTTCGCATCAACGATCGAGGACCTTTTGTTGCTGGCAGAATCATCGACCTCAGCAAATCCGCCGCTAAGAAAATTGATATGGTTGGAGCCGGCGTTGCAAAAGTGAAGATTCGGTATTAGTTAATAAATTAGTCTCTGAACTACTATCAACCAACAACCCAATAACCAATAACTAATAACTCAATAACTGAATTATCTCCACTTCATCTTTCCCAATCATTTTATAGCCATAGTCATAGCAACAAATGTAGGTACCCAATTTTTGGTGCTTTTGTTGATGGGTGAAATGCGCAGTATTAAATCCATGCAAATACAATGTGTTGATTGGTATGTTTTTCTTCTTGGGAAACAATGCATGTATATTGGCTAAAACACGCCTGTTTCTTTGCAACAACAAATTAATTTGCCGTATACAATTATTGGCAGGGCTATTCTGGGAATTGTGAAAACTGGTTCTGCAATAACTATTACAGAATTTTTTATCTGTTCTACCAATAATTTTTTTGCTACAATATGCACAACATTTTTCTTGCATCGATCATCATTTCAAATGGGCTCAAACGATGCTCAAAATAATCAACCTATACTATTTGCAACTAGTAGAAATACTTGTTCTATAAGTTGAAAAAACGGAATTCTTTTATTGCTTCAAAGCCGCCAAAACCAATTTAAGGGCATCTTCATTTTTGGTAGGTGTAAATTGATACTGTTGATTGAATTTAGCAGAATCAAAAAAGTAAGGCCGATCATATTGATACAACATTTCAGGCATTTCTTTTAAAATAGGAATGAACAGACCTAGCAATTTGATTGCCCAAGCAGGTAATACTTGTATGGCATCTTTAACCCCCATTTCTTTTGCCATCAAAGTGGCCCATTCTCTACCCGTTAATAAAGCTGGGTCTACTGGCAAATTCCATATTTGATTATAGGCTGTTGAATCGTTCCCTAATATGGCTGTGCCTTTAGATAAATCAGGTGTGTATCCAAAACTATGCACTACATCGGCATTACAAAACCATTGAGCAGCTTTGCCTTTTGCAAAATTATCGTACACTAAATTGAGCAACATACTCTTCTCTTTAATAGGACCAAAAAAATCTGGCGCTCTTGCAATAATGGCATCGATTTTTCCTTTTTCTACAGCTTCTAAAATCATTCGATCTAGGGCTGCACGCACTTGACCTTTTTTGCTTGTCGGATTGATGGTAGAAGATTCAGTTATTTGCCCAACCTGATTTGGGTCGAGGGCATAAACATTATCAAAGAAAACCAGTTTGGTATGATGAGCAGCGCAAGATTCAATTACACCCTGAATAAATGGAGGCCATTTTTCTTGCCATACTTTCGTTTTGTAATCAAAGCCAATGGTTACATAACAGATCTCACTTCCTTCTATGGATCTAAAAATTTGTTCTTTATCAGATAGGTCTGTCGCAAACAAATGATCCGTTTCATTTACTTTTTTTGGATTACGGCTAACTAAGCGAATATCTTTTGTATATGATTGTAGTGATTTTGCTAATTCAATTCCGATAGAACCACCTGAGCCTAGTATTGTTTGCATACTTTATTTTTTACAGTACAATATACAAAATCAAGCGCAGATTGATTAAGTCCGAAGGTGAACAAATAGTTAAGTGGTTCAAATAGTTTACAAACGTTTACAAACGCTTACACCAGATTACAATCGTTTACTTACGTCAATAGATGTTTAATATAATCAACTGTTCAAAATTGCTTTTCATATTTGTGTTGTTAACGGCAGTACCTACTGCTAAATTTTAAAAATCAAATAACTGAACCGTTATGAACGCAATGAAAAACAAAGTCCAATTAATTGGCAATTTGGGCCAGGATCCCGATGTAAAAACAATTGGCGAAGACAAAAAAGTAGCACATATAAGTGTAGCAACTAATGAAAATTATCGCAATGCTAAAGGCGAAAAAGTAACCGACACCCAATGGCACAATGTAGTAGCCTGGGGTAAACTTGCAGACATTGCAGAAAAATTTTTACTCAAGGGAACTGAAGTGGTGATAGAGGGTAAACTCATCAACAGAAATTATACCGATAAACAAGGTGTAAAAAGATATATCACTGAAGTACAGGCCAACGAACTATTGATCTTAACAAAAAAGGCTTGAACCCTTACTAAAAAAGCCTGATTTAATCCGCCCCCGTTTTAGTTCAGAAATACCTTACATTATTCAATAGGCGGGTATGGCCCCATCCTGCCTGTCCTATTGATAGTAAGGGCTGATCATCCAATACACAATCGGACCTGTAACCGCTACATACAACCAGAGCGGCCAGGTAATTTTTGCTAATTTCTTATGAAGAGGAAATTCAGCAGTTAATGCTCTATATGCAGTAAATAAAATAAATGGTAAAATAATAGCAGCTAAAAAAATATGGGTAATCAAAATAACATAATACACCATTCGCATTCCGCCCACTGCTAATTTTTCATCTTCCGAAACCAATCCATCGTGATTAGCATCACCAAATTTTGCTTCTCCTGCAAATAAATGATGCGCTATATAAGACAACAAAAACACCACCGATAATACCAATGCAGTCATCATGAGTTGCTTGTGCAAAATATAATTCTTTTGTTTCACTGCTACTAAAGCCGCTACCAACAACACGGCAATCGTTGCATTAATAAATGCATTCGCCAATGCAAATACATGTACATCAAAACCTAAACTGGCTTCTACTTTTACTTTTCCAAGAATCACCACTACTGTAAATACCACCACAGAGAAAACACCAATCAGCCAACCAGCCATTTTATCATTCTTCTCAATACTTGCTTTTAACATAGCTATTTTTTATTTTTTATCCGTTTATTTTTCTTCTTGCACCCATGTACACCATAAAAAAGATCACCGCCGCTACTATAATTAACCACAACCAACTCAAATCGATGATATCGCGGAACACACTGCTTTTTTTATTTTTGTCTTTTTCTAACAATAGCAACCCAATATCTTTTGACAATTTTCGAAGTGCTATTGTATCCAAGCCATTGTAATAACCACGCACCACATAGTCTCTATCCAATAAAACAAATCTATTCGTATGTACAAAATCGGGTGAAATGGGATCCTCCGAAAACTGATCTACTTTTAATTCCTGAAAAGCAAAATCATAAATTGATTTTTTATTCCCAGTAAGCATCCACCAGTTATCGTGGTTAACCCCAAACCTGTCTGCGTAATTTTTTAATACCGATACTGAGTCATTTTCTGGATCTACTGTAAATGATATAAACTGAACAATTGACGTATCGATCTTGTTGCGCACATTGCCCCCTTTTTTAAAAGATTGTTGCAACTTAGACATATTGCGTGTTAGACTTGGGCAAATACTTCTGCAACTGGTAAAGAAAAAATCGAGCACGATTATTTTACCTTGTTTATCATACAAGCTCACTGTATCTCCCAACTGATTGGTTAATTGAATATTAGCCGTTTTGTGCCAGATACTATCATCCACAGTTTTGCCTCGCTGCACTTTTGTTACAACGGTATCTAATAAATAGTGGCGTGGCATGTCTACCGCATTATCGCTATAAGACTTCAACACTAAATAACAAGTAATTGGAATACCTAATGCGATGATCAATCCTAAAATAGCTTTTTGATTCATAAATTGGTTATAAGAAAAAACCATCCCGATTTTCGGGATGGTTCAGACAGTTTAAAATTATTGATGGAGTAATCTTATTCGCTCTAGTGTCCCGCTTTTTCTTCAACTTTCTTTTCCTCAGTATGTTTTTCATCTGCATGCTTAGCCTCTCCATGAGTTGCTTCTTCTTTCTTTTCTATTTTAATAGTGCTTTGTTCTTTAAAATGAGGATCGTACGTATTACGTAAGTTTCTAAAAGAATTTCCATCATATAAGAATGCAGTGATAAACCATATGAATAATGCCAAAGGAACACAAATGGTCATGATCAAATTCTTGAACTCATGTTTCAAGTGCATGAAATAGGCAACAATATAAAATGCTTTTGCCATCATTAAAATAACAATTGTTCCTTTAATAGCTAAACGGAAAGAACTTTGTTCCAATGGAATACCAATCATCCAAAAGCCCAAGATCAATTCTACAATAGTTAATACAGTTAGAATTACGGTAACTTTTATAATTTCTTTTGTTCCTCCGCCTGCGTGTTCATCATGTTCTGCAGTATGTGACATAAAATACTAGGTTATAGTGAAAAATATTAAATTAAATCAGGTAGAAACAAGTGAATACAAATACCCAAACAAGATCTACAAAGTGCCAATACAATCCAGCTTTTTCAATCATCAGGTAATGTCCTCTTTGTTCAAACTTATCGGTCAATGTCATGATCAACATAATAATATTGATGATCACTCCACTAAATACATGGAATCCGTGAAAACCGGTAATGGTAAAAAAGTAATTGGTGAAATTAGTAGAAGAAGCTGTTCCATCATGATTTAAAAATGGATTGCTACCCCACCATGCGCCTTCGTGGTGTAAATGGTTCCACTCCCAAGCTTGACAACTTAAAAACGCAATACCGCCAATGATTGTCCAGATCAAATTTTTAGTAACCCCTTTTTTATCCATGTTATGACCAGCTTGAACTGCCAATACCATGGTAACAGAGCTAATGATCAAGATAAAAGTCATAATACTTACAAACACCAATGGAGCGTGTACTCCTTCTGGTGCAAAAGGGAAACTTCTGAATACTTCATTTGGGTCAGGCCATCCATTGGTAGAGAAACGAATGGTTCCGTAAGAAATAAGGAATGCACCGAATGTAAAAGCATCGCTCATTAAAAAGTACCACATCATTAATTTGCCGTACTCGACGTTGAAGGGGCTTTTACCTCCACTCCAAGATTTGGTTACATGTGCTGTTGCAGTTGTTGCCATATTGGTCGTAAATTTCTGTTACAAAAGTATTGTCTAGCGCTCAAAAAAGCTGCATAAAATGCAAATTTTTTGTAATTATCCTATCCAATTATAAAAAATGAATAAATAAATCCATAATGCATCTACAAAATGCCAGTATGTGCTGACCATATCGATGGATAAACTACTGTAATTCTTCACCCTACTCATATATGCACGAATTACAATTACCAAAATGGCGATCACCCCTCCCAACACGTGCGCCATGTGCAACCCGGTAATTACCAGCAAGAATGAAGCAGCTGAATTGCTTTTACTACCTACTAATGCTATATTTCTGCTTTCTAGGTTCAAAAATCCGAACACTTGCAAGGTCACAAACAATACTCCCAATAATGCGGTGGCAGTAATTAAGCTTCGATACCTGCCCATTTCACGTGCTCTGAAGGATTTTTGTGCTAAGTGAATAGTAATACTGCTTAGTAAAATAACTCCCGTTGAATACCAGAATACCAATGGCAATTCAAATTCCAACCAAGTACTCTGGTTCTTTTTTACAATATAAGCACTGGTTAATCCTGCAAACATCATCACGATGCTGCCCATTGCTACCCAAAGGGTAAATTTCTGAGGGTGAATTCTTTGAGGCTCTTTGGCCTGAACTGTTGTCATATCACTTATCATTTATCGCTATTTCTACTTTTTTCTTTCTTAATTCATAATTCTTCTTTCTTAATTCATCTTTCTTAATTCTTGTCCGCTAGCATGGCCAATAATATAATTGGCAAATAAATATAACTACTGAACATCACTCTTCTGGCTGCTTTTACATCCATCGATTGATACAATCGAGCGCTTTGAACAACCATAAATAAATTACAGACCAATATGATCCATAAACTAGTAATACCTGTTAATCCATAATAATAAGGCAATACACCCACTGGAATCATCAACACTGAATACATAATTGTTTGTATTGCTGTAAACTTTGTTGGTCCTGTTGCAGATGGTAATAATTTAAAACCCGCTTTGGTATAATCATTGTGTGCTACCCAGGCAATTGCCCAAAAATGAGGGAACTGCCACAAAAATTGCATGCCAAATAAGATCCACCCACCCATTCCGAAATCGTCATTGCCCGCAACCCATCCGATCAAACAAGGGAGTGCACCTGGAAAAGCGCCTATCAGTACGGCAATAGAATTGATTTTTTTAAGAGGCGTATAAATGAATGCATATAAAAACAAACTGAATGCCGAAACCAATGCAGCTGATAAATTGAAAAAATACCACATCATAACAACTCCAACAACACCTGCAATAAAAGCAAAAATATAGGCTTCTTGCTGAGACATAGAGCCATTAGCTACTGGACGCTTAGCAGTTCGCTTCATCATAGCATCCGTATCTTTTTCCACCGCTTGATTGATGGCATTGGCACTACCTGTAACCAACATGCCCGCCAAAAAAAGTATGCAGATCATTACCCAATCGTACCTCACCACTTTAGGAGCTAATAAATAGCAAATAACACATGAAAAAACAACCGTGAAACTCAAAGTGAACTTGATCAATAAAAAATAATCTTTCACTTTAGAAGCAAGTGAAAAAGAAGATGAAGCCATCGGTTGTTCAGAACTATTTGTCATGCTCAGCACTTCGTTTAAAAACAATGCTCCCGTTTTTTCGGGAGCATTGAAATATTTGTACTGAAAATACGAGTATCGATTTTCAGCTTTTCAATTAATGTTGACTTTCGTCGGCTCCTACTGGTGTTGTTTGAGGAATAAATTCTTTCCCGTCTTTCGCATAATCATATGCCCAACGATGTACTTCAGGAATTTCTCCTACCCAGTTACCATGTCCTGGATGAATTGGTGTGGTCCACTCCAATGTATTAGACTCCCAAGGATTTGGATTGGTTAATTTTCTTCCTTTGAAAATAGAATAGAAGAAGTTAAACAAGAACAAAATTTGAACGGCAAATACAATCATTGCCACTGTACTGATGAATCTATTTAGATCGCCGAATTTATTAAAGCTTTCCCATGCACTGAAATCGTAATATCTACGTGGCATACCAGCTAAACCTTGGTAATGCATTGGCCAGAAAATCATATAAGCGCCAGCAATAGTTACCCAGAAATGGATATATCCTAATGTGTTGTTTAAATATTTACCATACATTTTAGGGAACCAATGGTAGATACCAGCGAACATACCAAACATACTTGCAACACCCATTACAATATGGAAGTGAGCAACTACAAAATAAGTATCATGTAAGTGAATATCCAATGCAGAGTTACCTAACCAAATTCCTGTTAATCCTCCAGAAATAAATAAGCTCACAAAACCAATCGCAAATAACATACCTGGAGTGAATCGAATATTTCCTCTCCATAAAGTAGTTAGCCAATTGAATACTTTAATGGCAGATGGTACCGCAATTAATAAAGTAAGTAATACAAAAATCGAACCCAAGAATGGATTTAATCCGGTTACAAACATATGATGCGCCCAAACTAAGAAAGCCAAAATAGCAATTGCAAATAAAGAACCCACCATTGCCATATATCCGAAGATCGGCTTACGTGAATTCACTGATAAGATCTCAGAAACCATACCCATGGCTGGTAACAAAATGATATACACTTCTGGGTGTCCTAAGAACCAAAATAAATGTTGATATAAAATAGCACTTCCACCTTCGTTAGGTAAAGCACCTACTCCATTTACAAAAATATCAGAGAGATAAAAACTTGTTCCAAAATTTCTATCAAAAATCAATAAGATAAATCCAGAGAATAAAACAGGGAAAGACAATACACCCAAAATAGCAGTGAAGAACAATGCCCAAATGGTTAAAGGTAAACGAGTCATACTCATTCCTTTGGTACGCATATTCAACACAGTAGCGATATAATTCAATCCACCTAATAAAGAAGAAACCACAAACAATGCCATAGAGATCAACCAAAGATCCATACCTGTTTTAGAACCAGGAGATGCATCACCCAAAGCACTTAATGGAGGATAAGCAGTCCAACCGCCGCTGAATGGTCCGGTTTCTACAAACAAAGAGGACAACATTACAATACTTGCAGTAAAGAAAAACCAGTAGCTCAACATATTCATGAAAGGAGAAGCCATGTCTCTTGCACCTACTTGCAAAGGAATTAAGAAGTTGGCAAAGGTTCCGCTCAATCCTGCAGTTAGTACAAAGAATACCAATACTGTTCCATGAGTAGTTACTAATGCATAATAAGCTTCTGGAGTAATTTTGCCACCAGCAGCCCATTTGCCCAATATATCTTCTAACCAAGGAAAAGTACTATCCGGATAACCCAATTGCAAACGGAACAACACACTCATTAAACCACCTAATACAGCCCAAACCATTCCCGTAATAAGAAATTGCTTTGCAATCATTTTATGATCTTGGCTAAACACATATTTGGAAATAAATGTTTCATGATGATGGTGTTCACCATGATGTTCACCATGTGCATCTTGGTGAACTTCTGTTGTAACATGTGTGTGTAATACTGCTTCGTTACTCATACACTTTATTCTTTGTTTTTTTTAACAACTTCCACAATAGAAGGTTGTTGATTGTTCTACATTTTTGCAATTACTTTTGATGCTGCTTCAACAGGCTTGGCCGCTAACTTTAAAGAGTCTGCAGGTTTAGCCATTGAAGGATCTTTATCTGGAAATGCTGTATAATAGTACGGCTTCATGCCAACCATTTTTGCATCATATTCTTCTTGATCCAATACTTCAATGATTCCTTTCATTGAATAGTGACCGTTTCCACACATTTGATCGCAACTAATCTCATATACGAAATTTGGATTGTTGGTAATCTCTTTCATTTCTTTAGTAGTGTACTTAGGAGTGAACCACATTGTTGTTGGAATACCAGGAACTGCATCCATCTTCATTCTAAAATGCACTAACCCAACATCATGAATTACATCTCTAGAACCGATAACTAATTTTACAGGCTTCCCTTTTACTAAATACATGGTTTGTTCTAATACCAAATCATCGTGTGATAATTGGTCTTCCCAAATAAGCCCTAAAGTGTTATTAGAGTTATCTATATTTTTAAAATATTTTTTTCCGAACGTGGCATCTTTACCAGGATAGCGAAATACCCAACCAAATTGCTTTCCTGTAACTTCAACTACCATCGCATTTTGTGGCGGCTCTCCTGTAAATAAAAACCAGTTACGCAATCCAATAACAACCAAAACAGTTAATACAATTGCTGGGATGATGGTCCAGATCAATTCTAATTTAGTACTGTGAGCGAAAAAATATGGCTTTCTGTTATCTGATTCTTGGTATTTAAAAGAAAACCAAAACAACAAAATTTGAGTACCCAAAAATACAATTCCAGTTACTCCTACTGTTAGCATTAACATAGAATCAACTCTCGCACCTTCAACACTGGCAGCATCATGTGCCATCAATGTTTTACCAAAATATATTTCATTACAATACCAAACTCCAATTAGCCCTAATACTAAGAACGCCACCATCAAAAATCCATTGATCTTGTTGTCTTGCTTTCGGCTTTTCTCCTCCCCTTTTAATACGGCCACATATTCACTTGCCTTGGCAATCTGAAAGATGACCAAGAAAATCAGTACCGTTACCGCGATGATTAAAAACATTGTCATAGTCTTATCTATATTATCTTATTCTAACAATTAATTTACCAATAGGTTTGCTTAAACCTGATGTATAACACTTTCTTTTAAATAAGGATGGTATTTAGGAATCAATGGTTTGCTTGCTAAAGATTTACCTACAAATAATATCATCATACCTACGAAGAAAGTTAATATTCCAAAATCCAACCAACCCAATTCAACATGCTCTTTCATTAAAGAACCCATCACCATTTGGTAAAAATCGATCCAGTGACCAAAGATGATCAATACAGCCATGAATGTAACTAATGTGTAATTTCTCTTAGCAGAACGCTTCATTAGAATCAACAAAGGACATAAGAAGTTGATGATCAAATTGAAGAAGAAAATACCTTTATATGGTCCTTGAACACGGTGTTTGAAATAAACGGTTTCTTCAGGAATGTTTGCATACCAGATCAACATATACTGAGAGAACCACAAATAAGTCCAGAAGATAGAGAATGCAAACATGAACTTTCCAATATCATGTAAATGTTCTTGACTGGTCAATTCCATGTAACCTTTGTTCTTTAAATAGATCAACCAAAGAGCCAATAAAGACATACCCGCAACAAATGAACTTGCAAAAGTATACCAGCTATACATGGTAGAATACCAATGTGCATCGATGCTCATCATCCATAACCAAGGAATAGTAGAACCTACTGTTAAACCAAACCATACGGTGAACATTGCTGCTCTTACAGTTCCTCTTAAAATAAATTTCTCACTGGTTTCCTTATTCATTGCTGCTTCATCAGCCTCTCTACTTAACTGACGTATTCTCCAACCCAAGAAACTCCAAAGTCCAATTGTAGCTGTAGTCCAGATAACAAAAAATGTAGGATTTAAAAATCCAACTTTACCTTTTAAAATAGGATCGGCTGCAACAGCTTCTGTATCTAACCAATGATAGATATGGTGCTTGTGTCCAAAAATGATGTACATCAAAACAGCAAATGTGATGGCACCAAAAATAGGAACCATAGCAGAAATAGCTTCTGGTATTCTACGGAAACTTTGAGTGAAACCAGCTTGAGCTAAAGTAGTTACACAAATAAAGAACATACTGGCATTGCAAATCAATGTCCAGAAAATACTGTTGTACATTAATGTACCCCAGAAATGAACTTGTTCGTGCTCGTCGGAACTAAATCCTTTAGTGACCATTCCAAACAATAATGCAACCAATCCAACACCAATCAAGGCATAAGACCAGGTTTTCATTTTTCCGGGAATTTCAAATTGTGTTCTTAAAGATGCCATTGTTACTCTTTTAGTTCAGTTATACTGATTTGCTTAAATTATTTTGCTGCTGTTGCTGCTGCTACTGGAGCCGCTGCAGGTGCCGCTTTTTTTCCTTCTTCTTGTTTCGATTTGATATAGGCAATAATCATCCAACGTTGTTTTCTGCTCAATTGAGAAGCATAAGAACCCATTAAATTTTTACCATAAGCGATTGAATAAAACATTTGACCATCAGGCATCGCTTCATATTTTGCATCACCTACCAATGCAGCAGGTTTTGCAGCATAAGGTCCATTACCATCTTTATACAAAGGACCATTGCCTTTTAAATTAGCTCCATGACAAATTCCACAGTTTACCAAGAACAATCTTTCAGCTTCTTCATGTTGTGAAGTTGATAAAGTATCGTAAGGATTTTTTACCAATTTAGATGCGGTGTAATTGGTAGTATCACCAGCAGCATCTTTAGGAATATGAAAAGGCATTTCTTCTTCACGAGAAATGGTTCCTTCTACCGGACGATTGTTATAATTAATTCCTTTCTCTGCTAAATTGCTATGATCGGCATAAGACTCATAGGCCCTACTGTAGGCCATATCAGGCATATAAATACTGCCTGGCTTACGCTTAACATCGCTACAAGCTGCTAAAAGAGCAACTGCAGTTAAACAAGCTATGATTTGAGTATATTTCATGATACGTTAATTCTTTATTCAATTATTTTAGGCGGCAACAATTTGTTTGTTTTCGAATCTCATTTCGTCTTTATCGTATCTTCCGATCCACCAACCATCTTCAGCAATTTGGACATCGGTTTCAACAGCTCCGTTGTTTTGTAAGAATGATTTAAGATCGTCTACATTGGTTTTATCGGTACACTCAATCACCATTACAAATAAATCATCGGTTGCACGAGCATGAAAATGATGCTTCTTCACAAACGGAGCCAATTGACATAAGTAGCAAAATGTAAGTACCATTCCTACCGCAGCGAATAATACCGTTAATTCAAAAATGATGGGAATCCAAGCTGGCAAGGCAAAATGCGGCTTACCACCAATATTCAAAGGCCAATCTTTGGTAAAGATCCAACTGATACAACTTAATGCAGTAGCAGTTCCGGTAATACCGTAGATAAAGCCAGCAGTATGTAAACTGGTTTCACGCAATCCAATTGCATGATCCAATCCGTGCACTGCAAAAGGAGTATATACATCGTGGATCTTAAATCCGGCAGTACGTACTTTTTTAACAGCAGGAAACAAAACCGCTTCATCATCAAAACAACCAACTACGAATTTCTTTTTTGCCATATTACACCCCCTATCCCCCTAAAGGGGGAATAATTAAAAAGTTAAATAATATTTTCGTTCTCTTTCATTTTTTTTACTGTTCCCTAGCTCCCCTTTAGGGGCTGGGGGTTAATGAGCATGCTCATGTACGAACTCTTCTAATTTCTGCTCCTCTATATTACCCATTTGATTTTTATATCCTTCACCCGTTGTTTTCAATACATACTTAATTTCCGCTACTGCAATTACTGGGAAGTATTTTGCAAATAAGAAGAAGCAAGTAAAGAACAATCCAAATGTTCCTGCATAGAAACCAATCTCATAAATAGAAGGGCTATAGTAAACAGACCAGCTACTTGGTAAATAATCGCGATACAAAGAAGTAACGATAATTACAAAACGCTCAAACCACATACCGATATTTACAATTACACTCATGAAGAAAGTAACAAAAATGTTTCTTCTCATTTTGCGGAACCAGAAGATCTGTGGACTCAATACGTTACAAGCCATCATACCCCAATAACTCCATCCATAAGGACTGAATAAATTAGCACGACTGTACCAGAAAGTATATCCTTCATATTTGTTCTGGCTATACCAGCCCATGAACAATTCGGTTAAATAAGCAATACCTACAATAGAACCAGTAAGTACAATTACTTTATTCATTGCTTCTATATGACCAATAGTTACATAGTCTTGCATGTTGAATACTTTGCGCACAATGATCATCAAAGATTGCACCATGGCAAAACCAGAGAAGATCGCACCCGCAACAAAGTACGGAGGGAAGATGGTCGTATGCCATCCAGGAATAACTGAAGTAGCGAAGTCAAAAGATACAATCGTGTGTACAGAAAGTACCAACGGCGTGCTCAAACCTGCTAACACCAATGATAAACTTTCATGACGCTGCCAATGTTTGGTAGAACCAGTCCAACCGAAAGAAGCAATACCATATAAACGCTTGCGTAATTTAGTGAACGCTCTATCACGAACAGTTGCAAAATCGGGCAATAAACCAGAATACCAGAATAATAATGAAACGGTGAAGTATGTAGAGATCGCAAATACATCCCATAACAATGGTGAATTAAAATTCACCCATAAAGGACCACGTGTATTTGGATAAGGCAATACAAAGAAAGCCATCCAAACTCTACCCATGTGGAAGATCGGGAACTGACCTGCGCACATTACCGCAAAAATGGTCATTGCTTCCGCAGCACGGTTAACACCTGTTCTCCAACCCTGACGGAATAATAATAAAATTGCAGAGATCAATGTACCGGCATGTCCAATACCAACCCACCATACGAAGTTGGTGATGTCCCAACCCCAACCCACGGTTTTGTTTAAGTTCCACTGGCCAATACCATAAGTAACTTCACGGTAAACGCTGTAAACACCAAACATCAATAATGCAACGGCAATATAAAAACCAATATACCATAATTTGGTAGGCTTGGCTTCGATAGGGCGAACGATGTCTTCTGTTACCTGTTTGTATGTTTTGTCTCCATACACCAACGGTTCCCTGAGCTGTGATTCGTACTTTAAATGCATCTTTAATTTCTTCTTTTAAATTTTAAATCGAACTATTCATCAATTTTTATACTCATTTAGTTTCTATAGCTAAACTTACTCTTTAAAATAATTGTATTGAATAAAATTGCTTCATATTCTTTTACTCCAAAATAACTGCCAGATATCCCAGTTTTCTTTTCCACTTTTTCATCTAAAAATAAGCTAAGTGTACCATTATATAATTGATTTATAGGGGTTATACAATTATTTGAGAAAAGATGAACCATAATAGGTAGAACCATTTTCTTATTCGTGTACCCTTTTGCAACCAATGTATCAATGAATTTTTTATTATATTTTGGTAATTCATTAAAGTAAAATATTGCTTTATTTAGAAATAATTTTATTGGGTTTACAATATTCGGACTAAAGCCATCAATTTGAATTAGTTTATTGCTATCTAACCTGAATTGTACTGTATAAATATCAACTAAACATAAACTATCATGTGAAATTAAATCCCGGTGGAATTCTGTTCGAATAAAATGGCTTAACGATTCATATTGAATAGTATCCGCATAGTTATGCTGTATTTTGCTGGTACTTGCCAAGGCAGTACTAGAAAATAAAAGCAATATAATTGTATAATATATGAATATTTTCATCAATTACATTTATTAGTTCCATTTGCACCAATTCGATGCAATTGAGCTTCAGCTCTTGCATCTACTAAGTTTATCCCATAATTATCTTGCGCAAATTTATTAAAGAATATATTAAACGCATTTGGATCATTTGGCTTTAATGCATCTTCTATCACATCGCTCATTCCACCTAGAGCAAGACCATAAGCCTGAGAATTGGGTAAATTATACATTGAAACGAGTAAATTGCGACTTGCTTTTACCCAATTTCTAAACATATATTCATGCGAAGTATAATTTGCAGAAATACCAGCCAGATTATGTTGTATGAAATACTGTTCAATGTAATAATGTATAATTTCGTGTACAACAACCGAAGCAATATATTCCGCAGAGGATCCATTAAAATAATTAGGGTTAATTTCAACTACCCAATCCTGGTCATTTGCGCCACTAGGAAATGAATGGGCTGGGCCGTTTAAAGTTGTTGTGTTTTCTCTAAAAATGATATTTGTTGCATTTCCAGTTCCTAAAAAATTGTCTCTATATAAACTAGAGAGGGTGTCTGTAAAAGTATTACCGCCTATCGCATCAACAACATTTTTTAGGCAGGCTTTTTGAAGTTCGTTAATTCGATCTTCCAATATCTTTTTTGGTGGAGGATTGTTACTTGGATTAGTTGGTCTAGGATCCGACCCATAATAACCATAATAATCAAATGGGTCGCTGCCTTCATCGCCATCTGTACATTCTTCAACAATTCGATTTCCAATATTCTCATATCCGCAACTAACGTTATAATCCTCACCAATTTGATTTCCAGAACAAACATATCCGATAATCGGCACAGATATCGGTATACAATTTCTTACTAATTGTGGTTTTGGGAAGTTGGATGTGCTGTTTGAAATAATATCAACCGAGCTGATTTTTTTTTCATAAAATCTTGTTGGCAATATCCTATTTGTAAAACAAAAATAATTTCTTTTTCTTTTTGCTTTTAGGTCATCAAAAAACTCAATTTTATTTATTTTCTTAGCCAGTGCATCATTCCCAAGATTACCATCTATTGATATTTTAATTCTTCCAGTTAAAATACCATTGCTTTTTTTCTTTTGAATAATCAATCTATATTCTTTATACAAATTTTCTGCAGAAGTATTTCTTTCAATACCTGATTTAAGAGATCCTGTATTCTGGCTAAGAAAGGGGATTTCAAAGAACTCATTTTGTTCTGAGTCAAATTTTTTCACTTGACTCCAATCAAGGGATCTAGATTCAAGTGTATTTCCACTTTCCTTAATATTAATTATTCCTTTTGAAAATTTATCTCCATTTAACTTCAACCAATCAGATAAGATTTTTATGTCTTTATTAATTTCAGGTTGGTTATTATCATACTTTTTACAGGCGGCAAATAGAGACATTGCTGCAAGTAAACTAATAAATGATATTTTAAATATTGAATTCATTTTTTCCTTGTCAATTATGCGTGCGCTTTTTCAGTAGCTGCTTTCTTTTCGCCTTCATGTTTTTCACCTTCGTGATGTTCACCTTCTTCGGTGTTTCTCACTTTGGCCATATAAGTTACATTCGGTAAAACGTGTAACATTTCTAGTACATAAAACTGGCGATTCGGATTTTCCTGACGCACCATAGTGATTGCACTTTCTTTGCTATTGGCATTACCAAAAGTGATGGCGTTAGTTGGGCAAGCCTGTTGACAAGCTACTTTGATATCGCTATCAATCAATGGTCTGCTGTCTTTCTTAGCCTTTAATTTACCTTCTTGTAAACGTTGCACACAGAAAGAACATTTTTCAATAACCCCTCTAGAACGAACAGTAACATCTGGATTCAACACCATACGAGTTAGATCGTCGTTCATATCCAATACCACATCATTTACAATACCGTTTTGATTATCGCCAAAGCTATCAGCTCCAGAATAATCCGACCAGTTAAAACGACGTACTTTATAAGGACAGTTGTTGGCACAATATCTTGTACCGATACAACGGTTATAGGTCATTTGATTTAATCCTTCGCTGCTGTGGTTGGTAGCTGCTACCGGACAAACGTTTTCGCAAGGTGCGTTATCGCAATGCTGACACATCAATGGTTGGAATACCACATTCGGGTTATCCATATCGCCACTATAGTAACGATCGATTCTCAACCAATGCATTTCATGTCCACGTAATACTTCTGGCTTACCAACAACAGAAACGTTGTTCTCTGCATTACAAGCCACCACGCAAGCGCCGCAACCATTACAAGTATTCAGGTCTACGCTCATTCCCCATTTAAGACCTGGGCGATCGTATACTGGATAAATAGTTCCTTGTGATTCAAATTTTTCTAAGCCACCCCAAGGTTTTAATTCTGCATCGCGCTCATCGCGGATTTCAGTTGGATTGTGCTTGTATTCAGCCAATGTCAACTCTTTCATCACTTCGGTACGATTTCCTTGAGCAGTATCGTAACGACTATGTGTTTGAGTGAGTGCAACTGGATATTTTTCATCAGTAAGTGTGATGCTCACATCGGCACAAAAATAATTGAGGGTTGTTCCATTAGAACAAACTAATGGGTATGCATTCTTACCTACATTATCGGCAGACTTACCCATGTTGGCTGATCTTCCGTAACCCACTGCAATACCAATGGTATCGGGGTGTGTACCAGGAATAATCAAAGCAGGAAGCTCGATGGTTTTTCCATCAACAGTAACTTTTACTACTTTCTTTGGAGGATTCACTTCGTATGCATCAGCCTGACCACCGTTGTTTAGATCGATGTTGAGCAAGGTTCTTGCCATTGCAGGAGAAACGACAACATAGTTATCCCAAGTTGCGCGAGTAACCGGATCTGGCAATTCTTGTAACCAAGGATTGGAAGCTCCTTGACCAGCACCAATTCCCACTTTTTGATACAAAACCAATTCTACTTTACCACCTTTTTTGCCAGAACTAGCAGCAGTAACTGCGGCCGCAACAGCGCCACCGTTAAAGCTTCCAGCGGAAACAGCATCGGTAGCCGTGCTAAAAATACCTTCTTGTAAAGCTTTATCCCATCCTGCAACACCGCCTAATTTAGCAGACCAGAAATTCTTCAGGTAAGCCAAATAATCATCAGCAACACCGCTCCATTTTAAGAGACTGTCTTGCCATTGGCGTGTTTTGAATAAAGGATATATAGTAGGTTGTAAAAAAGAGAAATGACCCGCTTTTGGTTCGGCATCACCCCAGCTTTCTAAATAGTTATGATCAGGTAAAACAAATTTGCAGAGTTCTGCAGTTTCATCCACTTTAGCTGCAAATGAAACCACCGTTTTTACTTTCTTTAAACCAGTTTTGAACTTTTCTGCTTCATGGTAAGAATAAACAGGGTTAGCACCGTGGATCAATAAAGTTGAAACGGTTCCTGCATTCATTTCATTTACCAATGCAGTAAATTCTGCATCAATACCAGCGCGACTATTATTAGTAGTAGCCCAGTTGATGGTTGAACCAGCAGCACCTATAGCATCATTAATGGCGTTTACTATGATTTGAACATTTACATCATTGCTACCAGCTACAACCAAGGCTGCGCCTTTGTTTGCGCTTAATGCTTTAGCGGCTTTTTCTATGCCAGCTTTTAATTTAGCATCGGCAATACCACTTACAGATCCACCATTTACTGCGCTCAATAAAGCAGCAGCAATAGCAGCGGTTTCAGAAGGGCGATGTAAATATTTTTCATCTGCATTAGAACCTGTAAGAGAAGCCACCGATTCAAAATGAATGTGTTGGCTCATTGTGGGGTTCTTCTCGTCTAATTTTTTTCCAACAGCATATTGACGAGCAAATTCAATTGGGCTAAGCCAGGTTCCTAAGAAATCGGCACCCAAACTAACAATAGCTTTTGCTTTATCAAAATGATAAGAAGGAATTGCTTTTTGGCCGTAAGTAGCTTCGTTGGCTAATAATAAGGCACTATAAGAAACAGCATCATAAGTTACCTGCTTGCTTCCAGGATATTTTGCTAAAAATTGAGCGATTACTGCTTTAGTAGATGGAGAAGTAATGGTACTTGTTAGAATTACTGCAGGTCCACCGATTGAAGCAGCAATGGCTTTATCGGCAGCTTCGAATGTTACTTCTTTTCCATCGATTGTAGGAAAACGTAAACGGGCAGTATCGTATAGATCTAATACCGAAGCTTGCACTCTTGCAGAGGTACCGCCTTTGGTGATTGGACTTAAATCATTTCCTTCTATTTTGATAGGGCGACCATCGCGTACTTTGGCTAGAACGCTTACAGCATCGCCATCTTGTACATAAGTAGTTGCATAATATTTGGCAATACCAGGCACAACATCTTCGGGCTTATTGGCAAATGGAATGGCTTTTTTAACAGGCATTTCGCAACTAGCTGCGGCGGCAGCTGCAGCTGTGCTGAAACCTAAATATTTCAGGAAATCTCTTCGAGGAGCTTTCGCATCTAAAAAACTCTTCCCGTCATCAGCTGCGTCGAAGGGTAAATCTTCTTTAAACTCGTCTTTAACGTCCTTATTGTACGCTTCTGACTGATTCAGCTCTCCAAAACTTTGCCAGTGCTTTTTTTGCTCCATAATGAACCTATCCCGAAAAGGGATTATTTAAAACCATTATAAAATAATATTCAACTTAACCCTGCTCCCCCTTTAGGGGGTTGGGGGGGTCTTAATAGTGACATTTTTGACATTCTGTTCCACCAATTTTTTCTACGGTAATACCTTTGGTGCTATCGATTTTACCCGATTTAAGGTCTTGGTGGTACTTCTCATAAATGCTGTAGAAACCATTGCTCTTAAACTGCACTTTGGTTTCGCGGTGACAGTTTACGCACCAGCCCATGCTGAGGTCGGTAAATTGTTTTACTTCACCCATTTTTTGAATTTCACCATGGCAGGTTTGACAAGCCACTTGACCTGCTTTTACGTGTTGAGCGTGGTTAAAATAAACGTGGTCGGGCAAGTTGTGAATGCGCACCCACTCAATTGGAGTTGCTTTGCTAGCATCCCAAGGTTTGCCTTCTTCAAAACCTGCGTACTTATATAATTTTTTGATTTCAGCAGTGCCGTTTACTTCTTCACCAGCTTCATCGTAGATTTTTTCGCCTTTGTATTCGTTAATAGCTAAGTGACAGTTCATACAAACATTTACTGAAGGAATAGTGGCTTGTTTGCCTTGATACACTCCAGTATGACAGTATTGACAGTTAATCTGATTAACACCAGCATGCACTTTATGCGAATAATAAATCGGTTGAACTGGTTGATAATCTTTAGATCTTCCCGAACCCATCGCACCTTTAGATGTAAGGTATCCTCCAACAATAAATAATACTACAGTTACCATTGCTATGTAGCTCTTGTTTCTCCAAACAGGAATTGGTTCTAGGAAAGGCTGGCCAGTTTTTTCATCGGTTAAACGCTTAAGGTTGGCGTTAACTTGTAACATGATGAAAGCAACAACTGCCAATATTAAAGTAAGTACTCCAAATAATAAGGTATTGTCTCCTTCTACACCCTTAGCTGCGGCAGGGTCTACTGCACCAGCAGCAGCACCACCAGCACCTGGAGCAGGAACCGATTTTACATAGGCAAGAATAGCGTCTATTTCTTCATTCTTTAAAGCAGGGAAAGCATTCATAGCCGTTTTATTGTACTCATTGTACAAGTTGTTGGCGTAAGTGTCTCCTGTTTTTAAGAAAGCGGCACTGTTGTGAATCCATGCATACAAGTTGGTTTTGTTAGGCCAGCGGTCTTCCACACCCGATAGAGCAGGACCGGTTAACTTCTTGTGAACAGCATGACAAGAGGCACAATTGGCACTGAAAAGTGCTTTACCATCTTGTGCTTTTACTGCAACACTCAAACACACACTGAGGAGAAAAAATAGGGCCGTTAGGCAAGTTTTGGCTATAGATCTGGGCAAAGTCATATACACTTCTGTGATTCTAGTGAGGAAAAATATCCTTTGACGGGTGCAAAAATATGATACAAGCGTGACAAATACTCATTCAGTTCTAACTTTTTTTGCATAATTCTGAGGGAATTAAATAAAGCGACCCCTTTTTTTTAAGATGCTGTAAATACTGCTTGATTTTTTGCCTTATAACTGAATTATTTATAGCAACTTCGCGCGATGTTTACAAGGTTAAAAGAAAAGTGGAAAGTGAGCTGGTTTCAATTTGCATTGATCTTCTCCACATTTGCAATAGGAGGAAGTTCCTGCAGTTGGGTAGCTAAAAAGCTATTGTCTTATTCTTCAATTGAGCGAGGAACGGAGTATGTGATTATTTATATATTGCTCGTAACATTGTTATGGCCAATTTGTGTGTTGATAGTGAGTGTACCATTTGGGCAGTTTCCTTTTTTTAAACAATACCTCACTCGCATTTGGCATACCATGAGTAAGAAAAGAGCTAGATAAAATACGAAAAATCCCCCATGCAACAGATTGCCATTTTTGCTTCTGGAACAGGAACCAATGCCGAAAAAATGATTGAACATTTTAGCGGAAATTTGAATGCCCGGGTGGTATTAATTGTGTGCAATAAGGCAGGTGCAGGAGTTTTGGAAATTGCCAAAAAATGGGAAATTGAGACCATTTTAGTGGAAAAAGAGGGCTTTTTTGGCCCAAAAAGCTGCATTTTGGCCCTAAAACAGCGAAATATCGATTTTATTGTTTTGGCTGGTTTTCTATGGAAAATACCTGCTGAATTAGTTGCAGCATACCCTAGGAAAATCGTGAATATTCATCCAGCATTATTACCCAAATACGGGGGCAAGGGAATGTATGGAATGAGGGTACATGAAGCGGTGATTGCAGCGGGGGAGAAAGAAAGTGGAATTACCATCCATTATGTAAACGAACATTACGATGAGGGGGATATTGTATTTCAGGAACGCTGCCCAGTAGAGCCTAGAGATAGCCCAGCCGATTTAGCTTCCAAGATTCA
>JANOZT010000009.1:0-3043 GCA_031429515.1 Sphingobacteriia bacterium
AAATTTTATAAATATCATAATCACTTATGAAATGGGTGTCAGGGTAAATTGTTTTTAGTTCTTTATCCGTTTTAAACATCCTATTTCTCAATGAAAACTTGCCTGATGGTGTTTCAATCTCACATTCAGGAGCTTCATTAAAATGTTCTAGATATTTCAAAAAGTCGTTTTCATTTAAGCTCTCTGGATTTTTTACTCTCAATTTCTTTTCGGCTACCTCATGAGAGTAAATAAATTCAATCGCATCAAAAAGTGATGATTTGCCAGTACCATTTGGTCCCAAAAAAACAGCATTTTGAATTTGCCCATCTTCAAACAGGTCAAAACCATACTTCACGGATTTTTTTGATTCAGGAATACCACGAACATTAGCAAGGCGAACAGATTTTAGTCTAAAATCTTTTTTTGCAGATGAAGATTCGGAAATTACGGATTCTTCAAATTTTATACTGTCAAAACCGGAATCTGTAAAATTCGTGTAAGCCAACATTATACTCTCGAAGAATTTTTCTTTTGTTTCTCGGTTTAGCCGTTGAAAGTTGAGAACAACTGTCTTTGCAACCTTGTTCTCCATTGCACTTGATTTTACAAGATTGAAAAGGTATTTGTTGAAATTTCTCTCTATACTCATTTAATTTAAAATTTAACTGTAAAATTTATGATTTTACTCTATCAATTGAGGTCTTAGCCAAATGTGTTTTTCATTCGCAAGGTCTTCTACTGATTGAAAATATTTTAATCAATTCAAAAACTAACCCTGAATATTTTTTCTCTAGTCCAACTAGCATAAAAACACATTTTTGCAGATACCCTAATTGACTTTTGCCTATCCTAAATAGAATCTACAGTCTCCCAACAATTAGTGCGTTAATCATCTCGACAACCGACTCGGTAGCAAATTGGTTTAAAACTATATGGTTAAGTGTTGGAGACCAAAAACTACTTAACCATATAGTGTGATATCCATAGGTGTCAGCAACATAGTCAACCTTTTTAACGGTATCCCCTTCTGTCCTTGTAGCACAGATAATAATGTCACAATTATAGACTTTTGCTAGATTCTCAACAGTATGATTCCAAAGCATTCGGCTTCCCGGGTCCCCTTGACTCTCAAAACCAATTTTAATTGTACCAAGTTGTATTGTGAGTAATATGTCTCCAGAATAGTCAATTATAGGAATAGAAGGTACAGCATTGGGATAATATTGCAAAATATGCTTACAAATATTTTTAATAGTTGAGGATTTTCCTTCACTTTTCCTACCGTAAACAGCAATTATAGTTTTGTGCATATAAATATTTTTTTATAAAGGTTTCAAAATCGGAGTTTCAAAATTTAGTTTCTAAATCTTTAATTTATGATAACGTTAATACTATGCTGCTTTTTTATTTATTGAAAATTTGTACTTAAATAAAAATAATTTTTTTTTGATTGTACTAGAATACGAGACTACCCTCACTCACATTTCCTCACTCAAATGCAAAGAGGTCTAAACTTCGCGAACATTAATTCGCACAATAAAAAATGGTGTATAATTCGTGGGGGATTCTAAGTTAGTGAATAAATTCAAGCATAGATTAAATTCTCATGAATAATTTATAACCAACAGCTATAATTCAAATAATATTTTCCGGATTAGCTCCCCTCGCTTCGCTCGGGTTCGCTGATGCCGGTTGTGGGGGTAGCCGAAACTTCAAAACGGCCACGCAGTGCCTGCGTGCGTTTTTTATTATGTTCACTCGCTCGCGTAAACGCGGCTCCTTACCATAATAAAAAACGGCAGGTTTTCACCTGCCGTTTTTCGTTTCGCGTGGAGCCGACCGGATTCGAACCGGTGTCCAAACATCGCCACCATTAGCTTTCTACATGCTTATTTCATTATTAATTGTAGGCGATGAGCAGGAAATGAACAAACCAACCTACCGCTTAGCTGGATAATCTTAAGCAACAGTCACAGCCTTCTGTTACAGCATCTCCTTTTGTTTTGAGTCGGCGGCGGCACATGGAAAGAAGCGAACCTGTGCGGCGGCCCAAATGGTTACTTAATCACTGATTAAGCAGCCATGGCATACTGAGTATTGCCAGTTGAGTTTTGAATATTCAGATTAAAGTGCTAATTATCCAACGCACTGCATGCTTACACCAACCGTAACCTATGCTGTCAAAACCAACACGGCCCCTTTAAGAATTAGGAATTATGAATTAAGAATTATGAATTATAGAATTCCTAATTAAATGCGAAGTTAACGACAAACGCAGTAATCCTATTTGAATAATCTCCAGAAATCTAATCCCAACGCATAAACCATTAAACTCAATAACAATACCATACCAACCATCTGTGCGTATTCCATGAATTTATCGCCGGGCTTGCGGCCGGTGATCATTTCATAAATAGTGAACAATGCGTGTCCGCCGTCCAATGCTGGTATGGGTAATATATTCATGAACGCTAAAATGATAGAGAAGATTCCTGTCAATGTCCAGAACCTTTCCCAATCCCATACTCCAGGAAATGTATTGCCTATGCTGATAACAGATCCTAATGAATCACTCGCATTTACCTTACCTGTAAATATTTGTTTGATGCCTGTTACATATCTATCCAATGTTTCCCAACAATGCGTTATTCCCAATGGAATAGATTCTATGAAACTATAATTCGTGGTTACAGTTCCTAAGATCAATAATGGACTCTTCGCAAAAAATCCGATCGATCCTTTATCAGATACCAATGCTTTTATTTGCACCGTATCTACTCCCCTGATCAATGTCAATTGTACCAATGAATCGCTATAGCCTTTTTTAATTGCATCAAACTCCTGATAATACGTAAACCCTTTTCCATTCATCGCTATCAATGTATCGCCCTTTCTTAATTCGCCTTTCGAAATGGTGGCAGTTTTACTTACCGAATCTACAATCACCGGGTAACGTGGTGTTACTAATCCACTGAACTTTTTATCTTTCACCATCTGCTTGGTGAATCCTTCTGGAACTGTAATATCTAATTGTTGTCCGTCTCTTACTACCTGTAATTTC
>JANOZT010000010.1:0-2919 GCA_031429515.1 Sphingobacteriia bacterium
TAGCTCTGAAAAATTTGAATACACCAATCCCCCATTTTCGGAATTTTTAAAATAAGCAATATTGACCGAATGTTCTTTATGAGTAGCAGCAATAGTTTTTATTACGGTGGCTGGAATATTTCTTTTTGTAATTCTTGCTGTTGGGAGTATTAAAATATTTTTTATTGTTGCGCGATTAAAAGGAATTTTTGGAGCTGTTGTTTTAAAAAAATCATGATAGTTTTTATAAATATCAGACCAACCAGCAATTACATTGAATTTTAATCCAGTACCTAATTCCAATACCCATTTACGATGTGTGTTCTCCATAAAATCTCCCCCTTCGGGTATAGGATTTTGTTTACAAAAATCAGCCACTGCTTTTAATTCGCGTATAGTTGCCCAATTCAATACGTGCCGATTGGTAAAAGCCCTTAGCATGGGGCCTTCAATGCCAAAATCAACAAAACGAATATGTAGATTTGCAGGAATCAACGAAGCAGGTAAGGCTTCGAATAAAGGGCGATGGTGTAAGGAAGCAATTAATTCGTAGGAAGCAATTGCTGAACTATGAATCAGCGATTGCAGCGCAACAATAAAATCGCCATAGGCCCTTAATAAAAAGATTCTTTTCAACGGTAGGTATAAAAAGCAATCAGGAATGCAATGCCAAAACCAGCACCAGCTCCAAATAATAAGAGCAACCAAAGTGCCCGTTGTTGATCTTCTAAAGGATAACGAGCCTGATCGAGCATATTGATCACAGGTGTTTGCCCTGCTAAACCCATTCTGCTGGCTTCTAAATTTTTCACTACTTCGGAATACAATGCATAGGTAACTGATTTGTCTCTTTGCGAAACTTCTACCGGCACAGCCGTTGTTTTATAAGCGGCATTGGCATCTAATACTTGTAATGATGCTGATTTATAAGATTTAGAATTGAGCAGCTCCATTAACGAATCCGATCTTTTTTCTAAGCGGCTGATGTTACGGGAAGCTACACTGGTTTTTAAATCTACATACATCCGAATGGTTTCTAAAACCAAGCGTTCCGTAAATAATTTAGAAAAAACTTCATTTGGAGTGGTGGTAGTTACTTCAATGATCGACCCTTTTTTATTCAATCTTTCTACTGCTAAATTTTTCTTAATGATTTTCTGGTAGATCACCAATAATACAGAATCTTGCAAACGGCTATTGGGCTTACCATTTATAGTTGAACCAAAACTAACCGAGTTGAGCCCTTGTTTATTAGCCCATTTATCTTTGAGTTTGCTCCATTGCAAAAACAAATCAGCCAAGGTTTCTCCATTAGGCGTTTTACTACTATCTAGTTTGGTCAACAAAACTTTTTCGATGATGGTTCGCGATTTGATGATGTCTAGAATATTGTCCCCCGCAAATAATCCTGCACTTCCTGTTAAACTGCCTACGTCAAATCCAAATTGAGAAGCTAAACCAGATAAGCCGCCGCCCATTCCACCCGATTTCTCTTCTAAAATAAAAGAAGCTTTTGCTTCAAATTTAGGTTGTTGAATCAGGCTATAAACAAAGGCGAGTAACAAACCCAATGCCATTAATCCTAAAAATAATTTTGCTTTAGATAATAGGTAGACTAAAAAAGCCTGTAATTCATCCATTACATCGTTTACTTTAAGGGTAGGAACTGTATTATTAGGCTGCATTCATTAAGATTTTATCAAATTGTTGGATACAACATACATTTTATTGATTTTTTGTTGGTTATAACCAACATTTTTATTTTGAAGTATTGGCCAATACAATTAAAATAGTAACCAAAGAAGTAAGGCTCGAAACAATACCAATCACTTCCCCAGTGGATAATTTTGATTTTGGTTTTTTGGCAGATACATAAATTTCGGTACCTGGGCGAATTTCAGGATAAGATCGAAAGAATAAAAAACTTTTTGTTTTTCTAACTTGCCCGTTCGGATAAATAACATAAGAATTTTTCTTAGAGGCATTAATGCTATAACGACCGCTTTCTTTTAATGCGTCTCTAAAACTAATTCCATCAACATACACAATTTGCTTGGGAACATTTACCGCTCCAAAGGTTTGTATGGTTTGTAATTGTTTTGGCACTTTTAAAATATCGCCTTCTAACAAAAATAAATCTTCAGAACTTCCTGGCTTTTGCAAAATCTGATCGAGCTGAATACCAACAGGTTTTTGCTCCTTGTATAGATCATTGATTACACTGGTATCGCTTGATGATAAAATTGCAGACCCTTTTCCATTCTGTGCATTACTCAAATTGGTTTTGGTATTTACCAAGGTTGCATCAGATTCCGATAAATCTCTATAAGTATTTCGAATGAGTACCGCACCTGCGGCAAAGCCTTTTTGCTTTAACCCACCAGCTCTTTTAAGCAAATCAGAAATTCGTTCTTCATTGCCAGATAAAGTATACTTACCAGGATAAATTACTTCGCCTTCAATGGTTACAGTTATTTGTTCTTTGTAGATTGGAGATTTACGAACAGAAACAATATCGAAAGGGCTCAATTTAAAATCTGCTTCAGGCGATTTATTAGTCAGCGATGAAAGATTGATTTCTTTGATCAGAGAATACACTGCGCTATCTTTCTGTGAACCGTCTGGTTTTAATCTGCGGGAGATCTCAATCTTTTGTAGTGAAGCCCCTTCTTTGTATCCACCGCTCATAAGAATCAGATCTTGCACGGACATTCCTTCGGCAAATTCAAAAATGCCTGGTCTATTTATTTCTCCATTGATGGTGATATAGTATTTTTCCCTCAAGTCGGAGATGCGGTAAATTTGTATAGAATCTTCGCGAGTCAGTTCGATATATTTTTGACCACTCATCACTTCATCGATATTGAAATTGATGTATTCTGTTGTGTAATCGTACTTTAATCTACGAATTATTGCCCTGCTTCTATATGCATCTTCTTT
>JANOZT010000011.1:0-84266 GCA_031429515.1 Sphingobacteriia bacterium
ACAACTTCACTCAAAAATATTCGTTATAATTGTATAAATCCAAATTTAGATTATGGATAATAATTTTTCAGCACAGGTTAAAGAGATTATTTCCTTTAGTAGAGAAGAAGCTCTTCGTTTAGGAAATGACTTTATAGGAACAGAACATCTATTACTTGGATTGATCCGCGATGGAGATAATACTGCCATCAAAGTGCTTAAACAGCTCAATATAGACCTCTATGAACTACGCAAAGAGGTAGAATTAGCTGTTAAAGACAAAACAGGTAAGAATATCGCTAATATCAACAGTTTGCCTTTAACCAAACAGGCAGAAAAAGTGATTAGGGTAACCGTTTTAGAAGCTAAAGCATTAAAAAGCCCTTTGGTTGAAACGGAGCATTTGATGTTAAGTATTCTAAAGAACAAAGAAAATATTGCTACTCAGATTTTGAATCAATTTGATATTGATTATGATTTGTTCCGCAATGAAATTGGAATGGTTGGAACTACCAATCCTCCTCCAAGAAGCGAATTTCCGGACGATAATGACGATGATTTTGATGAAGAGAAAAAAGGGTCTGGTTACCAACAATCTCGTTCAGGAAAGCAAGCTCCAGGCGCTGCCAAAAGTAAAACACCTGTATTGGATAATTTCGGCAGGGATATCACCAAATTGGCTGAAGCGGGTAATCTCGATCCAATCGTAGGAAGAGAACAGGAGATTGAGCGTGTCAGTCAGATCTTAAGTAGAAGAAAAAAGAATAACCCTATTTTAATTGGAGAGCCTGGTGTGGGTAAAACGGCCATTGTAGAAGGCCTTGCACTCAGAATTGTTCAACGCAAAGTAAGTAGGGTACTATTCGATAAAAGAGTTATTTCATTGGATTTAGCTGCTTTAGTAGCTGGTACTAAATACAGAGGCCAATTCGAAGAAAGGATGAAAGCCATCATGAATGAATTGGAAAAAAACAGAGATGTGATTTTGTTCATTGATGAAATTCACACTATTGTTGGTGCTGGTGGTGCTTCTGGTTCTTTAGACGCTTCAAATATTTTTAAACCGGCTCTTGCAAGAGGGGAACTCCAATGTATTGGCGCATCTACTTTAGACGAGTATAGAATGCATATTGAAAAAGATGGTGCATTAGACAGAAGATTTCAAAAAGTGTTGATCGAGCCGCCTAGTGTGGAGGAAACAATTTTGATCTTGAATAATATTAAGTCGAAGTACGAAGATTTTCACAATGTTATTTATGGCGATGATGCTATAGAAGCTTGTGTAAAATTAAGTGATCGATATATGACAGATCGTTTATTGCCCGATAAAGCCATTGATGTAATGGATGAAGTGGGAGCTCGTGTACATTTAAAAAACATCAATGTTCCAGAAAGTATTGTTGAGCTTGAGAAGAAAATAGAAGAGGTTAAGAACGAGAAGAATAAAGTGGTAAAAAGCCAGCGTTTTGAAGAAGCTGCTTCTTTGCGTGATACAGAAAAAAGATTGGGCGAAGAATTAGAAAAAGCAAAAGGCCTTTGGGAAGAAGAAAGTAAGCACAAGCGTTACCCAATTACGGAAGAGAATATCGCTGAAGTAATCTGCATGATGACTGGTATACCTGTGAAGCGTATGGTTCAAGCCGAAACAGAGAAGCTTCGCAGAATGAGCGAAGACATGCGTAGCATGGTAATAGGCCAGGACGAAGCAATTAACAAAGTAGTTCGTGCTATTCAAAGAAATAGAGTAGGATTAAAGGATCCTAAAAAACCAATTGGATCATTTATTTTTCTTGGCCCAACGGGTGTAGGTAAAACCGAATTGGCTAGGGCATTGGCTAGGTATATGTTCGATTCTGAAGATGCTTTGATTCGCATTGACATGAGTGAGTACATGGAGAAATTTACTGTCAGCCGTTTAATTGGTGCTCCTCCTGGATATGTGGGTTACGAAGAGGGTGGTCAGTTGACTGAAAAAGTTAGAAGAAAACCTTACAGTGTGATCTTATTGGATGAGATTGAAAAAGCACATCCGGATATTTACAATATTTTATTGCAAGTATTAGATGATGGTCAATTAACCGATGGCCTTGGCAGAAAAGTAGATTTTAAAAATACCATGATCATCATGACTTCTAATATTGGTGTACGCCAATTGAAAGAATTTGGCGATGGTGTTGGATTTGCTACTGCAACCAGAATGCAAAATGCCGAAGAGAATAATAAAGCGGTAATTGAAAAAGCATTGAAGCGTACATTCTCTCCAGAGTTCCTGAATCGTATTGATGATGTAGTGGTATTTAATTCTTTAACCAAAGAAAATATCTTCAATATCATTGATATATTAATGACGGGTGTTTCTAAGCGTTTACTAAACCTTGGATTCTCTTTAGAATTAACGCCAGATGCAAAAGACTTTATTGCTGAGAAAGGCTACGATGTTCAGTTTGGTGCTCGTCCTTTACACAGAGCCATTCAAAAATATCTAGAAGATCCTTTGGCGGAAGAGATCATGAAAATGACCATCAAACAAGGTGATGTTTTGGTAGCTGATCTCAATAAAGAATTAGGTCAACTCACTTTTACTTTCAAAGAAAGATTAGAAGAAGAAGAAGCTAAAGCAGAGTCTTAAAATAGAAGAATATTACAAACCGGTAGATCTGTTTCTTAATGAAATGATCTATCGGTTTTATTTTTGAGTACCCCAACGATAAGACTGGATATCTAACCCTGCTAAATCCAACACTCGATCTACAACAGTACCCGCCAATTCTTCGATAGTTTTAGGTAAGCTATAAAAAGATGGAGTAGCCGGGCAAATTATTCCTCCTGCCAAAGTAACGGTTTCCATATTGCGAATATGGATAAGATTGTAAGGAGTTTCTCTTGCTAATAAAATCAACTTTCTTCTTTCTTTTAAAATTACATCGGCGGCTCTAGTAACTAAATCATCACTAATTCCCGCTGCGATTCTTCCTAGAGTACCCATACTACAGGGCGCAACAATCATGGTGTTATATTTGGCAGATCCCGATGCAAATGGAGCAGTAAAATCGTTTTTTTCATAAATAGGGAAAGGATATTGTGTATATCTATCATTGCCTAGCTCTGTTTGCCAAACATCTTTGGCATTCTTACTCATTACTATCCCAACAGATTCATATTGATCTTTCATCAATACTAATTTATCTAAGATCATTTTGGCATAAATAGATCCACTGGCTCCGGTAATAGCAATAATAATTTTGTTAGGCATAATGTTACAACAAATTTACTAAGGAAAGGTTATGTAAGCACAAAAAAATACCCTCACACTGGGAGGGTATTGTTCTGTACGCTGTTTAATAGGGAAATTATTTATACATGATCTCGTAATATTCTTGTGCCATTCGATTACTATCAAATTGGAAACGAACATCCATCATACCATTTTTCATGATCTGTCTCCATGTATCAAAATTATCATAATACATTGGAATGATTTGCTGTTCTAATATTTCATATGCTTTATTCAAATCATATTCGTCCTGATCGTGTTGAGACATATTTTCGTAATCTGCTTTAGGAACAACAAAACCATTGTTTCCATGATTGATGAATTCTGGTATCCAGCCATCATCAGTTGAAAAATTCACAGCACCATTCATAGCAGCCGTCATACCTGAAGTACCCGATGCTTCTCTAGGAACTCTAGGGTTATTCAACCAAACATCAGATGCTTGTTTTAATCGCTTACTTAAAGCCAATTCATATCCAACTAATACTGCTACATTTTTATAATTTTTGCTCAAATGAACTAAATTATTGAATTGTGAAATTGCAGGATAATCTACTGGGTAAGGTTTTCCTGCCCAAATAATTTGAACAGGGTATTTTGTATTGTTGAGCATTTTTTCGAATCGCTCCATATCATAGGTAAGCATATCCGCACGCTTGTATCCTGCAAAACGACGAGCCCAAACAATGGTTAAAACATTAGGATCGAAAACTTTACCAGTTTGATCGGCTACAATTTCGAAAGCCCTTTTCTTTAAAAACTTTTTGCGATCGTCATATACAACATCATCTTTTGCTTCCATTGCTTTATACATCTGCTTGTCCGACCAGTAGTACCAATTCTGTGCATTGGTAATAGATGTAATAGGGCAAATTCCTTCATAGTCTTTCCACATCTCTCTACTAACAACACCATGTAAAGCTGATACGCCGTTTGCTTTACGAGCAAATCGAAGTGCTGCCAATGAGTGATTAAATTGATCGTCTGTAATTCCTGTAAGCTTTCTTACTTCATCAATACTTAAACCACAGAAGTAGCTCATTTTATGACACAAATAAATATCGTGTTTTTCATTACCTGCTTCTTCTGGAGTATGCGTAGTAAATACCAAACGTTCTTTTACTTTTTCTACACTCTTATATTTATTCAATAAATAAAATGCAGAAGATATACCATGTGCTTCATTCAAATGATATACATCTGGATTGAAGGACAACTCATCTATTAATTTTGCTCCTGCTACTCCTAATAAAATAAACTGTGCTACTTTGGTAGCAACATTAGCATCGTATAATCTATGGGTGATGGTTTGAGAAACATAATCGTTCTCTGGTAAATCGGTACTCAATAAAAAGAGAGGAGCGCTTTTAAAAGTTTCTGGATTCAAATAAAACGCTTTCACCCAAACCGGATGTTCGTGAATCAATATTTGAAATTTAATTCCAGTGTCTTCCAGGAAGCTATAATTTTTTTCCATGAAAGTAACCTGTAAAGTCTGATCTTGATTTCTTGCTTGATCATAATATCCATATTTCCATAATATACCAACACCGATCATGTTTTGTCTTAATTCGTAGGCACTTCTCAAATGAGAACCTGCTAAATAACCCAATCCACCGCTATAAATTTTTAAAGGTTGATGTATTGCGAATTCCATAGAGAAATATGCTGCTTTCTTAGCATACTGTTCGTTGATTGCATAAGGAACTTGGTAATTTCTAAAACTCATAAGTATTTGTTTGGTTAACTATTCTCGGTGCAATATAAGAGAAAATAGTAAAAATGTAATTTTTACACATTAACATACGTGGATAAACCTTAATGCAAACGATGACTATCGCTTTTTGGAGACTTTTTGTTTGGGTTCTTTCTTTTTGGTAAAGGAATCATTGAAAAAGCATTTGATTCCACGATGATTTCCACAACTGCCTTGTTCTTTTAAAGTAATTTCATTCCCTTCAAAAATAAAATCAATGATGCAAGGGTCTCCATTTTCATTAAATACGCCACTATTGGGCTTTTTCATTTGAAGATTTCCTTTCAATTCTCCTATACAAGCACCTTCATTTCTTTCAAAGTGAATAAAAAATGAGTAATTATTTAAGTCCTTTCCATCCCGAATAGAAACATAATTCTTTTTGTCTTTTACATAATCTCCACTGAATTTATTTTTCCTTGGCAATGTATCTAATGGATTGATCACTTCTGACTTTTTTGGATCTTCATTGGAGTCATTAATAACCACCATAAAAATACCCACATCATTGTATATCCAACCCGCTCTTGAAAATTGTATCTGATTATCTTTGCCCATTTTTTCTTTAATAACTAAAAATGTTGGCTCTTTATTGATCGATAATGAATGTGCATATTCATCGTTGTAATCGTTGTGTAATAATTCTTTTACTCCTAAGAATTTATTTTTTTTATCTGTTACAAACACAACTAACTTTTTTAATTTTTGCTGTGTAATTAAAACTAAATAGTAATGTTCTTTTTCTTTTTCAATTTTGCCAATTGGATGAATGATTAATTTTCTATTTTTTCCTGTAACATTGGCAAATGCACTATCCGGGAAAAATTGTAAAAATGCTTTAATGCCAATACTAAGCGTATCAGCATTTTTATCTATATTAGTATCACTTACAGAATAGGGGAGACTGATCGGTTTGAAGATACCAAAGAAGTCTTTTTGCTTTAATGGTACATCACCCGAAAGGTCAATTTGTTTTTCTTTACAACCAAAAATGAGTACAATCAACAATGCACCAATCCATTTATTCATACCCGAATATTTGTAATAAAAATACGCTTAATAGTGGCTTTGCCCATTTTTTGTTTGTTAAGATGGCCGAATAAATTTAGATTTATCCCAATTATTAATAATGAGAATACATCCTGAAAACTCTTTAAGCGAAGTGCATGAGTCGGTTGATACCACTTTGCCTAGAAAAGGCTTTAAAAGAGTATTGGCATATATTGGCCCTGCTTATTTAGTAAGTGTGGGTTATATGGATCCAGGAAATTGGGCCACCGATTTACAAGGCGGAGCACAATTTGGATACAAATTGATCTGGGTATTATTAATGAGCAATTTAATGGCACTTTTATTACAAAGTTTAAGTGCCAGATTGGGTATTGTAAGAAGAAGGGATTTAGCGCAAGCCAATCGGGAAGTTTACCCTCCATTGGTCAATTTTTGCCTCTATATTTTAGCGGAATTGGCCATAGCAGCATGTGATTTGGCTGAGGTATTGGGCATGGCAATTGGAATTCATTTATTAACCGGAATTCCTATTGTTTGGGGTACAGCCATCACCGTATTAGATACTTTTCTATTTTTATTATTGCAGCGATATGGCATTCGAAAAATGGAAGCTTTTATTATTGGTCTTGTTGTAGTGATCGGTGCTTCTTTTTTGGTGCAGATATTGCTCGCACAGCCTCCTATGTTGGAAGTAGCTAAAGGATTAATTCCCTCAAAACTCAATGACAAAGCTTTATATATTGCTGTTGGGATAATTGGCGCTACAGTTATGCCGCATAACTTATACTTACATTCTGCACTGGTTCAAACCAGAAAAATAGCTCCCACAAAAGAAGGTATTAAAACTGCCCTAAAATATAATTTCATTGATAGTACAATAGCATTGAATGCTGCTTTTTTAGTGAACACAGCTATTTTGGTTTTAGCAGCAACCGTATTTTTTAAAACAGGAAATACGCAGGTTGCCAAAATTGAGGATGCACATAAATTGTTACAACCATTATTGGGATCGGCCTTGGCTCCAATACTTTTTGCCGTTGCTTTGATTGCTGCAGGGCAAAGTTCAACTTTAACAGGAACACTTGCTGGTCAAATAGTTATGGAAGGTTACTTGCAATTAAGAATTAATCCTTGGCTACGAAGATTAATTACCAGATTGATAGCTATTGTGCCCGCTGTTTTAGTGATTTTGATTTATGGTGTAGATAAAGTAGACGATTTATTGGTATTTAGTCAGGTAATTCTAAGCCTTCAATTGGGCTATGCGGTAATACCATTGATCCATTTTGTAAGTGATAAATCGGCTATGGGGGAGTTTGCAATTGGCATTTCAACCAAAATATTTGCATGGCTAGTTGCAGCTATTTTAATCATTTTGAATGTGAATCTGGTTTCAAATGAAGCCAAAGAATTATTGAATTCTTCTATCGGAATCGTTCCTAAAATTTTCATTGTAATTGCTATTCTTGCTTTTATTTGGTTGTTTCTCACAATGACTTTTTATCCAATCCTTCAAAAAAGAAAGGTAGCCAAAGACGCTTTGATGCACGGGGATGCACCATTATTAGAACATTTACAAGTAAACCAATTGAACAGAATTGCTATTGCATTAGAATTTTCGCCTTCTGATGAAAAATTAATTGCACATGCATTAGCTCAAGGAAATGAAGAAGTTTCTTATGTTTTACTACATATTGTTGAAAGCGTCTCTGCCAAATACCTAGAAGCAGCCAGTGACGATGCTGAAACACGAAAAGACAAAGAAAGACTAGAATCTTATGTAAATCAGCTCTCCAATAAGGGTTATCATGTTGAAGGTATTTTAGGCTATCATAATCGGGTGAATGAAATTGTAAGAATAGTGAAAGCATCAAATATCGATATGCTGGTAATGGGGGCCCATCGTCATGCAGGACTGAAGGACTATATTTTTGGTGAAACGATAGAAGATGTTCGGCACCAATTGGCTATTCCTGTATTGATTGTCAATGTTTAATACAGAATAATGCTGATTATTTCAATATCTTTGATCTCCTCGAAACAATAAAAAACAAAGCATGTCGCAAAAAATTAAAGTTGCAAATCCAGTAGTAGAGTTAGATGGAGACGAAATGACCAGGATAATCTGGAAGTTTATCAAAGAAAAATTAATATTACCCTACTTAGAATTGGATATCAAATATTACGACCTTGGAATGGAATATCGTGATGAAACCAATGACCAAGTAACCGTCGACGCTGCCAATGCAATTAAACAATATGGGGTAGGTATTAAATGTGCCACCATTACACCTGATGAAGCTAGGGTTGCAGAATTTAAGCTCAAACAAATGTGGAAGAGCCCAAATGGTACCATCAGAAATATTTTAGATGGAACTGTTTTTAGAGAGCCAATCGTTTGCAAAAATGTACCAAGATTAGTTCCAAACTGGACTGCCCCAATCTGTATTGGTAGACATGCATTTGGAGATCAGTATCGTGCTACCGATTTTGTAACAAAAGGGAAAGGAAAATTAACTGTTAAGTTTGAAGGAGAAGACGGAACAATACAGGAATATGAAGTGTATAATTTTAAAGGAGATGGCGTTGCTTTAGCAATGTACAATACCGATGAAAGTATTATTGGTTTCGCAAGAGCTTGTTTTAATCAAGCTTTAATTAAGAAATGGCCATTGTATCTTTCTACTAAAAACACTATTCTAAAAAAATATGATGGTCGTTTCAAAGATATTTTTGAAGACATCTATCAAAAAGAATTTAAACAATTGTATGCCGATGCAGGCATCACATACGAACATCGATTAATTGATGATATGGTTGCCAGTGCGTTGAAATGGAATGGCAATTTTGTTTGGGCGTGTAAAAATTATGATGGCGATGTACAAAGTGATACCGTTGCTCAAGGTTTTGGATCTTTGGGTTTAATGACTTCTACATTAGTAACTCCTGATGGAAATGTGATGGAAGCAGAAGCTGCTCATGGTACTGTTACCAGACATTTCAGAGAGTATCAAAAAGGCAATCCAACATCTACCAATCCAATTGCTTCGATTTTTGCATGGACAAGAGGATTAGAATTCAGAGGTAAATTAGATAATAACCAAGCCCTGGTTGATTTTTGTACTGCGCTCGAAACAGTGTGTGTAGAGGTTGTAGAGAGTGGCAAAATGACTAAAGATTTAGCTGTTTGTATATACGGCAATAAAGTAAAACATGGTGAACACTATTTGTATACGGAAGAATTCTTAGATGCAATAGATGCAGAACTACAAAAGAAATTAGCCAAATAATTAATCATTAATTAATTTAAAAAGCTGTCTCAATCGGACAGCTTTTTTTGTTTCTAAAGATCTTTATTTTATGCGCTAAATTGTCTTAAATGATGATCGAAATGTTTCCATTGACTATATCCCCATTCTTCTTCTGTTAGTTTACCAAATAATGGATGATTAATAGTTGAGGGAAATTCCTCTTTACTATTTACAAACTTGTCTAAGGTTGCTAATAATTTAGTTTTTTCAATATCAAAGTCACGCTCATCGGTGATGATCATTTTTTTAGCAGTGGGTAACCCTTCTTTGTAAGGTGTATCACTCATAACCATTTTTTTAATATATGGTCCGAACAAAAAGGAGATGATTGAAAATTTGGTTGGCCCTTTTCTAAGCCCTGTCTCAACTGCCTTTCTTAAATGAGTCATCGTTTGAGGTAAATTCATTTTACCCCACTTTTGTGGACTATCAGGTGAAAGAGATTCAACCCTAGATCGTATTAATTGATGAGTTGTACTATTGTACAAAGAAGGTTTAGCCATTTTAAGCAAATTGATTGCTTAAAATTAAGCAGAAATTTCTACCCAAGTATGATCGGCCAATAACTTTACGGAGGAAACAAATTGTTTAAATGGCCCAGAAGGGCCCCATTCATTTGGCCCTACAAGCGATAGTAAATGGTTTCCGTCCTTCTTCTCGTACAAATGGTATATATGTCCAATTTGAGGCTTAAAGGAGAGCCGTGTCTCATAGATCATCATGCTCAGTTCTTTTCTTTTTCTTATTTCTTGCGCCTGTTTTGCTAATAATTCAATCTGTTGCCTGATCTGATCCAATTGCATGTTGGTTTGATCTTCCATTGCACTTAAGGCCTTGTGTTTAATAACACCTTCCTTAGTTGGGCGAATTACAACCCCAGATACAGATGATGCATAAGGTAAAACACTTAACTGTTTATGATAAATTTCTACATTCTTAAATGCTACTTGAGATTTGTTAGTACCTTCTTGGGTAACTTTTAAGTACCCATTAGGCATTATTTCATGGAGTACATTCAATATTAAAACCTCATTTTTATAAAGTTGCAATTGAAGTGTTGAAGAATTGATGATAGTAGAAATATAGGTATCAGCTAATTCAGTGTTACTGAATTGTCTTGATTGATCATCGGGAATAATTTCATATTGACTATAAAAAGCTTCATTATCTAAACTTACCCAATTGCTAATAAAAGAAATGGCATGCCCATTTTGAATACTTTCAATCTTGTAATTGCCATTTTTTGGCGCTAAACCATTTTCATAACTACATTTCTCTGGAAATAATTGCCAGCTAGCCAAAAAATTATACACTTGAACCATAGATCAACACATTTAACTATCATTATAACAAAAATTGAATCCAAAAGTTGATTACCCACATTAAAAAGTCCCGGCAAGCTAAAGCAGCCGGGACTTTTTAAATCTTTCCATATTTTTAGGAGAAAACAAAATTATTATTTAACGCTGAATTCAACTTGTACGGTACCCCAATTCAATGACACTTTTCCAGTACTTGAAATAGTATAAGTTAAGCGTTCCATTGACGATGCTGCAGTAGTAGGTGTAACATTTACTCTAATTGCATCATCAGCTTCTTTATAACTAAATGCTCCCCATTGCTTCCAGGTTTTATTGAAAATGAGGGTCCAATCAGTTCCATTATTAATGGTAAAAAAACCATATTTCCCTGCTGGCAAAGCTTTCCCGTTAATAGTAACGTCCTTGCTAATTTCAAATACGGTAGCATCATTTGCACCAGCTCTCCAAACTTTACCTTGCATAGGTTCTACATCTTTACCTATTGTTCTTCCTTTTAATGCAGGAGAACCATAATTAATAGTGATTACAGTACCACTTTGAAGTGTTCCTGTTGCTGTAGCAGCTGGGCTTGGCTTTTGAGCACAGGCCGATCCAATTGTCATAAAAATGAGTGCGATTGCAGAAAATAGTACTAATTTCTTCATAGTTGTATTTTTATTGATAACCAAATTGACAAAAAAAAGTTGATAAATATTCATTTTTTAGGATAAACGGCTAATTAATTTACTTGAACTACGTCAGGTCTTCTTACTAACTGAGTACTATATCGAAATTTTAAGTCAGTGGTAAATGTAACATTCCATTGTTTCATATTATCTATTGTTCTAGGGAAATAGAATGCTTTTAGTTCCATGGTTCCAAAAACTAAATTTTCGTTACGGGTTCTTACTCCGGCTCCAAATGCACTGTAAAAATCACCATCGAAAATAGGGCTACCGGAATTTTTCAGATAAGAGAGATTGGCAAATCCAAATGGAGCAAACCTAAATCCTGCAAAACTCCAAGTATTGTAAAAAACGGATTCCATATTTACAGTTACTCTTCCTGAAGAAATAGTAGTTGGATTTCTATTGACGGGTAAACCATAAATACTAGAGAGCCTCAATGGATCATTTAAAAAAGTATTAATCTGTTGTGTAAAGCTACCGCTTAGAAAATGTCTTAAATACCAAGTAGAAGCTCCTAATTTTCTCAATTTTGTAAAAGTTTCAACACTTGCTAAAAAACTGATATCCTCTAATCTATTGTCATTATAATATCCACCTAGTTTGATATTGTAGTTTAAATATTTACTCTTATTTCCGAAATAACTTCTTTGATAATCTGCACCAAAATACAATCTCGAAAACTCATTTTGATTGGTCCATCCTCCAGTAAAAGATAAATTAAAGCCTTCTGGAATATCTTCATTTCTACCAAATCCATAAATAAAATTAGTATGGTAAAAGTCTTGTTGAAATATGGTATATGTAGTAAGTAATCCCCTTAAATCGGTATACCTGCTATCGTAAGTAATAGAAGTGATTGTTGGTACATTTGAAAAATCTCTATTTAATAAACGAAGTGAAATAAGTTCTTTTTTTCTAGTTGAAAAATTATACCTTAAATTCTTCTTAGCACCTATACTTAGGCCAATCCATGCATCTATATTTGAAAAACTATATTGGTTAAATTTTTGATAAATAGAATCACTTACATATCGGTTTACAGTTGTATTTCTAGAGAGTTCAAAAGCGCCAGTAATAGAATGATAGGGGCTAACCAATGGGAGTTCCCCTCTTATGTAAACCGATTGTTCTTCTCTTCTGCCAGTATTAAATGTAGGGTTTTGGTTATTGTAACCTACTGTTAAGTTAATAAAGGTCCCACCCATATTTCTTTTTCGATATTCTGCACCAAATCCGAAACTAGGACCTCTATTTGCATCAATTAAGTTTTGTATTTGAATCCGATCTCCAGAACCAAATAGATTATCATCATTCACTTCAAAAATAACTTTATCGGCACTGGCTTCACTCAAACTTCCTCCAATAGGAAATACATCTTTTGATACAATAATAATATCCACTGAGTCGGCATTCACATAGGAATCACTCACCAGAATCTTTGCATCTTGTAAAAAACTTAGATCACGTAAAAATTTATCGTTGTCAGCCAATAGATTCGGATGTAATGAATCACCTTCAGAAAAAAACAAATTATTCCGAATTACTTGTTTTCTTGTGCTCGTATGCAGCGCATCTCCTAAATTGGATAAAAAAGTTTTTTTATTATTCGCTGTATCATAAACAGATTTATTAAAACCAAGCTTTTGTATTAAAATTTTTCTAATTATTTTCCCTCCAAATGCCGAAAACTCGTCCTCATTTTTAGAAGCCCCATTATCTGGTAAAATTTCGGGAATTTGGTTGACAGAAACTGATTTACCGATTTTGCCCAATAATCCTTTTTTATTCGCTAGAAAAAAAACAGAATCAGCAAATGGTTTTTGTTGCGCAAAACCAGTAGTAGAAATAAAAGAAACAGCTATCATCAATATGTAAAATGAACATTTAATTGATATAATTTGCTGACTGAACATATTATGTTTGCTCTTGAAATCCAATATCGTTTTTTGGTACGACAAACCAAATATACCCAATAATAATAGCTATGAAGCTTGTAAGTAATACGGCAATTTTTGCAATATCCTGTTCTTGGTGATTTATAAAAGCAAGGGTTGATAAGAAAATACTCATGGTAAATCCTATTGCAGCAAGTATTCCAGCTCCTATTAATTGGTACCAATTGGTGCCAATGGGCAAATTGGAGAATTTATTTTTAATCACCAAAAAGCAAGCACTAACAATTCCCAAAGGCTTTCCGATCAATAAACCAAAAAGAATACCCCAACTATAGGTGGTATTAATTAATTGTACACTATTTGCCGGAAAAACAATGGCTGTGTTTGCCAAAGCAAAAACAGGCATAATTAAAAAATAGACCGGAGAATGAAATTTCATTTCTAATGATGTCAATTTGTTTACAGGAATCATAAACGCAAACAATACACCAGCAATAGTTGCGTGAATACCTGAATTATACATGGCATACCATAAAAGAATTCCAAGTACCCAATTGTACCAGCTAAAGGAGACCTTTCGATTGTTTAAGAACCAAAGAGTAATCATTATTAAAGTTGCTAGTAAAAGGTAAAGTAACTGCAATTGATCACCATAAAATAAAGCAATGACCACAATAGCACCTAAATCGTCAATAATAGCAAGTGCGGTAATGAAAATTTTTAAAGACAATGGGATTCTTTTGCATAGTAATGAAGCAACTCCTAAAGTAAAAGCAATATCGGTTGCCATAGGTACAGCCCATCCTTTTATAAATGGGGTTCCTTTATTGAACAGTGTATATATTATTGCAGGCACTATCATTCCACCAATTGCAGCAACTACTGGCAATAAAGATTGTTTGAACGATGAAAGCTCTCCTTGTACCAATTCTCTTTTTATTTCCATTCCTGCCAAAAAAAAGAAAATGGCCATTAAAAAATCATTGATCACTGTCAAAACGGAGTTAGGTAAATTTAACCATCCTAGATGAATATGATGACTGTCTGTTCCATCAAAACTAAATTGCCATATACTTGTGTACCAAGCTGAACTAGAAGAAAAATTGGCTAATAGGACTGAAATTACTGTAGTTGATAATAAAATAATACCAATTGATTTACTATCATGCATGAATTCTTTTAAAGGATCAACAAATGTATTTTTAAAAAATGAAAGTACAGGCATGCTTGTTCGATCAATTAATTAGATAAAATATCAAATTTAGATTTTGGTCTTTTTGCATTCTGCCATTTGAATCCCCTTAATTTCAACTCTTCATGATTGATTTGCCGCATAGGATAGGTAGTGCCTTCCAAACCCCTTAAAAAAAGTACTCTTTGCGCTTTGCCATCATCGAAAAGAACATCGATAATATCAGATGAAGATTTATTTACTCCAATGAATTTTTTATAATCATCTTGCGCATAATAAATATTTGCAGCATTTCCTTTCGATCTCATCTTATCAATTTTTCCATCAGTAAAAAAAGCATTAATGGTAGTGCCTTTTAGCTGGTTAAAATAATCGCTACTGTCTACACGATTAATGGCCATGGCATTTTCAAAAACAATTAATCTTTCTGGTTTCTTTTCTTTGATAAATAAATAAATCGTATCTCCTGAAATTTGATTCTCTTGAGTCCATACTATTGGAGATTTAAACAATCTAAAAACAGAGTCTTTTAATGAATAAAATAAACTATCGCCAACCGCTTGCAATGAATCTGAGAAAATTCGGACATTAAAAAAAGCTTCAAAAAACTTATCACTGCTATCTTCTACATTCTTATCTGTAATAAAAGGAGTAGGTTTTGTTTCTCTGATCACGGGAACTTTCCGGGTTTTCATAAAATCAGATAATTTGGCAGAGTATAAAGTATCAGCTGTAATATAAATGGAATCGACCCCTTGTTTAATGAGCAACAAAGGCTTTTGTGTTGCAAGTAATGAATTGGTTTTTTTATTGGTTTTAATATTATTGGCGATCATGTCAAATCCCTGTGCAGTATCTTTTCCTCTGTAAACCGCATTGCCCCTAAATTCACCCAATCCAGTAGAATCATCAAAAGCCATTTCATCAGCCGTAAAAGTATAAGTACTATCATCAATGATTGATCTTTTATACAATTCTGCTTTCTTATTTTTCATATCATAAAAACCTTCCCTGGTTTTTATGGTTCTTTTTTCTTTGGTATTTAATATGTTAGTGGGAGAAGTGAATGTAGCAATCTTGGTTCCAGTATTGTATTGCAAAGTATCACTGGTGATTTTATTTTCCGGATCGATCATCACCACTTTACGTTTAAAAATAACATCCCTCGTATCTCCATAATAATATCCTTCTGTGCTCGTAAGTGTAGTTTTTTCACTCACTAATTTTCCGCCTTTTAAGTAAGTACCGATTTTTACGTTCACATCATATTCTAATTCTTCAGTGGTAAGTACACCTTTACCATCGGTAAGTCTTACTTTGTTCTTAAGGAATGCTTTTTTTTCTTTCCCCAAATATTTTAAGTATTGGGCGTAGGTATGTATACTATCGGCATCATTAATATACACGTTACCAAATGCTTCCAATGAATTTAATTGGCGATTCAACACTGCACTATCTGCATAGAATAGCGTATTCCCTTGCCGTACTTGCACTTTTCCTACCAATGAGATAAACTCATTTGCTGAATCTAATTTTTGGTAATTATATCGCTCTGCAAAAACGATATCTAAACGATTACCTTCTCGGATGGTAGTATCTGAATTTTGTCTTTGAGCCAATAGGATAGAAGGTGTGCCATTCAAAGCAATGATCAAGAATAAGTATCCAAGTTTCTTTACAATCATTTATTATTTTCTATTGGTAGAATCTGCTATGGGAGCCATTAATGGGCCAGTTTTATCTTTTTTGCCAAATACAGATATATTCACATAACGCTTAGGATGTACGCGAAGATCATCTACTAAAGTATTGGCACTTTTGATGGTATTATTCAAATTATTGTACAAACTGGGATCATTCATTAATTTGCCCATTGAGCCTTCATTTGAATTGATTTTTGTCATAATTGAATTCAAATTCGTAATTGCTGTCTTTAATTTTTCTACCGAACCATTGATATCTGCTTTAGAAAAATTATCTGAGGCCTTACTTACATTTTCGAGTGTTTTGGTGATCTTGTCATTATTGTCACTAAGGTTCTTGGTAAAACTGTTTACATTTTTCATTGATTGAGCAATGGTTCCAGTTTGAGCTTGTAACATAGACTCTAAAGATGCAGAAGAAGCCACTAGGCTAGCCGTTGTTTTATTTACATTGGCAATAACCGATTGTAAATTATTCTTAGTAGTTGGATCAAAAATGGTGTTGATATTTTTCATCACAGCGTCTAAACTTTTGATGGTTTCCTTTAATTGATCTGCAACTGGAGTTAATTTATCTATTACACCCCCCAATAATCCTGCACTTGCAGCTGTGGTAATGGTATCCCCAGACTTAAAAAAGGACTTGGAATTTCCCAATCGAATATCAATACTTGGAGAACCAAGTGGATTGCTATTGATTACTGCAATAGAATTTTGGGGTATTTCATAATTCCCTTTTAATTTGATAGAAATAATGATACTCTTTAAAGACACATCTTCGTTTTCGATATCTGCAACCGCGCCAACCTGGTATCCATTTACATATACTGGGTTAGATATCATGATGCCCTTTGTATCTGCATATTTTGCATGTAAATAATTCCCTGTTTTAAGAATGGTTTTACCTTTCAAAAAGTTAAACCCGAGAATCAATAATGTAATAGAAATGGCTGTTAATGCACCTACTTTTGTTTCGTTCGAAATGGTCATTGGCTATGTGGTTATTCAATGTAGCTACAAATTTAGGGTTTCTAAATGGGTAATTTGTTAAAAATAGAATAATGAAATTATTTACGGCCATTGGTATTCCCCGAATTTCCCAACTGTTTTTCTAAGGAAAACTTATATCGCTTAACAGCCTTAATTATTACTTCGCATATTTCATTTTGTCCTTCTTCGCTATTTAAATAATCTTCTTCTTCTGGGTTAGAAATAAATCCTGTTTCTACTAAAACTGCAGGCATTGCTACCGCATATAATACAAATATGCCCTCTTTGCGCTGTTTGGCTTCTCTACTTACTCTTCCTACCTTTTTAAACTCATCTTCAATGGTAAGCGCTAAATCGGCACTACGTTGGAAAAAAGTTTGGGTTTTCATGCTTAATAACATCATTTTAGTAGGATCATTTTTTTCTAAATCCTGCATCGCTTTTAACGATACACTATCCATATCGATATCCTCATTTTTACTGAGCGCATTCATCCTGCCACTGGTTTTATCTACTGGATAGATAAATGTTTCAGTTCCACGAGCAGGGTTTGGGGTAGTCCAATACCTGTAATCTTTTACTTTTCGGGTATATTTTTTTTTCTTCTTGCCTTTGCCTTTGTAATATGTTTCAGTTTTATACCCAACAAATTCACTATTCCTGATTGGATCTGCACTATTTGCATGGATGCAGAGGAATAAATCCCCTTTGAATGAATTGGCTATCTCTGCTTTTTTGGTTACATTATCAAAAACATCCGTCCTTCTGGTCATTACTATTTCAATGTCTGGGATAGCTTCTCCCATCATTTTCTCTAAACGTAAAGCAACTGCCAATGCAATATCTTTTTCGTTTGAATATTTTCCTCTAGCCCCTCCGTCATTTCCACCATGTCCGGCATCTATTACTATCCTTTTTAAAGGCTGTTTTTGCAAAGGTTTTTTGTCTTTATCTGTATATGAAGAACAAATAATTAAACCAAAACTTAACAAAATCGAAGCAGCAATATATCTTTTCATCATATCATTTCGTTAAAGGGAATAGAGCATATTACCCATTTACACAGTTTAGACTTAATTTTGCCAATCTGATCATGAGTAGAATCCTTAAAATTAACGTAAAAACTAGGCTGGCTATTGTTCTGACCCTTATTTTGGGGATATTAACATTTCGTACAGAAAGCTCATTTGCCAATTCTTTTCACCAATTAGTTCCCAAAAATGATACTTCTAGACAAAAAATAGATACAACTCGCAAAGACAGCATGCGAATTGTGGTTGATACGTTAAAAATTTCAAAAGACTCTGTTGATGCTCCCATACAATATACGGCGGAGGATTCAGGTGTACTCATCATTCCTACAAAAGAGTTTATTTTATATGGAAAAGCCAAAGTAGATTATACCGACATTAAACTAGAAGCGGCAACTATTCGATTTGACCAACAAACACAATTGGTAAAAGCATATGGTTCAAGAGATTCTACGGGTAATCCGATGAGCAAGCCACAATTTATTCAAGGGGAGATGAAATCGGTCAGTGATTCCATTTTTTTTAACATGAAATCTGGAAAAGGCTTAACCAAAAACACTTTTTTTCAGGAAGGGGAAATTTATGTGAATGCACTTGAATTGAAAAAAATAAGCGCAACGGAAGTATTTGCTCGAAGAGCCCGATTCACAACATGTAATTTAGATACGCCCCATTATGATTTTCGAACGGCCAAAATGAAGATCATCAATAATAAATTAGGAATTGCTGGCCCCTCATTTCCGGAATTTGAGGGCGTGCCTATGCCTATTGGCATTCCATTTGGCATATTTCCCCTAAGTCAAGGCAGGCATTCTGGTATTTTACCACCAGCCTTTAATGCAAGCCCAGATTTTGGTTTAGGATTGGAAGGTCTTGGTTATTACAAGGTATTAAGTGATAATGTTGATGCAACTGTAAGGGCAAATATTTATTCATTTGGTGGTTGGAGTATGAATTTAAATTCCAAGTATATTAAACGATATGCATATACAGGAAATTTGAATTTAACTTTTCAAAACACTAAATCACTCAATAATAGTACTACCAGTAAAGATGAGTTTAACAGCTTTAGATCGTTTATGATTAACTGGACGCATAGCAGAGATAATAGGGCCAGGCCAGGAACTAATTTCTCTGCCAATGTAAATTTTGGTAGTACCCGATTTAATCAAACAGTGTTGAATAATCCATTTGTAAATTTTCAAAATCAAATTAGTTCTTCTATCAGTTATGGAAAAGATTGGAGAGGTAAATACAATTTGTCGCTTAACTTAAATCACAACCAAAATAGCAATACCAGATTGGTCAATATGAATTTACCAACTGTGAATTTTAATATGGTAACCAAATATCCATTTCAAAAAGCCGATCAGATAGGTTCTGGAAAATGGTATGAAAAAATTGGTGTTGGTTACAGTGGAAACTTTCAGAACCAATTATCATTCTATGACACCGCATTTAATATCAACCGAATATTAGACACTATGCAATATGGTGCTATACACAATATCCCCATAACACTTTCATTGCCTTCATTAGGAGCTATAACAGTTGCCCCAAGTGTTTCTTATGAAGAAAGATGGTATGGTCAAAGAACTTTTTTATCTTGGGATAACAGTTCAAAAAAAGTAGACACTTTAAAACAAAGAGGATTTTATACCGCCCGACAAATGAGTTTTGGCTTAGGGTTAAACACCAGAATTTTTGGAACCTACAAGTTTAAACCCAAGAGTAATATCATGGCCATTCGTCATGAAATAAGACCTACCATTTCTGTCAATTATCAACCCGATTTTGGTTCGAAATACCACTATACCACACAAGTTGATACAAGTGGGAGAACTGTAAGACTATCACAATTTCAAGGTGGAATCATAGGTTCTTTTGGTGAGGGTGCTTTTGGTGGTATGGGTTTTGGTATTGATAATTTATTGGAAATGAAACTGAAAAACACCAAAGATACTGCAGATAAAAAAGGGCGGAAAGTGAAATTGATCGATGGATTTGGTTTTAATTCTTCTTATAACTTTTTAGCGGATAGTTTTCAATTAGGTAATTTCAATATTTATGCAAGAAGTACGCTGTTTGAAAAAGTAAATATTACAGCCGGAGCAAATTTAGATCCATATGATGTAGATAAGCAAGGGTATAGAGTTAATCGACTCTTATGGGATCCTGCCAATTTTAAATTCGGAAGGATCACCAGTGGAAATATTGCAATGTCTACCTCATTCAAGAGCAAATCGAAAGATGGGAAAAAGGAAGATGACAAGAACATTCCAGTTGACCCATTCATGACTCCAGATGAACAACAACGTCAAATGCAATTTGCAAGAGCAAATCCAGCAGAGTTTACTGACTTTAATATTCCTTGGAGTGTCCATTTATCCTATTCTTTCAATTTTACAAGGGTTTTATTACCCGATTTTAGTGGGTATAGAACTGAAACATTTTCTTCCATTAATTTTAATGGTGACTTTAGTTTAACCGATAAATGGAAAGTAGGAGCTACTGGATATTATGATATCACCAGAAGAAGCCTTCAACAATTAAGTACATTTATTACTAGAGAAATGCACTGCTGGCAATTGTCGATTAATGTAAACCCTGTTGGACTTTATCGTTCTTTTAATATCACCATCAGTCCGAAATCTGGTATATTAAGAGACTTAAGAATCAATCGTAGCAGAACTTTTTCCAACTCCACTTTTTAATTGTATTATTCATCGATTATTTGCTGTGTAATAAGCCGACATGGTGTTGAATACTTTTTGCTTTAATTCTTCAACTGTTAAATTGCCCGGTTCGATAGGTGGTAAAAAATGAATTGATAATTTCTTGGGAAGAAAATAAAAAAAATACTTGGAGCTCAATGCTTTTTTGGTATTAAAAATAACAGCCGGAATGATTGCATGATTGGTATCTATAGCTAATTTAAATGCACCATCATAAAACTTTTTCAATGGTTGATCCGTTTTATTTCTTGTTCCTTCAGGATAAATACACATATGCATTCCTTTGTCTAAAGCACCTTTCATTAATTCAAAACTTTTTCTTCTGCTTGCATCACTATGTCTATCTACAATTACAGATCCTCTATTATAATACCATCCAAATAAAGGGACTTTTAAAAAATCTTTTTTAGCAATTGTTTGATTTGCTCCAGGAATAAATGGAGAGGAGAGTGGAATATCCAATAATGCGTTGTGATTACAGGTTACTATATAGGTTTTGCCTTTACTAAAGTTCTCTTCTCCTTTAGTGCTTACTGGGCATCCAACCATATTCAACCAAACAGTCATCCACAATTTTGCCAATTTGATAAAATAATCAATCCCTTTAGGGTCAGGAAATAATGCAGTTAATAAGGAGGGTATTAAAATAATTAGAAAAGTAACTACAAAACTCACCAGTCCCCAAAGTGCCCAGATTCTTGCAAAAATGCCCAGTACTATTTTTTTTACAATCATGATTTATAATTTCCAGTTGATGGGTTCTACTCCTTGTTGCATTAATAATTGATTGGACTTACTAAAATGTTTACATCCAAAAAAACCTTTATCAGCGCTAAAGGGTGAAGGATGTGCCGCCTTCAAAATGGAGTGTTTAGTAGCATCAATAAATATTTGCTTTTCGTGTGCAAATTTACCCCATAAAAGGAAAACGATACCTTTCTTTTCATTGGATATTTTCTGAATCACTGCATTGGTAAAATCCATCCAACCAATTTTAGCATGACTTGCGGGCTCGTTAACCCTAACCGTTAAAACTGCATTTAACAATAATACACCTTGTTCTGCCCATGGGGTTAGATTTCCAGTGGTAGGGATAGACATGCCAATATCGTTCTTCAATTCTTTAAAAATATTGACCAACGAAGGAGGCGGTTTTACACCATCAGGTACTGAGAAGCTTAAACCATGTGCTTGTCCAGGGCCATGATAGGGGTCTTGACCAAGTATTACCAATTTCAATTGATCAAATGGTGTTTTTTCAAAAGCATTAAAAATCTGCGGCCCAGGAGGATAAATAATGGCTTTGGTTGCTTTCTCTGATTTTAAATGAGCAGTTATCTGCTGAAAATAGGAGCGAGAAAATTCTTTTTGCATTACAGCTTTCCAACTTGGCTCTATTTGAACATCCATACTGCAATTTATAGAAGGATTATTGCATAAGTTTGTATTCATGCAAGTATTTTCTACACCAAGTAAGATAATCATAACCTGTCATAAATGGTTATCACCCGTTTTACAAAAAGAAGTAATTGATTTAGGGTTTACCATTACCCGTTCATTTCAAACAGGGGTAGAATTGGAAGGTACTTTATCTGATTGTATAAAATTGAATCTCAACCTCCGTTGTGCAAGCCAAGTAATGTATTCTTTGAAATCTTTCATTTGCAATGATCCTGATGAATTATACAATCAATTGGTTACAATAGCTTGGGAAACTATTATTGAGCCAGAAGGCTATTTTTCAGTAACTAGTAATGTATTTCACCCTTCTATTCAAACCAATTTATTTGCGAATCTAAGGGTCAAAGATGCGATTGTAGATAGAATGAGGAATGAAACCGGTAAAAGACCTTCTACTGGTTCTGCTCTAACAGGTGCAGTGGTTTATCTATTTTGGAAAAACGAAGAAGCCGAAATATTTATTGACAGTTCTGGTGAAACATTGGCAAAACATGGGTATAGAAAACTACCTGGAAAAGCCCCGATGCTCGAAGCTTTAGCTGCTGCAACCATATTGTCTACTAAATGGGATCAGCAATCTGCTTTCATCAATCCTATGTGTGGTTCTGGAACTTTGGCTATTGAAGCTGCATTAATTGCAACCAATCGAAAACCAGGGTTATTAAGAAATCAATATGCATTTATGCATGTCAAAGGATACGACTCCTCCATTTATGATAAAGAAAAAGCGAATATTCAAACGCAAATTACAGTACCAGATTCTTTAAGAATTATTGCATCTGATATAAGCAACCAAGCCATTGCCACATCAAAATTGAATGCTGCTGCTGCTGGAGTAGAACAATTCATTGAGTTTGCGGTGGTAGATTTTGAACAAACAAACATTCCTGAAACACCAAAAGGAGTGATCTTTTTTAACCCTGAATATGGAGAAAGATTGGGAGATGAAACTGCATTAATAGAGACTTATGCCCGCATGGGTGATTTCTTAAAAAATAAATGCAAAGGATTAACAGGTTATGTATTTACTGGTAATTTAGATCTAGCAAAAAAAATACGGCTAAAACCAAGCAGAAGGATTGAATTCTTCAATGCTACTATAGATTGTAGGCTCTTAGAGTATGAATTATATACGGGCACAAAAAGAACTGATAAGCCTAATTCACCATCCATTTAATATTTATACAATACCTTCGCGGCAAATTTAGAGTAGATATACTCAAAAAAAGCAATATATGAGACTAATCGTTGGGTACAGAAAATTATTAAATGTAACAGAATCGGCTACATTAAGTGAACTAAAATCGGCATACAGAAATTTAATGAAAGACTGGCATCCTGATAAATTTTCCGAAGACGCTATCTTGTTGCAAGAAGCAGAAGAAAAGAGTAAAAAGATCATTACAGCTTACCATTTTTTAGTGAGTATTTCTGAAGAAACAATTACCAAAACAATTGAAGCTTACACCGATACGATCAATAATGCAGCAATTGTAGACTTTGAATATAAATCTGAAGTGCTAAGAGTAGTGTTTGCTGATGATACTGAATATGAATATTATGGTGTTCCGAAAGCCACATATGTAAAATTGGTGAATGCTGAAACACCTCAACGTTTTGCAAGAAGACATATTTTTCAATCTTTTGTATACAGAAGTACCAGCAAATTAGTGTCTACACCAGCATAAGAAAATAATTGCTAGAGTATTATCTTAAAGCCTGCCACAAATACGGAATATTTGTAGTTGAATTTTTGTGTTGTCTCTTGTTTTTGTTCAGATTGATAAAGCCCATAAATAGTTAGGTGCTTATTGATATTTCCATTTATCAAAACAGACATCCTAGATTTAGTTAAATCTGGAGAGTTATTAATGATGTATCCATTCTGTTCAACAAAATTGTCGTTTTGATTGGTCAAATAACTTAATTTAATAGTTAGTTTTTTGATTGGATCAAAAGAAACAAAAGGGGCAAAAGCAGTATTCAGTGTAGCATAACTTTTGGTTGTATGTAAATATGAAGTGAGCCCTAATAATAACTTCATGTTACCAAGAGGAGAAACCGTGATTCCCCCGCTATGAATTAATTGTGTGGTGCTATTGATATTAGATACTGTAGTACCTAATGAAAAAATAATATTTGTCAACCTTTTTTGAATTTCTAAGGATCCAACAAAATAATTATTCACCGTTTTAATAGTTTGTGTTCTCGGTGGTTGAGGAGGAAATGTTGGTGGAGGTGGGGTAGTAATTTGAGTAGTATTGCCCAAATTAACCCAATGGATAGAAGGCGATAAATGCCAGTTATTTTTTAGTGAAAACCCTGCATTGATATAGTATTGCAATTGAGCGATAGTGCCAATATGAGCTGTTTGATTAAAATACGTTAGTGTATGCGTTAAAGTACTGTGCTTGCTAACATAGTGGGTGAGCCCCGCTTGAAAATATAAAGCAGGATTGAAAAAATTGGATTTACTATTGGTGCCTTTATTGTAATAATACGCGCTATCACTTATTTTGGTTCCACCTTCTAGAAAAAACATTACTACTCCATTTTCTTTTTTCACTCCAACTTTTTCACTAAGCGTACTAGAAAATTCAAAACTCAATGTTCTTGCATCGTCATATTTTGCATTTAATAAATAACTATAATACAAATATTCTTGAGCAACTTCATCTGATGAATTAAAGGTTAATGCCTTTTTAAAATGTAGTTCTGCTTGAGTATAATTTGAAAGTTCATAATAAGCAATTCCAATGCGCATTCTTAAGTAAAAATAATCATTGCCATTAGTCAGTGCCTGTTTTACAAATGGAATCAATTCATCCCATTTTTTTTCATTGTAGAATTGTAAACTTTTCTGTTCAACTTCTGAGGAACTGATTGGTTCTTGAGAAAAAGAGACGATATAAGACAATATTAATAAAGATGCAAGAAGTGCGATTTTTTTCATTCTAAATAATCAATATTAGCAAATATTTATTTTATTAAACTTAACCCTTCTAGCGCAGATTTATCGTTAGGGTTATATAGTAATGTTTTATTAAAGAGTATCAAAGCATCATTTTTGTTACCTAAGAAATAATTCGTCCACGCACTCATTAATAAATTGTTGTAGCCAAATGGGTATTGGTTTAAAGCCACATCAAAATACTTTTTAGCGCTTACATAATCCTTTCTATAATAATAAATGCTACCTAGATAATAACATGCAGTTGCGTTTTTTGGATCTAATTTCAAAATACCTAGATATGTTTTTTCTATTTCATTCCAATTTTCCAGTTTTGTATATGGATTGATAATAGCCCATTTTGGCTCTGTAGCAGCTGGCATTAAATCAATTGCTTTTAAATAGTAAGGAATTGATTCTTTATTTTTCCCGGCAGAATAATTCAGCCATCCTAATCTCAAATTAATTTCATAGGAACCAGCATTATATACCCCATTAATTGCCGCGATTGCAGCATCATATTTCTGACTATTTTCTAATTCATAGGACTTGGCAAATGCGGCTTGCATTTCTTTGTTTTGAGCCTGGAGTCCTAGTGCAAAATTGAAACTCAACAAAATAATTAATAAACGTGCTATTTTCATATTGATTGATTTAATAAATGAATTCATAAATAACAGAAGTGTTCTTTTGATTAATAGTAAATTTTTGGAAAGCATGATTCTTTAATTCTATTTCATACTGAATTTTTTTAAAAGTAAAATTAGTCAATTTTGCTTTGATAGAGGTTTGAATAATTAAATGCTGAGGCGCATATGCATTATCAACATAACTAAACCTAGTACTGTGATTGGCAGTAGTAAATAAATAAAATGGAGCTAAAAAGTCTTGAAAAAATTGTATAAAGGGATTATTGAAATGAATTAAGGGAACCTTATCAGACACTTCCAACTGTTCATAATATCCCAATAATTGTCTATATGCTGCTAAATAGAAATGAAATAAAACAGCCGATTTATCACCTTCAAAATCAGTAAAATAAACCATTACACCATCATTGACATAATAAGCATAAGATTTAGACTTCTTACAATATATATAGGTTTTATTATAGGCATCAGTAAATACTTCCCATTGAATTAACTCGCCAGTAGCAATTTGCTTTAGTTCAATTTGTTTTCCTGGCAACAAAGCAAAAGATAAATACAGCAATTCATTGACTGTTACATTACTGATAAAAGAACCCTCTTTTGGAGTTTCTGAAATCTGCAATGTTTTTGCTGTGCCATTTCTTTCAATAAAATAAGCAATAGGATAGGGTAGGGTTACAGCGCCAATAGTAGGAATTGTTTGTAATTGAAAATGTATATGGGGTTCAGGAGATCTGCCGGAATTACCACAGGTTGCTAAATAAGTTCCTTTGGTAACATACTGACCAACAAATACATTAAAAGAGTCTTTCTTTATATGACTGATTTGTGAAAACAATCCATTCAAATGATTAATGATAATGGTGTTTCCCCAATTATAATCGGTATTAACATCCCCAATATCATTTTCTTCAACAGTATTAATGATATCATAAACATACCCATCGTACGGTGCTAAAATTTCTCTATTGTAACAATAAAAATTTTCTCTATTAAACCCCTCTGCAGGATGTTTGGGCTCTTTGTACGTATTGTTTTTAGAATCAACAATTACAAAATCTAAGGCTTTACTCCATTCACCTAAATGGGTAATTGTTCCATCGTATCCCTGACTTACATTCCATTCTCCTGAAAAAGGGAGTGCTAATTTATACAGATGCTCATTTTTAAACCTTTGTAAGGAATTAATATATTTATAGATCGTTTTTTCGGCCGAAAAATATTGAGTAGTTACAATCTGCAAATAATTATGCAACCAGCGTTGATTCAATGCAAATAGAACTGCTGTACAAACAACGCTGAATGAAAAAGTATAGGCTTTTAATTGAAAAATGCCAGCGATCTTTCCAAAAAATAAAGAAGCCATTAATAATACCGGAATCAATATCAACACAGTAAAATAGCTATAAGTATTGGGAATTAAAAAGAAGCATCCTAAGGCAATCGATAAAAAAATAAAATTAGCGCCTTGTAAATTCACATTCAAGTCGTTCACATCTGCACCAAAAATGGAATAAAAGAAATACGATGTAATAAATCCAATGATGCTTAAAGAAAAGGCAATTCGGGAGAAATAGAGTAAACCACAGCCAATCAGTATGCCAGCTAATACACTTGATTGAAAAAAGGTACCAGCTAAGGTTTTGAAAAACACCAATGCAATATTGGGAATATTAATATGATCTGCTATGTGAATGAATTTAAACCATTGTGAATGTTGGTTAAGCGCTGCTTCGTTAATTGCAAAAATATGAGTCTCATCTAAGTGAATATTACTGAAATTATATGCTGCTAAAGACACGATCCAATAGGAAATAATGAATGGGAATGATAAAAATGGAAGTTGGTATAAACCAAATAATCCTTTTATGCAAACTGTAATTAATAACAAAACGAAAATGGCGGTAATAAATAAGATAATAAATGTTCCATTGAATGAAAACTCATAACCGAGTGCTAAACCTAAAAATAATGCGTTGAAACCGAATATACCTTGTTTAATTTCTTCTCTATTGAATCCAATAAAATAAGCTGATGTGTTGATTAATATCACTCCTAATAATCCACACAAACCCACTAATGGAGAAAAAAAAGTAACCAATAGAATAATGATTGCAAATACATTGTTTAATGAAAAAAACATCAAACTATAGCTATTCAATATGCATTGAATCCAGTATCTGCCAAATAGTTGATTGATGGAAAATTTAAATTGATGCACAAATAAACCATGATTTTAATGAAACGAGGGTTTTTACTTAATTTAAGCGTCTAAAGCTATAATAAATGCTTCAATATTTATTAGACGTGAAATATTGATTTAACCTTTAGTTGATTTATTAAAAAAAAATTAAAAATAGTACAAGGGATTGTTTTTCAATGATTTAAACTGTTATTAATCAATTAATATCAGCAAATTACATTATAAATTATTTATAATGGGGTCTACAGTTAATTTAAAAAGTAAAATAGAAGCAGCCAATTTACTAAAGCTGAAAAAGCAAACCGTATTTAAAAACTTTGTGACCTGGTTTGAAATACCTGCTTATAATCATTACAGATCTGTTGCATTCTATAATTATATCTATGGAATTGAAATCACAACAGTGGAAATTAATGGGTTAGCCATGGGATTTTTTCCGGCAGAGAGTGGAATTGGGGGTGCTATTGTTACAGGGCCAGGATGTGTGCCTAGTGAAATAGGGCCATTGATCTATTTAAATGGTGGTGAAGATTTGAATTCGGTATTGTATAAGATCAATGAAGCTGGGGGAAGAGTATTAATGGAGAAAACCTATATAAGCGATTCAGCAGGCTATTTTGCCCTATTTATTGATTCGGAAGGTAACAGACTTGCTTTACACTCTAAATATTAGTTACAACAAATTATACGATGAAAGCCAAACATTATAATATTAACCAATTAAGGATCGATTGTTGGAATGAATTGAAAGAAAAATCTCATTTGGCAAATCGTTTGCTAAAAAAGGCAGAGATAGATGCTTGCTTAAAAGAAATCAAGGTTTTACTGAATCAATTAAAAAGCATTGAACAATATTATGTTTTCCCTGGCACAGCTATAGTGGAGAAATTTATAGCATCTGCAAAAAAAGAGGAAATCAAAGCCATGTCGGGTCGTATTGCCGAAACGGTTGCTTTATTGGTCAGCGAAAATTTTCGTTTACATCCCGAAAAGATGGACGAATTTTTTATGGGAGATTATGTTTCAACTGATCAAAAAGACAATAATGTCACTACAAAAGGCAAGACCTATTTTGAAGTGTTACATGTAGAAGATTTAACTCCTAAAGAAGTTTTAGCTACAAAACAGAAGTTAAAAGAAATTAGTAATCCCCAGAGTAATTTCACGTTTGATTTAGTAGTCCAAAGTAATTTTCAGGACGCTTTAATTGCATTATTTTTTAATTACAATATTCAAGCAGCTGTAATACGATATGCACCGTTACGTAATTCCAACAATATCACTGCCTATATTAAACCCTTTATTCAAAACGTATTAAAGGTAGATGTTTCGGCCATTTCAGACAATGATCTTGGGCTTTTATTGGGTAAGTTCATTCATGAATTCAGACCAGAGCTAGATATTTATTATATCACAGATTCATCTTTAACTCATTTAGATGATGCTACATTAAAATCCTTCCGTAGAATTTTCTACCGGATGGAAGATCTACAAGAGTTGTATCTAACCATCATTGATGGAATCAATGAAAGATATGCAACACCATTTTTTAGCGCATTAATGGAATACAGTAAACGTCCTGTAAGTGTATTTCATGCAATGCCTATTTCTAGAGGTAATTCTGTATTTACTTCACGTTGGATCAATGATTTCGGTGATTTTTATGGTAGAAATGTTTTTTTAGCTGAAACATCTGCAACCAATGGAGGCTTAGATTCTTTGTTACAGCCAACTGGGTCACTAAAAAAAGCTCAAGCAAAAGCCGCAAAAGCATTTGGTGCTGAACATACTTTTTTTGTTACCAATGGAACATCTACCGCTAATAAAATAGTACAACAATCTTTAATTGCACCAGGGGATGTAGTGCTTATTGATAGAGATTGTCATAAATCGCATCACTATGGTTTGGTTTTAGCTGGGGCTTTTCCAGCTTATTTGGATTCATACCCAATTGACCAATACTCTATGTATGGAACTGTTCCTTTATCGGTTATCAAAGAACAATTAATCAAGCTGAAAAATGCGGGGAGATTAGATAAAGTAAAAATGTTATTGTTGACCAATTGCACTTTTGATGGTATTGTTTACAATGTAGAAAAAGTGATGGAAGAAGTATTATCCATAAAACCAGATATGGTTTTTGTATGGGATGAAGCATGGTTCGCTTTTGCTAGTTTTACTTATACATTCAAGCAAAGAACCGCGATGTATGTTGCTCAAAAATTATTTAATAAATATCGAACGGAGGAATATAGAAAACACTATAAAAAATATATTAGTACTCTGAAAAATGGCCAAATTGCTACATTGCCAGATCCAGAAAAAGTAAAAATAAGGGTTTACGCTACTCAGAGTACCCATAAAACATTATCGAGTTTTCGTCAGGGTTCAATGATTCAAGTATGGGATGAAGAATTTAGTAGAAGAGTGTCCGATAATTTTCAAGAAGCATATATGGCTCATACTACTACTTCGGCTAATTATCAAATTTTAGGTTCATTGGATATTGGAAGAAGACAAGTGGAATTAGAAGGATATGAATTGGTGGAAAGAAGTATTGAAATGTCCATGGTACTTAGATCGAAAATAAAAGACCATCCAAAATTGAGCAAGTATTTTCATGTTTTAACAGTGAATGATTTAATACCTTCAAAATATAGGTCAAGTGGTAAGAAAGAGTATTATACTCTAGAAGATGGATGGGATAGGATGGAAGAAGCATGGGAAAAAGATGAATTTGTATTAGATCCAACCAAAGTGACTTTATCTGTAGGCAAAGCTGGTATTACTGGCGATGCTTTTAAAAATAGTTACTTGATGGATCGATTTAATATTCAAGTGAATAAGACATCTCGTAATACTGTTTTATTAATGACCAATATTGGAACAACTAGAGGAAGTATTACATTCTTAATCAATGCACTTTTACAAATTGCCAATGAATTAGATGAGAGTAACCGAGCTTTGAATAAAAGAGAAGCACAAATTTCTGCTAATCAAATTCGATCTTTAATTAAAGATGTTCCTCCATTGCCTGATTTTAGTGCATTCCATCGTTCTTTTTTAGCAGCTCCAGGAGTGCCAGGTGGCAATATTAGGGAAGCATTTTTCTTGGCTTATGATGAAGAATTGTGTGAATATATTTTGCTGAAAGATTGTATTTCAGAATTAAAAAAAGGCAGGGAATTAGTGTCAACATCATTTGTAATTCCCTATCCTCCAGGTTTCCCCATTTTAGTACCAGGCCAAATAATAAGTGAATCAATATTAAAATTCATGATTGCATTAGATGTTAAAGAAATTCATGGATACAGAGCAGAGCTTGGTTTAAAAGTATTTTCTCAAAAAGCACTCAACCGGAAAAATACCATGTCTGCAATGGGAGCAATGCCATTATTCATGGGAAATCAAAAAAATACAAAAAAATAATATAATGGTGAATCAAACAGTTTTAAAAGGAGTTGAAGCTATTAAGAAACATTTTTTGTCGAATGAAATTCCTTTATTCTTTATTAGTGCTACTAATTTTAATTTATTAGGGATTGATGAATGGGTTAAGAACTTTCATTATATCAGTCATATAGATCCTTTTGATGGAAAGCATCCTCATTTGTTTTCTCCACAAAATGAAGTTCCACATGAGGAGTTTCAAAGTATAGAAGACATCAATAATTATTTATTAGCACACCCAGAAGTAGTTAGTTTTATTAGATCGAAATCGATCACTGGCAAAAAAGGGAAAGCACTATTTTTAATGTTCGATGAAAAATCTGAAGCATTAGCAGCTCAGTTAAATTTGGATGTAAGTTTTCCGAAAGCCAGTTTAAGAAATTTTTTAGACAATAAAGTGAATACCAATCGTATTGCTCAAAAAGCAGGAGTGGCTTGTGTTCCGAATATTCTAGCACCTGTTGGATCTTATCAAGAACTTTGCAAAATAGCTGCTCATTTAGGTAATGACTTAGTAGTACAAACACCTTTTGGAGATTCAGGACATACAACATTCTTTATTTCGAATGAATCAGATTTTGATGCACACAAAGAAGAAATAATTAGAGAAAAAGAGTTGAAGATCATGAAAAGGATCAATTGCTATGGAACAGCAATTGAAGCATGTGTAACAAAAACGGGTACTCTAGTAGCTCCATTAATGACAGAATTGATTGGTTTTAAAGAATTAACTCCTTATCAAGGTGGATGGAGTGGAAATGAAATCTACCCAAATGCTTTTACTCCAGAAATTAGGACTAAAGCACAAAAATATACCCAGTTATTTGGTGATCAATTACTCAAAGAAGGGTATAAAGGATATTTTGAATTAGATTTTTTAATTGATAAAGACAATGGAGCAATTTATTTAGGTGAATTGAATCCAAGAATTTCTGGTGTAAGTTCTTTGACCAATCATGCAGAATTTGCCATGGAGGATATTCCTTTATTTCTTTTTCATTTATTAGAATGGATGGATATCCCTTATGAAATTGATATAGACGAATTAAACGCAAAATGGCTTGATCAATCCAACTTAGATAGTTGGAGTCAATTGGTAATCAAACATACAAGACCAACACTTGAAATTGCCATTAAAGCGCCTCCATCTGGAATTTGGGAAATGAAAATGAATGGGAAAGTGATATTTGATAAAATGGATGCTCATCGCCAATCAGTGGTAGATGATAATAAAGCTTTTTATTTCCAAATAACACAAAAAGATGGTTACCTATACGAAGGTGCCGATTTAGGAATTTTAGTGATGCGTGGGAGACAAATGTCTGATGATTTTGTTTTATCTGAAAGAGCTAAAAGATGGATTAGGGCAATTAGATCTGAGTATAAATCTCATATCATCAATCCTGGAATATTAGACGAGAACGATTATGTAGAAAGCGACGGTTTCAAGTTTATGTAATTTTATTTCTTGATTGTATTTGTTGGTGATTTGCTTTTATCTGAGTAAAAAGAAATGCAATTACCGATGAAATTAGCAAAATAACAAGCGTATATATTGCTAAGACAACTGTTGAATCAATTGTCTTGAATATTGCTGTAGCTAGATTCCCAATAATTATCCATTGGATAATATAGATAATTGTTAAATGCTTTCCCATCCATTTCAGCAAAAGAAATACTTTACTGTTTCCAAATACATGGTTTAATTTTTCAATAAATAAACTATAGCCAAATACAAAAAATAATACCCAATCAATAAATGCAAAACCATGATGATAATATGCTTGAAGATTTGCAGATACCTCTATTGCATAATTAATACTCCAAATGCCAAATAGTAAAAAAACAACGCTGATGGCAAGATTAAATGAATTTGGTTGAACCTTAGTTTGATTTACTATTTTCCCCAATTGAAAAAACAAGAAACCACTTAAAGGATATGCTAACCAAGGGAATAGAGGAAAATAAGACCATTCGGTTATTCCATAAAAAAATGAACATACATATTTCAAAAAAAGTAAATCTGGATTGAATTGAATTAAAAAAGTACTTAAAAATCCGCATATAGTCAATGCAAAGATTGTAATCCAATAATTTTTTAATAAGCTATTTCTAATTAGTGCAAGAAGCACCATACATAATCCTGCAAAGTGAAAAATATCTACCCCAAATAAATAGGGTAATGGATCTAGTTTAATAACTCCTTGATTGATAGAAATGAACAGGTTAGTATTAATGGCAATATTTAATAAAAAACCTCCAACAAATAAACCAATTCCTCTTTGAACAAGGAGTGAAGTAGATTTTTTACTAGTCGCAATAAAATACCCCATGAGAATCATGAAAACAGGGGCAACGGGAGGGCCTCCCAAAAAAAGCACCAACTTTCCCCCCTTACTAAATAATACTTTGTCCGTTGAAAAATTTTCTACAACATGAACCAAAATCATTAATACAACAGCTATTCCTTTCAATAAATCAGCTATAGAGTTTCTCTTTATATTCATTGAAATGAATATAATCAAAAGTTTATAAAATCAGTTGAAAAATCGACTATTTCTTAGGTGAGTCTTAACTATTATTCTATGAGGCTATAGTTCTTCAAAAAATCAATTGCGATTATCATATCGTTGTGTAATAAACGATCGGCCTCATTAAAACTCACTTTATTTCTAAAAGCAGCGTACAATTTTTCAATTGTAGGTGAACTTTTTAAAGGTCTTCTAAAATCCAAAGCTTGTGCAGCACTCAATAATTCAATGGATAAAACTTTTTCTACATTTTCAATCACTCTAAAACATTTGGTAGCTGCATTGGCACCCATACTAACGTGATCTTCTTGATTATTACTTGAAGAAATACTATCAACAGAAGCAGGGGTGGATAATTGTTTATTTTCACTAACAATTCCTGCAGCAGTATATTGAGGAATCATGAACCCAGAATTAAGCCCAGCATCTTTCACTAAGAATAAAGGCAAACCACGTTGACCAGAGATCAATTGATAGGTTCTCCTTTCAGATATATTGGCTAACTCACTCATAGCAATTGCTAGATAATCCAAAACAAGTGCCAATGGTTGGCCATGAAAATTTCCACCACTAACAATCAAATCTTCATCCGGAAAAATATTAGGATTATCTGTAACAGAATTAATTTCCTGCATAAAAACTGCTAACACATGGTCAAATGCATCTTTGGTGGCTCCGTGAACCTGAGGAATACATCGAAAAGAATAAGGATCTTGAACCTGTGATTTTTTTTGACTTGAAATTTCACTTCCTTCTAAATGTTGTTGAATTCTTTTTGCTGTTGCAATTTGGCCTGCATGTGGTCGAATTCGATGAATATGCTCATTTAAAGGTTCTACTATACAATCAAAAGCGTCAAATGATAAAGCAGCTATTAAATCGGCCATGGTCAATAAATGTTCTGCTTTTTTCAAACAATACATTCCATAAGCACTCATAAATTGAGTTCCATTGATCAATGCCAACCCTTCTTTACTTTGCAAGTGAATCGGTTCCCAATTAAATTGATTCATTAGCGATTGAGTGAGAACCCTTTTACCTTCAAAATTTACTTCACCAAGCCCTAACAAGGGAATACTCAAATGACTCAACGGTGCTAAATCACCAGAAGCACCCAAAGATCCTTGCGTAAAAATCACTGGAAATACATTGTTATTGTGCATTTCCATTAAACGAATAACAGTGGCTATTTGAACTCCGCTATGCCCATAACTCAGTGATTTGATCTTGAGCATCAACATCAGTTTTACAATATCTGCTGGTACTTCTTCACCTAAACCACATGCATGAGATACTAATAAATTGTATTGTAATTGTTCAATTTGATCAGTATCAATTTTTACATTTTGCAAAAAACCAAATCCAGTATTGACCCCATAATATAATTGATCGGTATTATTGGTCTTTTTATCTAAATATGCCCTGCAAAAACTAATTTTTTCATGTGCATCAAAAGTGATTGAAACAAGCTGATTATAGTCTAAAAAATCTTTAACTTGTTGAAAATGAAGCCATTTACTATCGAGAGGCAAGTAATTATAACTCATGCAAAGAATCGTTTGTTGCAAAGTAACAGAAATAGCTGATTGCAATGAAATGAAGGTTTGGTTTGTAAAACTGAGTATTTTTCCGTTATTTTGCACCTCCAAAACCGGTTCGGTAGCTCAGCTGGATAGAGCATCCCGACTAAAGTCGGGAAGGTCATTGGTTGAGATTTTAAATATGGTTCGGTAGCTCAGCTGGATAGAGCATCCCGACTAAAGTCGGGAAGGTCATTGGTTGAGATTTTAAATATGGTTCGGTAGCTCAGCTGGATAGAGCAACTGCCTTCTAAGCAGTAGGTCATTGGTTCGAATCCAATCCGAATCACTTAAGCCTCACATTCGTGGGGCTTTTTATTTTAGTTTGCTCACATGGATAGAGCATCCCGACTAAAGTCGGGAAGGTCATTGGTTCGAATCCAATCCGAATCACTTAAGCCTCACATTCGTGGGGCTTTTTGCATTTTAATACAATAAGGATAGAGCATCCCGACTAAAGTCGGGAAGGTCATTGGTTCGAATCCAATCTGAATCACTAAAGTGAAACAATTGTTTCACTTTTTTTATGCATTATATATAAATCTTACTCCTTTCATTTTCGTAACTTTGCCGTCCAAAAACAGTGGAATGAGCGAAGAAAAGAGCCTGAATTTTATTGAAGAGATCATCGAAGCAGATTTAGCTGCAGGAAAACATACATCAATTACCACCCGTTTCCCTCCTGAACCCAATGGATATTTACATATAGGTCATGCAAAAAGCATTTGTTTGAATTTTGGTTTAGCCATTAAATATGGTGGTTCTACGAATCTCAGATTTGATGATACCAATCCGGTTACAGAAGATACCGAATATGTAAAAAGCATTAAGGAAGATGTGCGTTGGCTGGGTTTCGAATGGGCTCGTGAATTGTATGCATCCGACTATTTCGATCAGTTGTTTAATTTAGCTATGCAATTTGTGGAAAAGGGTCTGGCTTATGTAGATGATAGTACAAGTGAAGAAATTGCCACTCAAAAAGGAACACCTACACAACCTGGTGTTCGGAATCAATTTGCTGAAAGAACAATCGATCAAAACAAAGTATTGTTTCTCGAGATGAAAGAGGGGAAATACCCTGATGGTTCAAAAGTATTGAGGGTTAGAATCGATATGGCATCACCGAATATGCTGCTAAGAGATCCTATTATTTATAGAATTAAACATGCCCATCATCACCGAACTGGAGACAAATGGTGTGTTTACCCAATGTATGATTTTGCACATGGTCAAAGTGATTCTATCGAAAAAATCACTCATTCAATTTGTACACTAGAATTTGTACCACACAGAGATTTATACGATTGGTGTATTGAGCAATTAGGCACATTCCCTTCAAAGCAATATGAATTCGCTCGATTGAACATGACTTATACTGTAATGAGTAAAAGGAAATTGCTTCAATTGGTGAACGAACAAATGGTGAATGGATGGGACGATCCTCGAATGAGTACTATTAGTGGAATGCGCAGAAGAGGTTATCCTGCAGCAGCTATTCGTGAATTCTGCGATCGAATTGGGGTAGCTAAAAGAGAAAATTTAATTGATGTTGGATTATTAGAGTTTTGTGTTCGTGAAAATTTAAATAAAACCGCACAAAGAAGAATGGTTGTTTTTAATCCACTTAAATTGGTCATCACCAATTTTGAAAATGAATTGGAAATACTTACCAGTGAAAATAATCCAGAAGATGAAAATGGTGGAATAAGAGAAATGCCATTTAGTAGAGAAATTTATATTGAGCAGGAAGACTTTATGGAAGTTGCCCCTAAAAAATATTTTAGACTAGCTCCAGGCCAAATGGTTCGTTTAAAGAGTGCGTATATTATTCAATGTAATGAAGTAATTAAAGATGCTGATGGAAATATTACTGAAGTACATTGTACATATATTCCAGAAAGCAGAAGTGGATCTGATAGTTCAGGCATTCATGTGAAAGGAACATTGCATTGGGTTAGTGCAAAACATGCCATTCAAGCAGAAGTTCGCTTATATGATCGTTTGTTTAAAGTAGAAGATGTTGCCAACGCAGAAGGAGATTTTAAAGATCATATTAATCCAGACTCATTACAAATTATTTCGAATGCTTATGCAGAACCTGCTTTGGCAAAAGATTCAATCAACAATCAATTTCAGTTTTTGCGTAAAGGATATTTTGCAATTGATAAAGACACTACGTCTTCTAAACTTGTTTTTAATAGAACAGTTACATTAAAAGATGCATGGGCTAAAGAAGTAAAAAAGGGATAAGAGTTGGAATCTAGAGATTCTTTAGCGGATTTCTTTTTCCAGCTAATATGTATTCTTTAATATTCATCCAGAATGCCAAAATCATATAGATGATAATGGGGGAGCCCATGGTTAAAAAAGAAATATAGATGAACCACATTCTTATTTTGGAAGAAGCAATACCTAATTTATCCCCGATGGCAGCACATACGCCAAAAGCGTGTAATTCCAAAGATTCGCGAATTTTATACATACAGTTGTATTGTTTCCTGGGGTAGGAATTATTATTATTCAAATTTAAACAGAATTGAACTATAAAAGTTCAAAACATTGGCGAATTAGCGCCTCTTTTTTGTTAATTTCGCGCATAAAATTGCAACAATATGGCTTTTGACATTGAAATGATCCAAAAAGTTTACGCAGAAATGCCTGCTAAAGTAGATGCAGCCCGAAAAGCATTGGGACGTCCACTAACTTTATCTGAAAAAATTCTTTTTTCACATTTACACGCCAATCAAACATTGGTAGGTTTTGAAAGAGGTAAAAGCTATGTTGATTTTGCTCCAGATAGAGTAGCCATGCAAGATGCAACAGCTCAAATGGCTTTATTACAGTTTATGCAAGCAGGTCGCCCAAAAGTGGCAGTTCCTTCAACAGTGCATTGCGACCATTTAATTACAGCAAGAGTTGAAGCGAAAGAAGATTTACAAGTTGCGAATGCAGAAAGTAAAGAAGTATATGATTTCTTAGCTTCTGTTTCTAATAAATACGGAATTGGATTCTGGAAACCAGGTGCGGGTATTATTCATCAAGTAGTATTAGAGAATTATGCATTCCCTGGCGGAATGATGATTGGAACAGATTCTCATACTGTAAATGCTGGTGGCTTAGGTATGATTGCAATAGGTGTTGGCGGTGCTGATGCTTGTGATGTAATGGCAGGACTTCCTTGGGAATTGAAATGGCCTAAATTAATTGGAGTTAAGCTTACAGGAAAATTAAGCGGCTGGACAGCTCCAAAAGATGTGATTTTAAAAGTTGCTGGTATACTTACTGTAAAAGGTGGTACAGGAGCAATTGTTGAATATTTTGGAGAAGGTGCTACTAATATGAGTTGTACAGGAAAAGGCACTATTTGTAATATGGGAGCTGAAATTGGAGCAACAACCTCCACATTTGGTTACGACGATAGTATGGGAAGGTATTTATCAGCCACTGGTAGACAAGAAATTGCCAAATTAGCTGATGGAATAAAAGATTGTTTAAATGCCGATGCAGAAGTGTATGCATCTCCTGAAAAATATTTTGATCAAGTGATTGAAATTGATTTATCCACTCTTGAGCCTCATTTAAATGGACCTTTCACGCCAGATCTGGCAACACCAATTTCTAAAATGAAAGAAGTTGCTGCAGCAAATGGATGGCCAACTAAAGTAGAAGTTGGTTTAATTGGAAGTTGTACCAACTCTTCTTATGAAGATATTAGCCGAGCAGTAAGTCTTGCAAAGCAAGTTGATGAAAAAGGATTAACCATAAAGTCGGAATACACAATCACTCCAGGTAGTGAACAAGTGAGATATACCATAGAAAGAGATGGATTTTTGGCTGCTTTTGATAAAATTGGCGCAACTGTTTTTGCCAATGCTTGTGGGCCATGTATAGGAATGTGGGATAGAGTAGGTGCTGAAAAGCAAGAACGAAATACCATTGTACATAGTTTCAATAGAAATTTTGCAAAACGTGCCGATGGCAACCCGAATACTTTAGCATTTGTTGCAAGCCCTGAATTGGTTACTGCATTAGCAATTGCTGGAGATCTTACTTTTAATCCAATCACCGATTATTTGATCAATAATAAAGGAGAAAAAGTAAAATTAGACGAACCAACTGGTATGGAATTACCTGCTCGTGGGTTTGCAGTTGAAGATGCAGGATTTCAAGCTCCTGCAACAGATGGTTCAGGTATATCAGTTCAGGTTGATCCTGTTAGTAAGCGTTTGCAATTATTAGATCCTTTTGCAGCATGGGAAGGAATTGATTTAGAAGGATTGAAATTATTAATTAAAGCAAAGGGGAAATGTACTACCGATCATATATCTATGGCAGGTCCATGGTTGAAATTCCGTGGTCACTTAGATAATATTTCTAATAATATGTTGATTGGTGCAGTGAATATATTTAATGAAAAAACAGATAATGTAAAAAATCAACTCACTGGTGAATATGGCCCTGTACCTGCAACACAAAGAGTTTATAAAGCAGCTGGAATTGGTTCAATTGTAGTTGGTGATGAAAATTATGGAGAAGGAAGTTCACGTGAACATGCAGCAATGGAACCTCGTCATTTAGGTGTTCGTGCCATTTTAGTAAAATCATTTGCACGTATTCATGAGACCAATTTAAAGAAGCAAGGTATGTTGGCTTTAACATTCAACGACAAAGCTGATTATGAAAAGATTCAAGAGGATGATACCATCAATATTGAAGGATTAACTCATTTTGCTCCTGGCAAATCTTTGTCGGTTGTATTGAATCATTTAGATGGATCTTCTGAAACTATTTTAGTAAACCATACCTATAATGAACAACAAATTGAATGGTTTAAAGCTGGTGGCGCATTGAATATCATTCGTAAGCAAGTACTTGGATAGGATATAGGTTGATGGAGGAAAAATTAGTTATCTTAACGCTTCAAATTTATCTATGGCATTAAGCAGATTTTGGCTGGTAATTATTTTAGCCTCCATCACTTATATACTGGTACTTTTATTTAGTGGTCAATATTATTCTATTGAATATGCAGTTAATGGAAAAAAAGATGACCCGATTGTAAAAAATGAATTTTACTTAAAAGATTTACCAGCATCTATTCAGGATACTTTAAAAAAAGCCAAAGACAATCGATATGCTGTTGGCAAAGACAGCTTATATATTCTCGATAATCAAACGGTTCGATTCTGCGTGGGCAAACAAGCTACCGATGGAATTTTGCCTACTTGTAAGAATACCATTTTTGATTTATTATTACCATTAATTGCCTATTTGTCTTTTTTCTGTGGCATACTTCAATTATTAATTAATAGTGGTGCATCAGAGCGATTGGCAAAATTATTGAGTCCCATTTTTGTAAAAGTATTTCCTGAAATACCGCCTAATCATCCTTCCATTTCTTATATGATGCTGAATTTTGCAGCCAATTTTTTAGGTCTCGATAGTGCTGCAACACCTTTCGGATTAAAGGCAATGGAAAGTTTACATGAACTCAATCCTGACAAAGAAAAAGCCAGCAATAGCCAGATCATGTTCATGTGTTTGCATGCAGCAGGTTTAACGCTCATTCCAACTTCTATTATTGGATATAGAGCAGCTCAACATTCTACCAATCCTGCAGATGTAATGCTTCCCTGCATTATTACTTCCTTTATAGGAACCATTGCCGCATTAATTATTGTAGGAATTAAACAGCGAATTAATTTACTCAATGTTACTTTGATTGGATCTATTGGTATTGTAGTTGGTATCATTACTGGGCTTTTGCTTTACATCACTAAATTGGATCTAATCAGTAAAGGACATTTTACTGGCAATCTATCGAACGTGCTTTTGTTGGGAATTATTTTCATCATTCTAGCGTATAGTTTTTTAAGAGAAAAAAGATTTACCGATCAGGGCACCAATGTTTTTAACTCATTTGTAGAAGGCGCTTATGATGGATTAAAAACTGGAAGAACCATTTTTCCTTATATTTTGGGAATGTTAGTTGCTATTTCATTATTCCGAAACAGTGGCGTATTTGAAATTTTGACAGGATTCATAGCAAAAGGATTCTTAGCCATTGGTGTTACAAAAGAAATTGTAGATGCATTACCTATCGCCATTTTACGGCCATTTAATGCAGCCGGAAGCAGGGGATTTTTAATAGATGCAATGAGAACTTATGGTGTGGATTCATTTACTGGTAGGTTGGCTAGTGTGTTTCAATGTGCAGCTGAAACTACTTTTTATGTAATTGCTGTTTACTTTGGAAGTATAAAAGTGAAAAACACCAGATACACTTTGGGCGCTATGTTATTGGTAGATTTGATCTGTGTATTTGCTGCCATCTTTCTATGTTTATTATTTTTCTAATTCCAATTGAATCAATTTGTTTAAGTCAATCTTTTCTTTATACCTGATCATTTTTGGTTGCTATTTATTATTTACGCGCATACCCGATTATTTCGATGGAGAAAAATATCCGGCAATCATTGAACTAGTTAAAAATGATTCAACAAAATCAACTGATACAAAAGCTGTTTACCAAATTGCTGGCAAACAATATTCTATTAATGCAGCATATCCATTGATAAAATATATAAATGGAGAAAAAATAGAAGTAATTGTTGAACATGAACATGTTGAAAGTGGAGCTGTGTATCGTTTTTGGGGATATTGGATCACTTGGGGAGAATTAGTTATTTCGATTGTAATGGCTATCATATTATTTCAGGTAGCTGTTTCAATTACAAAAAACCCAACCCCAGAGGCTTTGATGGAACAGTTGAGTTATAAAGAAGAAAAGAAAACCAAATATGATTAAGAGTTATGAATTAAGAGATAAGAATTATGAGATATGAATTATGAGATATGAATTATGAGATATGAATTATGATATAAGAGATAAGAGATAAGAGATATAAGTACCTGAAAATCCAATAACCAATAACTTAATAACCAAATAACTGATCAAATGAAACGCTATTTTAAAATATTCGCAATATTACTAATAGTAAGTAGTGCATGCAATAACAATCCCTATAAAGAAACCAATAAATCCTATAAAGAACAAGCAAAAAATTATACCAAAATAATCAATTCAAAGCCTGAGACAGCGATTATTTCTGATTCTTTAAAACCATCTCCATATTGGGTTGGTACTACCAATTTCGGTATAAGGAAACCCAGCTATGTAATTATTCATCATACTGCCCAAGGATCTACGGAAGAAACACTTAAAACATTTACACTTCCAAGAACTGCTGTAAGTGCTCACTATGTAATTGGAAAGGATGGGGTAGTTTACCAGATGCTCAATGATTATTTCAGAGGTCAACACGCAGGAGTGAGCAGATGGGGAAATCAATTGGATATGAATTCAGCTAGTATTGGAATTGAATTGGATAATAATGGATTTCAATATTTCGATAGTTTGCAAATCAATAGTTTATTGATCGTGTTGTCTAAACTTAAGAAAGATTATAATATTCCTACTGCCAATTTTATAGGACACGGAGATATAGCACCTACAAGAAAAAACGATCCAAATTGGCGTTTCCCTTGGAAAATATTGGCCGATAAAGGTTTTGGATTATGGTTTGATGAATTGCGTGATACAGTACCTGCATCATTTAATCATATTTTAGGGCTTCGAATAGTAGGTTATGACATAAAAGATACCAGTGCAGCAATCGTAGCCTTTAAAAGACATTTTTTGCAGGATACAACAAGAGGAATGACCCCAACAGCTAAGGAAATTCTCTTCAACTTGCATAAGAAGTATTTTTAACAATTAAGCGAGTGTTTTTTAGAACAAAAATTGTATCCTAACGCTTGTTAGCTTATTTTTGCGACTCAAAATAAAATGACCATGAATTTCCAGTTAAGTGAAGAGCATTTGATGATTCAAAAAGCAGCAAAAGATTTTGCTAAAACAGAATGTTTGCCCGGAGTAATTGAAAGAGATGAATTACAAAAATACCCGAGAGAGCAAGTAATGAAATTGGCCGAATTGGGATTCATGGGAATGATGGTTGACCCTAAATATGGTGGAGCAGGAATGGATACGGTAAGCTATGTTCTAGCAATGGAGGAAGTGAGTAAAATTGATGCGAGCACTAGCGTAAGCATGAGTGTTAATAATAGTTTGGTATGTTGGGGATTGGAAACCTTTGGCTCAGAAGAACAAAAACAAAAATATTTAACCCCATTAGCTCAAGGTAAAAAAGATGGCGAATTATATATTGGTGCATTTTTGTTAAGTGAGCCTGAAGCAGGGAGTGACGCCACAAGCCAACAAACTACTGCTGAAGATAAAGGAGACCATTATTTATTGAGTGGAACCAAAAACTGGATCACCAATGGTTCATCTGCTTCTGTTTATTTAGTAATTGCACAAACAGATCCTGCAAAAAAAAGTAGGGGTATCAATGCATTTATTGTAGAGAAAAATTGGCCTGGTGTAACTGTATCTGCTAAAGAAAATAAATTAGGTATCAGAGGTAGTGATACACATACCATTTTATTGACCGATGTAAAAGTTCCTAAAGAAAATAGGATAGGGGCAGACGGGTTTGGTTTTACATTCGCCATGAAAACATTGGCTGGAGGTAGAATTGGGATTGCTGCACAAGCCTTAGGAATTGCCAGCGGTGCTTATGAATTGGCATTGGCTTATAGTAAACAACGTAAAGCATTTGGCAAAGAAATTATGCATCATCAAGCAATTCAATTTAAATTGGCTGATATGGCCACAAAAATCGAATCTGCTCGTTTATTGTGTTTAAAAGCAGCATGGGAAAAAGACAATGGGTTGGATTATACATTGAGTTCATCTATGGCAAAAGTATTTGCCAGCGAAGCTGCCATGTGGATCACTACTGAAGCTGTTCAAATTCATGGTGGTTATGGTTTTGTTAAAGAATACCATGTAGAACGTTTAATGCGCGATGCGAAAATTACTCAGATTTACGAAGGAACCAGCGAAGTTCAACGAATAGTTATTAGTAGAAGTATCCTAAAGTAACATTTGCATACAAAATAAACAATGAAGTAAAGGTGTCAAATAATGAAACTTATTAAAATAAATATATTTATAGGTTTTTTATTTTTTTTCACTAAAGTAGTTTTGGGCAATGATACCACTCAAATCACTCAATTATTAAATAGAATTTCTGTATTACAGAACAAGGAAAACGGCGTTTTCCCGAAAGGACTGTTTCCATGCTACCGCATGTATGCTTTAAATAAAGACAGAGAAATAGCTGATCCTAATATTGCTTTTACTGGTTACATAGTGTACACATTACGTTCATTATTGCCGGAGTTAACAGCCAATCAACAAGGAATTGCAAAACAAATTATATTGAATGCTACGGAAGTATTCAATAAATTTAAAAATCAAAAAGGAAGACCAACTTACAATTTTTGGCCTACTGATACAGTGGCGTTTTTCCCTAATTCAGGATTCTTAACTCATTTCACCAAAACACATTCTCTCGCAGATGATTTGGATGATACTAGTTTGATTTTAATGGGCTTGCTTGCAGATTCTTCTACAGCTCAAGAAGCTCATACCATTATGCAAGGTTTTGTAAAAAAAAATAATAAAGAGATTAATTCCTTTTTTTTAAAGTATAAAGAATTAAATACTTATTCAACTTGGTTTGGCAAAAAAATGCCTGTTGAAATAGACATTGCTGTTCTTTGCAATGTCTTGCTTTTTGTTCAGTCATATAATCTCCCCTGGACAAAAACGGATAGTGCATCATTACAACTGATTATTAATGTAATAAAAGATAAAAAGCATATAACTGAAGCCGCTTATATGTCTCATTATTATTCAACACCGTCCCTAATTTTATATCATGTTGCTAGATTAATGAATAAAAAAGAAATTCCTGTTCTAAATGAACTTAAGCCACAGATGGTATTAGAAGTAAAAGAATTATATTCAAAATCAACTTCATTTCTCGAAAAAATAATTTTATCTTCTATTTTATTTAAATGGAATGAACCAACTCCTTCCTCTAATTGTATTTATACAAATTCATTAGAATCCCTAATTGAAGAAGACCAATCTTTTGCTTTTTTCGTTGCAAATTTATCTTATTTGCAATTAGGTATTCCGGATGGTTTAAAAAAATGGTCAGGCAAAATGGGTATAGGGAAATTTTATTTTTATTGCCCAGCTTACAATAACTTATTAGTAGTAGAAAACTTAGTATTAAGCAACAGAAATAAGCATCCATAATTAATTAAATATGCCAGTAAACATTGATGCCTATCATCATATTTTAAGGGAACTAAACCCATTGCATGTTCAACTAATTGCAGTAAGCAAAACCAAGCCAATTGAAGATTTGCAAGAAATGTATGCGCTGGGGCAAAGGGATTTCGGAGAAAATTATGTTCAGGAATTGGTAGATAAAGAAGCCAAACTTCCGAAAGATATTCGCTGGCATTTTATTGGCCATTTACAAAGCAATAAAGTAAAATACATAGCTCCATTTGTTCATTTAATACACGGAGTGGATAGCTTAAAACTATTGCAAGAAATCAATAAGCAAGCGCTTAAAAATAACCGAACGATTGGTTGTTTATTACAAATGCATTTAGCAGAAGAAGAAACCAAGTTTGGTTTGGATGAATCAGAAATCGAATCTATTAAATTAATATTACCTCAATTGAATAATATATGCATTCTTGGTTTTATGGGAATGGCATCATTCAGTGAAGATATGGGTAAAGTAAAAAGAGAATTTTTGCATTTAAAAAATCAGTTTGATCTATTTAAAAACTGGGCAGAACATAATCCAATGAATGCTACCAATAAAGGAATTTCAATCCTTTCTATGGGCATGAGTGGTGATTACCCACTTGCAATTGAGTGTGGTTCTAATATGGTGAGAATTGGCAGTTTGCTATTTGGTGCAAGAAATTATACCAATTAATTATTTCAATGTTTCATCGAGCCATTTGTAGAATTCTCTTTGCCAAACCAATGCATTTTGCGATCCAATTACCCAATGGTTTTCATCTGGCAAATACAATAGCTTAGATTTTATTCCTTTTAATTGAGCAGCTTGAAAAGCTTGTAACCCTTGCTCTATAGGCACTCGATAATCTTTGCCACCTTGAATAATAAATATCGGAGTATTCCATTTACTCACTAGATTACTAGGATTGAATTGGTTATATGTTTTTTGAGCTGCCGCATTATTCTTATCCCAATAACCACCACCATAATCCCAGTTAACAAAGAACAACTCTTCAGTAGTACCATACATGCTCTTGGTATCAAAGATGCCATCATGAGCAATAAATGTTTTAAAGCGGTTATTGTGAATGCCTGCTAAATAAAAGGCAGAATAACCGCCATAACTTGCTCCAATACATCCCAATCTATTCTTATCTACATAAGCAGATTTGCTTACCGCATCTATTGCTGATAAATAATCATTCATCACTTGACCACCATGATCCTTACTAATTTGTTCATTCCATTTGGTACCATGCCCAGGCATTCCTCTACGATTTGGAGCAACAATAATATATCCTTGAGATGCAATTAATTGGAAATTCCATCTGAAAGAATAGAACTGCGTGAGCGGGCTTTGAGGCCCACCTTGACAATACAATAGGGTAGGGTATTTTTTTGTTGAATCGAAATCGGGCGGATACACCACCCATACCAACATTTTTTTATTATCAGTAGTGGTAATCCATTTGCGTTCTGACTTTACTTTTCCGATGGTATTATAAAATGCATCGTTCACATGGGTCAGTTGATTCATAGAACCAGAATTTACATCAACAGCATACAATTCATTGGCATGGTTAAAATCGGTTCTTGAAACCACTATTGATTTACCAGCCATTCCTATAATTCCACTAATATCAAAATCGCCTTTAGTAATTTGTTTCACCACTGGCATCATTTTACTCATGCCTGGATTATTTACGCTAAACAATTGGAGTGTTCCGTTAATAGGAGCCCAGAAGAAAATAGATTTTCCATCATCACTCCATTTAAATCCTTCTACATGAATTTCGTCTCTATTTCCTGTAAGATTGAGCTTTTGCCCGTTTTTTAAAAGTATGACGATGTCTTGCTTATCTGCTTCGAATCCATCTCTTTTCATTTGCAAATAAGCCAATTCGCCAGTTGTATTGTATTGTGGTGCTAAATCGTATCCTTTATTGGTTTCAGTTAAATTTTTGGTAGTCCCTTTTTCTATATCGTATTCATACAAATCGGTATTGGTACTGATTGCATAAGCAGTACCGTAGCTTTTTTTTGCTACATACAATACTTTTTTACTATCTGGGCTCCATATAAAATCTTCATCACCTCCAAAAGGTTTTTGAGGGCTGTCATACACTTCGCCAACCATGATGTCTTTCGGCTCACCCAACTTCCCATTATTGATTGGAGTAATAAATACATGACTGAATTTTCCGTCCTCCCAAGTATCCCAATGACGATAATTGAGTGAAGTATAAATTTGAGCATTTGATTTTGGTAGATCTTTATAGTAATCAACTCCAGCAACATTATTGATCTTAACGTCTTCAGCACTTATTGAATATTTTCCATCGGGTGAAATTCGATCGTTACTCAATAAACCAGTGAAATCCTTTATTTCAAGGGGATTGCCTCCAGTTATTGGTATTTGATAGGTTTTACGACTCGATTTATTGGATTGAACATCAGGTGTTGACACACTATAGATAATGGATTGTTGATCTTTACTAATGCCCAATGCAGATACCCTACCTAATTGCCATAGGCTTTCAGGACTTAGTCTTGCATTTTGTGCCATTACATTGAGAATGCCAGACAACAATATAAATGCAAACAGAAAATATTTTTTCATGATTTTATTTTTTTACTGTTTTAGCATAATCTAAAACTAAATTTACAAAAGCACTCACTCCAACATCTAATCTAGCATCGCTGATCATAAATCCTGGTGTATGGTGATCTGGGGCGGAATCGAAATTTGGAAACTTTGGATCTCTAGCACCTAAATAGAAAAAAAATGCTGGTGCTTTTGTGCCATAATAGGAGAAATCTTCTGCGCCAGTAACCCAATTGGTTAATTGAACATTCTCAGTTCCACCAGCAGCTTTTTGTAAGGAAGGAATGCTTTTTGCAACCAATTCTGGATTGTTATAAGTAACTAATGTTTTGGTATCAATGCTCACTTCTGCAGATGCTCCATTGGCTTCTGCAATTTTTTGAGCAATCAATTTTATTTTTTCATGAACCATTTTTTGAGCCTGATCATCCAAGGTTCTGATGGTTCCTTCCATAACAGCTTCTTCTGGAATAATATTGGAACGTACACCAGATTGAAACTTACCAACAGAAACTACAACAGGAGATTTAGTGATATCAACATTTCTGCTTACAATGGTTTGTAAAGCTTGAATTATTTCTGCACTTACAGCAATAGGGTCAATAGCATTCCATGGGTAGGCCCCATGACTTTGTTTGCCTTTAACTTTTATGGTAAACCAATCAGAAGAAGCCATAAAAGAACCAGGTTTATAATAAATTTTTCCAAGATCATATTTAGCTTCAATATGAATTCCAAATACAGCATCTACTTTAGGATTGTCCATGGCACCTTCTTTAATCATCAATGGTGCACCGCCTTCTTCAATTCCTGGAGGGCCTTCTTCTGCAGGTTGAAATAAGAATACAACTGTTCCACTGATCTCATTCTTAATCTTACTCAATACTTCAGCAGCACCCAAAAGCATTGCAATATGTGAATCATGACCACATGCATGCATTACTGGAACTGTTGCACCATTGTAATCGCCTTTTGCTTTAGAAGCGAATGCCAATCCGTTTCTTTCTTCAACAGGCAAAGCATCTATATCGGCTCTTAAAGCTATTACAGGCCCAGGCTTTCCACCTTTTAAAACGCCCACAATTCCTGTTTTAGCAATCACTCTAGAAGTAATTCCCCATTCTTTTAAATTGGCTTCGATTGTTTTGCATGTATTAAATTCCCGATTTCCTAATTCTGGGTTCTGATGAAAATACCTTCTCCAGTTAACTACTTTGGGGGTTTCTTCTTTAATCAATTGCTCTAAATTAGAGGGGGAATTCTGGGCATTTACAATAGTGGAAATGACTAGTAAACCAAAAAAAACAAATTTTCTCATCAGTCTATTTTATTTATGTGGAAGATACTGAAATTATTCTGATTCAAATTTTGGATTAAATGATAAAAAAGTAACATCTGATAATTATGTAACTATTTTTAACTAATTTGAAATGAATTCAGTTTGTATTAAATTATTTTAGTGTAAAATTACATTACTAAACCAAATTTACACTTATGAAAAAAATCACCATTTTATCTGCTGTTGCAATTGCATTGATGTTTTCAGCAAATGTTTTTGCTAGCTCTACAGAAACTACCACTGAAAAAGATGCTAAATCAACTTCAACAGAAACAAAACCACTTACGATGAATGACGCAGTTGTTCAAGATGCTATGCTTCAATTCAAAAGTTTATCTCGAGTAGAAAAGAAAGAAAAATACGCAGAAGTTAAGAAACTAATGAAAGAGTATAAAGCTCAGAAAGCTAATGGGGAAGCGAGTACCAACACAATTTTATTGGTAATCTTAGCTTTGATTCTACCACCATTGGCTGTTTATTTACACGAAGGAGTTATTAATGGAAAATTTTGGCTAAATTTAATCCTTACTTTATTGTTTTTTATACCTGGTGTAATTCACGCTTTGATTGTAGTATTGAGTTAGTAATAAACAAAACCAATAACTCAATAACCGATAAGATCATTTAAATTCTCCATAAACTGATCGGAGGGTATCAGCAATTTCACCGAGAGTACAATTATTTTCAACGGCTTCAATAACAAAAGGCATCAGATTATCGGTGCCTTTTGCCGTTTTTGCAATTGCTGCTAAACATGCATTCACTTTTACATTATTACGCTTAGCCCTTAATTGAGCCAGCTTTTCAGCTTGAATGGAACGAATGCTTTCGTCAATCTTGAATCCTGGAACTGCTATTTCCTTATCAACCGTAAATTGATTAACTCCCACAATAATTTTTTCTCCACTTTCAATATTTCGCTGGTATTCGTAGGCGCTTTGTGCAATTTGATCTTGCATATAACCTTGTTCAATTGCAGCAATACTTCCACCAATTGCATCAATTTTATGAATCATTTCCCAGGCTTTTTGCTCTACTTCATTGGTTAAAGACTCTATAAAATAACTTCCTGCCAGAGGATCCACTGTATCGGCAGCTCCAGATTCAAAAGCTACGATCTGTTGGGTTCTTAAGGCAATTCTAGCGGCTTCTTCGGTAGGTAAGCTCAACGCTTCATCATAACCATTGGTATGTAAACTTTGTGTGCCGCCCAATACAGCTGCTAAGGTTTGAATGGTTACCCGACTAATATTATTGAGTGGTTGCTGAGCAGTTAAAGTAGCGCCACCTGTTTGAGTGTGAAATCGTAGCATTAAGGCTTTTTCATCGGTGGCACCCAAGTCTTTCATTATTTGTGCCCACATTTTTCGAGCTGCACGAAATTTGGCTACTTCCTCAAATAAGTTATTATGAGCATTAAAAAAGAAGGAGAGACGCTTACCAAAAATATTGATATCCAATCCTTTAGCCAATGCTGATTGAACATAAGCTTTACCATTGCTCAATGTAAATGCGATTTCCTGAACTGCTGTACTACCTGCTTCACGAATATGATAACCAGAAATTGATATGGTATTCCATTTGGGCAATTCATTGCTACACCATTCAAAAATATCCGTAATAATGCGCATTGATGGCTTAGGAGGATAGATATAAGTTCCTCTAGCGGCATATTCTTTTAAAATATCATTCTGTATGGTTCCGGTAATTTTTGTCAGATCGGCTCCTTGCTTTTTGGCTAATGCAACATAAAATGCCAATAAAATAAAGCCTGTTGAATTGATGGTCATAGAAGTACTCACTTTCTCCAATTCAATACCTTTAAATAAGGTTTCCATATCTTCTAAACAATCAATAGCAACGCCCACTTTTCCTACTTCACCTTCCGATAAAGCATGGTCACTGTCATAACCAATTTGAGTGGGCAAGTCAAATGCAACGCTTAATCCCATAACTCCTTGCGACAATAAATAATGGTATCGCTTATTGCTTTCTTCCGCAGTTGAAAATCCAGCGTATTGACGCATTGTCCATAGCTTACCTCTGTACATATCGGACTGAACACCTCTAGTAAATGGAAACTCCCCAGGCAAATCATTTCCTGTGTTGGAAGCTGGAACATCTTTAGCAGTATATAATTTATTGATTTCTATTCCGCTATCGGTAACCACTTTCTTAGAAGGCATAGTCAGTTATTTCAACCTTTATAAATATTTTTTCGCTTCAAAACTCAATGCTTCACTTACTAATTCATGTAGATTGGCCTTGGGCTCACTCACTAAAAAATTCAATAAAAATTTTTGCAAATCCATTCCTGTAGCATCTGGTGCTAATTCCTGAGCTACCTGATTAATGTATAAGATATTTTTTTCTTTTAAATTTTTTAATGCATTCCATGATTCAGGCGTAACATAAATCTGTTGAGTAACATTGTAATCAAATTCTTCGCGAATATTTTTGGTTAATATGTGTTGCATATCTCTTGCCGTTAATCCTTCGCTGGGTGTTCTACTGATTACATTAGGTAGGGCAATTCGATCTACTAGTAAAATAAGCCTTTCATATGCTTGTAACTGTAATGGGCTGTGTTGTTTTGGAGAATTAGAAACCGGTTCCGATTTTTTGGGTTGAATGACCAATATATATACCAAAAAAGCTGCAATTGCCAAGCCAAGTAAAATACTCAATAGGGTAGTGTTTTGCATGAATACCATCAATTTTTACGAAGGTAAGGAATTGTAGTAACCTCCGAATGTATTAGCTCTATTGCTTTTTTGAAATGCTATTGCTACTGAGTAAAATATTGTTAGGATCCAATATTATTTTTTCAGGCACTCCATTAACAGCAAAGCTTTGCTCTTGTTGCTTTTTAGAAAGGTTCATTTTTAAAATGGTGGGGGTGTTGCTACCTATAGCGTAAAAACCAATTTCAACAGGAGTCGTAAATACAATATCTCCCATTTGAGTTTGTTCTAATTGTATAGTTATTTTTTTATTGGCAGCATCATATTGCCAGATAGCATTGATAACTGGATTAATTGGTTGATACAACCATTGATTAAAAAATATTTTCAAGTCTTTCTTTGAAGCTTTTTCCATGGCAATTCTAAAATCGTCTGTAGTAGCATTACCATTATAAAACTTTTCATAATAGGCTCGGATACCTTTTTGAAAATTTACATCCCCTACCAAATTCCTAAGCATATGCAATACCCATGCACCTTTTTCATAGGTAATACCACTTGTAACGGGTTCCTTTTCGGCAGATCTTGGACTTACTATACTAAAATCAGGCATTTTTAATGCCAGATCGAAAACTGTTTTTTTAGCTTTGATAATTCCCTTTGTATATGCTTCTTTTCCATATTCGTTCTCAATAAACAGCAGCGTGAAAAAAGTAGCAAACCCTTCACTGAGCCATGCATCGTCCCAAGTGGTTTCCGTAACTGCATTACCAAACCATTGATGTGCAATTTCATGTATCACTACATCTCTAGTACGTATTTCTCTTTTACCATTTATTAAATTTTCAGCATAAAAAATAGCAGAAGATGTTTCCATGCCTCCGCCGCTAATGACAGATTGAATATTGGCTAATTTTTCATAGGCAAAAGGGCCAACATAACTGCTATAAAACTCCAACACCTTTTTAGTGGGTTCATCAAAATCGTAAAACCCAGCATCTTTGTTTGTTGTATAAACCCAAGTCTGAATTGATTTTCCATTAAACTGATCTACGTACTTGACTGCAAAATCGGCTACTCCCAACACAAATAACCAACTGGATACTGGTACCGATTGTTTCCAATGAGTAAGCTTAGTATTGTTGCCCAGCGCTGATTCTGCAAGCAACAATCCATTAGATACTACCTTGTAATGAGCTGGTGTTGTTACAATAAATTCGGAAGTTGCTTTGTCAGAAGGATGATCTACAGTAGGTAACCAATTCCTTGTTTTATTAGGCCAATTCTCAGAAAAAAAACTTCTATCGCCAAATTTTGTAGCTCCAATTCTTAATCCATCATTCGGAATTCCTTTATACGTTATGGTAAAAACTATTGTAGCATTTGCTGTGGAAGGTTTTGGCAAACTAATTATTACTTCGTCGTTTTGATGAGTATAAACAATCGGCATACCGGCAATTTTAATGCCATCAATCTCCATTCCTTTGCCTTTTCTATCAGTTGTTTTATTGGTAAGATCTAACCGAAAATTTTGGATCCCTGCTTTTTTAAACATTACAGTAATTTGTGCATCACCATATATCAGGTCTGTACTATCAGATAACCCAATATTAAATGAATAATGTTGAATATCTATGCTTTTGTTGACTGGATAGGTATCTGCCCACCCAAACAAAGGCAATAAAAATAGAGTAGCAGATAAAATATTAGTTCTGAATTTTCTCATTTATGAATATATTACTTATTTAGTAAATAAACCCACACATCAGCACTTTAAGAAGAACCTAAAGTTATGCTACGTTTATAATAGAAGAGCTAATTAAAATGCTGGCTTTGAAATTTTCCTTTATCGAAACCGCATATTCAAGCCCGAATGAATGGATAGCTTACCTTTGTAGTATAAACAGACTTAACATGGAAGCAACAATAATCACTAATTCACCTGTGAGCCTCACAGCAGGAGCAATTACAGAAATAAACCGATTAATGGGGGAAGATGGCTTTGATACAACACAGCGCCTTAGAGTAGGAGTTAAAGGCGGTGGATGCAGCGGAATGACTTATGTATTAGGATTTGATAAAGTAGAAGCAGAAGATGAATTATTTGAAATTGAAGGCGTTCCTTGCATCATGAATAAAAGCCATGGCTTATACCTATATGGAATGGAAGTAGATTGGCAGGGCGGATTAAATTCTCGCGGCTTTACGTTTACCAATCCGAATGCAAGTAAAACCTGTGGATGCGGAACTTCTTTTGCTGTATAAATTATTTGGCCTAAACAATTACAAGCCAAGAAGCTAATTTTGTTTAAATACTAGTCAACAAAAAACCCGTTCAAATGAACGGGTTTTTCTATTTAATACTTTGGAGACTTATTTTTTAGTTTCTGATCTTCCCAATGCTCTTCCACCACCAAAATCTACTAGGATAGGGGCAGCTACAAAAATGGAAGAATAGGTACCAGTGATCACTCCAATTAACATTGCGAATGCAAATCCACGTGTTACTTCTCCACCAAAGATGAATAAGATCAAAATGGTTAAGAATACGGTTAAAGAAGTCATGATGGTTCTACTCAAAGTTTGATTGATCGCTTTATTAATAATAGAAGCATTGTCAACTCCAATCATGATCTTACTGTCTTCTCTGATTCTATCATAAACAATTACCGTATCATTCATAGAGAAACCAATAACCGTAAGTATGGCTGCAATAAAATGCTGATCAATTTCTAATGGGAAAGGAACTACTTTTCTTAAGAAACTGAATACAATTAATGTAACCAATACATCGTGCAACAAAGCCACAATAGTACCCAAAGAATATCTCCAATCGCGGAAACGAATGAATATGTATAAACAAATAGCAAATATGGCAAATACAGTTGCTTTAGTTGCTCCAGCTTTTAAATCGTCGGAGATAGTTGGCAATACTGTTTGAGAACTCTGCTTATAAGTAGTTTCAAAAGTATTGAAACTGGTTCCTTCAGGTAAATGCTTTTGTAAACCAGTGTACAACATTTTCTCCACCAAAGAATCGATATTACTTCCTGTTTCTTTGATCTTGTAAGAAGTAGTAATGTTGATTTGATTTTTAGTATCAACAGTTTTAATAATCGGTGCTTCTCCGAATGCAACTTTTAATTCATCACGAATTTCATCTGTGTTAACAGCTTTGTCGAACTTAATAGTATAACTACGACCACCCGCAAATTCAACACCCTCATCAAATCCATTAAAGAAAGATGCTACACCCAAAACTAAAATCACTGCAGACAAAACATAAGCATATTTTCTGTATTCAATGAATTTGTAAGAAGCATGTTTAAAAATACTTCTAGAAATTCCAGTGAAATACTCAAAATGTCTGTTCTTATTGGTATACCAGTCTGTAATTAATCTTGATACTAAAATTCCACAGAACAATGATAATAAAATACCAATGATTTGTGTTGTAGCAAATCCTAATACAGGGCCAAGACCAAAATAAGCAAGAATTACAGCAGTTAATAAAGTAGTAACGTGTGCATCCAATACTGGAGACAAAGATCTTTTGTAACCATCATTTACTGCACTAACATAATTTTTACCTTTTGATAATTCTTCTTTGATCCGCTCAAAAATAATTACGTTGGTATCTACCGCCATACCGATGGTTAAAACCAAACCAGCAATACCCGGAGCAGTTAACGTAAATCCTAAAGCACTCAACACACCAATGGTAAATAGTAAGTTTAATATCAATGCAATATTAGCAACCCATCCACCAGTGTTGAAATACAACAACATCAAAGAGAAAATTACTACGAATGCAATTAAGAATGACATTGCACCACCCTTAATAGATTCTTTACCCAAAGTTGGCCCTACAGTTTGGCTTTGAACAATTTTAGCAGGAGCAGGTAATTTACCACTCTCTAAAATTTCAGAAAGATCCTTCGCTTCTTTGATTGAATAGTTTCCGCTGATTTGTGAATTACCAGTGGTAATCGGATCGTTTACATTAGGAGCAGAATAAACAAAATTGTCTAACACAATTGCAATTGGTTTTCCAACATTGCGTGTAGTCATTTTTGCCCAAATAGCAGAACCCACTCTATCCATATTCATTTTAATGGCAATTCTTCCACGCTCATCATAATCTTGTGATGCTCCAGAAATATGATCGCCTTCTAATTCGGCCTGGCCATTGTCTAAAGTTTTGATAGCGTATAAAGTTAAAATGTCTTTTAACTTAGGATCGTTCAATTCTGCCTTTCCATATAAAAACTGAAGGTTAGAAGGGAATTTAGATTTCACAGATTCCATTCTGAAGTAATTATTCAGCGTACCTGTATCTTTTGTTTGGATATAACCGATCGCCGCTGGAAAAATAGTTTTGCCATTGTCAGCACGATATGGTTGAGAGAATTGTATCAATCGTACAATTGGATTTACATTCAACTTTGCTTTAGCAGTATCTGCTTTTGCTGATCCTGTTTTATTGGTATCAGTTGATAAAGCAGAAATCGTTGCAGTTTTTGTTGTATCGGTAGTAGCCGCTTTTTCAGTGGTAGCTACGGTTGATTTTGTGGCAGTATCAAGAGATGTAATTGCTTTTGTACCATTCAAGTAATCTTGAATTGATTTATCTGCAGCTACAATTCCGCTTTGAACATCATTGCTTTCTAATGTATACACTTCAAAGAATTGAAGGTTAGCAGTAGATTGTAAATAAGATCTTACTCTTTCTTTATCGCTCACACCAGCTAATTCAATATTGATTCTGCCTTTAGCTGCATCTGGATTGATATTATTAGAAGCAACACCAAAACGATCAATTCTCGTTCTAAGAATTCTGGCCGTATTGCTAAAAGCAGCATCAGATTGTTTAACCAAATAGTCTTCTACTTTAGTATTACTGTCGTCTATTTTTAATGCACCATTACTTCTTGCAGTGAATAGAGGAGCTAGTTTACCGTCAGGACTAACTTTCTTGTATTCTTCTAAAAATAATGTGATCAAATTAGCGCCGCTATTTGCTTTACGAGCAACAGCTGCATCCAATGCTTTATTTAAATTAACATCTTTTGTATAGTTAGACAAAGACTTAATCAACGCATCAAGACCCACTTCCATGGTTACACTCATACCACCTTGCAAATCCAAACCGAGCATTAACTCTTTTTCTTTTGCACTACGATAGGTAGTTAAGCCAAACGCCAATTTAACATCTTTGGTACTATCCAACAAACGTTGTAGTCTATCTTTTTTTAAATCTCCCAATGAATCTGCATAAGCAGATTGCAATTCTTTATTGCCCGGATATTTTTGCTCGGGGCTAGTGAAAGACTTGAGCCATGTGCTGGCTTTTGCATCCATTTCAGATTCATGGTTGCGAACAAACCAAGTAAAAGATAATTGGTAAAGACAAATTAATGTAAGTGCTATTGCAAAAAAACGCACTAAACCTTTCAGTTGCATATTAGTAACGGTTTACGTATTGTTTAATCCTGATTTTTTCAGGTTGGCAAAGATAGGGGAATGAGGTATATTTTGGTCAGCTCTTTTAAGCACCAATATTCAACATATATTTAAATTAATATATATTTATCGTACTTGAACCAAAGTAACATCAAAAAATAAGGGTGAATTAGGGGCAATTCCATTAGTTCCTACGCAGCTATAAGCCAAAGCAGAAGGAATGACCATTTTGATTCTTCCGCCTGTTCTTAAAAGGGGAATACCTATTTTCCAACCTTCAATTACATTTGCAAGTGGAAATGTAGCAGGGTTGCTTGTTGCTGCGTCGAAAGTTGTACCATTCATTAATTTACCGGTATATAAACAAGAAACGGTTGAAGCTAAAGTAGGAGCAGTACCTGTTCCAGCACTTACAATTTCATACAAAATTCCACTTGGATGTTCAGTATAATTGATACTATTAGCTGTACAATAAGCGACCATGGCTTGTTTTTCACCTGAAACAGGAGCAGGAGTACAGCCAGTATCAGCTGTTTTTCCACAAGACAAAGAGAACAATACCATCCCAATAAAGGCAATAACTGATTTTTTCATTCCGAGATTTGATTTTTAGATAGACGCACATTGACCAATTATGGCTGCATCTGTTGATTTTTATTTTTTTTAGCTACTATTTCTAAATAACGCTGTTCCTGCATTTCCCATTTGAATTTTTGATAAATAAATGCAATAAATACAGATATCAACAAAATTGCTATAAACAAAACAAAAGCACTCATTTTACTATTTGCCTCCATGGTTGCTCGAGGGTACCAACCAGAAAGTATAGCTATTAAAAGAGCTCCTCCAATTGCAAAACCAGCTGATAATCCTACAAAAAATGCTCTTTTATTGCTTTTCTCTTTTTCTCTATTTTTAATCCAATAGTCAAAAAAACAGGGATCATCCATTTGCATTTTGCAAAATTAGCTCCATTTTTATTAATAATTTCCCATTATTTTACACTCTTTCAATAAAAGGCTAAAGAATGCATATTATAAAAAAACATGGGATCATCATTTTTTGGGTAGTATTATTTGCTCATTGTGCATTTATTTATTTAGGAAGAACTGATTACAGAAATATCAGTAAACTGTTTTTAATGCCCATATTAATAACTTACCTTTTTATGAATGTTCGTAAAAATGCTTATCCCACAAGTAAACGAATCATCTTTATTGGTTTGTTCGCTGCTTTTATTGGAGATCTATTATTGATATTTAATGGTACACCCTTTTTTATTGGAGGTATGTTGGCTTTTATTATTACCCATATTGCGTATACTACGTTTTTTTTAAAATGCAGTAATGTTCGATTTAATAAAGCAACTGAATTTGTAATTGCAGCAGTTTTGGTTACCGTTGTTGCCGTAAAATTATTGGATTTTCTAAAACCCTATTTGGGAGATATGATTTGGCCGGTTAAAATCTATATGGCTGCAATAGCCGTTATGACTGCTTCTGCAGCCAATTTATTGAGTAATAATTTGTTGAAAGTAATTGCTACCACTTATTTTGTACCTGGAGCAGTGCTATTCGTTTTGTCTGATGCGGTATTAGCATCAAATCATTTTTTATATAAAGATAATTTCCTAGATGTTGTAGTTATGTTGAGTTATGGATATGCACAATGTTTAATGGTGCAAGGATTTGCTCGTTATCTTAAAGCATAAGAGATTCAAGAAACTTCATAAAAAAAGTCCCGAAATTTTTCGGGACTTTTTTATTATCATTCAAACTTATTTTAGTAACCCATTCCGCCCATATCAGGAGCACCACCACCATGAGAATGAGGCGCTTCAGGTTTTGGTTTATCGGCAACTACACACTCTGTTGTGAGCAACATAGCAGCGATAGATGCAGCATTTTCCAATGCAACACGTGTTACTTTAGTAGGATCAATTACACCAGCTTTAAAAAGATTTTCATACACTTCTGTACGTGCATTGAATCCAAAATCTCCTTTGCCTTCTTTTACTTTTTGAACAACTATAGAACCTTCTATTCCACTGTTGATAACGATTTGACGCAATGGCTCTTCGATAGCTCTTTTTACTATTTGAATACCAGTTGTTTCGTCTTCGTTGGCACCTTTTAATTTTTCCAAGCTTTCTACAGCACGGATATAGGCAACACCACCACCAGGAACAATTCCTTCTTCAACTGCAGCTCTTGTAGCGTGTAAAGCATCATCAACACGGTCTTTCTTTTCTTTCATTTCTACTTCTGTAGCAGCACCAACATACAACACGGCAACACCACCACTTAATTTAGCTAAACGCTCTTGTAATTTTTCGCGATCATAGTCTGAAGTAGTGTTTTCTACTTGAGCTTTGATTTGATTAACTCTAGAAACGATATCTGCTTTTTTACCCTTACCACCAACAACAATTGTATTGTCTTTATCGATGGTAATAGAAGCGGCCTGTCCTAATGAAGTTAAATCTGCTGCTTCCAATTTGTATCCTAATTCTTCGCTAATAACAGTACCAGCAGTTAGGATAGCAATATCAGTTAGCATTTCTTTTCTACGGTCACCAAATCCTGGAGCTTTTACAGCAGCCACTTTTAAAGTACCACGTAATTTATTTACTACTAATGTAGCCAAAGCTTCTCCTTCTAAATCTTCTGCAATAATTACCAATGGACGACCAGTTTGTGCAACTTTCTCCAAAATGTGTAAAATATCTTTCATAGCACTGATCTTCTTATCGTAGATCAGGATGTATGGATTCTGCATTTCAGCTTCCATCTTTTCGCTATTAGTAACAAAGTATGGAGAGATATATCCACGATCGAATTGCATTCCTTCAACAACATCAACAGTTGTATCAGTACCTTTTGCTTCTTCAACAGTAATAACACCTTCTTTACCCACTTTAGCCATTGCAGTTGCAATTAACTTTCCAATTTCGCTATCACTATTAGCAGAAATAGTAGCTACTTGCTCTATTTTCTTTGAATCGTTACCAATTGTTTGAGATTGAGCTCTTAAGCTATCAATCACTTTAGCAACTGCTTTATCAATACCGCGCTTTAAATCCATTGGATTAGCACCAGCAGCAACGTTTTTTAACCCTTCGCTGATAATTGCTTGAGCCAAAACAGTTGCAGTAGTAGTTCCATCACCAGCAATATCTGCTGTTTTAGAAGCTACTTCTTTTACCATTTGAGCACCCATGTTTTCAATAGCATCTTCTAATTCAATTTCTTTTGCTACTGTAACACCATCTTTGGTTACTTGAGGAGCACCGAATTTTTTCTCGATAACTACGTTTCGACCCTTAGGTCCTAAAGTTACTTTTACAGCGTTGGCCAATGTGTCAACGCCTTTTTTCATTTTATTTCTTGCTTCAATATCAAAAAATATTTGCTTAGCCATATTGTTTAATTTTTAGATGTTAGATAATTGCCAAAAGATCGCTTTCTCTCATGATCAACAAGTCTTGACCTTCAATTTGTACCTCAGTACCGGCATACTTGCCATAAAGCACGTTATCACCAACTTTAACAGTCATTGGTTCGTCGATTTTGCCTTTTCCTGCAGCAACAATTACACCACGTTGTGGTTTTTCTTTTGCGGTATCAGGGATGATGATTCCACCGGCCGTTTTTTCTTCGGCAGCAGCAGGCTTTACAATTACTCTGTCGTGCAGAGGAGTAACGTTGATTTTCTTAGCCATACGTTATTGATTTTGGTTAATTAAGTTAATTTTTTCTGAATATGTCTATAATTATGCCAAAACGAGTAATAAGCCAATTTTTCAGTAAAAGTTTAATTCATCGTTTTTGAGGGGCTCAGGCTGACAGAGATAGCCATTTTATCAATTCTTTATGTGCCAAATTTGCATTTTACACCTATAAGTATTGATAATGCCTTACCTTCGCGCAGCTAAAAAGTTCTTGTTGAATGATCAGTAGAAGAAATATACGGGTTAAAGTAATGCAATTGCTCTATATGATTGAGTCTGCGGACAATATCAATACTTTTAAACAACCCATTGAAACATTAGAAAAGCAATTAGATAAAAGCAGGGAATTGTTCATTTATTTGATCTTTTTTTTGTCGGAAGTGGCCAGATACGCAGAAACAAATGCGATTAAAAGAGCTTCCAAAAATCTTCCTTCGCACAGTGATATGAATGTAAATATCAAAATTGCTGGGAATGAATTCATTTGGGCATTGTTGGAGAATAAATCTTACCAAAAAGCCATTGACGCTGATCATCCCGAAAAACGTATTGATTTTGAATTGGTAAAGAAAATCTACAACCAATTAATTGAGACCACAGAATACAAGAAATACATTACTGAACAAAATAGAGACAAGGCAAAAGAAAGAGAAATCATTAAATTGATCTTCACTCAACTGATGTTGCCAGATGAAAATTTCATCAACCATATTGAAGAACATTTCAATAATTGGGATGATGATGGAGAAATGATGGATCAAATGATGCTGACATTTATTCAAAAGCCAGCAACCACAACATTAGATCAGTTGATGAACCAAGATAAATGGGATTTTGCAAGAGGTTTATTGAGAACAGCCATTGACAAAAAAGAGTATTGCGCCGAATTGATCAAGCCAAAATTAAAAAACTGGGACGCAGAAAGAATTGCACAATTAGACATGGTTTTAATGAGGATGGGTATCTGTGAATTACTCTATTTTGAAACCATTCCAACCAAGGTAACCATTAACGAATACATCGATCTTGCCAAAGATTATAGCACTGCACAAAGCGGTCAATTTGTAAATGGCATTTTGGATAATATTCACAAAGAACTTACATCGGAAGGCAAGATCAATAAAATCAGTTTTAAGAATAATACTATTTAAAATGAAGTTATTTTTGATAGGTAGTATTTTAATGATTGCATTGAGCTCTTGCAAAAACAGTAATTCAGAAAATATAGAAGGGGCAAAACATATTGCTGACACTTCTATGTACACAACTATTAATTTTAAGGATACCATCATTAATTTCGGCACCATTAATATGGGCGAAAAAACCAATATTCTGTTTGAGTTTACCAATACTGGTTCAAAGCCTTTGTATTTAACAGAAGTGAAACCAGGTTGCGGTTGTACTGTTGCCAATTATTCCAAGGGAGCCATCCCTGCGGGAGGAAAAGGAACTATTACGGCCTCTTTCGACAGCAATAAATCTCACCCAGGAACAGTAGCAAAGAATATATTTGTAACAGCAAATACGAGTAATGGTATTACACATACCCTTACCTTTAACGGAGAAATTCAACAATTAAAAACACCATAATATGTTTTCTTTAGCAACAATTATTTTATCTGCCGACCCAAAATCGGGTGGCACAGTTCAATTGATTATGATGGGTGCCATTATTTTGGTATTCTGGTTATTCATGATTCGTCCTCAAGCAAAAAAAGCAAAAGAGCAAAAAAAGTTCATCGATAATATGCAGAAAGGCGATAAAATTGTAACCATTGCGGGTATCCATGGTACCATCAATAAAATCAATGAAGACGCTACCATTCAAATGGAAGTAAACCCAGGCAGTTACCTAAAGATTGAAAAATCTTCTATTAGTATGGAATGGACAATTGCTATAAATAAACCTGCTGTTGAGAAAAAATAGGAGGTAATGAATATTGACCTAAATTTATTGCCGGTAACGAAATGTTGCCGGCTTTTTTATGTCAGTACTTAAAATTGGGTTAACAGGCGGAATAGGAAGTGGCAAATCTACTGTTGCTCAAATATTTGCGCAATTAGGTATCCCTATTTTAAATGCCGATCATTTGGCCAAAGACATCATGCAACATGATGAAAGCGTACAACAAAAAATCATTTCAGCATTTGGACAAAAAGCGTACGAAAATAAAACACTCAATAAACCCTTTATAGCCGACATTGTTTTTAAAGATCCATTTCAATTATCGGTACTCAATTCGATTGTTCATCCCGCTACATTTGCTGCTAGTATTGAATGGGTTTCCAAACAAAATGCTCCCTATGTAATAAAAGAAGCAGCTTTGTTTTTTGAATCGGGATCTGCAGAAGGGCTTGATGGAATCATTGGTGTGTATGCGCCTTCAGCTTTAAGAATTCAAAGAGTGATGAACCGCGATGGTGCTACCAGAGAACAAGTAATAGAAAGAATGAATCAACAAATTGATGATCATCTAAAAATGAAATTATGTGATTGGGTAATTACCAATAACGAACAGGAGTTGTTGATTCCTCAAGTGTTGAGTTTACACAACCATTTCACCGAAAATATCGTACATTGAATAGAATAATTTTTTTCAAAACTATCTATTTATAAATCTAAATATATGATTTCTGCATCCGTACCAGAAAATGAACAAGAAAGAATGAAGGAACTTTATCAGATGGTAGTATTGGATAGCCAATATGAAAAGGAGTTTGATGAAATTGTACAAGTAGCATCAAGGATTTGCAAAGTACCTATATCGATGATTTCTTTAATTGATACCAATCGACAATGGTTTAAAGCAAAAATAGGACTGGAGCCATCAGAAATTAGCCGTGATATAGCTTTTTGTGCCCATACTATTTTACAAGATGACATAATGTTGGTTGAAGATGCTGAAAAAGATATTCGCTTTCATGACAATCCATTGGTTATAAATGATCCAAATATTCGTTTTTATGCTGGGGTACCTTTAGTTACTAGTAAAGGATTTAAACTAGGGTCATTGTGTGTAATTGATAGTAAACCCAGACAATTAAATGAGGATCAAATTTTTGCATTGAATATTCTATCTAATCAAGTCATTAAACTATTTGAACTTCGATTACGCAATATGGAAATTGAATCGAAGAATGCCATTGTAGAAAGCCAAAAACAACATTTAGAAGAATTAAGCCAAATACAGAGCAAGATCATTTCAATTGTTGCACACGATGTTAGAAGCCCTGTCGCATCTTTAAAAAACTTATTGGAATTAAAGTATAGCGATGATATTACCAATGAAGAAATGAAAGACTTTATTGTACTAGTGAGTAAGCAATTAGATGGAACTATAGATATGCTTACCAACTTAGTAGAGTGGGGAAGTATATTATTAAACAAATCAGCCATACAGCTCGTTGATATTCAATTGTATGATTTATTAACTAACAAATTCAAAAATATTGAAGTAAGTTTTCAAATAAAGCAAAATCAATTTCATAATCTATTACCAGTAGATTGTGTTGTACATTCCAACGAAAATATAATTCGTTTCATTACAAGAAACTTATTGAGTAATGCCAATAAATTTACAGATCATGGTGATATTTCAATAATAGGAGAATTGATTGGTAATCAATATAAAATTACAGTGGCCGATACTGGTATTGGCATGAATGAAGACTTAGTTAAATCCTTATTTAGTACTGATCGTAAAAGCAGTAGACATGGTACAAATAATGAAATTGGAAGTGGTTTGGGTCTGGTATTGGTAAGAGAGTTTATTGATATTTTAGGAGGTTCATTAACGGTTGAAAGTGAGCTGAACAAAGGAACTCGAATCAGTTTCTTTTTGCCTAAAAAAGCGTAGAATACAAATCATTATTAAGCTTTTATTATTTCGAAACACCAGCGTTTCAATTTCCCTTCAAAATCAAATGGGGTAGTGGCTCTAGTAATGTCTTTTATTTGCGTTGTTTGAATAGATTCTTTATCAATTTCGAATCTTGAGAAATTAGTACTGAAAAAAAGGATCCCTTCGTCAGACATTGCATTCAACACATCATTAATTAATTCGGCATGATCTCGCTGGATATCCAATATATCTTTCATTCGTTTGCTATTGCTGAATGTGGGCGGATCCATGATGACCAAATCAAAGCTATTTGGCGGAAGGGTTTTTAAATATTGCTTTACATCTGCATGAATAAAATGAAATTTTTTAGGATCGGTATATTGATTGAGTGCCATATTCTTTTCAGCCCATGCTAAATAGGTTTTCGACAAATCAACTGAGCTAACTAAAGCTGCTCCACCATCTGCAGCATAAACTGAAAAAGAACCTGTATAACAGAATAAATTCAATACTCGTTTTCCATTACTCAGCTGTTTTACTTTTTCTCTGGTAATTCGATGATCGAGAAATAAACCAGTATCTAAATAATCGGTGAGGTTTACAAAAAAATGTTGTCCATTCTCGTTGACTGTATAAAATTCCTGTTCTGTTGCTAATTTTTCATATTGCCCTTCTCTATGGGATTGTCTTTTTCTTTGCTTGCAATACATATTATCGGAAGGAACTCCGGTAATGGATTGAATGATTTCTAGACATGCCATTAACCAAGCTTCATGAGCATCATCTTCCATGCCATGTCTTCTTAGATATTCCGCTATATAAATATTGTTTTCATACAATTCAATGCTAAAAGGAAATTCAGGCAAATCGTGGTCGTAAATACGATAACAGGTGATATTTTGGCGCTTGGCCAATTTACTTTTATGTTTAAATACTTTGGTCAGTCTATTTTTGAACATTTCTGCCTTAACCGGGTCTATCATAGCCGAAAATTAAGCATAAAATTGTGCCCCATTTATCCTTTTTTTGATTTTTCAAGAAACAATTCATTTATATTTATTTTCTAAACACGCTTCATGAGAAAACAATTTCTTTTTGCCATCGGAATGCTTTGTTTTACGGGCTCCTTTGCGCAGAACTATTCTACTCTTGCTGAGCAACAAGCAAGAATTCAAACCATTGTAAAAGCCTATCCACAATTGGCTACAGTATCATCCCTCGTAAAAACAAATGGTGGTAAAGACATTTGGATGATTTCCATCGGTATAGGTAAAACCGACACTAAACCTGCCATTGCTGTGGTAGGTGGTGTAGAAGGCAATCATTTATTAGGTGCAGAATTGGTCATTGGTTTTGCGGAAAATCTATTAAAAGCAAGTGGAACAGATTCCATTAAAAATTTGCTACAAAAAACAACTTATTATTTGTTCCCTAATATGAGCCCCGATGCTTCTGAACAATATTTTGCTAAAATAAAATATGAGAGAACAGGCAATGCAACTGCAACTGATGATGATAGAGATGGTCGTTTAAACGAAGACCCATTTGACGATTTAGATGGGAATGGAAAAATTACTTTAATGCGTATTGAATCGCCAATTGGTGAATTCAAATTACATCCTGATGATGCAAGAGTGTTGATTAAAGCAGATCCTTCAAAAGGAGAGAAAGGAAAATATTTAATACTATCTGAAGGTTTTGATAACGATAAAGATGGTTTATTCAATGAAGATGCAGAAGGTGGAATTGCATTCAATAAAAATGGCACTTATAAGCACAAAACTTTTAGTCCGGGTGCTGGAGACTATCCTGCGAGTGAAAAAGAAACCAGGGCATTGTATGATTTTTTATACGATGCATTTAATGTTTATGCGGTAATTAGTTTTGGATCTAACAATAATTTAAGTTCCAACGATGACAAGGCAACAACTATTGTAAGTGACTTATACAACAAAGTATTAGGCTCTAAAGATGCACCCAAAACTACAGCGGCTGGCGGTGATCTTCTTTCTTGGGCCTTTCAACATTATGGCAGGTATAGTTTTAGTACACCAGGATGGTGGGTTCCAAAATCTAAACCTGATACTGCTAAAAAAGAAAAAGCTTTTACAGTTGAAGATCCAATTGCCAATTATATAAGATGGAGTACTCAACAAGGAATTACCGATGTGTTCACTGAATGGAAAAAATTTGCACATCCTGATTTTCCCGATCAAAAAGTGGAAGTAGGAGGAATAGATCCATTTGTATTGATCAATCCACCATACAAACTGGTTGCTGATCTAGCAAAAAAACATACTGAATTTTTAATTAAAGCAGCATCATTTCAACCAGAGATTGATGTGACCAATATTAAAACAGAATCTTTAGCAAATGGGCTAACAAGGGTAACTGTAGATGTAGTGAATAAAGGTGCATTAGCCACTCATAGCAAATTTGCTGATAGAAATTATTTCGTTAAAAAAATAAAAGTGGCCGTTATGCTTTCTGATAAACAAAGCTTGGTTGGAGGCAAGAAAATATTGTTGCTCAATAATATGGAACCATCCACTAAGCAAAGTTTTAGCTGGCTGATTAAAGGGAAAGGAAAGATAACTATCGATGCTGGTTGCCCTACAGCAGGAACCAAAAATATTGACATTTCACTTTAACGATTAATTGAGCTAACATGAAAAAAATATTCTTATCAACTTTATTATTTTGTGCTTTTACATTTTTAAACAATGTTTATGCACAAAACCCCGAGCAAATTTTTAAAGCGTCGGGCACACCTGCTAATCCAAAAGTAACGGTAACATGGAACAGGTATTACGACCATGGAGGAATCACAGAAATTTGTAAAAAAATTGCTGCTGCCTATCCTGATCTAGCTAAACTACAATCCATTGGAAAATCCTATGATGGGAGAGACTTGTGGTGCTTAACTATTACCGATTTCAAGAAGGGTGTAGAATCGAATAAACCAGGAATGTATATTGATGGAAATATTCACTCCAATGAAATTCAGGGAGCCGAATTTGCTATGTACACTGCATGGTATTTAACGGAAGCATTTGGAGATACTAAGTTCATTCAAGAACTATTGGCTGATAAAGTATTTTATATCATTCCAAGCATTAACCCCGATGCTCGTGATAGTTACATGCACAAACCCAATACATCATCTTCTCCAAGATCTGGAGTAAAGCCGATTGATAACGATGGAGATGGTTTGGTAAACGAAGACAATTACGATGATTTGGATGGAGATGGACATATTACTTTAATGCGCAGAAAAAATCCGAACGGCAGGTATAAAATTGATCCAAGAGATCCACGCAATATGATTCAAGTGGGGCCAGATGAAAAAGGTGATTATGAATTATTGGGTATAGAAGGTATTGACAATGATGGCGATGGAAGAGTGAATGAGGATGGCTATGCATTTGAATACGATCCTAATCGTGATTGGGGTTGGGGATGGCAACCAAATTATATTCAAAACGGCGCGTATAAATATCCGTTTTCTATTCCGGAAAATAGAGCGGTGATGGAATTTGTGATGAAGCATCCAAATATTGCAGCAGCACAATCCTTTCATAATGCTGGTGGAATGATTTTAAGAGGCCCGGGAGGAGCCGAAGACGTTGGAACCTATAATGCACAAGATGTTGCAGTATATGATGCCATAGCCAAAAAAGGAGAGGAACTAATGCCAGGCTATAAATACTTAGTGGTTTACAAAGATTTGTATTCGGCTTATGGAGGTGAATTGGATTGGTTCTATGCAGGAAGAGGTATCTATACTTATTCCAACGAATTATGGACTCCATATTTAATGTTTATGAAAGAGTCTACTCGTGATCCATTTGATAATACATCTTATAGTTTTGATCGGTATCTATTATTTCAAGATGCATTTGTTCAATGGAAAGAATACGATCATCCTCAATATGGAAAAATTGAGATTGGAGGATTCAAAAAGAATTTTGGAAGAGCACATCCAGGATTTTTATTGGAATCAGACGCACATAGGAACATGGCTTTCTCCATTTACCATTGTTATCATACACCGAAATTAGCTGTGTCATCTTTGGTTGAAAAAGATCTGGGAGATGGATTAACAGAAGTAACAGCAGTTATTGCCAATAGCAGAATTATGCCAACACATAGTAGTCAGGATGTAAAGAATAAAATTGAACGCCCCGATTATATTACTTTAAATACTAAGGCTAAAGTGGTAGCAGGTATGCTGGTTGAAAATGCCGACCTCAATTTAACTACAGAACAGAAAAATAATCCAGGTATTTTAGAAGTAAATAATATTCCTGGATTAGGAACGGTAACACTTAAATGGATTGTAAGTGGTAAAGGGCCATTCACCATTTCCATTGATAGTAAAAAAGGGGGAGTAATAGAAGGAGGAAAATAAAACTGAATCATTTAATTAAAAAGAGGAGCCTATTACTAGAGCTCCTCTTTTTTTTATTTGCAACCAAATTATTTTAATAATGCTAAGGCATCACCAATACGCTTCCATGCACGTTCAATATTTTCCATGCTATTGGCAAAAGAAAAACGAACACATAAAGGCTCACCAAATGCATCACCCATTACAGAAGAAACATTTGCTGTATTCAACAAATACATACTAAAATCAGCAGCGTTCTTTATAGTTTCAGTGCCATTTGATTTGCCATAATAATAACTCACATCCGGAAATACATAGAATGCACCTTCAGGCTCAAAGCATTTAAAACCAGGAATTGTTTTCACTAATTCTAAACTGCGTTTTCTTCTTCTAGTAAATTCTTCAGTCATTGCCTCTGATGGACGCAAATCTCCTGTAAGTGCTACTACAGCTGCTTTTTGCGTAATAGAACAAGTTCCACTGGTAAATTGTCCTTGAATTTTTTCCATTGCCTTAGCTATGGTTGTGTTGGAAGCAGTATAACCTAGTCTCCAACCAGTCATGGCAAATCCTTTGCTCAATCCATTGATCAATACAACACGATCTTTGATGTCTTCAAATTGAGCGATACTCTCGTGCTTTCCAACAAAATTGATGTATTCATAAATTTCATCGGATAGAATAATAATATTGGGATGTTTTTTAAATACTTCCACCAAACCTGCTAATTCTACTTTGCTGTAAACTGCCCCAGAAGGATTACATGGGGAAGAGAACATAAACACTTTAGAACGAGGAGTAATTGCAGCTTCTAATTGTGCAGGAGTGGCTTTGAATTTATTCTCTACCGTAGTTCTTATTTCTACAACTTTACCTCTGGCTATTTTTACTAGCTCAGAATAGGTTACCCAATATGGAGTAGGAATAATCACTTCATCGCCATCGTCAACCAATGCCAAAATAGCATTTGCTAAACTTTGTTTTGCACCGGTTGAAGTAATGATATTTTCTGGTTTATATTCGAGATGATTGTCTCTTTTTAATTTAGTACAAACAGCTTCTCTCAAATCTAAAAAACCAGGTACTGGAGTATAATGACTCCAGTTATCATTAATGGCTTTTATAGCAGCATCTTTTATATGTTGAGGCGTATCAAAATCTGGCTCACCCAAACTAAGATCAATAACGTCTACACCACTAGCCCTTAATTCGCGACCTAATTTGGCCATTTTTAAGGTTTCTGGTTCATTAAATCTGTTCAACAAAGAAGAAAGTTCCATTCGTTTGTATATTAATTGTTTTATTATATGTACTGTAAAGTTCGGAAAAAGCGTTTAAATCGACTAAACAAATCGTAAAAGCAATAATGGCCTAATTCTTAGCTGAAAATCAGTTTTGATGAAACTGGTATTTTTTCAGATCAGGTGTATATTTCCTTTTTCGAGACAATTCATATTGATACACCGCTTGACCCAAATTTTTCATGAACGGAAAACCAATCGTTTCATAATCATAATGATCGTCATTGTAAATGCCGTCTTGGTTGCAAGAAATGGCTGCACTCAACATAAATTCAATATTATTTGCAAGGTCAACTACATAAGTTACATCAATTAAAAACCCATAAGCATCACCCACTTTATTAAAAATTCTAAATTGATTGGGCTTAGTGCCTTTCTCCGAACCATAATACAAGAACTTACAATATGCATCCCAATAATGCGTTGAATCGTAATTAGGGAAATCACTCTCTTTCGGAAATGCACTCATCCATTTTTGTACAAATGCATAATCGTCTTTGGTCAAATTAAATCGTTGTTCTTTCTTCAATTGCTCTGGGAATAAAACAGATTGAAGTATATGATGGAGGTCTTGCAAATAAACCCTGTTTTTAGTAGCGAAGGAAAATGGTTCATTCACTAGTTTTCCTTTACTCATATAACCCTTACCCAGCTTAGCTTCCAACAATGGGAATTGTGCATTACTAATTTGCATAGGTTGTTCATAAATCAAAGCACCTGAAGTGTCATAAAATTTTACTGCATTGGTTGTTGCATTCTGTTCGAGGGTTCTACTAATTTGTAAACGATGGCGGATAATAGCATCGGAATAACCTTTCTCCCTTAATTTTTTTTGAATGTATTCTTGGCCTAAAAATTCGTAGAGTCGATTGAATGCATCATTATCGCTAACCAAAAATATTTGCTTGATATAATTTTCAATTGTTGGTCTGCTATCTGCAGCATTGGGTTGAGTATATACATAATCCTGCGCAGCAGCAGAACTATCCGTAATCATGGTGGTTTCTTTGGTCAGGCCCTTTATTTTGAGTTCATTGAGTTTTTCCAAAGCCAACAAAGCGATGGGCATTTTTACCGTGCTAGCCGGATAGAAATAAGTATTGTTATTAAGGTTATAATTATATTCTGTAAAGCTGGGTTTATTGCGCTTGTTGCGATCTATTTGAGTATATACAATTTGAATCCGAAGGCTGTCTTTATTCAATAGAGCACTTTTCAGTGCAGGATTTGATTGCATCAACATTTCCAAAGGATTGGGACTTGAACTTTGTTGGATATTTTGAGCGGATAACATTTCAATACTCCAGCAACAAATGGCGAAATAAATTAGCGTCTTCATCCTTCAAACTTAAATTAAAACCCTTTAACATGCAACTCTTAATTCATAACGCTCAATTCATAATTCTTAATTCATAATTCATAACTTTACTGAATGCCACATGAATCAATTTCAGTATTCGATATGTTTAAAATTGGCGTAGGGCCATCCAGTTCGCATACATTAGGGCCATGGAGAGCTGCTCAGCGTTGTATAGAATCCATTCAATCAACCAATTCCTTAGATCAGGTTTGGGAAATTATCATTTTATTGTATGGTTCTTTGGCTAAAACCGGAAAAGGACACGGCACAGATATTGCCGTATTACTAGGGCTCAGTGGAGAAGACCCTGTAACCATCAATGTAGATAGCATTACTTCAAAAATAAAAACTATTGAAACGAATGAATCTATTTTATTGGGTGGCAAAGTAGCCATACCATTTATTATTCAAGACCAGGTTCAATTTTTAATGAATGAATCCTTGCCTTTTCATCCAAATGGTTTATCGTTTTTAATTAAAACAAAAGATGGTAATCATTTTAGTGAAACCTATTTTTCTATTGGGGGAGGATTTGTGGTGAAAGAAGGAGAAATAGGAGGAGGAAAAGACCCTGTAGATTTACCATTTCCTATCAATACTGCAGATGATCTATTGCATTGGTGCATGAAAACCGGAATGTCTATTAATGAAATTGTTTTAGAAAATGAATTGGTTTGGAATACAGAGAAAAATGTAAAAGCAGGTGTTTGGAAAATATGGGAAACCATGAAAGAATGCACTTTTAGAGGATGTCATACCCAAGGAGAATTGCCTGGTGGATTGCAAGTGCAAAGAAGGGCTTTTAATCTCAATAAAAAATTAATCCAACAAGAGCAATATGGTAATTACGAAGAATGGATCAATGCTATCAAAAAAGGTGGAGGAAGTTTTCAATATATTTTAGATTGGGTAAGTTGCTTTGCATTGGCAGTGAATGAAGAGAACGCATCATTTGGAAGAGTTGTTACAGCACCTACCAATGGAGCGGCAGGAGTGATTCCAGCAGTGCTTCAATACTATTTAGCTTTTTGTGAAAATGTAACTGAAGACAAAATCATCCAATTTTTATTAACCGCATCAGAGATAGGAAGCATTTTTAAAAAAGGGGCAACAATATCTGCAGCAATGGGTGGATGTCAGGCAGAAATTGGTGTTTCTTCTGCAATGGCAGCTGCTGCATTAACAGAGTGTATGGGTGGAACACAAAGGCAAGTTTTGATGGCTGCCGAAATTGCCATGGAACATCATCTGGGACTAACTTGCGATCCGATTGGTGGCTTGGTGCAAATTCCTTGTATTGAGAGAAATACCATGGGTGCCATTAAAGCCATTACCGCATCTCAATTGGCATTACAAAGCACACCAGATTTTGCATTAGTTAGTTTAGATAAAGTAATTGCAACCATGTGGTCTACCGCATTGGATATGAATAGTAAATATAAAGAAACTGCTGATGGAGGTTTGGCTATTTTGGTGCCATTAGGTTTAAGCGAATGCTAAAAAGAATTATGAATTAAGAGAGAAGAATTAAGAGATACAGGGGTTGAGATAAGAGATAAGAGCTTTAACATTTCTCTAATTATAATAATTATGGAACGCGGGCAGGATTGCATCTAAATCGCGTGCGGTTTATAACTCTAATCTTATTTGCAATTTTACATTTTTGCATTGCTGCGAAAGCGCAAGACCATTTTAGCATTCAATTGAGTAATGCGGCAAAAGAATTGATTGTACAAAAAGTGCAATACGACCCAAGCTATTATACCATTCCTTATCCCAAGGGAGATGTACCACCCAATAAAGGAGTATGTGCGGATGTAGTGATTCGTGCTTATAGAAAATTAGGCATTGATTTACAGCAATTGATTCATGAAGATATGAGTCAGCATTTTTCAACCTATCCCAACAATTGGGGCTTACAAAAAACAGATAAAAATATTGATCATCGAAGGGTTCCTAATTTAATTAAGTATTTTGATCGTTATGGCAAAAAATTACCCATCAGTCTAAATGAAAAAGATTATCAACCAGGAGATATTGTGTGTTGGTTGATCAATAATAAATTGCCCCATATAGGTATTGTTGTAAATGTTCGATCAACCCTTTCAAACAGATATTTAATAGTACATAATGTTGGAGCAGGCCAAGTGATGGAGGATTGTTTGTTTAAGTACCCAATTAATGGGCATTATGTGTTTAAACCTAAATAATTAACATCGATAGAAGATCAATTCAAATTGCTTTTTTTGTATCTTCAAAAAATCATGAATTACCCACATCTTTTTGAGCCCCTCGATTTAGGGTTTACAACGTTGAAAAATAGGATCCTGATGGGTTCTATGCATACTGGTTTAGAAGAAAGCAAGAATGGTTTTGCCAAACAAGCTGCCTATTTTGCAGAAAGAGCCAAGGGTGGTGTAGGATTAATTGTAACAGGGGGAGTAGCACCCAATAGAGCTGGATGGACATCTCCGTTTGGGAGTAAATTATCCAATCGATCTGAAGCAAAACAACATCAATTAATTACAGAAGCGGTGCATGCAGAAGGCGGAAAAATATGCATGCAAATTTTACATACAGGAAGGTATGGTTATCATCCATTATGCGTTGCTCCATCAGCAATAAAATCTCCAATAAGTCCTTTCAAGCCATGGAAACTGAGCAGGGGCGGCATTAAACGTACCATCAATGATTTTGTAAACTGTGCAAAACTAGCGCAAGAAGCAGGATATGATGGAGTTGAAATCATGGGATCTGAAGGATATTTAATTAATCAATTCATTGTTTCTAAAACCAATCAAAGAACCGATGAATGGGGAGGGGCTTATGAGAATAGAATAAAATTTCCGATAGAAATTGTGCGCAGAACAAGAGAAGCAGTTGGTAAAAACTTCATCATCATTTATAGATTATCGATGTTGGATTTAGTGGAAGATGGTTCTAGTTGGGAAGAAGTAGAACAGTTAGCAAAAGAAATTGAAAAAGCAGGAGCAACAATTATCAATACAGGCATTGGTTGGCATGAAGCAAGAGTACCTACTATCGCTACTATGGTGCCGAGGGGAGGATTCAGTTGGGTTACTAAAAGATTGATGGGTAAATTATCTATTCCATTAATTACCACCAACAGAATCAATATGCCCGATGTGGCAGAAAAGATTTTAGGTGATGGACATGCCAATATGGTTTCGATGGCCAGACCATTTTTAGCCGATCCTGAATTTCCTAAAAAAGCATTAGAAGGAAGAACCGATGAAATCAATACTTGTATAGCTTGTAACCAAGCATGTTTAGACCATGTGTTCGAAAGAAAAACAGCCAGTTGTTTGGTAAACCCTAGAGCATGTAAAGAATTATCCACCATTGTTTTACCTGCTATCAACAAAAAGAAAATTGCTGTTGTAGGAGCAGGGCCAGCAGGTCTTTCTGCATCCATTACTTTAGCTCAACGTGGGCATGAAGTGCATTTGTATGAAGCCAATGCAACCATTGGAGGTCAATTTAATATTGCCAAAGAAATTCCTGGCAAAGAAGAATTCATAGAAACTTTACGATATTATAAAAAGCAAATGGAATTGCACCAGGTACAAATTCATTTGAACAGTGTTTTTGCAAAAGAACAAGCCAACAGTTTTGATGAAGTAGTTATTTCAACTGGAGTGAGGGGAAGAACTTTAACGATTGAAGGAATTAATGATCCAAAAGTATTGACCTATACCGATGTGGTACTGCATAAAAAACCAGTTGGAAAAAAAGTAGCCATTATTGGTGCAGGAGGAATTGGCTTTGATGTTGCAGAATTTTTAACGAACGAAGAAAGTAACACCATTCCAGCATTTATGGAAGAATGGGGTGTTGATATGGATTATACAGTCAGAGGAGCATTGCAAAAAAACCATGCAACAAAATCTCCAAGAGAAGTGTATTTATTGCAACGCTCCAAAGGTAAGCTGGGAGAAGGTTTGGGAAAAACTACCGGATGGATACATCGTGCCGCATTGAAGATGAAAAAAGTGAAAATGATTGCCGAAGTAAGCTATGAAAAAATAGATGGGGAAGGTTTTCATATAACCGTTGATGGAAAACCACAAGTGCTGGATGTAGACAATATTGTTATTTGCGCTGGTCAGGTTTCCAATAACCAACTCTTTCAAGATATAAAAATGAGTTACAACAATGTTCATTTAATTGGAGGTGCTTTAGAAGCTGGCGATCTAGATGCAAAAAGAGCAATCGAACAAGGTTATCAAATAGGCATTCATTTATAAAAAAGTAAAACTAAAATGATGAAAAAGATTTTTCTATTTACTGCATTGATTTTTTCTATTCAATGTTTTGCACAAAATGAATTTGATTATTTTGCTAAGGCTGCGAAATTTTTTGCAGCAAAAAATTACCAAGAAGCAGCAAGCAATTATTCAGCTGGAATTCAATTGCAAGGCAAGAATGCCAATATAGATGCAGTATTAGCAGGTACTGCCGCTTATGCTGCTGCAAATAATATCGATAGTGCATTTTACCTTATTAATTTACTCAACAAATCTGCCCTGGTTTCACAAGGCGATATCAATTATATCAGCGGCTTAAATGAATTTCAAAATGCTAAAAAAGACAATCGATGGGAAGGGATAAAAGAAAGCTTGTTGAAAAAAGCGATTGCTAATTATCCTATGGAGGAAATTATTTACGGAAGAAAAGATGGATTAGCACTTACCATGTTGCAATTAAAACCAAAAGGAAAATCAAATGGCAAAGCAATTGTAAGAGTAATAGCTGGTTCATGGTTTTCCTCCTATAGAAGTGCGGAGTATTATATAAGGCCATCTAGTATGTATTTAGAAAAAGGCTACACTTGTTTTTTAGTTATTGTAGGATCTCAACCAAGGTATCCAATTCCTAGTCAAATTGATGATATAAAAAGAGCGGTTCGTTTCATCAGATACAACGCAGCAAAATATAGTATCGACCCAAATAAATTAGGCATTGAAGGAAGCTCGGCTGGAGGTCATTTATCTTTAGCTGTTGCCACCGCTGATGAAAAAATCAATACCAATGCAGCAGACCCAATCGATCGGTTATCAGCAAGAGTGCAAGCAGTAGCAGTTTTATTTCCACCAACTGATGTATTGAATTGGGGTGGGCCAGGTGTAAGTTTTGTGAATATGCCTTCTATTTTATTTTCCAATAAAATTTATGGCGCTTTGGATTTTAAAAAATTAGATGAAGCAACAATGGCCTTGATGCCTATTTCCGATACTGCTGCACGTAATAAAATTGCCAAAGAAATTTCCCCTATTTATGCAGTGAGTGCAGATGATCCGCCAACATTTATCATCCATGGAACAGCAGATTTAACAGTGCCTATTCAACAATCCATCAGCTTTATTGCAAGGTTGAAAGAGGTAGGTGTACCCAACCAGTTCATTACCAAAAAAGGTGGCGGACACAATGCCAATGATATGCAACCTGAATTGCAACAATTTGTGGATTGGTTTGACCTTTATTTGAAGTAGAACCTTTAATAGAATTAGACTGCTGCTCTGTAAGGTGTAACTTTGCGCAAATGCTTTAGTTATGCAACCACAAAGAATTGTAATACTTGGTGCAGGTTTTGCAGGTTTACAAGTAGCCAGAAGATTGAGCGGAGATTCTTTTGATATTACGTTGATTGATCAATATAATTTCCATCAGTTTCAACCATTGATGTATCAGGTAGCTACAGCAAGATTAGAGCCCAGTTCTATTTCATTTCCATTAAGAAAAGTATTTCAACGAAAAAAAAATGTGCATGTTCGTTTGGCCAATATACTTTCCATTGATACAAAAAATCAAACAGTTGTTACCGATGCTGCTATTTATCCTTACGATCAATTGATCATTGCTACAGGATGCACTACCAATTATTTTGGCAATAAAAATATTGAAACAAATGCGTATCCAATGAAATCCACCAATGAGGCTTTGGCATTACGAAATCATATCTTACAAAATTTTGAAGATGCACTAACAGCAGAATCTGAGCAGCTGCATGCATTAATGAATATTGTTGTAGTAGGTGGAGGCCCAACAGGAGTGGAGCTTTCAGGTTCTTTGGCCGAATTAAAAACCAATATTTTACCCAAGGATTATCCTGATATGGATTTCTCCGCATTGAATATTTATTTATTGGAAGCAGGCCCTGCAACATTGGGTGTAATGAGTAAAGCAGCACAAGTAAAGTCTCAGCAATACCTCGAAAAAATGGGTGTACATGTGCTAACTAATACTGCGGTAAAAGATTATAACGGATCAACAATTGTGTTAGCAAATGGAGAAGAAATTCATTCCAAAACCATGATCTGGGCAGCTGGAATTATTGGCAATGTGCCTGTAGGAATAGACACTGGTAAATTAGTAAGAGGTAATAGAATCAAGGTAGATCAATTTAACAAGGTAGAAGGTTTGAACAATGTATTTGCACTAGGAGATATTGCTTATATGGAAACAACCGAATTTCCAAAAGGCCATCCACAATTGGCCAATGTAGCGATAGAACAATCAAAAAATCTGGTAAAGAATTTAAATGCCATTACGCAAAATAAAGCCTTGAAACCGTTTGGATACAAAAACCCCGGCACCATGGCCACTGTTGGCAAACGCAAAGCAGTGGTGGATCTACCTGGCTTTAGTTTTCAAGGAAGGTTGGCCTGGTTTGTATGGATGTTTTTACATTTAATGCTCATCGTAAGTGTAAAAAACAGACTCTTCATATTCATCAATTGGGCCATCAGTTATTTTACCAATGATACTACGTTGAGGTTGATTTTGAAGCCGGAGAGGAAATGAACAAAATAGATGGAAAAATCTAATTCATCTGCGGATCCAATTCTAAACTTGCAGCATCCACTAATGAATAATCCCTGATTTCATTGTAAAGCGTTCCTCTTTCAACTGGTTGACGTTTTACTTGCTGAATCAACCGAACTAAATCTGCTGTACTCATGGTAGGTGTTTGTTCTTCCGATCCTGCCATGGCATAAATTTTCGTTGAATCATCAATGGTTCCATCAATATCGTTTACGCCAAATGACAAAGTAAGCTGTGCATTTTTTCTTCCCAACATTGGCCAGTATGCTTTGATGTGTGGGAAATTATCCATGTAAATTCTAGAGACAGCATACATCTTCATATCTTCTACAATCGTAGATTCTTTGATATGACTCATATCATTGTCTTGATTGCGAAACTTCAAAGGAATAAAAGTATTAAAGCCACCTGTTTTATCTTGAAGGCTTCTCAACCTTTCCATATGATCTATTCTGTGTGCAAAGGATTCAATATGACCATATAACAATGTTGCATTACTATGCATCCCAAGCTGGTGTGCAGTTTCATGTATTTTCAACCAACCTACAGCATCTACTTTATCATCGCAAATTTGTTTGCGAATATCTGGATGAAATATTTCTGCGCCTCCACCTGGTAAAGAATCTAAGCCCGCTTCATGCGCTAAACGCATTCCTTCTTCTACAGACACTTTGGCTTTCTTAAACATATAATCTAACTCAACCGGAGTAAATGCTTTGATATGTAATTCGGGGCGATGCGCTTTGATAGTGCGTAATAATTCCAAGAAAAATTCGAGGTTCATCTTTGGATGAACGCCTCCAACTATATGCACTTCAGTTACTGGTTTTCCATCGTAACTTTTTACAATATGCATCATTTGATCGATGCTGAGTTCCCAACCTTCTTCTCTATTAGAATACAGTTTAGAATAAGAACAAAATGCACAAGAAAAAACACAAACATTGGTAGGCTCAATATGAAAATTTCTGTTGAAGAAAGTTTTATCACCATGCTTTTCTTCGCGCACCCAATTGGCTAGAGCGCCAACATAGGAGAGTGATGCTTTTTCAAATAAGGCAACTCCTTCTTCAAATTGAATGCGCTCTTTGTTTAAAATCTTATATCCGATGGATTGTAAAAGGGGATCTGTTTCTGCGTCTACTAAAACTTTTATCGCTGCACTGCTCATTTGTTCTCTTTTAGAGTACAAATTTACGAATTCTGCATTGATTTACTGAACTGTTTAACTTTACCTGCTCTAAATCCCAATAACCAATAACTATCAACTAATATCTAGTTCATGAGAATTCCCGCAATAGTCGCAGACAAGTAAGAGGCCAGCGTTCCACACAATAACGCTTTCAAGCCCAATTTAGCCAGATCTGCCCTGCGTGAAGGAGCTAATTCTCCAATACCGCCAATTTGCATACCAACGCTGCTAAAATTAGCAAAACCGCAAATAGCAATACTTACAATCAATAAGCCTTTTTCTGAAACTATGGGAACTGCTTTAGTGGTTAGATTATTAAAAGCCACAAATTCATTAATAGTGAGTTTTTGCCCCAATAAAGATGCTGCATTGGCCACATCCACTGAAGGAACACCCATTGCCCATGTCATTGGGTAGAATATTTTACTGAATAAAAAATCGAGTGTAACACCAGGAATAAATTTACCCAATCCCCAGTTGATAAAAGCGATCAAGGCAATAAAACCAATTAACATGGCAATTACATTGATGGAGATCTTCATTCCATCACTTGCTCCATGAGATATAGCATCGATGATATTACTATAAGGGCTTTTTACTTCGAGCTTTACTTCACCCATTGTTTGAGACTCTTCCGTTTCTGGAAATACAATTTTTGAGATCACTAATGCGCCTGGTGCTGCCATCAAACTGGCTGCCAGTAAATATTCCGCTTTAGCACCCATATTGGCATACACAATTAATATACCTCCCGCAATACAGGCCAAAGATCCACTCATACTGGCCAATAATTCGCTCTTGGTCATAGAACTTAAATAGGGGCGGATCATTACTTGCGCTTCAACCTGTCCTACAAATGCACTCGCCACATTACTCAAAGCCTCTGCACCACTCACACGCATGATAAAATTCATGGCTTTAGCAATTAGAGAAACAATGAATTGCATAACGCCAAAATGATATAATATGGCTACTAAAACACAAACCAATATGATAGTTGAAGTAACTGAGAACGCAAATACAAATCCTCCTTCACCAAAATCTTTCACACCTGCAGGGGTATTCACCATTACTCCACGATATACAAATGCAACTCCTTCACGGGCAAAACGCTCAATTTTTTCCATGCCATGACCTAAAATCTGAAAGAAACGCGTAACCGGAGGTACTTTTAAAATCAACACAGCTATTACTACTTGTAGTAATATTCCACTAATTACTAAACGGTAATTGATTCTTTTTTTGTTATTGGAGAACAAAAACGCAATCCCTAAGATCAATATAATTCCAAATAATCCTTGAAACCTTTCCATAAGCAGTTAATTAGCGAACAATTAGGTTGGGAAGATACGGAATGAATTGGAAAACCAATAGCTGGAATTGCTTAATCAAACAAAAAGCCGTGCATAAAATCTGGTTTTATACACGGCTGAAATAATTAATTATTTTCTAATTAAATAGGCTAAAAATTACATCAAAGACTTAATTTTTTTATCCAAAACAGATTTTGGAACTGCTCCGATCTGCTTGTCTACAATTTGACCTCCCTTGATGAATAGAATTGCAGGGATAGAGGTAATACCATAGTTCACACTTAATCCTGGATTGGTATCTACATTTACTTTACCTACATTGATCTGACCATCGTACTCTTTTGCCAATTCTTCAATAACTGGTCCGATTGCTCTACATGGTCCACACCATTCTGCCCAGAAATCTACTACGGTTAATTTATTACTATCCAGCACCGTTGTCTGGAAATTTGCGTCTGTTAGTTCTAATGCCATTTTGTTTATTTTAATTACGAGTTGAAAATTATTTCCTTACATAAATCAAATTTACTGCCAAAGCCACTTAACTGCTTAATTGACTTTTCCACGAGTGTGACTAGATTGTTTTGTCATTTGAAACTGACAAGCTTTCCGCTGTTTTTTTCATTGGATACCATTTGAAAAAAGTAGCCGAGCGCCAGAGCCATTCAACGGGGCCATAATTAAAGCGTTTTAACCACCAACCACCTACAATTACTTGTAAACCAAAGAATAAGACAGCTATTCCCCAATTTAAAAATGGAGGTGTTTTTCCGACCAAACCAAAACCAAAATGGTAAAATAATAGGAGCCCTAAAGCTGTTTGGGTTAAATAACAGGTTAATGCTAACTTACCTACCGTAGCAAAAGATTGAAGGGCTTTCTGCCAAGATGGTTTATACATCAATAAACTTAGCCCTGTTACATAGAAAATAACCAATGCGGCATTAAAAGTATCATAGATGATTCCAAAAAAGAATCCAACAATGGGGTTTTGCTCCCATTTCAATTTAAATAATTCGTTGGCTCCAATAATGGAAAACGCTAGAATTAATAAGATTAATCCCAACCATGCCGTTTTTTTACATAGTTTTTTGAAAATAGGTTTTGCTGTTTCCATGTTTCTGAACCATCCCATTCTACCTGAATACATTCCCAACAAAAAGAATCCGTAAGTGATGTAAATTCTTCCACCTAAAACTTGAAACCGAAATTTGACATATAAATTGTTCCAGTTATCCAATAATAATTGTTTCCAACCTGCCTTACTCATGACGTCATAATACACTTTAGGATCCATCCCAAAATCAAATCCAACACTTTTAGGATCGATGATAAACTTGATCACATCTACTAATTTGCCTGGAACATTTAAAGCGAACAGTATTCCTAACACTAGTATCAATTTATTACTTACTTTACGCAAAGGCAATAAGAGTAAGCCCAATGGAGCATAGATCGATAAAATATCGCCGCGCCAAAATGCATGATGGATCAAGCCGATAATACCTAAAAGAATAATTCTCCAGCCATATCGCAAGAGAAAATTATCATTCCTTTTCTCCATGCTTTGCATTTGCAGGAAAAAACTCAATCCAAACAAAAAAGAAAAGAAGGCAAAAAATTTACCCGCAATCAAAATATCATTTACATAAGGAACAATTTGACTTCCAATGTCTTTATACTTGGTAAAGAATTCCTGTGGTAGGGGACCGGCACTATACCAAAAGATCATATGTGCTAATAATATGCCCAATAAGGCCATGCCACGAAGTGCATCTATTGATTGAATTCTATTTGGTTGAACTAAATTCTCCATTATAGTTTGATTGTTTCAACTTCAAGTAAATCAATAAATCGTTTTGTATTGAGATAAAAGGTATCAACGCATCAAATCAAGTATAAAGCCAATTATAGAAGGATGAAATTATCCCACCAAGCCAACTCTAACATCAACATCTGGATTATTCATTAAGAAATCGGCCATTTCTTCGTTCATTAAAAAGCCTTTTTCAATGGTGTACATACTGATTCGTAGATTTTCCTTTGGTTCATAAACATTGAACTTTAAAGTAGATTTTCCTGGATTCGATTTAAGGTTTTTTTCCAAAAATTGCAACATCGAAGTGTTCATTGCACTTGGATGCATACTTATTTCTACACTTCGAGTAAGATTTTGCTTCACCGTTTCCAACAAACTCATGGTATTGATCTTAAACTCAAATACATTGGGTTGATTGTACCTGTTTCTAAAAAATCCATTGAGCAA
>JANOZT010000012.1:0-18484 GCA_031429515.1 Sphingobacteriia bacterium
CGCTGCAACAATTCTTACTGGCTTTAACGATGCAAAAAGCTATCGTATGGATGAGTCTGGAAAGCAATTGGTCTTTGTAGCAGAAAGAGATAGTAGTGCAAAGTCTTTACAGAAATTTTACAAGTTGTATTATCACAATGAAGGATCTGATAGTGCATTGATGATCGTAGACAAAAATACAACTGGTGTTCCCAATAATTGGATGGTGAGTGATAATGCGCAAGCCATTGCATTTAGTAAAACAGGTAAGCGTTTGTTTTTTGGAACAGCGCCAATCTTACATGTGAAAGATACGCTTACACCTGAGTTTGATAGAGTGAGCGTAGATGTTTGGAATCATAAAGACGATTATATTCAACCAGTACAATTACGCAATCTTAATCAAGAATTAGCAAGAGCGCATGTTGCACGTTACGATTTTGCCTCGACGTCAGTAGTGCAGTTAGGTGGCTTGGCATTTAGAAATATCATCCAAACCAATGATGGTGATGGTACTGTATTTTATGGAGCTAGTGATGAAGGAAAAAGAATAGCTACGCAATGGCAGGGTGGAGGATTCAGTGATGTTTATGAAATAAATCCTGAAACAGGAGCACGCAAATTAATTGTAAAAGATTTTAAGGGAAATGTTTCTCCTTCATCAACTGGAAAATATTTGATGATGTATGACGATGTAAAACGCCAATACTTTGCTTACAATTCAACAGATCAAAAAATAAATGCATTAGGAAAAGATGTTAAAAATCCTTTTTATGATGTAGACAATGATGTGCCAGATGATCCCAATCCTTATGGTATTGCAGGATGGATGGAAAACGATACACACGTATTAGTATATGATCAATTTGATATCTGGAAGCTAGATCCAACTGGAGCTACTGCTTCTGATTGTGTTACAAAGGGATTGGGAAGAAAAAATAATTACACTTTTAGAAATATCGTTTTAAATAGAGAAGAGCGTGTAATAAAGCCTAATCAATTAATGTTATTATCCATTTTTAATGAAACGGATAAGGGAAGTGGATTGAAATATTATACCATGGGCGATGCATTTGAATTGCCTGCAGGATTAAAACAAACCTATCCTGTTCGTATTGCAAATACAGTCAAAGCAAAAGATGCCATGGTGTTGAGCTATAGCTCAGAGACCTATCAGCGTAGTGCAGATATTAAAATTGTTTCTTCAGTTGATACAGGAACCATTAATGGTAGAAAAGAAATTGCAGGAGGTAAATCTTTGTATCAACCAAATCCACAACAAGCCAATTATAACTGGGGAACTGCTGAATTATTTAAATGGAAATCGTATACTGGAAGAGAAGCAGAAGGCATAGTTTACAAACCTGAAGATTTTGATCCTAAAAAGAAGTATCCAATGATCGCTTATTTCTACGAAAGAAGTAGCGATGGTTTATATGGATACCAAGCTCCATCACCAACACCATCACGTTTAAATATTTCCTTTTTTGTAAGTAGAGGCTATATTGTTTTTGTTCCAGATATTTGGTACAAAACTGGGTATCCTGGGCAAGGTGCTTATGATTATATTGTAAGTGGAACAAGAGCGTTGGTTGCAAAAGGATATGTAGACAGTACTAAACTTGGTTTGCAAGGGCAAAGTTGGGGTGGCTATCAAATTGCTTATTTAATTACTCGCACCAATTTATATGCAGCCGCTTGGGCAGGTGCTCCTGTAGCTAATATGACCAGTGCCTATGGTGGAATAAGATGGGGAACTGGTTTGAATAGACAATTTCAATACGAGAAAACACAAAGCAGAATTGGAGCTAATTTATGGGAGAAGCCGAATTTGTATTTAACCAATTCTCCGTTGTTTCAATTTCCTAAAGTTAAAACGCCTGTAGTAGTAATGGCCAATGATGCAGATGATGCAGTGCCTTGGTATCAGGGTATTGAAATGTTTACTGCTTTACGCAGATTAGGTAAGCCTGTATGGATGCTCAATTACAATAATGAGGCGCATAATTTAGTTGAGCGTAGAAATAGAAAAGATATTCAAATTCGCGAGCAACAATTCTTCGATTACTTATTGAAAGGAGATAAACCTGCTAAATGGATTGCAGAGGGTGTGCCGGCTGTGATGAAGGGGAGAGATTTGGGATTAGGCTACTGAGAATTAAGAATTATGAATTAAGAAAGAAGAATTAAGAGATATGAGATACGTTTGATTACTTATTGTAGTGAATGTAAATAAATGATAATAAAATACTTCCTTTTGCAATTTGTAAAAGGAAGTATTTTATTTAAATTTTTTTAAAATGAGAAAAGAAACTTTTTATAATTTTTGTTTTTTTGGAGGACTTATATTGACTTTTATTGGGTCAATGTTAAAGATATTGCATATAGATTATTTAGAGCTTGTGCTTATTTTGGGAGTAATTCTGTCTGTCATATTTATTTTCCTTTCAATTAAAGAAGTAATAGGGTCTAATAGAATTAATAATAACGAAAAAGTTATGTGGTTTATTTGTTTTATCTTTTTGAATGGGCTTACTGGTATCTTATATTTTTTTGTGGGGAGAAAGAGAATTATAAAATAATTATGGAATTAGTAATGTAGCTGAATCATATTCATAATTATTCCTAACATCTTGAAAAAAGGCAAGCTATATAGTTATTTCAATTTTAAAATTCCATTAATAGTCATTTGTTTGACCTTTTCATTGATTGGGTTTGCAAAAAAAAGAATTTACCCAATTGAAATGGTTACCGCATTCTCCAATTTAATTGTGGTTGGGAAAATCAACTCTATTACACCTAATTTTTATCAATTTGAAATTTCAGAAACGATAAAGGGTGCCCCCAGAAAGAATGTTACTGTAATCAAATTCGAAGAATGGACTTGTGATATTAGATTTGGGCGGCATGTTATTGGCCAGCAGTTGCTATTGTTTCTTATTAAGAATGGACCTTATTATGAAATAGTAAATGGAAGTACTGGCGAGATACCTATTAAGTTCAATGCCATCACTTTTAAATATGAATCATTTAATGAAAATAAGTTTATTCCATACAAAATGTCTTTACGAGATTGTATAGATGGGTTATTGTTTTTTAATCAATGTTTCCGAATGACTGGTAAGTATAATGACTTTAGAAAGGATCTAAGCTTTAGGCAAATTTGTTATGAAACAAATTTAACTCAAACAATTAGAGTGAGTAATTTTAAAGAATGGCTCATTAGTAAAATGAGCAAATATGAAATCCAAAGAAGATGAAAATTAGAAAACTAAGTACAGTATTTTCAATTTTGTTTAGCTTAACGCTCCTCTTTGGCAATTGTGGCATAAAAATGAATGATCAATCTAAAACTAATAAATCTCCCAAAACTACTAATGACACTATTTTCCTTTTAAGAGAATTGACTGATACTCCCTATGCTTTTTATCATGCAATATTTATTGATACGACGAAAGCTATAAGGAATACATTAACTGATTTTAGTTTGGGTGTATTTGATAGTAGTTATATTGAAGCTAAGGCACTTTTAAGCCCTTTCGAAAACTTTAATAAAGAAATCAATAAAACTTTTCCTAGAAGATGGATTTCAATTCATCAATATAAAAATGAATATTTTTTATACTCTCCTTGTGATTTTGTATCACATTTTAGATATGAGATAAAGGATAGTTCTACATTAGAAGATATTTATGGAGAATCTCCTGTGCCAGGTAGAATTAATAGTATTCAATCCCCTTCATCTACAACTTTGATAATTGATAGATCATTGCCATGGGGGAGGAATAACGATCAACTTCAAATTAACATCATTGACCCTAAAAATGGAATTGCTATTTTTACTATTGATCCAAAAAGATTAGCGAAAGAAGGGTTTAGATTCTTCAATGTTGAGTTTCAATTTTTAATGGTTGATGCCAATAAAGCACATCTATACCGAACTATTGTAAATTATTGTAAAGAAAAGACGAGTGAATTTACTTTTGATTCAATAAAATATAAGTCTCCTTTAAAATGATCAATTAGAAGATCAACATTATTTTTAATTTTCTTGACATTTGTCTAAATTGTATTTCAAATCATCAACTTGAAAAAAGCTATCATCAAAGGTTTTGGTAAAACCGACCAACTCGATTTTATTGATGCAGCAATTCCTTCAATAAAAAAACAGGAAGTTTTGGTTAGAGTTGCCGCTGTATCGGTAAATCCAAAAGATACTTTTATCAGAAAGGGGCGATATAAAGCCCTAACTGGTTCTCGATTTCCAATGGGAGTTGGGTTTGATTATTCAGGAATTGTAGAACAATCTAATATTCCGGCATTTCAAAAAGGAGATGCCGTTTTTGGCATGGTGAATGGTTGGGTTGGAAAAACTTTTGCCGAATTTGTTACCGTTGGTATAAACGAGATCTGTCATGCGCCAAAAAATATTGAACTAACTGATGCTGCTTCCATTCCTTTGGTGGCTCAAACGGTGTTGCAGGCTTTAAGGGATATTGGGAAAATTAAAGAAGGATACCATATTTGTATCAATGGCGCATCTGGTGGAGTAGGAACAATGGCTATTCAAATTGCAAAATCCTTCGGTGCTATAGTAACTACATTAACATCTCCAGCTAATTTTGAATTATGCAGATCATTGGGGGCGGATAGTACATTGAATTATGCAGAGAGAATCAATACTGCTGAATTCGATATTTATTTTGATGTATTTGGTAATCAATCCTTTCAATCAGTAAAAAATCTTATGTCTAAAAGAGGATTTTATATTTCTACAGTGCCGAGTAAGCAATTATTGTGGCGTCAATATTTTATCAATCCATTTTCCAATAAGAAAGCTGCTCTGGTAATTGTACTATCAACAATTAATAAATTACAATGGATTAAGTCCAATATCGAATTGGGAACTTTAATACCTGCAATAGATTCAATCTTCCCATTTTCTGATCTAGCCAAAGCTCAATCAAAAGTGGAAACCAAAAGAACCAGAGGAAAAGTAGTGGTATTGATTAATTAAGCTTGTTCCAATGCAGCTTTGAACTCCTGTAACTCTTTTCGGTTAAATGGATGCTCATAGTTCTCCAACAATTCTACAAAATATTCAAAAGTACTTTGCTCATCTGTAGCTTCAAAATCTTCAATTTCCACATCAAAAGATTTGTTATTAGCTAAATGTTCATAAGCCAAACGAACTGTTTTAGTAAGCATTGGGTCTTCAATTGCCAAAAAATGACTACGTAAAGTTTTTAAGTCAGCAATAATGTTATCCTTTTCAACATTATTTGGATCAAACTCTTTTAGAATTTTTTTACAAAGGTTGGTAGCTTCAATTTGGGTCATAATTACTGTATTTTCTAGCCTTTCAAGGTCGCAAATATAGCCTTTTTATAGTCTAATTTATGCAGTTTAATCGGTTTCTATTTTATTAGTCATTTTGTAGGTACTTTTATACTATGGACGATTTAAATTCAAAGCCTCCCAGACGAGAACGGTATAAAGGCACTCATCCCAAAGGATTTAAAGAAAAATACAAAGAATTACAGCCTCAAAAATATGGTGAGGATATAGCAAAAGTAATCCAACAAGGAAGAACCCCTGCTGGTATGCACATTTCAATCTGTGTGAATGAAATAATGGAATTTTTACAGATACAACCTGGTCAAATTGGCTTAGATGTAACTGTTGGATATGGTGGACATAGTTTGGCAATGTTAAAACAGTTGATGCCAGGAGGTAAATTATTTGGAATTGATGTTGATCCAATTGAATTACCGAAAACAAGAAAAAGATTACAAGACTTAGGATATGGGGATGATGCATTGGTACTACAAAAAATGAATTTTTCGGATATTGATCAAATTTATTATCAATCAGGGCCTTTGAATTTTGTACTAGCCGATTTAGGCGTTTCTTCTATGCAAATTGATAATCCTGAAAGAGGGTTTTCTTTAAAGCTGGACGGACCATTAGATCTTAGATTGAACCCTTCAACTGGAAAATCAGCTGCAGCATTTTTGAAAAAATGTACCCAGCAACAATTAATGGAAATATTGATCGAAAATTCCGATGAACCACATGCTGCAAAAATTGCTGCTGCTATTTTCGAAAAAATGAGTTCAGGCCAGTTTATTGAAACGACTGCTCAATTAAAAGAAGTGATAGAAAATGTTTTGGTTAATCTGAATGCAGCAACTAGAAAAGAAGAAATTAGAAAATCTTGTCAACGTTGTTTTCAGGCTTTAAGAATAGAAGTAAATAAAGAGTTTGATGTATTGGATAAGTTTCTAGCGAAATTACCAGATACACTTGCTCCAGGAGCTAGAGTTGCTATTCTTTCATTTCATTCAGGAGAAGACCGTAGAGTTAAAAAATCATTTCAAACTTTTTTAAGAGAAGGGGTTTATGCTGAAATTGCTGAAGAACCTATCAGGCCGTCCATCGAAGAAATCAATAACAATCCAAGAGCAAAATCTACTAAATTTAGATGGGCAATTAAAGCATAATTAAAATCAAAAAGAATAACAATAGTTTGTATGAAAAGCAAATTCTTTCTTTTATCACTTGTTTGTATTTTCTTATTCAACGATGTTTATTTAATTGCTCAGAATAAGCCCAATATCATTTTTATTATGGTAGATGACATGGGATATGGAGATTTAGGATGTTATGGAAGTAAAATAAATAAAACACCGTTTCTCGATCAAATGGCTAAGGATGGTGTGAAACTTACTCAAGCTTATTCAGCTGCTCCTGTATGCACCCCAAGCAGAACAGCATTTATGACTGGTCGTTATCCTGCAAGAACAACAGTTGGATTATATGAGCCATTAGATTGGACTACCTGCGATAGTTTAGTTGGCCTTAGTTCAGCAACTACTTCATTGCCAACTCTAATAAAGAATGCAGGTTATACAACTCATTTAGTTGGTAAATGGCATTTAGGTTTTACCCCTAAATTCAGCCCCAGAGCCAATGGTTTCGATTCATTTTTTGGATATCATGGTGGTGGAGTAGATTATATTAGTCATACAGACCCGAATGGTAATTTAGATTTATATGAAAATGAAAAGCAAGTAAAGCAGGATGGATATCTTACTGATTTATTTGCTGAAAGAGCAGTTAAAATAATTAAACAAAAACATGATCAACCCTATTTTTTAAGTGTGCAATTTAACGCACCTCATTGGCCATGGCAAACCCCTGGTGCTTCAGTTTATCCTTTGGGTGGAAAAGAATCTAAGCAAGGAGGTTCTGTTGAAATTTACAAAGCTATGATTGAATGTTTAGATGCTGGTGTAGGGAAAATATTAGCTGCTGTTAAAGCCTCACGTAATGCAGAAAACACTTTGATCGTTTTTACTAGTGATAATGGGGGAGAACGTTTTTCTAATATGGGTGGATTCAAAGAAAAGAAATTTGTTTTATGGGAAGGAGGAATCCGTGAACCTGCTATTGTGGTTTGGCCTAAAAAAATCAAATCAGGAACAGTTTCAAATCAAGCAACCATACATATGGATTTTACGGCTACATTTTTAGCTTTAGCTGGCTGCGTTCAAAATCCAAAAGAACCAATTGATGGGATAAATATTCTACCTCTCTTAAATGTCAAAAAATCGCCTATTCCCAGAACCTTTTACTGGCGTGTCTTTCAACGCAACCAACAAAAAGCCATTCGCTCAGGTGATTGGAAATATTTACAAACAGAAAAAGAAGCGTATCTATTTAATTTGCAATCAGACCCTTTTGAGAATCATAATTTGAAAAACGATAACCCATTTATTTTTAATCAATTAAAAGAGGAATACGCCAAGTGGGAGAAGCAGATGTTACAACCAATTCCTTTGCCTAAAAAGAGTTAATCTTTTTTCAACGCCAAATAAACTCCATTGGTCCATCCAAATCCATCTTGATTGGGATATTCGCCGCCACCAGCTGATATGGAAATATCTTCAACATTGTATTTCTCCATCATTTTGCCAGTTTCAGCATAAGTTTTTTCATTGAGCGATAACCAATATTCCCTAATTTTTAATGCTGTTCGATTTCTAGTGCCTATTCCCATTAACCCTTTATAAGCGATCCATTGTAAAGGGGCCCAGCCGTTTGGTGCATCCCATTGCTGGCCAGTGTTATTGGTGGTTGTCATTAATCCGCCTGCCCGAAGCAATTTTTCTTGAATAGTTTGTTCTACTAATGTATGTTGTTCAAGTGTAGAAATGTGAAAGAACAAAGGGAATGCAGCTGCTAAAGTATAATGTGGTGTATGTGCTCTTTTCTCAAATTGATAATCAAAGAAAAATTCTTGCTCCTCGTTCCAGCAAAAATGCTGAATGGCTTTTTTTCTTTCTCCTAATTTCATTAGGTAAGATTTTCCTTTTGCCTGATCATTTTGATTAAAGTAAGCCATAGCAATCATCACTTCCATATTAAACAACAAGCAGTTTAAATCGATCGGAATTATTTTTGTTGTTTCAATACTATGCATATTGATTCCATCAGCAAACCATCTGCTGCTAAAATCCCAACCTGATTCTGCTGCTGCTCTGATATCTCTATAAACTTCTTCGGCGGGTCGATTTGAAAGGCTAGCTATATGTTTGTCTTCAATAAATGCTTCTGGTCGGGGAGTATCCTTGTCATCCCAATATCTGTTCAAAATCATTCCATTCGACAATCGAACAACTCTTCGATGACTGATATTATTGGGCCCTAATTGTTCAACTCCATCCATCCAAAACTGATATTCCTTTTCTAGAGGAGCCAAATAGTCTTGCAAAATGTGGTCTCCTTTGGCTTCCATCAATACTAAAATCATTGAGGCAAAAAATGGAGGTTGAGACCTGCTTAAATAATAGGTTCTGTTTCCATTGGGGATATGACCAAATTGATTGATTAAATAGGCAAAATTATTCACCATATTTTCAATGAGATCGACTCTTCCGCTTTCCTTCAATCCCAACATGGTAAAATAACTGTCCCAATAATAAATCTCACGAAACCTTCCTCCAGGAACAATATAAGGAAATGGCAATGGAATTAAAGTGCCCGCTTCAATATCTGGTTGACGGGTTAATTCATTCCATAAATCATTTAAATGATCAGTGATTGGTTTGTTGTCAGAACTATAAATGCTTTTACTTTCCGAAGGATAGCTAAAATGTGTTTCAATAAAATGTATTAAGCTAAATTCATTCTCTTCTCTTTCTAATTCATACAACATCAAAATTGTTTCTGCTGATGATTTTGGTATGCAATCAACAAAAAATTTGGAATCAGCAAATATTCCGCTTTGCTGAACGTCTTCATAAAGAGGAGAGAGAGATTCGATGTGCATACTAAAGAATTAAGAAAGATGAAAGAAGAATTAAGAAAGATAAATCATGAAAAATTATTAGTTATAGGTTCTCCTTATTTCATAATTCTTATTTCTTAATTCATAATTATGTTAAGGGTTGTTTCAATTGTAATTTTCTGAAAAAGAACAAACAGATTATTAATATAGTCATTGGGATCAAGGAAAAATAAAATGCATTTTGCCCGCCATATTTTTCAAAAATATTCCCCGTAATGATCGAACCTGTTGTGCCTCCTAGTGCCGAAAAAATGATAATCAGTCCCGACATCATACCGTGCTTAGCTTTTGGGAGTGTGCTTAAGATAACAGAATTTACGGCAGGGTAAATAGGCGCAAGTAACAAGCCGATCATTGGAAAAATAAATGCAGCTATTGGTGCATCACCCCATCCTGTAACAGTGGCTCCTCCTACATTTTTAGCCAAAGGAATTGCCAATACTACCAGACCTGCGGCCGCTATCAAACAAGTACTCAATACAATTAACCAATTAAAACGTTTTAATAAAAGCCCAGCTAAAAATCTTCCTAAAGCAGTTGATCCTGCCAATATACTGGCCATCTGTATGCTTAAAGCAAGAGGCAATAATAAAACCTGATTATTAAATGTAGGCAACCAGCTCATTATACTTTGTTCTATCAAAACATAAAAAAAAGCACAAGAAATAAAGATCAACACCAATGGGCTTGCCATAAGTTTAAACATTTGGCTGAAATCATTTAATAAGGATACTCCCTCTGATTGATGAACAGCGGATTCATCTAGTGGTGTAGTTAATAATAAAACAAATGCTAGAGCCGCCAATGTTCCTACCAAATAATAAACTTTAAGCCAGGCTGTTGATTCTGGGTTTTTATTATCTACAAAATAACTAAATATAAAATAGCCGGTTAAAATACCAATCATGAAAAATGATTCTAAAAAACTCATCAAGCTTATATGTTCTTTTTCAGATTTTGTTACTAAGCCGATAATACTGTAAACCGACATTTTGATTAATGCAAAACTGCTTCCAACAGCTGCAAATAATAATTTAGTAGCCATAAAACTATTGGTGCTTGGCATAATTAAACAGATAGCTGCTACAAAGCCTAAAGCAAAAAGCATGGCATTTTTATAACCAACTCTTACTATATAAGCTGAAACTAAAAATGATACTAGCGCAATACTCAGGTCTTTAAACCCTTCTAAAATAGAGGCTTCCCCTTGGCTAATGCCATAATTATTTTGTACCTGCAGAATCACTGTGCCCACACTATTTAATAAAATGGCAAACACAAAATAGTTGATGAATAAGACTGTTTTTATTTTCCAGAACTTCATTGGCGATAATTAATGAGTTAATGTACAAATAAGAATTCAGATAATCCTTTTTTCGGCATTAGTTTTGAAATTATGGCTTTAGTTATGTTAGAATAGTAACTTTATCAGTCAATTCAAACTTTATATGCAAAAATGGATATTAATAATTGGTGCTTTTTTTCTTATCTCATGCAAATCTAAAAATATGACCAACCATATAGCATTTCGATTAAAACCTGGAGCCGATTTAAAGCAATCTTTGGATTCAGTTGTAAAAGCAAATGATATTAAAGCGGGGTGGATCATTACTTGTGTTGGCAGTTTAACTGACTATTCTATTCGATTTGCCAATCAACCCAATGGAAGCAAAGGGATTGGTCATTTTGAAATTATTAATTTGGTGGGAACTCTTTCTACAGAAGGATCTCATTTGCATATAGGAATTGCTGATTCTACAGGTAAAACGATTGGGGGGCATTTAATGGAAGGATGTAAAATATATACTACAGCAGAAATTGTAATCGCTTCTTCATCAGAATTCATTTTCAACCGGAAAGAAGATGGAACCACTCCTTGGAAAGAATTGCAGGTTAATAACTTAAAGAATTTTTAATATTTCCTACTTTAGACGAATTATGTGGGTTGAATTAAATATAAAACGCATCAACAAATAAGCAGCCTTTAGTGGGTTTGGGCTTGAATTATATATTGAAATATCTGACTAGATAAGACTGCCTTTAGACGAATTGTGTGAGTTGAATTAAATATAAAACGCACCAACAAATAAGCAACCTTTAGTGGGTTTTGGCTTGAATTATATATTGAAATATCTGACTAGATAAGACTGCCTTTAGACGAATTGTGTGGGTTGAATTTTCGATAGAAAATTCAGCAATTCGGATGAGCAGACGTTCTAGTCAGATATTTCAATATAATTTATTTTATTTAGCATTCTTCACATACTTCTCTACCCACTGAAATTGCTCCCATAATAAATGAAGTAAGTTTTCTTTCCCTCTGTATCCATGGGCCTCATAAGGAAGATATACAAAACGTACAGTGCCTCCATTTCCTTTAATCGCTGCGAATAAACGCTCTGAATTAATAGGGAATGTTCCTGTGTTATCATCCATTTCTCCATGAATCAATAAAATAGGTGTTTTGATTTTATCTGCATAGCTAAATGGACTCATTTCGTAATACAGCTGTGGTGCTTGCCAATAAGTTCTGTCTTCATTTTGAAATCCAAAAGGAGTAAATGTTCTATTGTAAGCTCCACTGCGCGCAATACCTGCTTTAAACAATTTAGTATGTGCCAATAAATTAGCAGTCATGAATGCACCATAACTATGCCCACCTACTGCAACTCTGTTTTTATCTGCTACACCCATATTACTTAAATAATTTATGGCAGCTTCTGCATTCAATTTTAATTGAGCAACAAAGTCGTCATTTGGTTTTTTGTCGGCACTAGCAGCAACAATGGGCATTTCAGCATTTTCTAAAACAGCATATCCTTGTGTAACATAATAAATAGGTGTGCCCCAACTTAAAGTAGTAAATCTGTCTTTGCTTCCGCGAACTTGAGCAGCATCTGCAGCAGAATTAAATTCGCGAGGGTAGGCCCACATGATCAATGGCAATGGACCATCTTTTTCTTTATTATATCCTTTTGGTAAATACAAGTCTCCAGTTAAATCAACTCCATCCGCTCTTTTGTATTTTACTTTTTCTTTGCTTACACCTTCCAATGCCGGATATGGGTTGGTGAAATTGGTTATTGGTCTATCAGCAATGCGGAGCATTAAATCTTTGATGAAATAATTAGGAACATCTTTTTGTGATTCTTTTCTGCTAATTAAAGTCAATTTATTGGCATCCAATACTTCAAATATACTTTCAAAACTACCTTCTGCAGCCCTCCAAATAATTTCATTTTGCTTGGTAGTTAAATCGAACTTAGCCAAGAAAGGCAAATCACCTTTAGGCGAAGAGCCTATGGTATTATTCATGAGCATTTTACTGCCATTGTCTACAGTAACTATTACTTCTCTTCCGAAGTTATTCTTTGCAGTTACCGGACTGCCTGGATTATTATACGCATCAGTTTGATTGCGTTCATATAATAATTCCATACTTCCTGTTGAAGCATTAAACCTGCTAACTCTTCCTGTTTGTTTTGCTCTAGAAACTTCTTGAACCAATGCCAATGTTGCATTACCCCAACTGGTTCCTTGATAGCGCATTTTTGTTTTAAATAATTCCTTTGCTGTTCCTGTGAATGGGGCGCTTAAAGTATACACTGCATCATGAAATTCTACAGCTTTCTTAATTAATCCACTGTCCAAAGGCATAGCCCATATGATAGTAGCAGCTTCGTCATCTCTCCAGTCGAATCCTCTAGGAACATTTTGTGTATTGTCATAACCAGAAGGGGTTCCTTCAGAAGAAGGAAGTTCCGCCAATACTTTAATAGTCTTTCCACTTAAATCGGTAATACTTACAATGGATGGAAAACCATTTGCAGTTACTAAATAAGAAAATGGCTTTTGTATTTGTCTTTGCATCATGTATTTCTTATCTGGAGATAAGCTAAAGCTGCTTAAAATACATGGTTTACCGATAGCAGTTTCAACTCCATTTTTATTTTGAATCAATTGAGCTGTTGCATAGAATTCGAAAATAGATTCGTCATATGGGCTTTTGATGAGATCCTGAAAAGTAGGACTTGGTGCTGTTTTGCCTAAGTTTTGTTGAATTGTAGGCCCTTTGGGAGTGATGGGTTTTTTGGGTGCATTGGCCCCAACACTGATGGCAGCTTTATACAAAATCGTATTGTCGTCCACCCAAGTATAAGGGTTGCCTAAAACAGTATTCACTGGCTTCTTACTAATTCTAGTTGCTTTTTGTGTAGCCACATCAATTACATATAGATCAACTTGATTGCCTGTTGTATTAGTGAAGGCGATTTTTGTTTCTGATGGACTCCAACTAACATTGCCAGCTAATAAATTAACTGGTAATCCTGCTACTTTGTATTCTTTGCCTTCTTTGATTCGCTTCAATAAAAAATTATTGACAAAATTCTGACGACTAGGTGAAAAATTATTCGGATTTAACCTTAACCCGGCAACCTTAAATTCTGGCTGACCTAATTCTTCCACAGTAGGATAAGAATTTCTTTCACTTAATAACATCCAATCAGCTTTACCATCTACACTCACTCCTGGTGTAGGTTTAGCTAATAATAAGTCTGCTATGTCTTTTGGCGGTGTCATATATGATACCGCATCTTGCGCATTGATTGTTGCTATTGTAAGCAATACAATCATCAAGGGTAAAATAAATTTGAATTTTTGCATGTTTGTTTGATTTATGAATAAAAATTATTGATATACTCTTACATAATCTATTTCCATTTTTTTGGGAAAAATGGAATCATCTATTCCCTTTAATCCTCCCCAAAACCCTCCAACAGCAATATTTAATAATAAATGCATTGGGGCATTAAAAGGCCAGGCATCATTCCCGGTTTGATCATTATTGAAATGGAAATACACTTGATTGTCTAATAAAATGGTTAAATGATTTGCATTCCATTCAACTGAATAAATGTGAAAATTTTCACTGCAATCTTTCACTAAAATAGAATCAGTTTTATGGGTACGATTTATATGATTGTATTTTTTTGTATGGACCGAAGCATGAATATTTCCTTGGTTGTAGCCAACATGTTCCATAATATCAATTTCTCCATCATCAGGCCATTTGAGTGGAGTAGAACTGCCCAGCATCCAAATAGCAGGCCATGTACCTAAGCCAGCAGGAATTTTGGCGCGAACATCTATTCTTCCATATGACCATTCTCCCTTTCCTTTGGTTACTAATCTGGCAGAGCTGTATTTATTTTGTCCTATGGTTTCTTTGAGGGCTTCAATAATTAATACTCCATTTTCTACTCTTACATTCTTAGATTGTTTGGAAGTATAAAATTGTAATTCATTATTACCCCATCCATGGCCTCCAGTATCGTAATTCCATTTTTTTGTATCGGGAAGTCCTTTGTAATTGAACTCATCCGACCAAACCATTTTTTTATACTGTTGGGCTTGAGTGGCTCTTGGTGAAAGCAGCACTAATAAGCCAATAAGCGCATAATAGATTCTAGGCATTGCAAATTGTTAGAAGCTCTAAAGTAAGCATTAATCAAAAAATATGATGGTTGAAATGACGAACGGGTGAAAATAATTTGCTCATTTTAGGGTTTGATTGTAGCTTCGCACTGAAAATGAATAAAAACACTCATATCCATCATCATTTCTTGCCCATTGGGTAGGCGTTGATGTGTATGAACATTATACAAATCAGTTAGCTTACCAATAGGTAGGCTTTTTTTATTTTATGACTATGAGCAATACTACAGCAAACACCAAATTAAAGCTAGCTATTCAAAAATCTGGCCGTTTACACGATGATTCCATCAAATTGTTGAAGGAATGTGGCATTGATATCAGTAATGGTGTAAACAAACTAAAAGCGGAAGCCAATAATTTTCCGATCGAAGTGTTTTTCCTTCGCGACGATGATATTCCTCAATATGTAGAAGATGGGGTAGCAGATATTGGATTTGTAGGCGAAAATGTGGTTTTTGAAAAAAAGAAAAAAGTGGCCATTACCGAAAAATTAGGATTTGGGAAATGCCGATTGAGTATTGCAGTTCAGCGAAATGAACAATATACAGGAGTACAATTTTTAGATGGTAAAAAAATAGCCACTAGTTATCCTGTTATTGTAGCTGATTTTTTAAAATCTAAAAATGTGCAAGCCGAAATACATGAAATTAGCGGTAGCGTGGAAATTGCTCCTGGAATTGGTTTGGCAGATGCCATTTGCGATTTAGTAAGTAGTGGGTCTACTTTATTCATGAATGGACTTAAAGAAGCTGAAGTGATTTTACAATCACAAGCGGTGTTGATAAAGAACAATGAAATTGATGCAGCTAAAACAATTCTACTAGAGCGATTGTTGTTTCGTATTCAATCAGTTAAAAAAGCGAAGAATAATAAATATATTTTACTTAATGCACCCAATAATAAATTACAAGAAATCATTGGGCTTTTGCCAGGAATGAAAAGTCCAACGGTATTGCCTTTAGCAGAAGAAGGGTGGAGTAGTGTACACAGTGTATTAGATGAGAATGATTTTTGGAATATCATTGAACAATTGAAAGCGGCGGGCGCTCAGGGTATTTTAGTAGTTCCAATTGAAAAGATGATCATATAATCTGAACAGCAGAAACAGTTATTTATAAAATCAAAACGATGAGAGTATTTAATAATATTTCAAAACAAGATTGGGCAATTTTGCTTAAGCGACCTGTATTAGATAATCATTCCTTGAAAGGTCAAGTGAGTGTTGTGTTAGATGAGGTGAAAGCTCATGGAGATATTGCAGTAAAGAAATATACTCAACAATACGATGGAGTTGAACTGGAGGATAATATTGTTACTATTGATGAAATAGAGAATGCCATAGGTCTAGTAGCTAAAGATCTAAAAGAAGCTATTCAATTAGCCGCAAAAAATATTCGTTGTTTTCATGAAAAGCAAATTGCTGATGTTGAAATAATCGAAACCATGTCAGGTATTTCTTGCTGGCGTAAATCGGTTGGTATTGAAAAAGTGGGACTGTATATTCCTGGAGGAACCGCTCCTTTGTTCTCTACTATTTTAATGCTCGGAATACCAGCTTCCATTGCGGGTTGTAAAGAAATTATTCTTTGCTCTCCTCCAAATAAAAATGGGCAATTACACCCTGCAATATTATTTGCCGCTCATCTAGTTGGGATTAAGAAAATATATAAAATTGGCGGAGTACAAGCAATCGCTGCAATGGCATATGGGACCCAATCATTGCCCAAAGTGGATAAAATTTTTGGACCAGGCAATCAATATGTTACAGCGGCCAAACAATTGATTCAACAAGAGGGCGTAGCAATTGATATGCCCGCAGGACCTTCTGAAGTGTGCGTATTAGCAGATGACTCAGCGAATCCAGCATTTGTAGCTGCTGATTTATTAAGTCAGGCGGAGCATGGGTCAGACAGTCAAGTATTATTAGTGAGTACTTCCAAAGCATTGGTAGAAAAAGTAAATATTGAATTAGATAAACAGGTAGAAGCATTACCTAGAAAAGAAATTGCCCTCAAAGCATTAGCAAATAGTAAAGCAATTCTTGTTGATCAAATAGATGAAGCCATCGATATAGTAAATGAATATGCAGCCGAACATTTAATAATTGCCTGTGAAAATGAATCCAGTATTGCTGAACGAATTGTAAATGCTGGTTCTGTTTTTTTAGGAAATTATTCTCCAGAGTCAGTTGGAGATTATGCCAGCGGCACTAATCATACCTTGCCTACCAATGGTTATGCAAGGGCCTATAGTGGTGTAAGTGTAGATAGCTTTGTTAAGAAGATTACTTTTCAGCAGCTTACAAAAAAAGGATTAACAAGCATTGCACAGGCAGTTGAATTGATGGCTGAAGCCGAAGGTTTACAGGCACATGCTAACGCCATTCGAATTAGGAATTAGGAATTAAGAATGATGAATTAAGAGATAAGAATTAAGCGTTATGAGTTTTGATATCAATCAATTAGTTAGAAAAAATATTGCGGCGTTGGTGCCTTATTCATCAGCGAGAGATGAATTCAGTGGTGATGCAAAAGTATTCTTAGATGCCAATGAGAATAGTTTGGGCTCGCCTTTAAAAAAATGGTACAATCGTTATCCCGATCCTCATCAAGTTGCCATTAAGGAAAAATTGTCTTTCATCAAAGGAATTGGAGCCGAACATATTTTTTTAGGTAATGGCAGCGACGAATGTATTGATATTTTGTTTCGCTGTTTCTGCGAACCATCTAAAGACAATGTGATTATTTGTCCTCCTACTTATGGCATGTATGAAGTAAGTGCAAATATCAATAATATTACATTGAAGAAAGTGCCTTTATTGGATGATTTTCAACTGGACTTGATTCATTTGGAAGATCAAATAGATGCCAATACCAAAATCATTTGGATCTGTTCTCCGAATAATCCTACTGGTAATTCTTTGAATAGAATAGATATCGAAACGGTATTGAACAATTTTAATGGTATAGTAGTAATTGATGAAGCGTATATCAATTTCGCCCAACAAAAATCTTTTGTGCAAGAATTGGCGGACTATCCCAATTTGGTAGTAATGCAGACATTTAGCAAAGCTTGGGGAATGGCAGGATTGCGTTTGGGAATGTCATTTGCTTCTCAAGCGATCATTGAAATCATGAATAAAGTTAAACCGCCTTATAATATCAATCAGGCTACTCAAGAACTGGTGTTAAATGCCTTAGAAGAAGTAGGGCAGGTGAACGATATGATAAAACTATTGGTGGACATGCGCATTGCTCTTGCAGCCGTTTTTCAATCAATGCCCACTGTTGAAAAAGTTTATCCTTCTGACGCAAACTTTATTTTGGTTAAAATCAAAGAAGCTAAAAAAATATATGAATTCTTACTCACTAAGGGCATTGTGCTTAGAGATAGGAGCAATGTGCAACTTTGTTCCGATTGTTTACGTATTACCATTGGTACAGAGCAAGAGAATACTTTTTTAGTTGATGCAATGCAAGATTGGTATCAGTTGAATCCTTAATTTTACGACTATTAAAACCTTCAAATGAAATTTACTACACTTTTCCTCGGTTTTTCTTTTTCCCTGATGTCATGTATGGCTCAGCAATCGGATGTAAGCATTAAAACTCCTGATGGATTTTCCACTACCACCGTAGCGGCTAATTTTGGTAGGGT
>JANOZT010000013.1:0-100270 GCA_031429515.1 Sphingobacteriia bacterium
AGGTTTGGCACCTCGATGTCGGTTCGTCACATCCTGGGGCTGGAGAAGGTCCCAAGGGTTCGGCTGTTCGCCGATTAAAGTGGCACGTGAACTGGGTTCAGAACGTCGCAAGACAGTTCGGTCCCTATCTGTGGTGGGCGCTAGTAAATTGAGAGGACGTGACCTTAGTACGAGAGGACCGGGTTGCACGTACCGCTGGTGTATCTGTTATGCCGCCAGGTGTAATGCAGAGTAGCTATGTACGGCAAGGATAAACGCTGAAAGCATCTAAGCGTGAAACCTTCCTTAAGATGAGTTTACTTTTAAGGGTCGTCGAAGACTACGACGTTGATAGGCTATAGGTGTAAAAATGGTAACATTAAAGCCAAGTAGTACTAATTGCCCGTAAGCTTTATTTTTTTATGTTTTGATTTCTTTCCAATATGTTAACTTATTAAGGTTGAGTAATCAACCAAACTCTTTATGGTGGTTTTGCCGGGGGTGTTCACCTCTTCCCATTCCGAACAGAGAAGTTAAGTCCCCCATGGCCGATGGTACTAGCATCTAGCTGGGAGAGTAGGAAGCTGCCATATTTATTGAACCTCGATCTTTATTGATCGGGGTTTTTTTTTGCCCCTACCTCAAAGTTTTGTAGTTGGTCGATGTTGGTCAGACCAAACCGGTCAGACGGGGGGTACACCGTCAGACGGGGTGGGAAATAATCGGGGTGGTCAGACGGTGTGTGGTGGGAATAAAACTTTTCTTAACTTGAAAAAAAATATTTGATGAAGCGTTTCCTCTTATTACTCAGTATTACAATCACTTTACAAGTTGTTGCCCAACAAAAGAATTCCGATGTATACGATGCATTTATTACTGCTAAAATGAAAACAGATAGTTTCCCTGGTGCGGTATTATTGATCACCAAAAATGGCAAGCCTCTTAAGTTTACTAGTTATGGTTTAGCGAATATTGAACAACAAACCAAGGCAAAACCCGAAACTATTTTTGAATTGGCATCCGTTTCAAAACCAATCACAGCAACAGCTATGATGATATTAGTGGAGCAAGGAAAAATTTCCCTAGATTCATCTATATCAAAATATTTATCAGATGTTCCTGCTTCACATAAAGCAATTACGATTCGTCAGATCATGACACATACTTCAGGAATTCCTGCAGATCATTTTGCGTATAATAAATTAATGGGCCCTACACCACTTCGTTATTCAATCAATGACCAGCTCAGTGATTTGTATAAATTGAAATTGAAATCTGTTCCAGGTACTGCTTACTTGTATAGCAATGCTGCATTTTTTATGCAAGCGGCGATTATTGAAAAAATTTCCAGAATGCCTTTCTATCAATTTGTACAAAAGAACATTTTTAATCCATTGAGTATGAGTAAAACATCCTACATCAATGGAGACTCCATTATTTTAAATCGTGCACAAGGATATACAAAACGCAAAGGAATATTGGTACGTTCTAGTTTAGAAGTAATCTTGCAAGCCCTTGATGCCAATGGGTTTGGCGGTGGCATGAGTACAGTAACTGATTATGAAAAATTCTTACAAGCAACAGCTCAACATAAACTATTGTCTGAATCTAGTTATACATTAATGACAACGCCCACTATTTTACCCAACGGAAATCCTGCACAAGCCAATGATGGAGCGACTATGGCACTGGGTTGGTTTGTAAAAGACATCAACGGACATAAAGCATTTTTGCATGGTGGTTATTCTGGCACTTTTGCTTTGCATTTTATCAAAGAAGATATCAGTGTAATTTTCTTCACCAACTTAAGTAGTGGATATGGAGCCATCACTGGAGATAAAGGATTTGATTTTATGAAGACTGGATTTGAGATTGCAACAATGGCTGTAGAGCAGTGGAAATAATTATTTCACCATCTCAATATGTTCTATGCCATCTTCTAAATAAACATTGCCTTCTGTTTTAAATCCGAAAGCAGCATAGAAATTAATAAGGTAGCATTGTGCGCCTATGCGAATAGGGCCTTTGCCAAATAATTGATGACAGCAATCAATGGCTTCGGCAATTAATTGTTTGCCAGCACTTATTCCTCTATAACCGGGTGAACTTACTACCCTGCCAATACTCATTTCTTCATACATTAAACCAGGATGTAAAAGACGGCAATATGCAATGAGCTCATGGTTTTTCCAATACATTAAATGATGGCTGTCTTGATCTTTATTGTCGGCATCTTGAAATACACAGTTTTGTTCTACTACAAAAACCTCATTTCTTAAACGAAGAATTGAATATAGTTCACCAGGAGTTAATTCGTTGAAGGATTTCAGGGTAAAAAAAGGAGTTTCAGCGCTCATTCAAGGGTTTTTAATCGATTTACCACAATATTTCTGCACCTTTGCGTCTTTACAAAATTACGAATACGTTTACCAATAATGGCTAAAAATATTGCAATCATAGGAGCAGGGCCGGCAGGATTAACGGCTGCTTATTTACTCGGTAAAGCAAATCAACAAGTAACTGTTTTTGAAAAAGATCCTACCTATGTGGGCGGAATTTCCAGAACTGAATCATACAAAGGGTATCATTTTGATATTGGAGGACATCGTTTCTTTTCTAAATCGAAAGAAGTAGAAGATTTTTGGACAGAAATTTTAGGCGATGAAATGTTGGAACGTCCTAGAAGTTCTCGAATCTATTACAATAAAAAATTCTTTTCTTATCCGCTCGTTGCATTTGAAGCATTGAACAAGCTAGGGATTATCGAAAGTGGTTTATGTGTGTTGAGTTATCTCAAGGCAAAAGCTTTTCCTGTAAAAAATCCCACCAATTTTCAGGATTGGGTTGTCAATCAATTTGGTCAACGGTTATTCAATATATTTTTCAAAACCTATACAGAGAAAGTATGGGGAATTCCCTGCAATGAAATATCTGCTGATTGGGCAGCACAAAGAATCAAAGGGCTTTCATTGAGCAGTGCCATTTGGAATGCGCTATTCAAACCAAAACCATCTGCTAATAAAGATCAAGTTATTAAAACTTTGATCGATTCTTTCCGCTATCCAAAATTAGGCCCAGGCATGATGTGGGAGCGTTGCACCGAAAAGTGCAGAGCAATGGGGGTGGAAGTGTTGATGAATACTGGTGTAAAAGATATTGCCATGGCCGATGGAAAATGGACAGTGCATACTTCTGATGGGGTTAATAATTCTGATGGTAAAGCCTATGGCAATTTTGATTATGTATTGTCTTCCGCACCTATGCGCGAATTGATTCAAGCAGTGAGTCCGAAATTTCCATCCAATGCATTTTCTTCTGCAGCTAATTTAGGATATCGCGATTTTTTAACAGTAGTACTCATCTGTAAAGATGAAGATGCATTCAGTGATAACTGGATTTATATTCACGACCCTAGTGTAAAAGTTGGGCGTATACAAAATTTTAAATCATGGAGTCCATACATGGTGCCCGATCCGAATATGGCTTGTTATGGGTTAGAATATTTTTGTTTTGAAGGTGATGGTTTATGGATCAGTTCCGATGAAACACTCATCAATCTGGCAAAAAAAGAAATTGAACAAATTGGTTTAACCAAGGACAACGCAGTGGTAGATGGATATGTTGTACGTCAACCAAAAGCTTATCCAGTGTATGATCATTCATATAAAGAGAATGTAGAAAATGTACGTGAAGCGTTGAAAGCCTATCCAGGCCTATATTTGGTAGGACGCAATGGAATGCATAAATACAATAACCAAGATCATAGCATGATGACTGCAATACTCGCTGCAAAAAATATTATTGCAGGTAATGAATTGTACGATCTATGGGATGTGAATGAAGATGCAGAATACCATGAAGGTGGAGATCGAGGTGCTGATGTGGAAAAAGTTGCGGAGAGATTAATACCTCAGCGGACGAATTAAGAAAGATGAAATATGAAAGCAGGAAGTAAAAATTTCTTCTTTCATATTTCTGCTTTCATAATTAATAATTGTATTTCCCTTTCCACCGCTCTCTCAAAAATTTCTTGAATTCATTTTCACGAGCATTGTTGCCTGGCACATAGAAAGCTGTATTTTTTATTGCATCGGGTAAATATTCCTGTTCAATAAAATTACCTTCCCCTAAATGTGAGTATTGATAGTCTTTACCATAATCCATCTGCTTCATCATTTTAGTGGGTGCATTGCGCAAATGCAAGGGCACTGATAAATCTCCATGTTGACTAACTGCTTTTTGTGCTTTTGCAATGGCTTCATAAGCAGCATTGCTTTTAGAGGATGATGCTAAATAAGTAGCACATTGAGATAAAATAATTCTGCTCTCTGGATAGCCGATTTTACTTACTGCATCAAAAGTAGCGTTCGCTAGCAAAAGCGCATTGGGATTGGCATTGCCGATATCTTCACTGGCAAAAATGAGCATTCTTCTGGCAATGAATTTTACATCTTCACCACCTTCAATCATTCTTGCCAACCAATATACTGCACCATTCGGATCGCTTCCCCGCATACTTTTGATGAATGCAGAAATGATATCATAATGTTGTTCGCCGCTTTTGTCGTACAAAGCAATTTTTTGTTGAGCCACTTGCATAACTAGTGCATCAGTAATTTCTTGTTTGCCAGATTGAACCACCAAATCCAATAAGTTTAATAATTTTCTGCCATCTCCACCACTGATATTAATGAGAGCTTCTGTTTCTTTGAGCTGAATATTTTTCTCTTTTAGTACAAGATCTTTTGATAATGCATCTTGCAGCATTTGTACCAACTGCTCTTTTTCCAATGATTTCAACACATAGACTTGACACCTACTGAGCAAGGCACTGTTCACTTCAAATGAAGGATTCTCTGTAGTTGCTCCAATCAATCGAATGATTCCTTTTTCTACTGCACCCAATAATGCATCTTGTTGCGATTTATTAAAACGATGTATCTCATCAATAAATAAAACCGCCCCTTTTAGTGAAGTAGATTGCTCTATAACATCTCTCAATTCCTTTACACCACTGCTTATGGCGCTTAATTGAAAATAAGGCACTTGCAGTGTTTGCGTAATTATATTGGCCAAAGTGGTTTTACCAACTCCAGGAGGCCCCCACAAAATCATGGAAGGAATGGTTTTGTTTTCGATGCTTTTCCTAAGTATACTACCCACACCTGTAATATGTTCTTGCCCAACAATTTCATCCAATGTATTGGGGCGCATTCTTTCGGCTAAGGGAATTGAACTCATTTAGGAAATTATTTGTTCTGACAATCTCTGAAAAATTTTAAATCAGTATAATTATGTCGATTGATTTATTAAGAAAACAACTCCATCCAATTTGCTGAATTTTCTATCGAAAATTCAAAGCGCACAAATTGTCTTAAGGTTTTATTTCTTAACAAATCAATCGACAATATTTAGTCTATAAATTTAGTGAATCTCGCTAACAAAGTAGTTCCTAATCCTAAGAAGGCAATTAGTGTAAAAGACCATTGCAATCCGAAAGCTTCAGCTATGAATCCGATAATGGGTGGCCCAACTAAAAACCCAAGGAATCCAATACTCGATACAGCTGCTAAAGCCATACCAGGCGATAGTTTGGTGGATCTCCCTGCTTGGCTATATACCAATGGCACAACCGATGAAACACCAAAACCAACCAATAAAAATCCAATCGTAGCAAAAATCAAACTAGGAAATACAACTGCAATAAGTAGACCAATAGCAATTACTATACCACTGGCTTGAAGCATTCTTTTCTTACCAAAAGAAGCAACCAATCCATCTCCTACAAATCTTCCGGTTGCCATCGAACACATAAATGCAGCATAGCCAATCGTAATCAATGATGTTGGCGCATGTACTATTTTTTGAAAATAAACACCACTCCAATCAAACATAGTTCCTTCTGCAGCCATACAACAAAATGCAATCAACCCTAATTTGAATAGAATCATATCTGGTTTAGCAAAAAAAGTACTGCTTGCTTTGTTATCATCTTTTTCAATTGCTTTGCTTTGTGCAATCAATGAAATGGAAATGGTTAAAAATGCTATAATCATAAAATGAATCAAAGGGCTAATGTCTAAAGCAATCATCAATGTTCCGATAGCTGCTCCAGTAAATCCTGCTAAACTCCAAACACCATGGAAAGATGCCATAATGGTTCTTTTGTACAAATGTTCTACCCCAACAGCTTGGGTATTAACGGAGATATTCATCATATTCCCAAAATGGCCGAACAAAAAGAGTAAACTGGCCAATTGAAGAACGCTATTACTATATCCAATTCCAATCAATAATAGCGGATAAACCAAGGAGCTTATTTGCATGATTCTTTTGCTTCCAAATCGGGAAACCAACCATCCAGAGATCGGTAAACTAGTCATTGAACCAACGGGCAAGGCAAATAATAATCCGCCTAGTGCTGCTTCGCTCAAACCCAATTGCAGTTTGATATTGGGTATTCTACTTGCCCAACTTGCAAAACAGATCCCTGCTATAAAAAAGAAGCTGGCAATAGCTATCCGATGGGTTCTGGGGCTAATTGATGCATCATTCATTGGCGCAAAAATACCTCAATTCTATAACTTTCCTGATTTAGGGTATATTTGCAGCCCGATTGGGTAGGTGAACTTATCTATTCATAATAAATAAAAAATTAAGCTTTATATATGTATCGTACACATACTTGTGGAGAGTTGAGAATTGGTCAGGTAAATGAATTAATCAGTTTGGCTGGCTGGGTGCAAACAGTTCGAAAATTTGGTGCAATTACTTTTGTGGATTTAAGAGATCGTTATGGCATTACACAATTGTTATTTGGAGAAGATTTGAATGGAGCTTTAGATGCCAATCCGTTAGGCAGAGAATTTGTATTACAAGTAAAAGGGAAAGTGCAAGAACGCAGTAGCAAGAATGCCAATATTCCAACTGGAGAAATTGAAATCAATGTGACTGATTTTGTTATTCTCAATAAATCTGCTGTTCCCCCATTCACCATTCAAGATGATACAGATGGCGGAGATGATCTGCGAATGAAATATCGATTCTTGGATTTGCGTAGAAATGCAGTCAAGAAAAATTTAGAATTGCGCTATGCAGTGAATCGCTCTGCTAGAAATTATTTGCATGAAAATAATTTCATGGATATTGAAACGCCTTTCTTAATTAAGTCTACACCAGAAGGAGCAAGGGATTTTGTAGTTCCTTCTAGAATGAATCCAGGACAATTTTATGCTTTACCTCAATCACCTCAAACATTCAAGCAATTGTTGATGGTCAGTGGATACGATAGATACTATCAAATCGTAAAATGTTTTAGAGATGAAGATTTAAGAGCCGATCGTCAACCTGAATTTACACAGATCGATTGTGAGATGGCATTTGTTGAGCAGGAAGATATTTTGAATATGTTTGAAGGTTTGGTGAAGCGTGTTTTTAAAGATGTAAAAAATATCGATTATACTGAACAAGTAGAACGAATGACTTGGGAAGATGCTATGTGGCAGTTTGGAAATGATAAGCCCGATATTCGTTTTGGCATGAAACTGGCCAATTTAAAATCGGCTTTTTTGAAAGGAGGAACTATTCAAGCAACTGGCGATCTCATTAATGGTGCTGGTTTCGGCGTTTTCGATAATGCTGAAACCGTGTTGGCAATAGCAGCTCCAGGATGTTCAGAATATACCCGTAAACAAACCGATGAATTAATCGAATGGGTGAAGCGTCCTCAAATTGGCATGCAAGGTTTGGTTTACATTAAGTGCAATGCAGATGGTACATATAAGAGTAGCGTAGATAAATTTTATACGGAAGAAAAATTAAAAGCGATTGCTGATTCAGCTGGTGCTCAAGCAGGAGATTTGGTATTGATTCTTGCAGGTAGAGAAGAGCGTACTCGTAAGGCAATATCCGATTTGCGTTTAGAAATGGGAAAGCGCTTAGGCTTACGTAATGCAGACGAGTATAAATTATTATGGGTGATGGATTTTCCACTCTTTGAATATGCGGAAGAAGACAATCGTTGGGTAGCCCGACATCATCCATTTACTTCTCCAAAGCCCGATCATATTGAAGTGATGATCAATAACAATCCATTGATTGAAAATGCAGATAAATATTTAGAACATCCTTATTCCAATATCAAAGCAAATGCCTATGATATGGTATTGAACGGTAACGAAATAGGAGGTGGCTCCATTAGAATTTACCAACGTCCGTTACAGGAAAAAATGTTTGCAGCATTAGGAATGACTGAAGAAGAAGCATTGCATAAATTTGGATTTTTATTAGGTGCTTTTGAGTATGGAGCTCCACCACATGGTGGCATTGCATTTGGCTTCGACAGACTTTGTTCTATTTTAGGTGGAAGTGAAAGTATCAGAGACTTTATTGCCTTCCCTAAAAACAATAGTGGCAGAGATGTAATGCTCGATGCACCAAGCGCTATTGATGATAAACAATTTGATGAATTACAGATCAAATTGAATTTAAAATAACACAATAAATAGCAGTACACATGAATCAGCTCACTATTTTTAAGATCATTAGTTTTTTATTAATACCAGTAGCTCTTTTATTTGGACTTATGGATATAGCTGTTACCATTATGGCTTTGTCGGGAAATCCAGCATTCTTATTAATGGCCTTTGCAATGGCTTGTTTTGTGATTTATGTATTTGCATCTTTGTATTTTTTATTGAATGGAATTAACCATGAACGTCAATGTAAACCTTCTCTAAAAGATTGGATAAAAGTAAACGCCTATGGGTCTTTGTTTATCAGTGTTTTGTTTTTAATGAATGCCTCCGCAGTTTTTTTCATCAATGATATCAATTTACGCCAGGTTATTAGTGAAATGATGGAACAACAACCTGAATTATCAGGTAAAATAACATTGGATGTTTTTATCAAAATGTTTAAGGTAGTTGCCGGATTGATGTTCGTTATAAGTGCACTAACCATTACGCATATCCTCATTCATTTCAAATTATTGAAGCGGTACGATTACTTGTTCAGCAAATAAACGGGGCTCTACATGCTAAATTCATACTGTTTTTCTTTATTTGGGCTTCAATCCCTACTTTTGCGCAATTCCTTGAATGAGGAGTTTTTAAACAAAATAATATGGCAACAACATCCGACATCAGCCGTGGTCTGATATTAAAATTAGATGGAAGCTTATACTCAGTAGTAGAGTTTGGCGAAAACAAAACTGCCAGAGCAGCTGCAAAAGTATGGGCAAAACTAAAAGGGGTAGATAATAAAAGATCTATCGAAAAAACCTGGAATAGTGGAGAAAATATCTATCCTGTCCGTGTTGAGAAAAAAGCATTCCAATATCTATATAAAGATGAAAGTGGATACAATTTAATGAACAACGAAAACTTTGAGCAGATTGCATTAGCGGAAGAAATGATTGATGCGCCTCAGTTTTTAATGGATGGATCTGAAGTATTTGTTTTCATTAATACAGAGACCGAATTGCCAATAGGGGCTGAACTCCCAGAAAAAATTGTAGTAAAAATTACTTATTGTGAGCCAGGTTTGAGAGGCGATACTGCAACTAGAGCTTTAAAGGCTGCAACAATTGAAAATGGGGCAACTGTAATGGTGCCATTATTTGTTGATCAAGGAGAAAGTATTCGTGTGAATACAAAAACAGGCGAATACTTAGAAAGAGTAAAAGACTAGGAGAATATAATTTAAGCACTTTTTGGCCTGTTGTGTATAACTTCAGGCCTTTTTTTTAAAAAATATAAAAACAGCCCATTTTTAGTAAAAAAAGGCTATTTTGCCCTCCCAATCGACTAAAAATAACCGATTTTACCCCAAAAATTGCCATTTATGGACTTAAAACAAATCCACGAATTAATCAAAATCATCAACAAAAGTAATATTGGCGAGATAAGTATCGAAGACAAAGATGGTAAAGTAACCATCAAACAAAAAGAGGAAGCCCCTATTACCCTTGCTGCACCAAGTCATCAAGTATTTACTACACAGGCCGCACATGCTCCTGCATTAGCAGCAGCACCTGTAGCCGCAGCACCTTCAGAAGCGCCAAAAGCAGATAATCTAATTACTGTGAAAAGTCCGATGATTGGTACATTCTATCGAAGGTCTTCTCCAGACAAACCAATACTTGCCGAAGTGGGAACTGAAATAACACCCGGAAAAGTAGTTTGTATTATTGAAGCAATGAAGCTCTTTAATGAAATTGAAAGTGAAATAAAAGGAACCATTGTTAAGGTATTGGTAGAAGATGCCAGCCCTGTGGAATATGATCAACCTTTATTTTTGGTAGAACCTGCCTAAAATCTAAACTAGCTCAATGTTTAAAAAAATATTAATTGCCAACAGGGGTGAAATTGCTTTACGTGTAATTAGAACCTGTAGAGAGATGGGTATTAAAACAGTGGCCGTGTATTCAACGGCTGACCGCGAAAGTTTGCATGTAAAATTTGCAGACGAAGCTGTTTGTATTGGTAAACCACAAAGTGCCGACTCTTATCTCAATATTGCCCATATAATGGCTGCTGCAGAAATTACCAACGCAGATGCCATTCATCCGGGATATGGATTCTTAGCAGAGAATGCCAAATTTTCACAGATTTGTGCCGATCATGGTATAAAATTTATTGGTCCTACTCCAGATATGATCAATAAAATGGGAGATAAAATAACTGCCAAGGAAACGATGATTAGGGCAGGAGTACCTGTTGTTCCCGGAGGACAAGGTTTGTTAGAGAGTATCGAACATGCCAAAACATCAGCTAAAGAAGTGGGCTATCCAGTTATTTTAAAAGCAACTGCTGGAGGTGGTGGAAAAGGTATGCGTGTTGTTTGGGAAGAAAGTGAAATAGAGAAAGCTTATACCACCGCAAAAATGGAAGCTGCAGCTTCATTTAAAAACGATGGCATCTACATGGAAAAATTTGTAGAAGAACCTCGTCATATCGAAATTCAAATTGCAGGAGATCAATACGGAAATGTTTGTCATTTAAGTGAGCGTGATTGTTCCATTCAAAGAAGACATCAAAAATTAGTAGAAGAATCTCCATCACCTTTCATGACACCAGAATTACGTCAGAAAATGGGAGAGGCGGCAATTAAAGCAGCCTCAGCAATTAATTATGAAAGTGTTGGTACCATTGAGTTCTTGGTAGATAAGCATCGTAATTTTTATTTCATGGAAATGAATACTCGTATTCAAGTTGAACACTGTGTTACTGAAGAAGTAGTGAGTTTCGATTTGATTAAAGAGCAAATTAAAATTGCCATGGGTGAAAAAATTTCTGGCAAAAATTATGAACCAATGATGCATGCGATTGAATGTAGAATCAATGCAGAAGATCCATATAATGATTTCAGACCTTCACCAGGAAAGATCACCACTTTGTTTACACCTGGTGGTCATGGAGTTAGAGTAGACAGCCATGTCTATGCTGGTTATGTAATTCCACCTTACTATGATTCTATGATTGGTAAATTAATTACAGTTGCACAAACAAGAGAAGAAGCGATCGATACCATGTACAGAGCATTGAGTGAATATGTAATTGAAGGCATTAAAACCACCATCCCTTTTCATCTACAATTAATGCAAAATGAAGATTTTAGAAAGGGAAATTTCACCACTAAGTTTTTGGAATCATTCGAAATGAAATAAACAACAAATTTCAAAAGGGATAAAATAATACGGACTAGTAAGCATAAAAAAAATCCCGATAAATTGGGATTTTTTTATTGGGGGATATTACAAAAACTAAATTCCGCCGCCTCTTCCGCCACCAGGACGTTGCTGCGACATTGCTTCTATTACTTTTTTAGCTAATTCAGCTGGAAGTGCTTTTTCAATTCTTTTGTTACGTTCATCAGTAATCTCTTTCATTTTTGCAGGTCTGTCTGCTTCAGACATATCTCTTAATGCCATTTGTTTAGGACGCATATCGTTGGTGATTGCAATCAATGAATCACATTGAACATCATTGCAACCCATTCCTTTATAACGTTCTTTCATCATTGCTGTTCTTTGTTCTGGAGTCATTTGTCCACCGCCTCCTGCAGGAGGTTGTGCTATCAATGTAGTTAATGAGCAACAAAGTGCAATTGTTAATAATCCAAATACTTTTTTCATGTGTTTTATTTTTATGTAAAACAAAATAGTGGATTTTTTAGGGTCCACTATTTTTTATCGGTAAAATTTAAGTTAAAGTCGGCACAGAGATTATCTTAGGAACAACATCTCTCTGTATTTTGGCAAAGTCCATGTTTCGTCGTCCACCAATTGTTCTAATTTATCTACATGGTAACGGATTTCGTCGAAGAAAGCAGATTTAACTTGACTTTCATAAGCAATGGCTTTTGTGCGAGTGTTTTCGATATTGTTCACAATTTTTCTTGCTTCAACCATACCATGAACTTTGGTATGAATTACTTGAATATGCTCACTTACTTCTTTTAGAATGGATAATTGACTTGCATATGAAGACTCAGGTAATCCAGCAGATTTTAACCCATTAACGTTGGTCAATAAATCATTCTGGTATTTAATTGCAGAAGGCAATATATGGTTGATAGCTAAATCGCCCATAATTCTTGCTTCAATTTGCACCTTCTTGATGTATTTCTCTAATTCAATTTCATGACGAGCTTCTAGTTCAGTATGAGAATACACATTATTGGTTTCAAATAAATGCTTTGCTTTATCTGTAACCATTGCATCTAAAGCAACTGGAGTAGTTTTTAAATTAGGTAAACCTCTGCGTTCTGCTTCATGATGCCACTCATCGCTGTAACCATCTCCTTCGAATAATACTTTTTTACTTTCTACAATGTATTTCTGAATTACATGCATAATAGCAATTTCTTTTTTATCACCTTTTTCAATCAATGTATCTACATCTAGTTTGAATTTTCTCAAAGTATCTGCAACAATCGTATTTAATACGGTCATAGAGATGGCGCAGTTTGCTGAAGAACCTACTGCACGGAATTCAAATTTATTTCCAGTAAAAGCAAAAGGAGATGTTCTGTTACGATCTGTATTGTCTAGCATCAATTCAGGAATACTACGATGTAAATCTAATTTTAAGATAGCTTCGTCTTGTTCATCAAATTTATGTCCCACTCTTGTTTCAACATCAGCTAATACCTTGGCTAAATATTGACCCACAAAAACTGAAATGATTGCAGGAGGAGCTTCATTGGCACCTAAACGATGATCGTTAGGAGCAGATGCAATTGCTGCACGTAAAATATCGGCATAATCATGAACTGCTTTAATAGTGTTCACAAAGAAAGTAAGGAACATCAAATTGGTCTTTGGCGTTTTTCCTGGTGCTAATAAATTCACACCTGTATCAGTTGCCATACTCCAGTTATTATGCTTACCACTTCCATTAATACCAGCAAATGGTTTTTCATGTAATAATACAACGAGCTTATGTCTTTTAGCAACTCGACTCATAACATCCATCAAAAGGGTATTATGGTCTACAGCAATATTTACTTCTTCAAAAATCGGAGCACACTCAAATTGAGCAGGAGCAACTTCATTGTGGCGGGTTCTTAAAGGAATGCCTAATTTATATGCTTCGGCTTCGTAGTCGCGCATAAAAGCATACACTCTTTCAGGAATAGATCCAAAATAATGATCTTCTAACTGTTGACCTTTCGCTGGAGCAGCACCAAATACGGTTCTTCCACTTTGCACTAAATCGGGGCGAGCGTTTGCCAAAGCTTCGTCAATTACAAAGTATTCTTGTTCCCAGCCCAAAGTAGCAGTTACTTTAGTAACATTCTTATCGAAATAATTGCATACTTCAACAGCAGATTTATTCAAAGACTCTAAAGCTTTTAATAAAGGAGCTTTGTAATCTAAAGATTCACCTGTATAAGAAACGAAAATAGTTGGAATACACAATGTTCTTCCATCACCCGTTTCAATGATAAAAGCAGGAGAAGAAGGATCCCATGCAGTATAACCACGAGCTTCGAAAGTAGCTCTTAATCCACCACTCGGAAATGAAGATGCATCAGGTTCTTGTTGAATTAATGCAGCACCGTCAAATTCTTCGATTGCAGTTCCATCACTTTTTAAAGTGAAAAACGAATCATGCTTTTCTGCTGTGGTTCCTGTTAACGGCTGAAACCAGTGTGTATAGTGAGTAACGCCTTTGCTCTCTGCCCATGCCCTAATACCATTGGCAATCTGACTTGCTACATTTCTATCAATTTTTTTCCCACCACGAATGCTGGTAGTTAAACTTTTATAAGCTTCATCACTTAAAAATTCACGTGCGGTTTTAAGCGTAAACACACTTTCTCCGAAAATTCCTGTAATTTTTGTACTAGGTTTTGAGGCAATCCCTTCATTTTCTTTGGAGATGTTGCTAATTGCATTAAATCTTAAAGACATAAGTTTTTCTGTTTTTTCTACTCCAAAATAAAGCTTTTTAAATTAAACCGTCAACTTCTGACGAGGGAAAATCGGTTTTTGGGCATAAAAAGGGTAAAATAAATACATATAATTTATTATAATTTGATAGCAGTTTTGTTAGACCAATTTCATGAAACGTATGGACATTAAAAAAGCGCCCCAATTGGAGCGCTTTGTATGCTAATAGAGTTTGTATTAATCTTTACCCATTACCAATCTGGTAGCTTTGTATTTTACATTGCTTCCATCAAGACTAATGATATACACTTTTTGACCTTTGTTGATGTTCACATTAACTGGTACAGCGTTTTCTCCTTTTGTAGCATTTACTGATTGACTCATTATTACATTACCAGTTCCAGCTTCTGTAACTTTTAAAGTAAGCGAGTAATCTTTATCTGCTTTAAACTTAAGGTTAAATGTTCCTTTAGAAGGATTAGGATATGCAGTAATATCTTTTGCAGATAAACTTCTGATATAGCCTATATCTTCTTTTGTAAATGAAACATTGCTTAATGAAACTTCAACATTGGTATTTTTTCCAGCTGAAGTAGCTCCTAATGCAACAATCAAGGTAGTGATGTCTTTAGGATCGATTGATTTATTAGAACCAGCAGATTTAAAGTCGCTTAATGGGATCAAGAAATCTGTCGCATCTTTATTTACAGCGAACTGATAAGTGTATTGATCAGCCCAATTTGTAATTGATTGTTTTACCAATGTTACTGTTAAAACCGAATTTCCAGCTGCAGTGATTTTCAGTGTTTTGAATGCACTTAGATCCTGTGCTGCACCACCACCTCTAAGTAATTTATATACTCCAATAAAGTCGGGAGTAGTTGCACTTACATCTACATTTCTGAAAAGATGGAATTCATCTTTAACTAATTGTGCAGTGCTATTCTTTACATCAAATTTCTTAACACTTGTTGTATTGGTATTATAATCAACACCCCAAGATCCATCAGCCATAAATACTTCATCTTGCACAACTCCATTCATATATAATTTAATGGTTGATTCATACAAGTCTCCAGTTTGAAGAGATATAGTTGTTTTACCATTGGCATTTACTGTGAAAGGAACCGTTCTTTTTGTATAAACAGTAGTGTTTTCAGTTGCTCTATCTGCCACTTCAAAATAACCACTTGTTCCTGCAGTTAAGTTATTAATGGTCATGCTAAGATTGTCTTCTACACGTTTACCTTCAGTAATATAAGTTTTTGGTAAACCAGCATTGCTCTTGATTTCATTAACTGGTAATCCAGCAGTTAAACGAGTGATGATATCAGCAGCCATATCTGTTGCAAGAACAGGAGAACCACCCCAAAGTTGAATATTGTACATTGTTTCATCAACAGTATAATCTTTATTCAACCAATTGGATTGTATGGTATAACTATTTCTTCCAGATTTTGCACCTATGATAAAGCTCATTGCATATTCAATATTACCATCGTTGTTTCTTAAGTTATATTGAACCATATTGATACCTTTTACGGTAACGTTTTGCATTGCTACTAATTCATATCCTTTCAAACGATCACAAATTGCTTTGGTATGATCGTACACTTCACCTTGAGTTTGAGTGCCAAATGCAACCGCTTTAGGAGTATTTTCATTAACGAAGTCAATCGATAATACATCTTTAGCGTTGGTAATTCCAATCAGGTCTTTAGGTGTAGAAACAAAAGATTTAAAATTGTAATTGACCAATTGACGAGGAAGAATATCAGACAATTTCAACTGAGATCCAGTTGCATTACTAACGATATTTCCTTTTCTTTCAGCGGATGGCATTTTACTATAATCAGCTGTTGCTGGAGTACTGTTAATGGCTTTATTGTAAACCCGAAGCGCAATTGCATCGCCTAAGCTTTTACTTTCAACTCCACCGCCACCGCCACCACCAACTGAACCTGCAGTTGCAAATCCAAAATCGTAGCTATGGTTATTGGCACCGGAAACACCTGTAGTCATCATTATTGCAGAACGTTTATCTGTGCCTGCTAAACTCCATGCACTTCCGTCATTGTCTCTTTCATCTGCATTAGGATCTACTCCACCATTATTAGTCAGTGTAATATCATATCCACTCAATGGAGCTTGTAATGGTGGTGCTCCTCCATCAAGACCATATATAGAAATAGTAAAGTCTGTATTAGGAGTAAGTTGTGTTAAACCATATTTCTCCGAAGCTGTTGAAGGTCTAGTAACACTTGGGTCTGAAGAAAATATATAATTTCCGTTTGCATCCGTTACGGCTGAAGCAATTAATGTATAAGCCGAACCTGGTCCAACATATTTAAGTAATTCAACAGTTACTCCTGCTATTCCATTTTCATCCGCATCTTGCACACCATTAGCATTCGCATCAAACCAAACACGGTTTCCAATTTCAATTGGAGCTGGTGCAGAAATAATTTCTAAATCTCCTAAACCATTGGCTTTACCAAAAAATTCTACACTTCCACCTTCGTATAAAACTTTACCTGCTTTAGCAATACCATCTTGAGTAGAATAATATCGAACACCACCAGTATACCAGTTGGTAATAGGGTCAAAAGCAGTTGCAACTAATTCTTTACCTGGAAACATTGCAATACTACCAGTGCTGGTTTCTTCATGAGAAACACCACCATTAGTACCGTTAGCTGTATTGCCAATTCCCAAAGCACCACCTTGACCATTTTCATAACGATCTGTGAAGAAAAACTCTCCACCGCCAGGGCCTTCATTGTTGCCAGCACCATTGGTAGTTATACTTCCACTCGTGCCATTACTTTCTAAAGTGAAGCTGGTATATGTTCCATTATTTGCAGCTTTTAAAATATCTCCAGCAGCATTTGATGTATACAAAGTGTTATTACCCATGCTTGTTGGAGCTAAATTCTGATTTCCGGATTGATGCCCAGATCTATCAGTAATGCCCAACATCATTGCACCATCAGCAGGATCAAATTCCAAAGAACTCAACATAGGTTGAGGATAAATAATTTTATCTGATCCTGGAGGAATAACTGCTTCTGTAAAATTTCTAGCCCATGGATGCCATGAACCTTGGCACAATGTTGCTGCAGCTATTGTTCCATTTGGATCAACGTAGTTAGAATTTTTATTTACTCCAAAACCAGTATTCATATTGGCTCTACGCTGATAGGTTAGTGGTGCATCTAATACGGTTGTAAACGTTTCTGTTCCGGGTGTAACGGTTGCACTCACTTTTAACACTACTGCTTTCAACTCAGATCTATTCACTGAAGAATTATCTGGTTTTACACCATCTAATACACCGCCTACATAAATAGCACCTCTATAAAACTTAACTGCAAATGGTCTGAATGTGCTGTTACCAGCAGCTACAGGAAATGCATTATAAGCTACAATTTGAGAAGCTAAGGTTGGAGCAGTTCCATTAGTACCAATATCGACTCTCCATAATTTTTTATCATTTAAGTTGATGATGTATAAATATCTTCCATCATCAGAAATAGCCATTCCTCCCATGCCTTTTTTGCCTACTTCATCAAATACATTGCCACCAGTCATATCATCTCTATTGGCTTGGTTTCTAGCCTGATTACCAGGAGCAAAAGATCTGCCAGGCAAAGAGCCTGCGTCAAATGCTGGATTGATCGCATTTAAGTTAACAAAATTTCCAGTGTTGGTTTTAGTTGTTATTGCTTTTGCTCCAGTAGTAACATAAATTCCATTCATGCCAAGAGGTCCAAGCGATACATGTCTTTTTACAAAAGCAGCATAAAATAATTTATCTGCTTTTCTACTATAAGCTGTGGCCCAAACTGAACCAGTTTGTCCCATATCGCTAATCACATTGGCAGCTGCGCCACTTCCATAATTAAAAGCATAAGTATTATCTGCACCAGATGCTGCTGGCCATGCACCAGGAACTTGGTTATTACCGTTAGTATAGGATGGTACAACAATTCTTGCAGTTGCAGATTCAATATAATCACCAGGATAATTGATAGCAAAATTTGACGTAATAGAAGGAGCTGTTACAAACTGAACACTTGTTTTATTATTTGTACCGTATGCTCCGGGATAATCTTCAGACATCCATCCGGTAAATTCTAAGCGTACTTTAGTTGCTGCAGAAATTTGACCTGAAGTAAAACTATAGTTGCCATTTGCACCAGATGTTGTAGTTGCTAATAAAGTGCCAGATGCATTATATGCATTTACTGTAACTCCAGCAGCACCAGGTTCGTTGTAGCCAACGCCTGTTTCTTTAGTACCAGAAGCATTATAATCTCTAAAAACATTTCCACTGACTTGCGCGGAAAGTTCTGAAGAGCTAAAGGCAAAAACACATAAGGCAATAGCAATGCCTAATGATTTTTTTGCATTAATAATAATTGAGTAAATTTTTTTCATATAGTACATTTATGATTGAACCCTTGTATAAAATAGTACGGAACGTGTTTTTTTAACAATATTGTGTAAGTGAAAAAACAATTCTTGTAGTATATACTCTACACACAACGTAAAAGTAACGAAATTTCTCGAAAAATACACTGTTTGCATATGCTAAAATCCTTACTGAGCAAGACGTATACCAACTAGTTTGTATATTTAGGTGTTAAATTTTAACCGATTTCAATTTTTTTAAAAGTTTTTTTTGAATATTTAATTTAAATTTACTTGCTGTACATTATAAAACAAATGAATACACATTTTAATAAAAACAAATATGTCAAAGCGTCGAGTTTTCGATCATATGTAAATTTATTTACAAGTATCAATATTATTTTTCTGTGTTTTTTCATAATTCCCAACAACTTGGTAGCACAATCTGCCATTAAGCCCTGCCAAAAGGAGCCAGATTTCATAAAATCTTTGGGATTTGATCCTTTGTGGACAGCATTAAGCACCAGTGAAAAAAAGCTCACTGGAATTGCTTTGATTGAATTTGAACAGATGGAAGGTCAAAAATCGCCTTCTCCAACAAATCCCAAAAAAACGGTGTATCAAGCTCCTTCATGGAAATCATTCGGCTATCTTTCCTCGATTGCTTTTGATATTAATGGCAATGCGTATACCATACCAACTCCTTTGATTTCCATGTTGTATAATCCTATTGAAAAATTGAATACGATTTATCGATTGGATCAATACACCGGAGTATTGAATGAATGGTTGAATCTTCCGATTAATTCAAAAACAACCACTCGTAATCCTTTTGGATTATTGGGTATCACTTATGATTGTACTGCTAATATTTTGATTGCATCTACTGTAGCTGGCTCTGATCGATATCAAGAAAAAGGAATGATATTTTTGATCAATCCAAACACCCAAAAAATCATTGATACTTTAATGCATAAAGATGCAATAGGTCTCAATGTTGCTTTCGACGAAAATAAACAAAAACGATTGTATATTGGAAGTGCAAGAAATGGAAATATCATTTCTATTCCAATCAATGCTCAAGGCCAATTAGTAAAGTCTAAATTGCGAAAAGAGCTTAGCTTGCAAGGGTTTGGGCCTAGAGGCGATGATAAAGCAAGAAAAATAAAAATGGTAGAGGGAGCGCTGATTATTAGTGGTGTTGCATTTAATTATAACTTACAAGCTTCTAGTGAAAAACCAGAAACAGTATACACTTTTAAGTGGAATACTTCTGCCAAAAACTGGGACTTGATTGACTATAAATAAGGCTATGAAAAAGCAATGGAGCATATTATTTTTTTTGGTGCTAATTATTTTTTCTTCCCTCTTTATTGACCAATTATTTTCTACTCCTATTCATTCTTCCAGTAATTCAAAAATCATTTTAGGCAGGTATTTATTCTTTGATAATCAATTGTCTTACAATCAAACAAAGTCTTGTGCTTCTTGTCATGATCCACAATTTGCATTTTCAGATGGGTATAGAAAATCAGTTGGAGCAGATGGAGAAAATCTTACAAGAAATGCCCCTTCACTTTTAAATACTAAATACTTAAAAGCACTCACATGGGGGGATAGTTCTATTCATGAATTTTATCAACAAATGAATTTTCCATTATTTAATGAACACCCAAAAGAATTGGGATGGACCAATAATGAATCGGAAATAATCAACCGTTTTAAATTAGACCCTTTTTACCAAACCCTTTTCAGTAACGCATTTCCAAAGGAAAAAAATCCTTTTTCAACATTTTTTTTCCAAGAAGCCATTGCAGCTTTTGAAAATCAATTACAATCTCAGAATAGTCCATATGATCAATATGTAAAAGGCAATAAAGATGCGATGAATGAAAAAGCAATCAATGGGTTAGCATTATTTAATTCCGCAAGTTTGGGATGTTTTAAATGCCATTCCTTGAATGTATCTCAACAACAATTATTGTATGCTAATACTGGTTTGTATAATCTAGATGAAGTTGGATCATACCCATCTTCAGACCAAGGGCTATATGAAATAACTAAAAACACCAACGACAAAGGCAAGTTTCGTGTGCCCTCATTGAGGAATATAATGCTAACAGCACCCTACACACATGATGGTTCTGTTGAAACAATCCAACAAATGATTTATATTTATAAAAGAGGAGGTCGCTTAATTGAAGCGAAAGAAAACAAAGGGGATGGTCATAACAATAAAAATAAATCTAGTTTAATAAAAGGCTTTACTTTATCAGATAAAGAGCAAACAGAATTAATTGAATTTCTTGCAGCTTTAACCGATACTAGCTACTTAAGAAATAAGCAATTAATGAATCCTTTCAATAAATAATAATGATTGTACAAATAAAAAATTATTGGATAATAGTGCTTTTGTTAATGAGTTCAATCATTGTATCTGCTCAACAAAAAAAATCTCTCCTAAAATCTACCAAAGCCAATGATGCGCTTTATTTGAGTGAGTTTAAAGAATCAGTTTTTGCAACAAAAAAAATAGACACCACTGCTTTTATTGTTGAACGAAAAAAACAAATCGACTCCATATTACATGATGAAATACCCGTGAAATACTATTCCGATAAAACCGATGAAAGAACTATGTTGGCGCAAAATATTGCTTTGCAAGACTCTTTTTTTATCAAATATATCTTTGATAAAAAAACGCATCAACCATTGTGGAATGAAATATTTGGTGTATATCCTGCAAGACCAGGGGATATTAGAAAAGGTGTTGTGAATTTGCCAGGTTCATTAATGCGTATTGAAATGTATAATTATGCGTTGAATTTAACTACTATAGGTGTAGTCAATATCATAACACATAAAATGATCAGTGTAGATCACTATCCTCAAATGCAACCAGATATTCCTTCAAGGCTTACTAAATTGGCGGTAAAAATTGCGGTCAATTCACCTGAAGTGGAGAAAGCACTCGGATTTAAACCTTCTGCTGATTTGCCCATCATGTCGAGTACCAAAACAGCATTGAATAGAACAAAATGCGAAAGGTCTCAGCATTTATGTGTTGCACCAACTTTTGTAAAAGGCAATAGAGCTTTATGGGCCATTGTGGACCTTACAGATAATCGATTGGTAGGATTACGTTGGACCAATGTTGGGAAAGATGCTGAAAATTTAGTAGTTACAGAAAGAAAATTACAGAATGAAAATATGGCCGATTGTTATTGCGAAAAAATCAACACGGTTAAAAAAAATAACTGGGCAGTTGATTATGTTTTAACAGCCTCCGATGGACTCATGATTAGTAATGTAAGTTTCAATTCAAACAAAATAATCAATAGTGCAAAATTGGTAGATTGGCATGTAAGTTACTCTGGTACTGATGGTTTCGGTTACAGTGATGCTGTAGGTTGCCCAATCTTTAGCCAATCGGCTGTAGTGGCAACAGATCCGCCTATTATAGCAGACATAATTGAAGGGGATAGTACAGTTGGTTTTATGCTCGAACAGCGATTCTTCAGCGAATTATGGCCTATTGCTTGTAATTATAGTTATTCCCAGCGTTTTTTCTTTTACAAAAATGGTCAATTCAGAATGGTTTGTGCAAGTTTAGGAAGGGGTTGTGGAAATAATGGAATTTACCGACCTGTGATGCGTATTTCATTTGCAGGTAATAAACAATCGTTTTATGAGTGGGGTAATAATGCTTGGAATATTTGGGACAAAGAAAAATGGCAATTACAACAACCAACAACATCTTATTCACCCAAGGGATTTCAGTATCAACTCCAAACGAGCAACAACAATGGGTTTTATATAGAGCCAGGCAAGGGTCAATTTAATGACAGTGGAAGAGGAGATAATGCCTACTTATACATTACTAAAAACCATTTAGATAAAAATGAAGGAGAAACCGATTTGGTAACAATTGGACCATGTTGCAATATCGATTACCGACAAGGCCCCGAAAAGTTCATTGAACCAAATCCAGAGCAAATTGTTAACACTGACTTAGTGCTCTGGTATGTTCCTCAAATGAAGAATGACGATACTCCAGGATCCAAATATTGTTGGGCTGAAACCTATTATGAGGGTGGTGTATATAAAATTAAATCTTACCCTTGTTTTGCAGGACCAATGTTTGTTCCTTTCAAAAAATGACGTATATTGAATTTTATTTATGAGCGAAAAAATTAACTTAATGATTGCCGATGACCATCCACTTTTTGTGGAAGGTCTAAAGATGATATTGGGGAGTGATCCAGCAATCAATATTGCAGGTATTGCAAATGACGGCAAGCAGTTGCTGTACTTACTCACTCAGCAACCAGATATTGATTTAATTTTATTGGATGTGAATATGCCTAACCTAAATGGCTTAGATACAATCAAATACATCAAACAATCTTTCGTTACTGTTAGGGTTTTAATGCTTTCTGCATACAATGACGCAAAATTAATTGAGCAAGCAAAAAAAGCTGGCGCAGATGGATACATATTAAAGAACAGTAGCAAAGACGAACTATCGGGTGCCATTAAAAAAGTTGCCGGAGGTGAGTCTGTTTTCATTTTGGGAAAAGAAGAGAACTTGCCAGATGCTTTCAAAAAATTAGATACCTTTTTACACAAATTCAATCTCACTAAGAGGGAATTAGAAATTGTTTATTACCTAAAGCAAACTTACACCAATCAGCAAATAGCAGAAAAATTGCATTTGAGTATTTATACGGTTGAAACACATCGTAAAAATATCATGCATAAATTACAATTAAATTCCCCAGCGGCTTTGGTTAAATTCATGATTGAATTTAACGTATAAAAAAAGCCCCCATTGCTGGAAGCTATTTCTATTGAAGTCCTAAAAATTTATTGTTGTATCAATATTTTCTGTGGTTGAAGTTTGATGCCATTTCCCTCAATGGTTAGTATGCTAATAGATATACCAGGTAAATTGGTCATCTGAACTGGAACCTGATTTTCTCCTTTCACTACATTGGCGTCTCTGGTAAATAATACTCTTCCGCTTGATGCATCAGTAATCTTAATAGTGGCAGTAGTATTTACTTCACTATTAAATTTCGCTGTGAATTTTCCTCCCTTTGCAGGATTAGGAAATACATTGATAAATGTATTTGTAGCTGCAGCAACTTCATATGGCGCTTTTTTAGAAAAAGCAATATTGTTGATGGCCGCATCAATTGTTGTTGATCTTCCATCAAAAGTTTCGAAAGCAAATACAACAGTAACTATATCATTGGCTTCAAATCCGGCTGTTGAATTCGTTGCTTTGAAACTACTCAAATCTATTCTGTATTCTTTAAATTCTTTTCCAATAGTAGTGCTGTATTTAAATTGTTTTTCAAAATCGTTGATGGAATTTTTTGCCAAAGTAATTTTTAGTTTTGCATCTCCTTTAGCGGTTAATACCAATGTTTTATATTCACTCAGATCTACTGCAACACCTGCTCCTTTTAATACTTTGTAAGCGGTAATATAATTAGGAGTTGTTGCCTTTATTTTTACATTTCTGAATACAGGATAGTCTCCTGCAGCAATTCCTTTTGAAGTATCGTTCAATATGCTAAACTCCTTTAATACAGTTTTGGAAGAGTCATAATCAATTCCCCAAGTGCCATCACTCATATAAACTTGATCCTGTAATTTGCCATTGATATACATAGATACATTGCTCTCAAAAACATCACTCATTGGGAAAGTAACGGTTGATTTGTTGAATGCATTTAAATTAAATGGAATAGTTCTTTTTGTTTTTATTGTTGCCATTTCGTTGGCTTTCTCTTCCACTTCAAAATATCCACTACTAAAGATGCTTTGATTATTGATGGATAAATTTAAATTGGTTCCATTACGACTTCCGCTTGTGAAATAAGTTTTAGGTAGTTCTGCGGAAGCAATAAATTGCTGAATAGGCATTATAGCATTCAATTTGCTCAAAATTTCTAAAGCCATATCTATGCATAAATACGGAGCTGCACCCCAAACCTGGTAGTTGATTAATGTGTCTTCACTGATATAATCTTTATTCAACCAATTAGATTGAAAAGAGAAACTATTCCTTCCTATTTTTTTACCTACTGAAAAGCTCATTGCATATTCAATATTTCCAGTAGACTGTTGTAAAGTGTACCTGATAAAATTTAAACTGTTTAAAGAAAAATTCTCCACATTCAATAATTCAGCACCTTTCAATCGATCACACATAGGTTTTGTATGATCATACATTACACCTTGTGTTTTTGTTGCAAAAGCTACTGCTTTGCAAATTCCATCTTTTGTAAAGTCTACAGATCTTACTTCTTTTGCGTTTGTAATAAAAGGAATATCTGTAGGTGTAGTTATATAAGCTGTGTATCCAGAATCTAATATGCGTGAAGGCATTAAGTCGGCCAATCTCAAGCCAGTATTAGAAGAAGTTGCATTGCTAGTGATCATTCTAGACTCAGGTTGGAGTAATTGCATTTGTTGATAATTCACTTCACCGTTACTTCCTTCTAGTAATTTTCCATAAATTCTTTTAGCAATTTTATCTCCTAAGCTTTTGCTTTCTAATCCACCCGTATTTCCTGAAAATGAAATTTTTCCATCTATTGTTAAATCAGGAATACTATCCATTTTGTTGACGCATTCGATCGGTGTAACTGTTGTAAAAAATATCAAATCATTGAAGTCGTTATCACAGCCATTGTTATCTCTTCTAATATCTTCAAAACCAATAACAATTCTATTGGAACTAGAATCTCTGAGTAAAACAGTATGTCTTTTATTTGAAACAATAGGTTCAGGATTAAAAGCTGCGGTAGAATACAATGTCCAGTTTCCAGGAGTTACAATAGTTCCATTCCATCCGTCAGCCATCAATACAAATCCAATACCTGTTTTTGCAGGAAAATTGCCTAAGAATACTTTATCACCTGCATTTAATGCACCACCTGCACCATTTTTAGATGCATTGGGAAAAATTATTTTGATTTGATTTGCTGCAGGAGTAGAAGTAGGTGGATTGTCTGTATTGAAAGTATAATAACCTAGGGCATTTCTATAACCAGCGCCTTCATCAACAAAAGTAATCCAAATATCTGAAGCACATTTAACATCAATGGTTTCGGTTCTTCCATCTGCAATTAAACGAGGGTTATAGGTTGGAACTGGTCTGTTCTCTGGCAAAGAAGCGGCAATCTTACTTAGGAATGATGCACTAAGCACATCTCTAGTTGGCAATAAATAATTTGGTTTCCCTTGATTATCATAAGTGCCTAAATATTGGTATTGGCCAATTGATTTTGTGGAAACTAGAATAAGTATGGTCAGTCCTAGATAATGCGTAAATTTCTTAAGCATATTGTCCTATTTAGTAAACGGTTAATAATTGTTCACTATAGGGCAGGATTAAAGGAATTGGATGGTTCTAGTTTAAAATTATCTCAAATCCTATTTGCTAACGAAATTTCAACCTTGTTTGGTATATATTTCATCAAGAAATTTGAACTTTTTTATTTCATAAATAGTTCATTTACAGTAATTTAAGATAAAATGACCTGCTAAGATCAATTATTAAAATACCAACTGGTTGGTAGAGTCAATTAAGCTGTTTTGTAGATTTTCATTAAAAAAATACCTATTACTGGTTATTATTTAACTTTTATAGAAGAGGAAAACTTCATATGGTCTGTTTAAGGTACTTTCTTAACTTCGCCGCAATATGGAAATTACTGTAAAAACCGCTCAACAGCTCCGCCTTACTGCTGAAGAATTTGAGCTGATCCAACAAAAATTAAATAGAACACCCAATTTCACTGAGTTATGTGCTTTTAGCGGCATGTGGAGTGAACATTGTAGTTATAAAAACTCCATTAAATGGTTAAAAACATTGCCAAGAAATGGCGGTAGAATGTTGGTAGCTGCAGGAGAAGAAAATGCAGGTTTAATGGATATTGGAAATGGTTTTGGTGTAGTGTTTAAAATAGAAAGCCATAATCATCCTAGTGCAATAGAACCATTTCAAGGTGCTGCAACTGGTGTTGGCGGAATTCAAAGAGATATATTCACCATGGGAGCAAGGCCTATTGCTTCAATGAATAGTTTGCGCTTTGGAAATCTAAAAGATAAAAAAACGCAACACTTATTATCAGGTGTTGTAAAGGGTATTGGGCATTATGGAAATTGTTTTGGTGTTCCAACAGTTGGAGGTGAAGTTTATTTTGAAGATTGTTACCATACCAATCCTTTAGTGAATGCAATGAGTGTTGGGATAATGAAAGCTGGTGATATGGTAAGTGCAACAGCAAAAGGCACTGGCAATCCTGTAATTTATGTTGGAAGTGCAACCGGAAAAGATGGAATTGGTGGAGCTAGTTTTGCGAGTGCAGATATTACTCATGATAGTGTTCAAGAATTGCCTGCAGTTCAAGTGGGCGATCCTTTTCAAGAGAAGAAATTATTAGAAGCTTGTTTAGAAGTATTAACAACAGGAGCTGTTGTAGGTATGCAGGATATGGGTGCGGCAGGAATTATTTGCAGTACAGCAGAGATGAGTGCAAAAGGCGAAGTAGGAATGCATATCGATTTAGAGAAAGTACCTACTCGACAACAAAACATGAAAGCTTGGGAATTACTTTTAAGTGAAAGTCAGGAAAGAATGTTGATGGTTGTAGAAAAAGGAAGAGAAGCAGAAGTAGTTGCTGTTTTTGAAAAATGGGATTTAAGTGCAAGCACAATTGGTCATGTTACCGACGACGGTTTGTTGAAATTTTACATGAATGGAGAACTAGAAGCATCATTACCTGCATACGAATTGGTATTAGGTGGAGGTGCTCCTCAATACACTAGAGAATACACGGAGCCTGCTTATTTCGAAAAAATCAATGCATTCAATATTGCAGATATAGAAGACATTGCTGATATAAAAGAAGTTGCTGAATCATTAGTGTCATTGCCCAATATCGCCAGTAAACGATGGATATATACGCAATATGATAGTATGGTTGGTGCTGCAAATTTGAGTACCAATAATCCTAGCGATGCTTCTATTGTTTTAGCAAAAGGAACTGGTAAAGCCTTGGCAATGACCGTAGATTGCAATAGCAAATATGTTTATGCAAATCCTTATATCGGTGGAATGATTGCTGTTGCAGAAGCAGCAAGAAATATTGTTTGTAGTGGTGCTGAGCCAATCGGTGTGACCAATTGTTTGAATTTTGGAAACCCGTATGACCCCGAAGTTTATTTTCAATTTGTACATGCCGTTACTGGTATGGGCGATGCTTGTAAAAAATTCAATACACCAGTAACTGGTGGTAATGTGAGTTTCTATAATCAAAACCCTGATGGTCCGGTATATCCAACACCAACAATTGGAATGGTGGGTATCTTGGAAGATATCGAAGCAAAAATGACCTTGCATTTTAAAAATGCAGGTGATACGATTGTATTAATTGGTCAGCAACACAATGATATTGCATCAAGTGAATATTTACATAAACTAAAGAAAGTTCAATATTCACCAGCGCCCTATTTTAATTTGGATGAAGAATACAATATACAACAGTTTGTGTATGAGCTCATTCAAAAAAAGAAAATCAACAGCGCTCATGATATTAGCGAAGGGGGATTGATGATTACTTTATTTGAGAGTGGATTTGCTGGTAATAAGGGATTCAATGTAGATCCTTCAATAGAAATGAGAAAAGACGCTTATTGGTTTGGAGAAGCTCAAGGAAGAATTGTTGTTTCAGTTAATACCAATGCGTTGGACACTTTATTGAATGATGCAAAAGCTGCTGGAATTGCATGTTCAATAGTAGGAACAGTAACAGAAAGTGATATTGAAGTGAGTGGAGAAAATTGGGGAGATATCAATGGTTGGAAAGAGAAATATGATACTGCTATAGAAAAGATGATTCAATAATTGCGATGGATAAGGATAAACAAATATTGGTTACAGGCGCTGCTGGATTTATTGGTAGTTGTATGGTTCAATATTTGAACGATCAAGGGTTTAACAAGTTGATATTAGTAGATGATTTTGGTGTAGAAGAAAAAAGAAAGAACTGGGAATCGAAATCTTTTGAAACAATTGTTGAACGATATAATTTATTCAATTGGTTAGAAGCGCATCAACCAAAAATTGATATTGTTATTCATCTTGGAGCAAGAACCGATACTACGGAATTTGATTATGCGGTTCATGTAGAGTTAAACTTAGAGTATTCTAAATCAATATGGAATTATTGCAATGCACATCAAGTGCCATTAATTTATGCATCAAGTGCAGCCACATACGGAGATGGGGAATTTGGCTATAGCGATGATCACACACTAATAGACAAATTAATTCCACTTAATCCTTATGGAGTTAGTAAAAATGAGTTTGATAAATGGGCGTTGCAACAATTGGAGCAGCCCCCTTTTTGGGCAGGGTTAAAATTTTTTAATGTGTATGGTCCAAACGAATCTCATAAAGAAAGAATGGCTAGTGTGATATGGCATTCTTTTAATCAAATTAAATCTAAAGGGTTGGTGAAACTATTTAAAAGTCATAAAGAGGGCTTTAAAGATGGAGAACAATTGCGGGATTTCATATATGTAAAAGATGTGTTGAAAGTTATCTTCTGGATGATGGAGAAAATGGGAGATTTTGTAGAGAATCAATCGCCAAATCCTTGGACTAGTTCAATCAACGGAATTTATAATTTAGGAACTGGCAAAGCAAGAACATTCACGGATCTAGTAAATGCTACATTTAAAGGACTTGACTTAGCCCCAAAAATCCAATTCATAGATATGCCATTGGATATAAGAGACAAATACCAATATTTTACGGAAGCCGATATGCACAAATTACATAAAGCCGGTTATGATCAACCATTTTGCTCTTTGGAAAATGGTGTTGAAGACTATGTTCGCAATTATTTAGCAGTATCAAAGCAATTTTAATTTTATGATTTATGGCAAATACAATCGCAATTATCGGTGGAGGTAATTTAGGTACTGCAATGGCAGAGGGTTTGGTGAATAGCGCATTTAGTAAACCCGAAAATATTATTGTTACCAAAAGAAATACAACTACACTAGCATCATTGGCTTCTAAAGGAGTCATTGTTAGCAACAACAATATTGAAGCTGTTACAAAAGCTAGTTGGATCATTCTGGCGATTAAACCTTTTCAAATTAAGGAAGTACTCGAAGAGATCAAGCCATTGCTGAATAAAGACAAACATGTATTAATAAGTGTAGCGACCGGAATTTGGATCAATGAAATACAAGAAATTGTTGGAGCTGACTTTCCTGTATTTAGAGCTATGCCGAATACAGCTATTGCCATTCAAGAAAGCATGACTTGCATCAATGGAAGCAAAGTAACACCAGCGCAAACTGAATTTGTTACACAGCTTTTTAACCAATTAGGAAAAACAGTGTTGATCGAAGAAAAATTAATGGATGCAGCTACTGTGCTAGGAGCTTGTGGTACCGCCTATGCCATGCGTTATATCAGGGCCAATATACAAGGAGGAATCGAAATTGGGTTTTCTGCAGCAACTGCTTCATTAATTGCTGCACAAACTGTAAAAGGAGCAGCTGAATTACTATTACAAAAGAATACTCACCCGGAACAAGAAATTGATAAAGTAACTACACCGAAGGGATGTACCATTGCGGGGTTGAACGAAATGGAACATCAGGGCTTTAGTTCCTCATTAATTAAGGGGATAGTAACTAGCTATAAAAAGATTATTCAGGATATGTAATTAATAAAGCTTGCCGTCGCTTAAATTCAGTTTGTAAGTTAGCGGTGAAATTCGAGCATATTCTTTAATAATAGAATAATCGCTTTTGCCGAATTTTACACCAGATAATAATGAGTTTTTAATATTATCTCTTACGAATAAATTTAAATGCGAGAAATAGTATTCATTTTGATTGTCTTTTATCAATTTGATAAAAAGTCCGTTACCAGTATTATAGAATAAATCTTTACCATCAAAATAGCCCCAAATTCCATAACTGTTTTTCTCCATTCCATTAATGAATGGTTGAATTTGAGTGGCGTAAGTGGGTATATCTTCACCCATATTATAAGATTTTACTACAATTGCAGAATCAGTAAAAGGAGCCTGTTCAATAAATTTCTCAAAACTTTCATAAACCCCTTTTGCCGGATTCAATGTGATCATTTTTTTAGATCTAATCTCATTTAAATAGGCATTGAAAGCTGTTGCATCAATTTTTAATTTATTTGATTCAATTTTCCCATCTTCAAAATCAAATCCTTTTTTTTCTATTAAATCCTGTAAAGTATCCATTAAACGTTGATAAGCCTTTCCTTCCTCATAAGGTAGAGAAAACCCACCATTCAATTTTTTTAAGGGGTAGTAGTCATTTTCAATTTGAGTAAAAAGTTCAATGTTATAATTTAATGTTGTTATCAATGAATTGTTTGCTGAATGTCTGTGAACAAAAGCATCTTGACTAAACCAACAATCTCTTAGCACCAATATTAATCTTCTGCTAGTTGTAGTATCAATTGAAAGAGGTATTGTTTCCAGCCAATTTTTTAACCATACTAAAGGGCTTTGATTAACGGTTATTCCTACTGTATTTATTCCTTGCTTTTTTAAAGCTAAATTAATCGGAAAGAATCCTGTTTTTTGTTGATCGGATCTTACATCAAATAATCTAATAGTGTTTATTTGAGATAAATTGAATGAACTAGCTGCTGTTGTAATATTAAGGTTAACAATTGGAAAAAATTTATTTAAAGTATTCGCAATATTGTCGAGTGATTTATTCCCAGATTTTACAAAAGGATAAGAATTGTTATTTTGATTTGAGTGATTATTTGATTCCGCATTTTTAGCAATATTTACTGCATCTTTTGTATTTTCTGCAACTATAGTTACACCATTAATAGTTATGACATCCCTTGTTTCATTAGGATTAGTAACCACTCGACCTGGAGGAACGGCAACAGCTTGAGCAATTGAATTTCCTATTATTAAAATAATACTGATAGATAAAAAAAACAGCTTCATGATGTTGATTTTAATTAAAACTTTCAACTAAATATCAATAATTATGCCTACAATTTTTTCTTCAAGAATTCAATCGTTTTAGTATGAGCATCTTCCGTTGCTTCTTTATTAAAGCTTGGGTTGCTTGGGTTGGCAAATCCATGACCTGCTTCATATTTATTGGTAGTAATTTTCTTACCTACAGTAGCCATATCTGCTTCGAATTTAGTTACAACAGCAGGAGCAGGACTCTGGTCTTTATTTCCAAAGAATCCTATTATCTCACAGTTCAAGTTTTTAAGTTTTTCTAAATTGGTTTCAGGTCGTCCATAATACATCACACATCCTGCAGCTTGTTTGCCGGCCAATAAACTGGTTTGTAAGCTCCACATTCCTCCAAAGCACCAACCAATAGTAAAAATTTTGGCATCTTCTCCAACATAGGCAATTGCCCCTTTAACGATGCTTTCAAGTCTTGGTGTGGTAGCGGCTCTCATAAATGCCATCGCGCTGTCCGCGGTTGTAGCTACTTTTCCATCATACATATCCAATGCCAATACATTCACATTGCCTAGTTCTGCAGAAAGCGCTTCTGCTTCTCTTTTGATATTATCGTTTAATCCCCACCATTCCTGTATCACAAAGATCCAATTCTTGGTTTTTTTCTTGCTTTTGATGAAATAGGCAGTCCCTTCTTTTCCATCAGGGCTTTGAAATTGTATTGTCTTCCCTGTTTGGTCCTCTAAAATGAATGCTTTAGGATTTTCATGTAAAGCTGCAAAACTAGCTGTATTGGCTTCGTTTCTGAACTGTTCTCTCACATCGCCACTAAAACAAGACTCATAACATGCTGGTGTAAGCATTTTTGGAGCTGGATTTTTATTGGTATTGGCTAGGAATGCAGCCGTTGAGAAAGCAGCCAAAGTAATCAGGAGGATTTTTTTCATATTTGAATGCATAAGATTTGCACGTTAAATTAACACTTTCCACCAACTAAAGTTTAAATCGAAAGGACTATTTTTTGGAATTAATTATTTGCTGTAGGTTTGTACGACCTCAGAACTATTTCAGTTCCATTTTCCAAGGTCGTTTTGTTCTTATTTTTTATTGAATTCGCGAATTCATTCATTCACGGATTATCCTAATACCGTATAATTTATATCTGTTGATATGCGGCTTTTTGGGTGTTTTATTATTTAATGGTAGATAAATTGTTTGTATGGCTAAATATATTTTTGTTACAGGTGGAGTTACTAGTAGTTTGGGTAAAGGTATTATTGCCGCTTCCCTTGCAAAATTATTGCAAGCCAGAGGGCTTAAAGTAACCATACAGAAATTTGATCCTTATATCAATGTAGATCCAGGAACCTTGAATCCTTATGAGCATGGAGAATGTTATGTTACAGAAGATGGTGCAGAAACAGACTTGGATTTAGGACATTACGAGCGATTTTTAAATATTTACACAACCCAAGCGAATAACGTTACTACTGGAAGAATTTATCAAACAGTAATCAATAAAGAAAGAGCTGGTGCATTTTTGGGTAAGACCGTACAAGTAGTGCCCCATATCACCGATGAAATCAAACATCGGATGTTGTTATTGGGTAAAGACGATAAATATGATGTTGTTTTAACAGAAATAGGCGGAACGGTTGGTGATATTGAGAGCTTACCATTTATTGAAGCAGTTCGTCAATTGCAATGGGAGCTACCTGAGGAAGATGTAATGGTAGTGCACCTTACACTCATACCTTATTTAAAAGCTGCAAAAGAATTAAAAACAAAGCCTACTCAGCACAGCGTTAAAATGTTGAGTGAAACAGGCGTTCATCCAGACATTCTGGTGTGTAGAACAGAGGAGCCTTTAAATAATGATATCAAAAGAAAAATCGCTTTGTTCTGTAATGTAAAACAAGAAGCAGTTATCGAAGCAATGGATGCAAGTACTATTTATGAAGTGCCTTTGTTGATGTTGCGTGAGAAACTCGATTTGATTTGTTTGAAGAAAATGAATATTACGAACTATGCAGAACCTAATTTAGATAAATGGAAAGGATTTTTAGATAAACTAAAATATCCTCGTAGTAAAGTTACCATTGGATTGATAGGCAAGTACATAGAATTGCAGGATGCCTATAAATCAATTCTCGAAAGTTTTGTACATGCAGGAGCAATGAATGAAGTAAAAGTACAGGTGGTGAATGTGCATAGTGAATTTATTACACATGAAAATGTAGCGGAGAAATTACAAGGGTTTGATGGTCTTTTAGTAGCTCCTGGTTTTGGACATCGAGGAATAGAAGGAAAAATTATTGCCGTTAAATATGCGCGAGAAAATGGACTTCCTTTCTTTGGAATTTGTCTAGGAATGCAAATGGCAGTAATTGAATATGGAAGAAATGTCTTGGGTTTAAAAGAAGCGCATTCTACTGAAATGGATGCCAATACTCCCAATCCGGTCATCAATATGATGGAAGAGCAGAAGAAAATTAAAATGATGGGCGGAACCATGCGTTTAGGGGCATATCCTTGCGAAATCAAAGCAGGTAGCTTGGCTCACCAAATCTATGGTAGCACAGCCATTACAGAAAGACATCGACACCGTTTTGAATTCAATAACGATTACTTAGAACAATATGAAGCTTCTGGCATGTTGGCAAGTGGGAAAAACAATGAAACTGGATTAGTTGAAATCATTGAAATACCGAATCATCCATTTTTTATTGGAGTGCAATACCATCCTGAATTAAAAAGCACTGTTGAAAGTCCAGCGCCGTTATTTGTAGGCTTTATTGATGCGGCAAAAAAATACAATGAACAAAAAAGCACTATGAAAACTTCCTCAATGAAAGATGCAATTATTTAATTGATTAATTCTTTGTTGAAGGTATTCCAATTTTCTTTAAAGCTATTTGTTGAATTGTTTTTCCATGTTGATAACAAAGATTCCATTTTATCTATTCTTGCTGGGTAAGACCGCTCAAAAAAAGCCTTGATCAGTGCTTGATTATTCATTTCTTTTTGTCTTTCCATTTCAAGCCTAAGTTGCACTTTTAATTCATAAGTGCCTTCTGGTATCAACAACTTTGCAAGTACGGGCATCAATTCAATCAATAATAATAAAGCTACCAATAAATAATATCGAAAAGCAACAGCATTGCTACTTTGAACTAAATGATTCAGTGCTTCTATCCGAGTAATAAATCCATTGTTCAATAATGATTGGAAAGCAATTTGCTCATCGTTGATTTTTTTGTCAAGGGCTTTCAACGATGATTCGGCGTATTCGATTTTGGGCGATAGTTCTTTTTGTTGAACTTCATATTCCTTATCCAATTTTTCATAGGCCATTTGTTTGGCTAATGCTATTGCTTTTAAACCAATTTTTTTGCTACCGCCTGTTCCATCAGTTTCTCTAATAAAAGCATCTCTTGCATTTACAACTTCTGTATATTTTTTATTGAGTTCTTCTTTAGAATTTTTTTGTATCTGTATTAATCTGCTTCTTTCTTCTTGATATAATTTTTCTTGTTCAAATAATTTTGTCTGTTTTCTTTTTTCATTGTCTAAAGAAACCTGTGCCTTTACTTCCTTGTCAAACAAAAAAAGTAAAGCCGGTTGTGCCATGAATAATCCAATGGATATGGCCAATATTCCTCTAACAAAAATGGGTGCAATTTTTTGTTTGCTAGATCCGCCAATGCCTTTTATCAATGCACGATCTATTTGCAAAATTATCCAGCCCATAAATAGACCCAACAAAACTGCCACCCACCATTGATTAACTACTGTGCTGAAAAAATACATCCAAGCTAAGCTGGCAAATGCCCAAGTGCCCATTACCAATAGACCAATAATGGCAAATCGGTTCTGGTCGATTAAACAATCGGCTAATATTTCATCTTCTGCTGTAGCAAGCCACCACAGCATTTTTTTTCTTTTGGAATGGAATGAATTTGCCAACATAACAACGTATTTGAAGTGAGTACACTTGAAAAATGAAAAAAATGGTTGGTTGTTGGTTGGAAGGAGGCCTAAAGAAACGATGAATATTCAATATTTGGTCAAAATAGCCCTTTTTTATAGCTTTTTTAACGACTATCCAAGTTCTAATTCACATTTGTCAATCCAAATACTACCTTTGCCGCTCAATAAAATGGAGTATGAAGACGGATAAAAATTCGGTCATTGGATTTGTATTACTAGGAGCACTGTTTATTCTTTATTTCTGGTACACAGGACAACAACAAAATGCAGTCCTTAAGCTAAAGCAGAAAGAAGAAGATTCATTGGCAAAAATTGCAAATGCTAGAGTTAAAATATTGGATACTGTTACAGCAAAAATAGATTCTTTAAAAAGAGATACTGCAGTAAGAAAAGCTACAGCGGGTAATTTTACTAGTGCTGCACTGGGTAATGAAACCTTTGTAACAATTGAGAATGAATTATTGTCCGCCACTTTCACCAATAAAGGAGCACAAATTAAAAAGATTGTTCTAAAAAATTACAAAGACGGTAAAGGTAATCCGGTAGTGTTGGCAGATAATAATGTTGTCAGCTATACAATTAATACAGCACCGGGTCAATCTGCTAGTAGCGAAACCTTGTTTTTTAATGCTGGAACAGTTGAGAAATTAAATGATAGTAGTCAGTTGATTAAGTTCACAATCGATGCAGCTAATGGTCAACGTGTTGAGCATCAATTTCTAGTTAAGTCCAATAGTTTTATGATTGATTGGAAATTGATCATGAATGGAGCGGACCAACTTTTATCGAATGGTGCATTGAATTTAAATTGGAATGTAGCGACTCGTCAAATGGAACGTACCGCAGTGTATGAGCGCCAAGTTTCTAATATTTGTTTTTCTGAAGGAAATGCTTTCGACTATATTTCTTCCAAGCAGGAACATACTTTTGAAAAGCCAATTCAATGGGTTTCTGTAGTTCAGCAATTCTTTAATAATACTTTGATTGCGGGAAATGGGTTTTCAAGTGGTGGCATTAAATGGGCTCGTAAAACAGATACTTCTCATGAATTAGCTACTACTTCTGCTTCATTACAAATGAAATTGCAGCCAGCTTCATCTATTACTATTCCATTTCAATTTTATATAGGTCCTAGCGAATATAAATTACTCAGTAAGCAAGCTCCAGAAATGGATAAAATCGTCAACTTAGGTAGGGATATGTATTCCTTTGTTCGTCCGATCAATAAATACATTATCATGAATGTATTTGACTTTTTCGCTGGCTTTGTAAAAAATTACGGTTGGGTTGTATTGTTATTGACTTTGTTTATTCGCTTGGTTACAGCACCATTAACTTACACTAGCTATTTAAGTGGCGCTAAAATGAAAGCAATGAAACCCGAATTGGATACACTCAAGAAAAAATTTGGAGATGATCAGCAAGGTTTTGCAATGGAACAAATGAAGTTGTTCAGAGAAGCAGGTGTAAATCCTTTAGGAGGATGTATTCCAGCACTACTTCAAATCCCTATCTTCTTTGCATTGTATAGTTTCTTTAATTCAAATATTGCTTTGAGAGGACAGGAGTTTTTATGGAGTAAAGATTTATCATCCTATGATTCAATTGCTACTTTACCATTCATGATTCCTGCATTTGGTAATCATATTAGCCTATTTACCATTACGGCAGTAATAACCAGCTTCTTGATTTCTATTTATAACATGAGTATGACCCCAACCCAGGATAACCCTGCGTTAAAATACATGCCTTATATTTTTCCTTTCATGTTATTATTCATCTTTAATAGTCTTCCATCGGCATTAACATGGTATTATACGGTATCTAATATTATCACATTGGCACTGCAGTTTGTAATTCAGAATTATATCATTGATCACGATAAGATATTGGCCAAAATAGATCAAAAAAGAAAGGCTCCAAAGACCAAAAGCAAATGGCAGGAGCGTTACGAACAAATGATGGATAGTCAGAAAAAATTACAGGATTTAAAATCCAAAACCAACAAAAAATAACTAGAATAAAAACCCTTCCTAATTGGAGGGGTTTTTTAGTTAATTTTACTCTATGAAAAATGTAGCTTTTTCTCTTTTATCTTTTTTTACAATGATTACTGTTAATGCACAAACTCGTGTTGTAGCCGAATGCACAGTCAACTATTCCATTCAAATTAGTGGAGATGAAAAAATCGATAATGAAACCGCATCACTATTAAAATCAAGTAGTAAAACGGTTTATATTAAAGGGAATGACAGCAGGGTTGATTTATTGAGTACTTCTTTTTTGCAAACCTTAATTTACGATAAATCTACTGGCAAAGCAGTTATTATGAGAGAGTTAGGAGCCAATAAATTCATGACCAAATTAGACAATAAATCTTGGGTTGAACAAAACAATAAATTCAATGGTATGATGATTTCCTATGTAAATGAGATCAAGCAAATTCTTGGATATGAGTGTAAAAAAGCAATATTACAATTGCAAGACGGAAGCTCTTTTACAGTGTATTATTCAACCGCTATAGCCCCTTCAGTAAGAGAATTCGAATACCAGTTTAAAGACATTCCTGGTTTTGTATTAGAATATGAAGCTATAGAAGGAAAGGGATTAAAAATAATTTATACTGCAACTAAAATCAACTTGAATCCAGTGCCTGCTTCTAAATTTGATATACCCACAAGTGGATATAGATTACTTAATTAATGAGTAGTAGGCGAAGGTGTCTTGAATTTTGGAACTTTCACTTTAAACTTATAAGGATAGATATAAGTAGTGTTTCCATTATCGTATTGCAACATACTGTTGATTTCTTTGCCTTGAAAACTTGGTGTTGCATTAGGTATATGAATACCCTTGTATTGTAAACTCGACTTGATGGCGCCAAGCGTTAACCCTTTTCTTGTGTAGTTATTCAAACTGCGTAGAGAATATTTGTTATTACGTGTTTTGTCATCTACAATACCAGTGAAAGAAAGTGCAGCATAAGCCAGCTGCATACTCATAATGAGCATAACAACTAAGACTATTTTTTGATATGTTAACTGCTTCTTCACCTTGCAAAGTTATATTTTATTCTTATTTGGGCAATTTTTATTTTTTATTAACATTTGAGAAAAAACGTTAATAATAGGATAAATGATAAAAAAAGGACTAAAAAGTTCAAATAATTGGTCTAAATTAGAATAACCAATAGGCATATGCGAGAAAATCCCTACCGCGAAGACCGTGAAGAAATGAAGGAACTGATCAATCAGTATCAAAATCTGAAGCACGGCAGATCACATAGTTTCTTAGAAGAAGACGCATTTGAGCGAATAATAGACTACTACGACGAAAAGGACAATATTCCAGAAGCAATGGAGGCGGCTGAAATTGCTTTAGAGCAATTCCCTTATTCTTCCAACCTGATGATCAAAAAAGCAGATTTATTATTAGCTACAAGAAAATACCAGGAAGCATTGGATATTTTAGAAACTGCTGGCCTTTTCGACAGTAGCGATTTGAATTTATACATTTTAAAAACAGATGCTTATTTAGCATTAGATCAGCAATCTAAGGCGGTTGAATTATTAGAATCTGCTTTGAATTTATTTGAAGGAGATGAGCGGTTGGATTTATTATTTGAATTGGCTGATGTGTATGATGACTACGAAGAATTCGATAAAGTTTTTGATTGCTTAAAATTGATATTAGAAGAAGAGCCAACCAACGAAGAGGCTTTATATAAAATTTGTTTTTGGACTGATTTTACAGGAAGGAACGAAGAAAGTATTCGATTACATCAACAAATTATTGATGAGTTTCCGTTCAATGAATTGGCTTGGTTTAATTTGGCGGCAGCTTATCAAGGAATTAAATTGTATGAAAAGTCAATTGATGCATATCAATACGCTGTAGCAATTGATGAGAAATTTGATTACGCTTATAGAAATATGGGTGATGCTTTTTTAAGATTAAGAAAATACAAAGAAGCGATAGAAGTTTTAGAAAAAGTATTGGAGTTAACAAGACCTGAAGATGTAATTTATGAAGCAATAGGTCATTGTTATCATCGAATGGGAAAAAATGCGCAAGCCCGATTTAATTATAAGAAAGCGGTCCATTTAAATCCGGACGATAGTAAACTTCATTATAAGATTGCGGTAACATATATGCTAGAAGAGCAATGGTCTAGTGCTTGTAAACAATTGGAGAATGCCATGCGAATTCAGCGAACCGTTCCAGAATACAATCTTGCTATGGGGGAATGTAAGATGAACATGAATAAGTTCAAAGAGGCCATTCAATATTTTGGAACAGTAGTCCGTCACAAACCAAAGAATGTTGCTGGATGGGAAGCATTGATTCGCTGTTTATTAAAAGCCGAATATTTTGAAGAAGCCTTAGATCAATCTTTGAACGCGTTAAAAGCAACAGATGCTAAACCGATTTTCTATTTTTATGCAAGCACTTCTTTATTTGTATTAGGTAAAACCAAAGAAGCGTTATTGCAATTAGAAGAAGGCATGAACAAAGCACCTAAATTGCTTAAAAAATTCATAGAATTAAATCCATCTATTTTACAAAATAATCAGGTAGTAGACATTATTGCTCGATATAAAAAAGGGAAAAAGATTTAGCAATTTTTTAGTAATCGAATAATCCCCTCAATTATCCATTTCATTCGATTTGCGTACCTTTGCCGCTGATTAAATAGATAATATGAATTTCAATCTTACTCAAATACCAGAAAGAACAAAGCAACCACGTAATTATGGTTTGACCATGGTAATGGATAAAGGTCTTAGCATTAACCAGGTAAAAGATTTCATGAGTGTTGCAGGCCCTCATGTTGATATCGTAAAATTAGGTTTTGGAACTTCATTTGTAACACCCAATTTGAGAGAGAAAATAGAATTATACCATACATACAATATTCCTATTTATTTTGGAGGAACTTTGTTCGAAGCTTTTTTAATCAGAAATCAATTTGATGATTTTATTGCAGTATGTAAAGATTATGCAATCAACTATATTGAAGTAAGTGATGGTTCTATCACTATTCCTCATGCTGAGAAATGTGGGTATATAGAAAAACTAACCAAACATGCAACGGTTTTGAGTGAGGTAGGAAGCAAAGACGCTGCACATATTATTCCTCCATATAAATGGATAGAATTGATGAGGGCAGAATTAGAAGCTGGTTCTTCTTATGTAATTGCAGAAGCAAGGGAGGCTGGAAATGTGGGTATTTATAGAGGAAGCGGAGAAGTAAGAGAAGGTTTGGTACAAGAAATTCTAACACAAATTCCAGCAGATAAAATTATATGGGAAGCACCTCAAAAAGCACAGCAATTGTATTTCTTAGAGTTAATAGGATGTAATGTTAATTTAGGCAATATTGCACCAAATGAAGTGATTCCTTTAGAATCTATGAGAATAGGGTTGAGAGGTGATACTTTTGAATTATACCTCGATAAAAAATAGTTATGCGGACATATGGTTTGATCGGTTATCCGCTTAGTCACTCATTTTCGCAACAATATTTTACACAAAAGTTTTTTGATCTTGGCATTACAGATGCTGAGTACTTTACTTTTTCTATTCCAGCAATTAATGATTTAAATGAAATAATTGCTACTCATCCAAATCTTTGCGGATTCAATATTACCATACCCTACAAAAAAAAGGTATTGTCTTTTTTGACTCATGCCGATGAAACTGTTACAGTATTAGGAGCCTGTAATTGTGTACATATAAAAAATGGACAATTATTAGGTTACAATACAGATGTAATTGGCTTTGAAAAATCATTAAAGCCTTTTTTGCAACCCAATCATCAAAAAGCATTGATACTAGGAACAGGGGGCGCAGCTGCAGCTGTGGCCTATGTTTTAGGAAAATTAAATATTGAATTCCAATTCGTTTCTCGAGATGAGGGCGAATCGAATCTTTCGTATGAACAATTAAATGACAGGATCATTAATGATCACACTTTAATTGTAAATACAAGCCCAGTTGGTCAATACCCTAATATCAATGAAGCACCTGCATTGCCTTACGATAACATCGGAACTCAGCATCATTTATTTGATCTTATTTATAATCCCAATGAAACTTCATTTTTGCAAAATGGAAGATCAAGAGGTGCAACTATTCAAAACGGATATGAAATGTTGGTATTACAAGCCGAGGCAAGCTGGGATATTTGGAATGATATCAGCTAAGTTCTTTCATTAATTCTTCTGACAATGGTACTTTCTTTTTATTGGAATAATCATACAATAACATGCCCGTTTTTGCTCTTGTAGCAAGAATGAATTGTTCATCTTGTATCAATTCAATTTTATAATAAAAATCAAAACCCATTTTGTCAAAATCAACTGCAGCAACAGATACTAAAATAGTATCTGCATAATTCAATTCCTTTTTGTATTCTATTGATGCATCAACCATGATCAATCCTTTGCCATTAATATTCAATTCTTGATGGCCTTTCGATTGTAGGTATTGTTGTCTCGCTTCTTGTAAAATTGATAAAATGGTATCATTGCCAACATGACCACCATAATTTAAATCACTGATTCTGATGGTCAGTTTTGTGCTAAACGAAAAATGGTCAGGCAATTTTATTTTTATTCTGTTCATTTAATGGTTTTCAAAAATGATATTAATTGGGTAACTGCTTTTTTTCTATGACTAAAATTATTTTTTTCTTCCATACTCATTTCGGCAAAAGTTTTAGTAGATCCTTCTGGGATAAAAACAGGATCATATCCAAATCCATCTAGACCATTTTGGGTTTCGGTGATTTTCCCTTTACAAATGCCTTCAAAAAAATACTCTTTTTCATTCCAAATTAACGAGATCACTGTTCTGAACTGCGCACTACGGTTGAATTTGCCTGATAAATTTTTTAACAATAAATGAATATTATCTTGAAAATCTCTACCATCACCTGCATAGCGAGCACTCTTCACACCTGGATCTTCATTTAATTCGGCTACTTCTAATCCGGTGTCTTCACTAAAACAGTTTTGACCAGTTAACCGATGAATAACAGAAGACTTTTCTCTGGCATTCGCATGAAGTGTATCATGTGGTTCAGGAATATCAATATCAATAGCAGCTTCAGCTAATGAAATAATATTGATTGTATTTCCAACCACCGATTTTATTTCTTTTACTTTATGGGTATTATTAGTTGCAAAAATGAGCGTTTGAATTTGCATGGATCATGCTTTACAAATTAAAAATAGTTTTTAAGCTAACCCAAAGTTTGGTTTTAGCTAATTTGGCTTCAGTGGACTCTCCATCAAAAGAAGCTATTGAAGGTGCCATTAAGAATGTACAACCACCGTATTTCTGTATTTGATAATCGGGAATTGTAAATGGAAGTGCTATAGATTGAGCTTTCACATCAAATAAAATGCAGGTATTGGGCAATAAATTTTTTTTAATTAATTCAAAACTGGTGGGAAACTGTGCTATATTAACAACAGCAATATCTCCCATATTCAATTTGCAAGCCCCTAAAATTTTAGTGAGGAATTGTAAACTATTCTCTTGCAAAAAAACCACATCAGGTTCGCTAACAAGTATTGTAATATTTTTATTATTATTACCCAAAAACCATTTCTCTGGACTTGCTTTTGGTAGTATTTTTTCTTGTTTCGTTTTTTTATTTTCTTTTTCAACTGGTAAACCAATAGGAGATTCCAAGGTTATTTTTTCGGCAATGAGCTCTTTTTGTAGGGATATTTCAGTCTCCACTAGCACCAAACTATTCGGAAATAGGTCTGTAAGTATGAAATCCGGTAATATTTTATCCATTTTAATGACCTTTTAAAATAATAACAAGCGTTAGTTTTTTATTTTTTTGTTTCTTTGCACCAAATATAAAACTATGAGCGCAGTGATCGACATAAACATTACCCCGATTAACAAAACGAGAGTGAATGACCAGTCTTTGGAAAATATTGCCTTTGGACAGATTTTTACTGATCATATGTTGGTGGCAAATTTTGCGAATGGAGAATGGCAGAATATTGAAATAAAACCATATCAACCCTTATCATTAGAGCCTTCTTTGGCTGCTTTGCATTATGGACAGTCTATTTTTGAAGGGGTTAAAGCCTATAAGCATCCTGATGGGGAAGTTTACATTTCCCGCCCTTATGATAATTTAGAGCGTTTCAATATTTCAGCCAAACGAATGAATATGCCTACTATTCCTGAAGGAATTTTTATCGACGGAATGAAAGTCTTGGTAGAATTAGATAAGAGCTGGGTTCCTGCTTTTAAGGATCATTCATTATACATTCGTCCCTTCATGTTTGCTACTGATGCGGTTCTAGGAGTAAAACCTTCTGAAACCTATACCTTCATTATTATATTAAGTCCTACAGGGCCTTATTTTAGTGAACCAATGCGAATTTATGTGGAAGAAAAATATACTCGAGCCGTAACTGGAGGAGTTGGTTTTTCTAAGAATGCGGGAAATTATGGAGCAAGTATGTATCCTACCGCAAAAGCCAGAGAATTGGGTTATGACCAAGTTTTATGGACGGATGCATTTGAGCACAAATACTTACAAGAAGTAGGAATGATGAATGTGTTTTTCATCATCAACAATATTGCTGTTACCCCATCGTTAGAAGAGGGGACTATTTTGGCTGGAATTACCCGTGACAGTGCTTTGCAGCTTTTACAAGACATGGGCTATGAAGTTGCTGAACGCAAAATCAGTGTTGACGAATTAATTGATGCGCACAAAGCTGGTTTGGTTTCAGAAGTTTTTGGATCAGGAACTGCTGCTACTATTTCTATGATCAAAGAATTAAGGTATAAAGATTATGTGATGCATTTTGATACCAATAGTTGGACAATTGCACCGGCTCTGAAAAAAAGTTTAGATGCCATTCGAACTGGCAACTCAGCGGACTTGCACAATTGGATGGTTAAAATTTAGATCGATTGCCTGCTTATAAACTGTAACGCCCCGATTTTTTCGGGGCGTTTTTTATTGTTTGATAAAAGTTAGAGAACGTTGATGGTCTCCATTAATTACTTGCAGAATATAAGTTCCTGCATTTAGTTCTGATACTGGTATTTGGATGGTTCCAGATTGAATAGCACCCACATTAATAGTTTTCAGCAAAACCCCAGCACTTGAATAAATCTGTATACTAGTATTGGCTGAAAGGGATGATTTTATTCCAACAGTAAGTTCATTATTTACAGGATTAGGATATATTTTAACAGTTAAATAATGAAGTAACTGATTAATATTTCCTTTAGGTATAAATTGGCTTATTTCAAATCTGTCTTTATTAATTGCAGAATCGGAACTAAGTGTAAAATAATAAATACTGTCTTTGACCAATGGTAAATACTGATTAGTAAATCGATCATGTAAAACCAATTTATTATCAGCAGGCAAGAATGCCTGATCTATTTTGAAATAAAAAGATTCATTAATAGTAGATTCCAAATGTAAAGGAACAATGGTACTATTGTTTATTCTTCTTGCATCTACAGATAGTTTTTGCAGATCGGAACTTTGACTAAATAAATTCACATCAGGATTGGTTAATTTAATGGCATCAGTAGAGTCCAAACTATTTTTACTAGTTCCATGATCTATTAAAACGAATTGATCCCAGAATTGATTGGCAGAATACAATCCAATAATTGCATGGTATTTATTTTCTTCTACATAAGAAATGTTGTTACTATTATTCCAATTATTTGTTTTGCTTTCTTCTGCGATCAACAATTGATTATCTGCATTAGAACGGGCTTCTGCAATAAATGTCTCAAAAGGATTGAGGGTATAATTTTGAGTGCTTGAAATAGCTGTGTATCCGCCATTCAAGCCCTGTTTAGGATTCCAAATCCAATAATGATTTCCTACCATTGATCCTTTAGAGATAGTATTTAGTTTAATGGGACTTACAAATGGATTTGCAATAATATTCAAGCCATTGTTTCCCCATTTTGTTATTCTAATTTCTTGCGACCCATGATTCAACGAACCTTTAAAATCGGTTTTTAAATCAGCAGCTGAATTAGTTGATTCAATTTGCAATTGAATTCCTTGATATTTTTTCCACTGATTATTTTCATTCAATGTATTCATGTTGAAAGGTTGCCATATTTTCAGCAGATTGCTACTGTCTTGATTGTTTGTTTGAAGATGAAAATATTGATTGGGCAATTGGCTAATTTGATTGATAGAAATCGATTGGTTAAATGGATGGCCAATTAAATATTTCCCTTTATTCAGAGTTGCAAAATTTTGTTCAACCGACACTATACCATTAATGGCAGTGCCATTTGCCGATGCGCCAACTTGAGCTTTGTAGCTAAGGGTTAACTGATTATTGGTGAAAAGCGTTCCTTTGGATAAGGTAAGCATTTTACCAATGATTACTTTATTGTTAATACTTACACCTGATCCATTATTGATCTGCAATTCACTAATGCGGTTGTTTTCAAAAATATGTCCATTCAAATTTTGTGAAGTATTTCCCTTTAGAATAATTGTTCCATTCATCGAATTTACTGAAGCAGTGTCTGAAATTATTTGATCACTAATCGATAATACTCCAGTGATCAATAATCGAGCGCCCTTATTCATTTGTATACTTCTGACAGAAGCGGCAACAGAAATGGTTGGAGCAAAAGTAGTACCCAATGGAATACTAATATCTGCTGAGTCTGATGGTAGAGCATTTCCGCACCAATTTGCAGGGTTATTCCAATCAGCGCTCATTTTTCCTATCCACTGACTGCTTTTTGCCATTGAAATTTGTACAATATTAGAAATGGAAGTACAAGCGTTCAGTGTCAATTTTCTTCTCCACCAACTCGTTTTGGATAGCGCTGTTGGTTGATAATTGGTTTCGTTATTTTTTCCACTGGCTAGCGTAAACCCAGTACTATCATTAGTGGTACTTTGCTCCCATAAATAAATAGCAGCACTGTCTTTAATTGATTTCATTGTTCCTGATAATAATGCAGGTACTGTTCCGCTACAAATTTCCTGATTCGACTGAATGGAATTATTGGTTTCAATGGAAATTGAATTAAAAAAGATTTTCTTAATGACCACATTAATTCCATCAGATAAACTAAAGCTTGCTGAATCAATACCCTTGAAAGATTCCGGATTTTCAACAGTAAAATCTATCGGCAGCATGCTTGAAGCAGTGCTGCTTTGTTGATGAATCGATTTGGCAATCAGTAAAGCTTTTGGTGGACTCAACAAACGCCAAGTTAATATTTCATCTGGTTCTTTATTATTCACTTTTAAATATTCGTTGATGCTCATTTTTGAATTAGAAGCACAAAGTATAATACTGGTATCTTTTGGATTGGTAAATTCAGGAGCTATCGCATCTACTTTAATGTGTTGTATAGGCCCCGATTGAATCGATATAGTAGCAGCATTTCCTGCAAGATCTTTAATCAATAAATTTTTACTTGAAAATGCAGAAGCAATTCTAATTCCATCTTTATCTGTTTCTGCAGCTTGAATTATATAATGAAATTGTAAAGCTGCAGAATTATTGCCTGAAGCATATAGGATGTTTTTTACACGACTACCAATGGTTACAGGAATATAATTGGTTGGAGAGTTGGCATCCAAAATTACAGGCTCGTTAAATTGAATAACCAATTTCAAAGTATCGCCAGCTTTTAATAGAGAATCGGAAATACTATTGAATGAAACCTGAATAGGTTTATTAAAATCAATTGGGTCATTGTTTTGCTCAATAGGTAAATTGTACACATCACTTTTATTTCCCAAACTATCTTGTACAATAATTGATAACGGAATGGGATCTTTTGCTAAAATATCTGTTCCGTTGGTTGGTAAAATAAAATAGCTACTATAAGTAGAATCAGTTTCTTTTTTTATGGGTTGAATAACATAATTATTAATATTTCCTTGAAACAATTTGCAGGTTGTTTTTTCTGAATTGAGATAAATTATTAAAGGCACAGTATCACCGCCTTTCATCAACTGATTTGGGATAGAAACCTTTTTAATAATTGGCCCTACTTTATCGATCCATTGGGTATCAATATCAAAATTGGGGAGACCTTGTAATCCGGGAATAAGGTTATTGTCATTCACAATTCCTAGTTGAATAAATCCCTCGCCTTTTCCTGTATAAATAGCAGCGGTATAATCATTTCCCGTTCCCGATATCGACACTAATTTTGCATCGGAAATTCCAGTTGATCTTATTTGAAAATTGGTAGTATTTAAACCAGTTGTATTTCCACCTAATTTTACCGCATATTGAATGGTGTCGGCATTCGTGGGGTTACTCGCTAAACTTTGAATATCGTTTATGGCAACCGGATTAGGTGCATTGTATTTGGCAGAGAAACTAAATTGATCAATGCCCATTGCGTCATCACTTCCCACTTCATCGGCATCATCCCACCTGATCAATAATTGCTCTCCATTTTTCCATTGAATATTTTGTATTGTGTAATTAATTGTTGTTTGATTTTCTGGTAGATTTCCATTCAATGTGGCAGTTCCAGAACTCGTTTGTAATGAAGCAAAATTGAGCATAGGTTCATCTACTAAATTGGATTGATCAATTGAATTAAAAACACCTGTTTTATACTTGCACTTCCAGGTATTTTTATTTCCTGATCCACCCTTTCTCCATTGCTTTGCTATAAATGAAATGGTTGCTGTATTTAAAGTGATTCCAGTGTTATTAGTGAATACTATACCAACAGAATAAATTCCTGTACTTGACGCCAAAGTTCCTAAAGATCTATCTGTTGCATTCGATAATCCAAAACTGTAGACACTGCTTCCTGTACCAGATCCTGTACCGACTAAAAAACCAATATTGGTTCCGCTACCACTAACCATCATCATCTGCCAACCAGGTAAATTCACCCCGTTGATGGGAGCGGTGCTCAAAGCAATTGGCCCCTTTCCAACTAAAGAAAAACTTCCTGTTGCAGGCAATCCATCAAAATTTTGAGAATAGACACTGTTTTGGGTGCTATAATTTATTCCGGCCAAAGATTGGCTGGTTGCCATTGGAGCATAGGCAAGAAGGCCCATCAAAAGGGCATAAAAAGGCAGTTTCATAGGGTATTGGTCTACTGCGGGGTTACAAAATCAAAATAAATAGAGATTTTTGATTCTGCCAAGAGAGTGGATTAAATTGGGTTATAAAACGGGCTGATCAAAGGAATTTCTACTTTTTTGGTAAAACATTTTGGATTGTCGTTTTTGGCCATTACCTTTGCCGTCCGAAATTTTAAATGGTTTATAATGCCTACAATACAGCAATTAGTTAGAAAAGGCCGCGAAATAATCAGGGCTAAGAGTAAGTCAAGAGCTTTGGATGCATGTCCTCAGCGTCGTGGTGTTTGTACACGTGTGTACACTACCACTCCTAAAAAACCAAACTCAGCCTTACGTAAAGTGGCTAAAGTGCGTTTAACAAACAAAATCGAAGTGATTGCTTATATCCCTGGAGAGGGGCATAATTTACAAGAGCACTCTATCGTGTTAATCCGCGGAGGTCGTGTAAAGGATTTGCCAGGAGTACGTTACCATATTGTTCGTGGAAGTCTGGATACTGCAGGTGTTAAAGACCGTAAGCAGAGCCGTTCTAAATATGGTACCAAGAAAGTAAAAGCAAAAAAATAGTATCTCATCATTTAAGCTGAGTAAAGTTTTAATACTTGAAGAATTTCAGCTTATTTTAAAAATTAAACAATGCGTAAAGCACAAGCAAAAAAATTACCCTTAGCACCCGATGGTCGTTTTAACGACAAATTAGTTACCAGATTCATCAATAATTTGATGTGGGATGGTAAAAAAAGTACAGCGATCAACATTTTCTACGATGCAGTTGACAAGGTTTCTAAAACAACTGGAGAAGATGGTTATGAGATCTGGAAGAAGGCAATTGCCAATGTTACACCTGCTGTTGAAGTAAGAAGCCGTAGAATTGGTGGTGCTACATTCCAAATTCCTGCTGAAGTTAGAGCTGATCGTAAAATTTCTTTGAGTATGAAGTGGTTGATCCGCTACAGCCGCGAAAGAAATGGTAGAACAATGGCCGATAAATTATCTAGTGAGATCATGTCAGCTGCTAAAGGTGAAGGTGCTGCTTTCAAAAAGAAAGAAGATACACACCGTATGGCAGAAGCTAACAAAGCTTTCTCTCACTTTAAGGTTTAAAAAACATACAAAAACTAACAGTTTATATAGGGTCCCGAGCAATCGGGACTTTTTTTTGCCTTAAATTGAATAGATTTGAGAAAATAATTAATAAATAATTATACTTATTAGTAAGTAAGTATTACTTTTATGTCAGAAAAATCAATTGATACGAAAACAGCTATTCTCACCATCGCTAAAGATTTGATGAAGCAATTGGGATATAATGCATTCAGTTATGCAGATATAGCCCAGCAATTGAACATTAAGAATGCTGCGATTCATTATCATTATCCTGCAAAAGAAGATCTGTTATTGGGCGTAATTGATACTTATATAGAAGAATACCAGCACTTGGGAAAGCAATTGGTTGCAGCCCCAATTAGTTCTTTGCAAAAGCTTTCATTATTTATTGATAAGTATGCCGTTCTAATAGACCAGAAAAGCATTTGTATCATTGGCTCTGTTGCTTCCGATTACAATACTTTACCCAAATCAGTACGAGAAAAAGTGTTGAAATTAATTGATTTGGTTATTCTGATGGTTGCTCAAACTTTAGCCGATGGACGAGCCAAAGGGGAGTTGGATTTTAAAGAAGAACCTAAAGTAAAATCGTTATTGATAATGACCAATTTGGCAGCAGGTGTACAATTGGCCAGGATCACTGGTAAGAATGATTTTAATGAAATTGTAAAAGCTTTATTAGATCAAATAAAAAAGTAAATTTTTTTAACTACAATACTTACTTATTAGTAAGTATAATTTAAACCAAAAAAACAAGTATCATGAAAAAGACAGCATTTTCTTTCGTTATTGCTTTATTTTTTGCAATAACTGTATTTGCACAATCAAATACAACCGATTTTTTACCAGGTTCATTTACCAGTTTTTCCAATGAAAAAACAATTGGAACAGTAAAACAACAGTTTAAGCAGCGAGGTGCAATTATTTTCACCGCTTCAAATGGCAAAAAAACAGCATACACGCCCAATGAAATTCAAGGTTTTGAAATGAATGGGGAGCAATACATTAGCTATTCTGGAGATTTTTACAAAGTAATGGTTACTGGTGCAAAATTGAATCTTTTGCAAAAAGTGACTGACAACGCTGGTAAAATTTATTACAACGGAAGTCAGGCAATTGCCACTATTGGAGTAGAAGGAAAACTCAATGATTACTATTTACAACAAACTTCAACAGATGGTTTTTACCGTATTACCGCTGAAAATTATAAAGCAGTTGCAGAAACTGTATTTGCAGGTAATCCAACTATATTGGCTGCTATAAAAAGCAATCAAACAGATTATAGCAAATTGGCGGAATCTGTAACAAAAGTAAATGCAATGAAATAATTCAGTTTTCAACTTTCAGATGGTCCTATACTTTTAAGCCTAGGACCATTTTTTTGTTATTTTGACTAGAGTTTTCCCCATCCAAATTAAATCTTCAACAACCCTTTGTAGAAAGTAGAGAATGTGTACCTTTGCCGCCTCTAAAAAATAAGAACTCTTTATGGCTGACTTGAAATTTCAAAGAAACTTTGGTATTGCCGCCCACATTGATGCCGGTAAAACCACCACCACAGAGCGTATCCTGCGTTATACAGGTATGATTCATAAGATTGGTGAAGTACATGATGGTGCTGCTACAACCGACTGGATGGAGCAAGAAAAAGAAAGAGGTATTACCATTACTTCAGCAGCTGTAAGCTGTGCATGGAAATTTCCTACTAATAAGGGAAAGGACGATGCAAATACAAAGTCTTACTATTTCAATATTATTGATACTCCAGGTCACGTGGATTTTACTGTAGAAGTAGAACGTTCTATGCGTGTTTTGGATGGTTTGATCGCTTTATTTTCTGCAGTAGATGGAGTTGAACCTCAGTCTGAAACTGTTTGGCGTCAAGCAAATCGTTATAAAGTTCCACGTATCGGATTCGTAAATAAAATGGACCGTGCAGGTGCAGACTTTTTAATGGTTGTTACGCAGGTAAAAGAAATGCTCGGTGCTAAAGCCGTGCCTTTGCAGTTACCAATTGGTGCTGAAGAGAATTTTACTGGTGTGGTAGATTTGATTAAAATGAAAGGTATTATTTGGCATATGGAAACCGAAGGAATGACTTTCGATGAAATTCCTGTTCCAGCTGATATGATGGAAGATGTTAATTTCTGGAGACAGAATTTGATTGAAGCTGTTGCTGAATACGACGATAAATTAATGGAGAAATTCTTCGATAATCCGGATACAATTTCTGAAGAAGAAGTACACGAAGCAATTCGTAAAGCTTGTATCGATTTGAGCATTGTTCCGATGATGTGTGGTTCTTCTTTCAAAAACAAAGGAGTACAAACTGCATTAGATGCGGTATGTCGTTACCTACCTTCTCCAATTGATTTGGAAGATACAGTAGGTACAGATCCTGAAACAGGAGAAACTATTACTCGTAAGCCAGATCCAAAAGCACCATTTGCTGCATTGGCTTTCAAAATCATGACCGATCCTTTTGTTGGTCGTTTGGCATTCTTCCGTTGCTACTCTGGTCGTTTAGATGCTGGTTCTTATGTATTGAATGTAAGAAGTGGAAAGAAAGAACGTATCAGCCGTATCATGAAGATGTTTGCGAATAAACAAAATCCAATTGATTTCATTGAAGCAGGAGATATTGCAGCAGCAGTAGGTTTCAAGGAAATTAAAACTGGAGATACTTTATGCGATGAAAAACATCCAATTACATTGGAGAATATGTTCATCCCTGAACCTGTAATTGCCATTGCAGTTGAGCCTAAAACCCAAGTGGACGTTGATAAAATGGGTATGGCCATTGCCAAATTAGTTGAAGAAGATCCAACATTGCGTGTTAATACCGATGAAGATACTGGTCAGACCATTCTTCGTGGAATGGGTGAATTGCACTTAGAGATCATCATCGATCGTATGCGCAGAGAATTTAAAGTAGAAGTTAACCAAGGAGCTCCTCAGGTTGCATATAAAGAATCATTTGCTAAAACAATTGACCATAGAGAAGTATTGAAGAAACAATCTGGTGGTCGTGGAAAGTTTGCCGATATTCAATTTGAATTTGGGCCAGCTGATGAAGAGTGGATGAAAACAAATGAAGGAAAGCATTTCCAATTTGTGAATGATTTATTTGGAGGATCGATCCCTAAAGAATTTGTTCCTGCCATTCAGAAAGGTTTTGAAACTTCAATGACAACAGGCGTATTGGCTGGTTATCCAGTGAATAACATGAAAGTACGTGTGTATGACGGAAGCTACCATGATGTGGATTCTGATGCAATGAGTTTTGAATTATGTGCCAAAGGCGGTTTCCGCGAAGCTGGTCGTAAAGCAAAACCAACATTGTTAGAGCCAATCATGAAAGTGGAAGTGTTAACTCCAGACCAATACATGGGAGATGTTACTGGTGACTTGAACCGTCGTCGTGGAATGTTAGAAGGAATGGACACACGAGCTAATCTTCAAGTAATCAAAGCAAAAGTTCCATTGAGCGAAATGTTTGGTTATGTAACCCAATTACGTTCATTGAGTTCTGGTCGTGCAACTTCTACCATGGAATTCTCGCATTATTCTCCTGCACCAAATAACGTAGCAGAAGAGATAATTGCTAAGAGCAAGGGTAAGGTGAAAATTGAGGACTGATCATAAGTATCAATAAATTAAGTTAAAGCCCTCTCTTTCAGTGAAAGAGAGGGCTTTTTGTAATACAAATGATGAGATCCAAGCCAACCATCTAAAAGATTTGCAGAGACTATACTTTTGAGGAATCTCTCTTTCAGTGAAAGAGAGGGCTTTTTTTTTACAATTAGCCTGTTTTTATATTTAAATTATCTATCATATAAATTGAATTTTAGGACTTTTTTGATGCTTGAAGTCTATTTCGGTGATTTATTTTACCATTTTCTAAAAAAAGACCGAAAAAAAACAATAAAAACTTGTCTATTCCATTGCAGCTACTTACCTTTGCAACCCCAACGTAAAAATTGGTTTTTGACTATGTCTCAACGAATCAGAATCAAATTACAATCATACGATCACAATCTAGTAGATAAATCTGCAGAAAAGATCGTAAAGACAGTACGCAGTACAGGTGCAGTAGTTACAGGACCTATTCCTTTGCCTACGCATAAAAGAATTTTTACTGTTTTGCGTTCACCACACGTGAACAAGAAGAGCCGTGAGCAATTTCAATTAGCTACGCATAAGCGTCTATTGGATATCTACACTTCTTCTTCTAGAACAGTAGATGCGTTGAGTAAGTTAGATCTTCCTTCAGGAGTGGAGGTTGAAATCAAAGCTTAACACCCCCAACCCCCTAAAGGGGGAATAAAGGTTAGTTCTTATAAATTATTTTCATCTGCCAACTTCCTCCGGGAAATAAAGCAGCTCTGAGCAAAAGAAAATTCACTTCCAATGCCCCCTCTAGGGGGATAGGGGGTGGGACATATAAACAGGCCCTTCGAGGTTTGTTTACTACTGGTACTTCCTCTTCCCAACTTGTTGGGAAAACAACGGAAAAGGTCGGTAGCAAACAAGGATTGAATTCCGATTTCATCATCGGAATGTCCTCACAACCATGCGGGGCATAAACCGCAAACGATGAAAGGAATTATTGGAAAAAAAATCGGCATGACCAGCATCTTCGCTGCTGATGGCAAGCAAACAGCTTGTACCATTATCGAAGCTGCTCCAAATACCGTTACACAAGTTAAAACACAGGAGACCGATGGTTATTCTGCTGTTCAATTAGGTCTCGGCGACAAGAAAGAAAAACATTCTACAAAGTCCGAGTTAAATCACTACGCAAAAGCACAAACTGCTGCTAAGAAATTTGTAAAAGAATTTCGTAACTACTCAATAGAAAAGAATTTAGGAGACACTGTAACATTAGACATCTTCGAAGAAGGTGATAGTGTTGAAATTGTTGGAACTACCAAAGGAAAAGGTTTCCAGGGTGTTGTAAAACGCCATGGTTTCTCTGGAGTTGGTGAAGCGTCTCATGGTCAGCATGACCGACAGCGTGCACCAGGTTCTATTGGTGGATCTTCTTATCCTGCAAGAGTATTCAAAGGAATGAGAATGGCTGGCCGTATGGGCGGTGACCGTGTAAAAATGAAAGGTTTGAAAGTGGTAAAAATATTTCCTGAAAAGAACTATATACTTATTAGTGGCTCTGTGCCGGGTAATAACGGTTCTATCGTTTTAATCCAGAAATAATCACCAGTTTAAAAGAATGATCATGCAAGTAGATGTATTAGATATAAAAGGACAGAAAACCGGCAGAACAGTTGAGTTACCTCAGGACATTTTTGGTATCGAGCCAAATGATCACGTAATTTACTTAGCTGTTAAACAATATTTAGCTGCTCGTAGAACAGGAACACATAAAGTAAAAACGCGTGCTGAAGTACAAGGTGCTAGCCGCAAATTACACAAGCAAAAAGGTACAGGTGGAGCTCGTAAGGGTAATATCCGTAACCCTTTATATAAAGGTGGTGGTACTATTTTTGGACCAAAACCACACTCTTACGATTTCAAATTGAATCGTAAAGTAAAGGATCTTGCTAAAATTTCTGCTTTGAGTCATAAAGCAAAAGACAATGCAATCATTGTTGTTGAAGAAATTACAATGGCAACTCCCAAAACCAAACAATTGGTTGAAGTGATGGGTAACTTAAAAGTGTCTGATAAAAAAGCCTTGATCGTTTTACCTGAGTACAATGACAATCTTTACCTCAGCACTCGTAATGTGCCAAATGTTGCTAGTACTTTATTAGCCGACATCAATACTTACGACATTATGAATGCAGATGTATTAGTTATCACAGAAAATACTGCAAAAATCTTCGCAGAAGATCAAGCAGAAGTAGTAGCATAATTTAAGTAACGTTTCAATAATCAACAATGAGACAGTCAGAAATTTTAATAAAGCCGATCTTAACAGAGAAAGCAAACGCTCAACAAGAATCGTTGAGAAGATATGCTTTTAAAGTTGACCGTAGAGCAAATAAATTAGAGATCAAAAAAGCAATTGAAGATTTCTATGGTGTAAATGTAATTGATGTTAATACCGCAGTTGCTCCAGGAAAAAACAAAGCTCGTTATACAAAAGCTGGTTTTATTCAAGGAATGAAATCTGCTTACAAGAAAGCATTTGTAACAGTTGCTGTAGGAGAAACAATTGATCTTTACGCAAATATTTAACCCCCGCCCCTAAAGGGGAGTAACGGGAAGTTATTGAATAAGATAATAAAGAATGGTAGTATCAGCTACCGCAAAAGTTGATTAAAAAACAATTCCAAATCCCCCTCTAGGGGGTGAGGGGGTAAAATTTAAAAAATGGCACTAAAAAAGTACAAACCAATTACAGCAGGAACACGTTGGAGAATTGGTAATGCTTATGCTGAAATCACTACTAATAAACCGGAGAAGAGTTTATTAGAACCTCAAAAGAACACTGCAGGACGTAACTTCCAAGGTCGTCGTGTAATGCGCTATATGGGTGGTGGAAATAAGCAACACTATCGTATTATCGATTTCAAACGTAATAAAAGAGATATGGCTGCAACAGTTGTATCTATTGAATACGATCCTAACCGTACATCTTTTATTGCTTTGGTGCAATACACTGATGGCGAAAAAAGATACATCATTGCTCCAAACGGTCTTCAAGTAGGTGCAAATGTTATCGCTGGAGATGAAGTTGCTCCTGAAATTGGAAACGCTTTGGTGATGAAGAATATGCCTTTGGGTACTATGATTCACAACATTGAATTACAACCAGGACAAGGTGGTAAAATGGTTAGAAGTGCAGGTACTTCTGCTCAATTAGCCAACAAGGAAGAAAAATACGCAGTATTAAAAATGCCTTCTGGAGAGTTGAGAAAAGTATTGATCAATTGTTATGCAACAGTTGGTGTTGTATCTAACAGTGATCATAACTTGGAAACTGCTGGTAAAGCTGGAAAGAATCGTTGGAAAGGTATTCGCCCTCGTGTTCGTGGTGTTGCCATGAACCCTGTAGATCATCCGATGGGTGGTGGTGAAGGTAAAGCTTCTGGTGGTCATCCTCGTAGCAGAACTGGTAAGTATGCTAAAGGAGAGAAGACAAGAACCAAAGGAAAAGGAAGCGATAAATTGATCATCCAACGCAGAGACGGAAAAAAATTGGCTAAGTAATTAGCAGGTAACTAAATAAATAATAGACCAGTAAACAAAAATAATTATGGGTCGTTCGATTAAAAAAGGTCCTTACGTAGACGCAAACTTAGAAGGTAAGATTGTTGCAATAAACGATGGCAAGGTTAAGAAGAATGTTATCAAAACCTGGAGTCGCCGCAGCACTATTACTCCTGATTTTGTTGGACATACTTTTGCAGTGCACAACGGTAACAAGTTTATCCCTGTTTATGTAACAGAATTCATGGTAGGTCATAAATTAGGTGAATTTTCTCCTACCAGAAATTTCAGAGGACACGCAGGAACTAAAAAATAAAATAGTTTAGGAATGAGAGTGAGATAAGCGAGGAGTAATTCTTTCTGATCAAATCGAATTCCAAACTTCAAACAAAAAAAGAAATGGAAGCAGTAGCTAAACTGAACAATTATCCGACAGGGCCGCGTAAGATGCGCCTGTTAGCCGATGTGATCCGTGGAATGGAAGTAGAAAAAGCCTTGGCTATTCTAGAACACCATCCACAGCACAATGCCACTCCATTGGCAAAGCTGTTGAAAAGTGCTATCAGTAACTGGGAGCAGAAGAACAATGGGGCTAGTGCTGCTGATAGTAGCTTAGTGGTAAAAACCGTATTTGTAGATGGCGGTAGAGTGTTAAAGCGCATGCGCCCAGCACCTCAAGGCCGTGGTTACAGAGTACGTAAGCGCAGCAACCATGTAACATTAATCGTAGATTCTAAAACTAATTAGTAAAACCATTATATGGGTCAGAAAGCAAATCCAATTGGTAACAGGTTAGGCATCATCCGCGGATGGGACAGTAACTGGTATGGTAGTAAAAAAGACTATGCATCCAAACTGATCGAAGATCATAAGATCCGTACCTACTTGAGTGCCCGTATCAACAAAGGTGGTATCGCAAAGATTGTAATCGAGCGTACACTAGGTAAATTGATTGTAACTATTCATACTTCTAAGCCAGGTATCATCATCGGAAAAGGTGGTAACGAGGTTGATCGTATCAAAGAAGAGTTGAAAAAGTTAACCGGTAAAGAAGATGTTCAGATTAATATTCTGGAGATCCGCAGACCTGAATTGGATGCAACAATTGTAGGAGATACAATTGCTCGTCAAATTGAGAACCGTATCAATTTCAAACGTGCTACTAAAATGGCGATCGCTTCTACACTTCGTATGGGTGCAGAAGGTATCAAAGTAAAATTAAGTGGTCGTTTAGGTGGATCTGAAATTGCTCGTAGTGAAGAATTTAAACAAGGTCGTACTCCATTACATACATTCCGTATGGATATAGATTATGCCAATGTTTTTGCTCAAACTGTATACGGCAAGATCGGTATCAAAGTATGGATCTGTAAAGGTGAAGTACTAGGTAAGCGAGAATTGAATCCAAATTTTGTTGGTGGAAAGAACGACATGAGCGATAGAAGAGACAGCAGACCAGGAGGAGATGATAGAAGACCGGGTGGAGATAGAAGAGATGACAGAAGAGGCGGTGGCGGAAGAGGCGGAGAACGCAGAAATTAATAATAATCAGTTTCAATTAATCGGAACATAGTAATCCGGTGACAAAAAAACTACAAAATGTTACAGCCGAAAAGAAGTAAACATAGGAAGCAACAAAAAGGACGCATTCGCGAAGTTGCAAAGCGCGGTACAGCAATATCATTCGGATCTTTTGCCTTAAAAGCTTTAGAACCAATTTGGTTAACTAACCGTCAGATCGAGTCTGCTCGTCAGGCAATGACTCGTGCAATGAAACGTGAAGGAAATGTATGGATCAGAATTTTCCCTGATAAAATCATTACTCGTAAACCTGCAGAAGTGAGGATGGGTAAAGGTAAGGGTAACCCTGAGTTTTGGGCAGCAGTAGTTGAACCAGGACGCATCATTTTCGAATGTGACGGTGTTACAGAAGCTGTAGCAAAAGAAGCGATGGGATTAGCAGCACAAAAACTGCCTATCGCAACAAAATTTGTAATCAGAAGAGATTTGCAAGCATAACCAAAAAAAGAAATTGCAATGGCTAATAAAAAAACATACGAATTCAACAAAAACCTAAAAGGTCTTACAGTAGTAGATCTAAAGGCTAAGATCCAAGAAGATCAGTTGAGATTAAAAAAATTGGAGTTTGCTCACGCAATTTCTCCATTGGAAAATCCAATGAATATTCGCGGTCTTCGTAGAGATATCGCCCGTTTGAAAACGGAATTGACCAAAAAAGAAATGGGTGTTTAAACCATAAATTAAAAACAATGGAAGAAAGAAATTTGCGTAAAACAAGAACAGGGATCGTTACCAGCGATAAGATGGATAAAACCATTACTGTTGCGGTTGAAAGAAAAGTAAAACACCCTATCTATGGTAAGTTCGTAAAGAAGACTACCAAGTTCCATGCTCATGATGAAAAAGGAGAGTGTACGATTGGTGATATAGTAAAGATCATGGAAACTCGTCCGCTTAGCAAAACAAAGCGTTGGAGATTGGTTGAAGTAGTTGAAAAAGCGAAATAAATATATTTCTGATTTGAGGTTTGAGATTTACTGAATAAGAGAAATCAAATCTGAAATTTAAAAATTTTCAAATTAAATAAAATGATTCAGCAAGAGAGCAGATTAAACGTAGCCGACAACAGCGGAGCTAAAGAAGTACTTTGTATTAAAGTACTTGGTAACAGCGGACAGGACTATGCTAAAATTGGCGATAAGATTGTTGTAACGGTGAAAGATGCTATCCCTGCAGGAGGCGTTAAAAAAGGAACAGTTTCTAAAGCAGTTATTGTTCGTACTAAAAACAAGCTTCGCAGAAAAGATGGTTCTTACATTCGTTTCGATGACAACGCTGTAGTGTTATTAAACACTTCAGATGAGCCTCGCGGCACACGTATATTCGGACCGGTAGCAAGAGAATTGCGTGATAAAGGATACATGAAGATTATTTCTCTTGCTCCTGAAGTATTATAAAAAAAGCTAAAAGCTAAATAAAATGAGTACAAGATTTAAAGCCAAATTCAGCATCAAAAAAGGTGATACCGTAGTGGTAATTACTGGAGATGATAAGGATTTGAAAAAGCCAAGGAAAGTGTTGGAAGTAATTCTAGATAAAGGACGTGTAGTGGTTGAGGGAGTGAACATTGTTACTAAGCACACAAAACCTTCCGCTCAAAATACCAAAGGTGGTATCGTTAAAGTTGAAGCACCAATTAACATTAGTAACATCATGTTATGGGATGCTAAAACAAGTGAACCAACTAAAGTAAAGCGCACACGTGAAACTGGTAAATTAATACGTATATCTAAAAAATCTGGGGAGGTAATCAAATAATGAGTACTGAAAAATATACACCAAGATTAGCAACTAAGTACAGCAAAGAAGTTGTACCTGCTTTAATGAAGAAGTTTTCTTACAAAACTGTAATGCAAGCTCCTAAGTTATCAAAAATCTGTATTAACCGTGGTGTTAACGGAGCGGTTACAGATAAAAAATTAGTAGACATTGCTGTAGATGAGTTGAATACCATCACTGGTCAGAAAGCTGTTCCTACAATGTCTAAGAAAGATATTTCCAACTTTAAATTGCGTAAGGGAATGCCAATTGGTGCTCGCGTAACTTTAAGAGGAGAGAAAATGTATGAATTCCTTGACAGATTGGTTTCTGTTGCGTTGCCACGTGTTCGTGACTTCAAAGGAATCAGCGATAAAGCTTTTGACGGAAGAGGTAATTACACATTAGGTGTTACTGAACAAATCATTTTCCCTGAAATCGATATCGATAAAGTTAATAAGATCACTGGATTAGACATCACATTTGTAACAAGTGCAAATACCAATGAAGAAGCATATGAATTGCTTAAAGAATTGGGAATGCCGTTCAAAGGAATCAAGAAAGATTAATTAAACACCCAATAAAATTATGGCAAAAGAATCAGTAAAAGCCAGACAAAGAAAGCGCGAAAAAATGGTAGCTCAGTATGCTGAAAAGCGTGCAGCTCTTAAAGCAGCAGGAGATTACGCTGGTTTAGATCTACTACCTAAAAACGCTTCACCGGTTCGTTTAAAAAACCGTTGTCAGCTTACAGGAAGACCTAAAGGTTATATGCGTTACTTCGGATTGTCTAGGATTATGTTCCGCGACATGGCTTTGAACGGTATGATTCCAGGTGTTAAAAAAGCAAGCTGGTAGTATCCAGTTTGGTAAACAAAATTTAGAACTCGTATAATTATAATAATATGGTAACTGATCCTATAGCAGACTTCTTAACTAGAATTCGTAATGCTCAGTTGGCTGGTCATAGACTGGTTGAAATTCCTGCTTCTAATTTGAAGAAGCGTTTAACAGAGATTTTGTATGATCAAGGATATATCTTGAAATACAAATTCGAAGACGATAACAAGCAAGGTTTGATTAAGATCGCGTTGAAATACGATCCTAATACAAAAGTGCCTGCAATCCGTTCTTTGGAAAGAGTTAGCCGTCCTGGTTTACGCCAGTATGCTAAGCCTGCAGAAATTAAGCGTGTAATCAATGGATTAGGTGTAGCTATTTTGAGTACTTCAAAAGGGGTGCTTACTGATAAGCAAGCAAAAGCGCAGAATGTGGGTGGAGAAGTGTTGTGTTATATTTCATAAATTAATGGTTCTGACAATTAAGCCTCTTAGTCGTGGCTGAACACAGAACTGAGTTCATCATAAAATAAAAAATCGACTATGTCTCGTATAGGTAAACAACCGGTAGTTATTCCAAGTGGGGTTACCCTTTCAATCGGCAGCAACAATGTTGTTACGGTTAAAGGACCTAAAGGTGAATTAACAGAAGCAATTGATAGAGATATCAAAGTAGAAATAGCAGATGGTCAAATGACTTTCGCTCGTCCAACTGATCAAATTCGTCACCGCGCAATGCATGGTTTATACCGTTCATTGGTGAGCAATATGGTAAAAGGGGTAACTGAAGGTTATAAAAAAGAATTGGAATTAGTAGGGGTTGGTTTTAAAGCCGCAAATGCTGGAAACGTTTTAGATCTTTCATTAGGATATTCTCATAATATCATTTTTGAAATTCCTAGCGAATTGAAAGTAACAACTACTACTGAAAAAGGTCAGAACCCTAAGATCTTTTTAGAAGGTATCGACAAGCAATTGATTGGCCAGGTAGCAGCTAAATTACGCAGCTTACGTAAACCTGAACCATACAAAGGAAAGGGTGTTAAATACGCTGGTGAAATCTTAAGAAGAAAAGCAGGTAAAGCAGCTGGTAAGTAAACCCCCCGGCCCCCTAAAGTGGGAGTGGGTAAACATAAATAAGATTAATAAGTTCCTCATCTTTAATATAGAGTTGGGGGTAAATTAAAAACAATGGGTAAATTAATTCAAAGGCAGAAAATCAGATACCGCATTCGTAAGAAAGTAGCAGGTACAGCTGTAAAGCCTCGCCTAGCGGTATACAGAAGCAATGCAGATATCTATGCTCAATTAATTGATGATGATAATGGAGTTACATTGGTAGCCGCATCATCTAGAGATAAAGATATTGCTGCACAAAAAATCACTAAAATAGAGAAATCTAAATTAGTAGGTGCAGCTGTTGCAACAAAAGCACTAGCCTTAGGCTTAAGTGGTTGTGTATTCGATAGAGGTGGAAACTTATATCACGGTCGTGTGAAATCTGTTGCAGATGGTGCAAGAGAAGGTGGATTACAATTTTAATTTGCTAACAACAATTAATCGCTCAATAAATGTCTAAAGTAAGCGTAAATAAAGTAAAAGCGGGTGGCGACATCGAACTTAAAGATAAAGTAGTTGCTATTAACCGTGTGGTTAAAACCACAAAAGGTGGACGTACATTTAGCTTTTCTGCACTTGTAGTTGTAGGAAATGAAAATGGTGTAGTTGGCCAAGGTTTAGGAAAAGCAAAAGAAGTACAAGAAGCTATTGCAAAAGGTATTGAAGATGCTAAGAAAAATTTGGTTAAAGTACCTATCATGCACGGAACTATTCCTCACGAACAGTGGGCAAAAGAAGGTGCTGCAAAAGTATTGATCAAGCCGGCTGCTCATGGAGCGGGTGTGATCGCGGGAGGCAGCATGCGTTCTGTATTAGAAAGCGCTGGTGTTACCGACGTTTTGGCAAAAAGTTTAGGTTCTGCTAATCCACACAATGTGGTTAAAGCTACTATCAAAGCTTTGAGCTTGTTGAGAGAACCAATTCAGGTTGCAAAAGGCCGTAGCATTAAGTTGAGTAAAGTATTTAACGGGTAATAAACCCCCTAACCCCCTAAAGGAGGAATAGGATATTAATTATAAAAAAAATAGTCCGTATTTGGCGGATTTGGGTTATGAAAAAGATTAAGATCACACAAATTAAAAGCGGAATCGACAGATCTGAGCGTCAAAAGCAAACATTGATTGCTTTAGGTTTGAAGAAATTAAACGCAACCAAAGAAGTTGAAGCAACTCCTCAAATTCTAGGAATGGTTAATAAAGTTAGCCACCTAGTTAAAGTAGAAGAATTAGCTTAAGAGAATTAAGAATTAAGAGAGAAGAATTAAGAATTGCGAATGAATAATTGGAGTAACAACAATTATTCATTCGTTTTTTAAATTCAAAATTCAAAAATCAAAACTCTTAATTCATAATTCATAATTCATAATTTTCATAAAGCGAGGGGTGATACCCCGTAAGTTCAAAATCAATAAAAAATGAAACTACACAACTTAAAACCTGCAGAAGGTTCAGTAAAAAAAGCAATCAGAATTGGTAGAGGTGAAGCATCTGGTAAAGGTGGTACATCTACAAAAGGTAACAAAGGTGGTCAGAGCCGTGCAGGTTACAAAAGCAAAATGGGTCATGAGGGTGGACAGATGCCTATTCAGCGTCGTATCCCTAAGCGTGGATTTAAAAATTTCAATCGCGTAGAATATAAAGTATTTAACCTTGGTCAATTAGATCAATTGGTTGAGAAATACGGATTTACTGAAGTTTCTTTAGAAAACTTATATATCAATGGATTGATTAACAGAACCGATCGCGTTAAAGTATTGGCTCATGGTGAATTGAAAGCTAAATTGAGCTTCAAAATCAATGCAATTAGTGATAAAGCAAAAGCAGCTATCGAAGCTGTAGGCGGTTCAGTAGAGATTATCAAATAATTTTATTGTAAATTGCCAGACGCATATAATATGCGTCTTTTTGGTTTTTAAGTTTTAATGCCATAATTAAGCGAAGTGAAAAAATTAGTTGAAACTTTTAAGAATATTTGGACCATCGAAGAGTTACGTAATAAAATACTCGTAACACTTGCCTTGGTTTTGACTTACAGAGTAGGTACTCATATTGTATTGCCAGGTATTGATCCTAACAAAATTGAAGCAGCCATGGCCGCTTCAAAAAGTAATGGTCTCTTAGGCATTTTTGATATGTTTGCTGGAGGTGCTTTTTCTCAAGCATCTATTCTTGCTCTTGGAATCATGCCATATATTTCTGCTTCTATCTTTATGCAATTGATGACAATCTTGGTACCTCAATTACAAAAAGTACAAAAGGAAGGAGATAGTGGTCGTAAGAAAATCAATCAATGGACTCGTTACCTAACAGTTATTGTTACCGCTTTTCAAGCAGGTGCATACGTAGCTTATTTGAATAGCCCAGGTTATGCTGAAGCAATCTTACCAGCTTATAAAGCTTATTTCTGGTTTTCTACAGTGATTACTTTAACTGCAGGTACATTATTTGTAATGTGGTTGGGTGAAAGAATTCAAGATAAAGGGTTGGGTAATGGAACTTCTATCATCATCATGGTAGGTATCTTAGCTCGTTTGCCTCAATCAATAATTCAAGAATTTGGTGCTAAAGGAGTGAGTGGAGGCGGTGGATTATTAATTTTCTTAATTGAAATTGCTATCCTCGTTACCATTATTATGGGGTTAATTGTTTTGGTACAAGGGGTTAGGAAAATTCCTGTGAATTATGCCAAGCAAATTATTGGAAATAAACAATTTGGTGGTGCAAGACAATTCTTGCCTGTTAAAGTAAATAGTGCTGGTGTAATGCCGATCATTTTTGCACAAGCAATTATGTTCTTACCAACATTAGCATCTTTTACCAATTTAGATTCTGCTCAGGGCATTGTAAAAATCTTCAATGATCATAGCAATGTTTGGTACATGGTTATTTATTCAGTGATGGTGATCGGATTTACTTTCTTATACACGGCATTGATCTTTAATCCTAAGCAAATTGCTGAAGACCTAAAGCGTAATAACGGATTTATTCCTGGTGTTCGCCCTGGTCAACCAACCGCTGATTATATTGGAGCTATCATGGATAGAATTACTTTGCCTGGTGCTATATTCTTAGCATTGGTAGGTATTTTACCCGGCTTTGCTCAACGTTTAGGTGTAACTCAAGGATTCAGTTCTTTCTTTGGAGGAACATCTCTATTAATTATGGTAGGTGTTGTATTAGATACATTGCAACAAATAGAAACTTATTTATTAATGAGACAATACGATGGTTTGATGAAGAGTGGAAGAGTGCAAGGAAGACAAACTGTTTCTTCGTCTTCTATTTAGTCATATTTAATTACGAACTTTGTAAACCTGTTTAGCTAGCTGAACAGGTTTATTTTTTAACATGACCAGAAGGAATAACATGATAATATATAAAACAGATTCTGAAGTAGCAATGATGAAAGAAGCTGCATTGTTGGTGAGTAAAACACTCACTCAAGTAGCTATTGCATTAAAGCCTGGAATGAATACATTGCAGATTGATGAATTATGTGCTACTTATATCAAAGACCATAAAGGGGTTTCTTCATTTTTAAATTACAGAGGCTATCCATTTACTATTTGTGCTTCGGTAAATGATGTGGTAGTCCACGGTTTCCCAGACAAAACTCCATTGAAAGATGGTGATATTGTTTCTATTGATATGGGTGTTATTCTGAATGGTTGGCATGGAGATCATGCATACACATTTATTATTGGAGAAGCTGCACCAGAAGCAATACAATTGGTTAAGGTTACCAAAGAATCTTTATATAAAGGGATTGAAAAAGCGATCATCAATAATCGAATAGGTGATATTTCCTTTGCCATACAAGAGCATACAGAAATCAAACATGGATATGGTGTTGTTAGAGAATTGGTTGGACATGGTTTAGGAAGAAGCTTACATGAAGATCCACAAATGCCCAATTATGGGAAAAGAGGAACTGGACCAAAAATGAAAGAAAATTTAGTGTTGGCCATTGAGCCAATGATTAATTTAGGTACCAAAGATGTGTATACCGAAGACGATGGTTGGACAGTCAGAACACGTGATGGAAAAGTTTCTGTTCATTTTGAACATGATGTTTGTGTTAAAAGAAATCAAGCATTAATCTTATCTGATTACAGCATTATTGAAGCTGCAGAAAAAGCGAATTCCAATTTAAATTCCAATTATTATTAAATCTAATCAAGTATTTCACTGCCATGAAAATGACAGTTGAATTGGTATTATTTTTTAGCTCGTTTATTGTAATAGCTCAAAACAATGAAACAAACATACTTAAAAGAATTATAAGTAATTTCATTTGCTTTTGGTACCTCACTTTAAATTATCTGTATGCAGAAAATCGGATTTAGCTTTTTTTATTGCTTTTTCTTTTTACTTAGTAAGGCTCAATCTCCAGAAATACTAAAGATCCGGTCTGTTCGCGAGCAACATGAAAGGGTATGGATGAAAGAGTATTTATCTTTTTTATCTATTCCTAATATCGCTGTTGATACTATCGGTCTAAAGCAGAATGCATATTTCATCATGAATATGATGAAGCAAAGAAACATTGCTAATGTACAACTGCTCAATACCAATTCAAAAAATGTTCCACCCGCTATTTATGGCGAAGTGAATACTCCAGGAGCTACTAAAACACTTATCTTCTATGCACATTATGATGGTCAGCCAGTGGATCCTTCGCAATGGGCAAAGGGATTAAATCCATTCATGCCTACTATGGTAAATGGCTCTTTAGAAAATGGAGCTCAAATAGTAGACATTGATGAAAATGCAAAATCATTTGATCCGGATTGGAGAATTTATGGAAGAGCTGCTTCTGATGATAAAGCAGGTGTAATGGCTATATTATCTGCCTACGAAGCATTGGTAAAAGCAGGATATAAACCTCAGTATAATCTTAAGTTTTTTTTTGAAGGAGAAGAAGAAGCGGGCTCAACCCATTTGGCAGAGCTGTTCCAAATACATCGATCATTATTAAATTCGGATGGCTGGATCATTTGTGATGGACCAGTTCATCAATCAGGAAACAAAGCCGTCATTTTTGGTGTTCGTGGGGATGCTCATGTAGATATTACCCTGTATGGGCCAAGCCGTCCTCTGCATAGTGGACATTATGGTAACTGGGCTCCTAACCCTGGAATGATGCTAGCAAAATTATTAGCGTCAATGAAAGATGAAAAAGGACGTGTGACCATCAAGGGATTTTATGAAGATACTAAGCCCCTCACTATTGAAGAGAAAAAAGCACTTGCAGCTATTCCTCCAGTTGGAGCACAAATGAAAAAAGAATTAAAATTTCTAAATGAAGAAATAGAAGGGATGAGTTTAGAGGAAGCCATACTCATTCCTTCATTAAATATCAATGGAATGCAAAGTGGTAATATTGGTAGCAAAGCAAGCAATGTAATTCCCATCTCGGCTTCTGCAGTGTTAGATTTACGATTGGTTCCAGGAAATGATTATCAAAAGCAACAACAAAAAGTAATAAATCATATAAAAGGGCTAGGATATTTTATTACTTATAATGAGCCTTCTGAATTACAAAGAACGCAGCATCCTAATATTGCTAAAATAAAATTAAGTGATGGTTACAATGCGCAAAGAACTCCTTTGAATTTGCCCTTCGCTCAAAACGTGGTGAATGCAATAAAAACTACCACAAAAGATCCAGTTGTATTATTACCATCAATGGGAGGAAGTTTGCCTTTATTCATTTTCGAAAAAGAACTAAAAGCAACTACAATTACTGTTCCAATAGCCAATCACGATAATAACCAGCACGCAGAAAATGAAAATATTCGAATCCGCAATTTGTGGAATGGTATTGAAACAATGGCTGCCATCATGATAATGAAATAAATTAAGCTTCTATATATGTATTAAATACACATATTTCAAAAAAGCGACTATTTGGTCGCTTTTTTCATATTTCTAAGTTCTGAAATTTTTAATTTCAAAAAAAGTTCATTTTAAATATTAAAATTTTCAAAATAAATTGTTAAGTTGTTGAATATTTATTCCAAATAGGAATAAATACCAAAACAAAACGCGCATGAGAAAAATCATTTACCTCTTTCTAGGGCTTTTTTTGGTAATTATCCAGATAAGTGCTCAAACAAAAAACGTCTCAGGAAAAATCACCGATGATAAAGGGAATCCGCTAAAAGGGGTGAGTATCCGTGTGGTTAGTTCAGACAGAAAAGTATTGGCTACATCGGTTTCTGCCGATGACGGTGGTTTCTTACTTAAAGTAGCTCCTGAAGCAAGGGGGCTTCAATTTTCTTCAATTGGTTTTATTGAGCAATCTATTCCAATTGCAAGTATTAAAGGAGCGCTTGGCATTAAGTTATTATCGAGTGTTGAAAGCTTAGGCGAAGTTGTAGTAACAACAGCTGGGGGACTTCAAACCAAGAAAAAAGATCAAGGTTATGCAAGTAGTCAGGTTACAGGTGAAAAATTAACTGTTGGTAAACCAACCAATATAGCATCTGGTCTTTTAGGCAAAGTGGCTGGTCTTACAGTGAGCGCTACCAATGGTGGTGTAAATCCATCATTTAGAGTGGTGCTCCGTGGACAACGCTCTTTAACAGGAAATAACCAAGCATTAATTGTTTTGGATAATATTATTGTTCCCAATGAATTATTAGGCAATTTGAATCCAGAGGACGTGGAAGATATACAAGTATTAAACGGTGCTGGAGCATCTGCTCTTTATGGGTCTGAAGCTTCTAACGGTGCCTTATTAATTACTACCAAGCGTGGTTCCAGAAATAAACCAGAAGTGAGAATTTCCAACACGTTTACTTCGGAGAAAATTTCTTTCTTCCCAAAATTGCAGGAACAATTTGGGGCAGGCTCAACTGCTAATTTTCCAGTATATACTCCTTACGAGAACCAACAATATGGTCCTGCATTTGATGGTTCATTGAAACCAATCGGACAGCCTCTTGCAGATGGAAGTATTCAAATTATACCGTATTCTCCTGTAAATGGTAAAAATAGTTTTTGGGAAACTGGCTCAACCAATCAAACTGATTTTTCTATCTCAAGTGGAGATGAAAGAGGTTCCACCCAATTTTCTGCTCAATATATTGATGGAAAAGGAACAACTCCTGGTGATAAATTCAATAAAATTACTTTAAGAATTGGTGGTAAACGTACAATGGCTAAAAATTTAGAAGTAAGTTATGGAGTGAATTATACTCAAAATAGATACGATATCACTTCTCAAACAGGAACCATTTATGGTAATCTAATGCAAACTGCACCAAATATTCAAATCACTAATTACAGAAATTGGAGAACTGATAAATTTGCTACTCCAGATGACTATTTTAATCCATTTTATAGCAACCCTTATTTCTTAGCTGATAACTATCGTCAATACACAAGAAACGATTATTTATCAGGTAATGTAGATGTTAAATACAGCCCAACTAAATGGTTGGATTTTACATTTAGAAATGGAATTACAACTCGTAATAACACTGTAAGTAGTACAGCAGATGTTTTTATTTATTCTGATTTTGCAAAAGCAACTACCAAAGGAAGTTACAAGAAGACAGATATTACTGGAAGTTTAACTGAAAGTTCTTTTTTTAGCACAAGAATTACTTCTGAATTTCAAGTTGGACTAAAAAAGAAATTCAATGATTTTAATTTTAAGCTTACAACAGGGTTTACTGTAAGACAAGATGTGAGTGAATCTATATCAGCTTCTATTTCTGGATTGGTAACACCTGGGTTGTTTAATTTGGCCAATACATTGGCTTTGCCAACTGCAAGTAATTCGCAATATAAAGCACGACAAATGGGTGCCTATGGCGATTTAAATATTGGGTATAAAAATTTTATTAATGTACATGCTACTGGCAGAAATGATTGGGTTTCTACATTAAGCCCAGAAAATCGTTCCTTCTTTTATCCTGCTGTAGATATTGCTTTTTCTCCAATGGAAGTATTCACTTCAATGAAGAATTCAAAAATCATCAACTCTTTAAAATTGAGAGGAGGTTGGTCTAAAGTTGGTCAAGTGAATTTAGGTGGCAATTTTGGTGCATATCAATTAAATCCAACATTTAGCCAAGCAAGTAATTATCCGTTTTCTAGTGGTGCAGGATTCTCTTTAGATGGTACAATTGTTTCTAATAATTTAAAACCAGAGATTACCAAAGGATGGGAAGCTGGTTTTGATGCAAGTTTTTTAAAGAGTAGATTGAATGTTAATTTTACTTGGTACAGCACTAGAACATCTGATCAAACAGTAACTGCCTCAATTGCCCCTTCATCTGGATTTACATCATACAGATTGAATGCTGCTTTAACCAGCAGTTCAGGTTTAGAAACCACCGTGAATTATGTAGCCATTCGCAAAAAAGATTGGGAATTAACTTTAGGAGCAGTGTTTACCCATATTTTAGAAAATAAAGTGTTGGCCATTACTGCCGATGTAAGTACACTATCATTAGGAAGTGGATCTTTTGCAATAGTAGATCAACCCTTCCCTGTAATTTATGCAACTTCATATAAAAGGGATCCTCAAGGTAGAGTAATTGTAGATCCTATAACTGGTTACCCTTCTAGAAATGACGCTAACACAGTTCTAGGAAGCGCAGTACCTAAAGACATTCTTGGACTTAATTTCAACTTAAGTTATAAAGCATTTCGCTTAACAGCACAAGCTGAATACAGAGGTGGATATGTAACTTATATGAATAATACAACAGCCTTTGATTTTTCTGGAGGAGGATTAGCTACAGTTGCTTTTAATAGAGAAAGATTTGTATTCCCTAATTCTTCTATACCTGACCCTGCTAAACCAGGTGAGTTTATGGCGAATACCAATATTACTGTTCGCGATGGTGGTTATGGATTTTGGACACAGGCACCAAGAACTGGTGTAGCAGAAAACTATGTTGCTTCTGGAGCATTTTGGAAATTAAGAGAAGTTGCTTTGTCTTATGAAGTACCAACTAATTTCATGCAGAAGTTAAAATACATCAAAAGGATTACGTTGAGTTTACAAGCAAGAAATTTAATAATGTTATTGCCTAAAACGAATTTGTACACCGATCCTGAATACAGTGACAATGGAAGTACAAGCAATGGAATTGGTGTTGCTGGTATAGCCAGTCCACCTCCTTCACGTTATTTTGGTGGAACCATTTCATTAACTTTTTAATTTACAAACATGAAGAAACTAGTTTATTTAATAGCAACTGTTTTTATATTAGGGAATATTTCTTGTAAGAAATACTTAGATATAAACGATGATCCAAATAGATTTACAAGTAGTACGCCAGAATTGGTTTTGCCTCAAGCAATTGTTGCGGCTACTTTGTTAACTACAAACACATATGATCCTTATGGATCCGATTTGATGTACCGAGCAAACGCTGGTGGATTTAGTGGTTTTGGTACAGTAATCAGTTATGATTATACAACTAGTTCTTTTACTGGATTGTGGACGGGTGCCTATGATAATTTAAATGATTTAAAATACGTAAAAGACCAAACTGCCGGAAAAACAAAGTATGTATATTTCAATGCCGCAGCAAGAATATTAACTGCATACACTACACAATTATTAGTGGATGCATACAATGATGTGCCTTATTCAGATGGTTTAAAAGGAGCAGTAAATATTAGCCCGAAATACGATAAGGGAACTGATATTTACAAAGATTTAGCAGCACAATGTGATACTGCAATTACTTTAATTAATTCGGGTTTAGCTAACACATTGAATGTTCTACCTTTTACTGCTGCAACAGATCCAATGTTTAGTCAGGCCGGACCTAATATGCTTTTCTGGAAACAATTAGCAAATACCATCAAGTTGCGATTAATAGTAAGAGCTGGAAGTAAAGTAACTTTTAATAATACCAATTTTAGTGCTGATGGATTTTTAGCAACAGACGCTATCACCAATCCTGGATATACTAAAACTACAGGAAAACTAAGCCCTTATTGGCCTTGGACTATAACGAATACTGGTTCTACATCTTCTCGTTTACCTTCTACTTTTTGGATGAGTTATTATAATGGAGTAAAATTAACGGATGATAAACGTGGCGCAGTTACTTTTAGAGTGTGGCCAAATCCTCCTACCAATCAATTGGGTAATGAAACCAATCCGAATCCTCCAAATGGTCAAACGCCCAATGCTTTCTTTAAAGGTACCAGTGCGCTTATTTGGGATAAAGTAGGTATACAAAAAGGCTTTGATGCGGGTATTGTTTTGATGTTAGCTGCTGAAAGTTATTTTTTACAAGCAGAAGCAATGGTGAGAGGAATTATTCCTGGTGATCCTACAACTGCATTTAATAAAGGCATTGAAGCATCTTTTACTTATTTATATAAAGACAATACAAATACATTACCTACAGTAGCACCATACAACGCACCTGCTGCGGATGCAACAGCTTATCGCACTGCAAATGCAACGAAGTATATTGCCAATTTTGCTTTAGCATTAACCACCGAACAAAAAATCGAAGCAATCATTACGCAGAAATATTTAGCGCTAGCTATGATTGCTTCTCATGAATCGTTTAATGAATATAGAAGAACAGGCTATCCAAAAGTAACTGGTACATTGCCTACAGAAACGATGGCATCTACTGTTTCCTTATCAACAAGACCAGATAAAATGCCTACTCGGGTATTGTATCCACTTAATGAGTTCAATACCAACCAATCCAACGTGCCAACAGGAATTGAAAAATTTTCATCGTTAATTTTTTGGGCTAAATAAATAATATAATAATAATTTATATATGAAACTATTCAATAAAATAATTATTCTTTCACTTTTTACTACACTTTTTACAGGTTGTTTAAAGGATGATTCTGCCATAATTAATCCGGCAAATACACAAAATGTGATAGAGTTTGCTAATACAGCTAACCTGACATCACCTACAACTAGTAAGTATCCATTATTAAGTGTAAATATTATTATGCAAAATACGGGCACCTACAATGCTGTTGTAAGTTATTCTGGAGCCAATAATGCGCCTGAAGATATTACGGTGGAAGTAGTTGGTGCAGACCCTGCTATTCTTACAGCATATAATACCCAAAATAAAACAACCTATTTGCCATTGCCTGCAGCTAACTATTCATTTCCTCAAACAAAAGTGGTTATTCCTAGGGGACAAAGACAAGTTAATTTTCCAATTACTTTATTAAATACTGATTCATTATTCGGTAAAAATTATGTTTTAGGATTGAGTATTAAATCTGCTTCTTCTGGAATTATTAGCGGAAATTTTAATAATATTCTTTATTTAATGACAGGCATAAATAAAAACGATGGTATTTATTTATTAAAATACAAGTTTGGTGCAAATGATCGTAACTATGATGTAACACCTGTAACATGGTATTACAGTGATGTCACCTTGGTTACTGCATCTAAAAATACAGTTACTTTAAGAAATTTAAATGCTGGGACATCTGTTACAACAGGAACCCATGCAGCGCAAAGTCTTGGAATACCAACTAGTATTGCGGGTTTTGTGCCATTGCTTACTTTTGATTTAGCTTCTAATGCTATTACACTTGTTTCTAATAATTCTGGAGGAGCAAAAACAACAAATCTAGATCCTTCAGTTACTACAAGTCGATTTGATCCTGTTTCAAAAAGCGTATTTCTTTCTATGATTTTGAAAGAAGCGGGAAAAGCAGATATGGTTATTAACGATACACTTATATTTCAGACTTTAAGATAGCGGTTTATTTGAGCTGAATCGAACTTGTTTGAAATTTTAATTGCACTTTTGCCCTTACTTTACAATATGGGAAAGGTGCAATTGATTGTTATAGGAGGAGGTGCTGCAGGATTTTTCTGTGCAGTGAATGCCGCAAGATTAAACCCAGCTTTAAAAGTCATTTTATTAGAGAAATCTGCTAAACTATTGTCTAAGGTTAAAGTGAGTGGTGGTGGGCGATGTAACACAACTCATGCCTGTTTTGAAATTCCCTTATTGGTTAAAAAATATCCAAGAGGAGAACAGTTTCTAAAAAAAGCTTTTCATTTATTTGATACCAATAATACCATCGAATGGTTTGCTGAAAGAGGAGTTGAACTGCATACAGAATCAGACGGAAGGATGTTTCCGGTAAGCAATAATTCTCAAACAATTATCGACTGCTTATTGAAAGAGGCTGATAAATACAAAATAGAAATAATATTACAAACTGAAGTGCAAAGTATTTCTAGCAACAATAATCATTTTGAATTATTGATTAGTGGTTCAAAAAAAATGATTGCCGATTATGTGTGTATTGCATGCGGAGGGTATCCTAAAACGGAAATGTTTCAATGGTTAACAAAAATGGGACATTCAATCAATACACCTGTTCCTTCATTATTTACTTTTAATATTCCTAAACATCCAATTACCGAATTAATGGGATTGAGTGTACCCAATGCAAAAGTAAAAATTGCCGGGACAAAATTGGTTGAACAAGGCCCTTTATTAATTACTCATTGGGGATTGAGTGGTCCTGTAGTACTCAAATTATCTGCATGGGGTGCAAGGCAATTGGCTGAATTAAATTATCAATTCTCCATTTTAGTAAATTGGTTAGGTGTTACCAACGAAGCAGCGGTTCGCCAGGATTGGGCTGGTTATAGAGAACAATTTTCTGCTAATAAAATAGGCAATAAACAGCCTTTCGAATTACCTAATAGATTATGGTTATTTTTATTGTCAATGGCAGGAATAAATTCGGATACACGTTGGGGTGAATTAAAATCTGCTGAACAAAATAAGTTAATTCAATTGCTCACCAATTATTCATTTGAAGTAAAAGGCAAAACTACATTTAAAGAGGAATTTGTAACTGCGGGTGGTATTCAACTCAATGAAATTAATCCCCAAACCATGGAAAGTAAATTACTATCTAATTTATTTTTCGCAGGAGAAATTATGGATGTAGATGGGGTCACTGGTGGATTTAATTTTCAAAATGCTTGGACTAGTGGATGGATAGCAGCTAATACGATTGCATCAAGAATTATCTAAAATAAAAACCCCGCACTCTGCGGGGTTTTTACACTTTACTATCCTTTCTTCTTTACTTCTTTTTTGACTTCTGTTGTTTTTGTTTTGGTCTCTTTTTCCTTATTCTCTTTATAACGCATATCAGGAGTGCCGTCTGCTTTTTTTGGTCCTTCCGCTTTGGCTTTTTCTTGATTTTCTTTATAGCGCATGTCTGGTGTTCCATCCGCTTTTTTCTTTACTTCTTTAGTCTGTTCTTTTGCTTTATCTGCTGTTTTGTTTTGGGCAAATGCAGTGCTAAACGAACCTGCGAAAATCAATAATGCAAAAATTATTTTTTTCATATAAATGGTTTAGACAATTAAATTAAGAATAAATTTTACAGAATTGATATTATTTCGGTAAATTAGGTTCAAAATTTGCTTTATGCGAAAAGTAAGCCATATACTCACTAGAAAAGGCAATCAGGTAGTAAGTGTAAGCCCAGACACTACTGTAATTGAGGCTTTGCAAATCATGTCGGAAAAAAATATCGGGTCTTTAGTGGTTTTAAAAAACGATCAATTTGCCGGTATCCTTACAGAACGTGATTATTCACGTAAAGTCATCTTAATGGGGAGGCACTCTAGTGAAACACCGGTAAGTGAAATCATGACCAGTGATTTTCCGCCTGTATCGTTAACCGATACCGTTGAGAAGTGCATGCAATTGATGTCTTCTAAGCATATTCGGTATCTTCCAGTGATTGATCAGGGACATTTAGCTGGAATTATTTCCATCAATGATGTGGTAACAGAAACCATTCTGAACCAGCAGGAAACGATTTCTCAGTTGCAAAACTATATACAATCATAAGCTACTTGTTGTGCAAACAAGGATTCAAATTAAAAATAAATTATATATCGGCTTATTTGCTGACTTTTTTATTTGATTTATGGCAGTTATTTTATAAGTTTTATTACCTTTGCCGCCCGATTAAAACCATCGGGTATTTTTATGAATTTAATTAACAAACAACTAAACGCAGATGCTCAGGAGAACGCGGCAGCAACAGAAGCTGTTGACATTCCTACTGCGACAACAAATGCACCTGAAGTTGCGCCAGTTATTGAAACTGCGCACGACGATTTTGATTGGAGTATCGACAAGCGTAATGTAAGTCATTATGCAGAAGCTGAACGTGTTAAGTACGATAAAGTGTACGACAACACATTCATTCAAATTGAAGATGCTGAAATCGTAAAAGGATTGGTAGTTGCTTTAACTAAAACTGATGTTGTTATCAATATCGGATTTAAAAGTGATGGCCTTGTTTCTTTAAACGAATTCCGTGATGTTCAAGGTTTGAAAATTGGGGACGAAGTAGAAGTAATGGTAGTAGAAAAAGAAGACCGCTTAGGTAATCTTCACTTAAGCCGTAAGTCTGCAAGAATCTTCCGTGCTTGGGAAAGAATTGTAGAAGTACATAAAACAGGAGAAGTAGTTACAGGAACTGTTACAAGTAAAACTAAAGGTGGTTTGATTGTAGACGTATTTGGAATGGAAACTTTCTTACCTGGTTCTCAGATTGATGTTAAGCCTGTAACTGATTACGATCAGTTTGTAGGTAAAACCATGGAGTTTAAAGTGGTTAAAATCAACGAAACAATTAAGAATGCCGTTGTATCTCACAAAGCCCTCATTGAAAGCGATATCGAAGCACAACGTGCTGAGATCATGAGCAAATTAGAGAAAGGCCAAGTATTAGAAGGTGTTGTTAAAAACATCACTGATTTTGGTGCTTTCATGGACTTAGGTGGATTAGACGGATTGTTATACATCACTGATATTTCTTGGGGTAGAATCTCTCACCCTAGTGAAGTGGTGAAAATGGATCAGAAATTACAAGTGGTTGTTTTAGACTTTGATGATGACAAAAAACGTATCAGCTTAGGATTGAAACAATTAACTCCACATCCTTGGGATGTATTGCCAGAAGGTTTGGCGGAAGGAACAGTTGTAAAAGGTAAAGTAGTAAATATTGAAGATTACGGTGCATTCCTCGAAATTCAACCTGGTGTTGAAGGATTGGTGCACGTATCTGAAATCACTTGGGCTAATACTCCAATCAACGCGAAGGAATTCTTCAAATTAGGAGATGAGCATGAAGCAAAAGTGGTAACCTTAGATAAAGATGCTCGTAAGATGAGTTTAAGCATCAAACAAATGAGTCAAGATCCTTGGAACACCATCGAAAACAAATTCCCTGAAAACAGTAAGCACAAAGGTTTGGTGAAAAACATCACCCCTTATGGCGTATTTGTTGAAATGGAGCCAGGAATTGGTGGTATGATTCATATCAGCGACTTAAGCTGGTTGAAGCGTTTCAATCACCCAACAGATTACACCAAAGTTGGTGAGGTAATTGATATCATCATCTTAAGCATCGATAAAGAGAATCGCAAATTGCAATTAGGTCATAAGCAATTGGAAGAAGATCCTTGGAATGCTTTGGAAGAAACTTTTGCTATTGGTTCAATTCATGAAGGCACTGTTACCCGTAAGGACGACAAAGGTGCTTTGGTACAATTACAGTATGGTTTAGAAGGATTTGCCCCTAACCGTCATCTAAACAAAGAAGATGGTTCTCAGGTTAAAGCCGATGAAACTGCACAGTTTGTTGTTATTGAATTTGATCGCAACGAAAAGCGAATTGTTTTAAGTCATGCTCGTATTTGGGAGCAGCATATTGCTGAAGAGAAAGAAGTAGCGAAGAAAGAAGCAAAAGCTGAATCTGATAATACCAAGAAAGCAGTTAAAAACATTCAGGCTAAAGTAGAAAAATCTACTTTGGGTGATTTAGGCGCTTTAGCGGAGATTAAAGCAAAATTGCAAGAAGGAGAGGGTGATACTAAGTAAAATCACCTAAAGTTGAAATAGAAAAGGCTGTTCCACGCAAGTGGGATAGCCTTTTTAGCTATTAATTAACGCTGTAAATGGTAAAATAAGGGATAACACTTTATAAATTGCCTTTTTATGCTTAATTTCGCCAACTTTATGGGTAGAATTATTCTAATTTTTGTGTTGTGTTTGGGCTTGATTTCTTGTTCGAGTAAGATGAGTAAAATCATGAAGAGCAAGGATTATGAGTATAAATACAAAATGGCCGAACAGTATTATGCCAATAAAAAATACCAGGAAGCTCAAAAGCTCTTTGAAGACGTTTTTCCATTTTTAAAAGGATCCACTAGATATGAGGATATGTATTTTAAATATGCATACTCTTATTATTATAACAAGGATTATTTAAATGCAGAGAATCTGTTTAAAACATTCGTGGAAAATTTTCCTGCAAGTACAAAAAGTGAGGAGTGCGAATACATGCGTGCATTCTGTTATTTTAAACAATCACCTAAAGTAGAATTGGATCAAACCAATACTAATAAAACAATGGGTTTAATGCAGGCATTTATTTCTACACATCCAAGCTCTCCAAGAGTGAAAGATGCATCTGAAATAATTGATAAATGCAGAGAAAAATTAGAATTGAAAGATTACAAAAGTGCAGAATTATATTATAACCTTGGATTTTATAAAGCAGCTGCCATTGCGTTTGGTAATGTAGCAGATAATTTTCCTGATTCTAAAAAGTCGGATGAATATAAGTTACAAGTGATTAAAGCATATTATGAATATGCTAAAATGAGTTTGGAAGAAAAGCAAAAAGAGCGTTACGAAAAAGTATTGAGTGAGTGCAGCGATTTTAATGAACGATTTAATGAAAGTAAACATTTAGAAGAAGTTAATAAATACAAAACACAAACCCTTAACATACTTAAACAAGGCAAAAAATGAGCAAATTAAGAAGGCAAATGAGTGCCAACACTCCAAGTGTGGTAGAAACCAAAAGCCTAATCTCTATTAAAGAGAAAACAGGTAATTTGTATGAGTCTATTGCTATCATAGCAAGAAGGGCCAACCAGATTAATGTTACATTGCGCGAAGAATTGCACAATAAATTAGAAGAATTTGCTAGCCATACGGATAGTTTGGAAGAAATTCATGAGAATAAAGAGCAAATTGAAATTTCCAAAGCATATGAAAAAATGCCTAATCCAGCTATTTTAGCAACTCAGGAATTCATGGAAAATAAAATTTACCATAGAAGAAATAACGACAACGACTTATTCAGATAAGCTAAATCTTTTTAAAAATTACATAAACGACAGTATTATACTGTCGTTTTTTGTTACTTTGATGGAAGAAATATTAAATCAATACTTCAATGCTGAATGGGAAAAAAATATTGATCGGAATTACAGGAAGTATTGCTGCTTATAAAACTATTTTACTAGTTAGATTACTCGTTAAAGCAGGTGCCGAAGTAAAAGTTATTATGACTCCAGCGGCTGCAGAATTTGTTTCGCCATTAGTACTTTCCACGTTATCGAAAAACACGGTCATCACCGAATTGTCAAACAATCATGAATGGTCGAATCATGTTGATTTAGGCAGGTGGGCTGATCTATTTATCATTGCGCCTCTAAGTTGCAATACAATGGCAAAAATGGCGAATGGATTTTGCGATAATATCTTATTGGCTGTTTACCTATCGGCAACTTGTAAGGTGCTGGTTGCTCCTGCAATGGATGAAGACATGTGGAAGCATCCTTCAACCCAAGAAAATATAAAGCGATTAATTTCATACGGAAATACCGTCATGCAGGTAGGGCATGGAGAATTAGCAAGTGGACTTTTTGGAGAAGGTAGAATGGCAGAACCAGAAGCTATTTTTCAATTTATCATCAGCCGTTTTTTTCGGGGTAAAGGATTAGCAGGTAAAACCGCTTTGGTAACTGCTGGTCCAACTTATGAATCAATCGATCCTGTTCGATTTATTGGAAATCACTCATCTGGCAAAATGGGTTTTGCTATAGCTGAAGCATTATATATGCAGGGTGCAGAAGTATTTTTAATTGCAGGACCCTCTAATGAAAAAATTCAATACGAAGGGATTCATCGTTTAAATGTGCAATCTGCGAATGAAATGTATAATCAAGTAATACCATTATTTAATCAAGTAGATATTGGTGTATTCAGTGCAGCTGTTGCTGATTATTCAGTTGAAAAACCTTCGAGTGAAAAAATCAAGAAAAAGGAAGGGTCGCTTGCTATTCATTTATCTAAAACAAAAGATATACTTGCTGAAGCAGGAAAGTTGAAAAGATCCGATCAATTTATTGTAGGTTTTGCATTGGAAACAGAAAATGAAAAAACAAATGCACTGGATAAATTAAATCGAAAAAATGCCAATATGATCGTGTTGAATTCACTAAGAACTGCTGGTGCAGGTTTTGCTGGAGACAATAATGCAGTAACCATTTTCACGAAGTTAGGTGATGAAATCTCCATTGGTCTAAAATCTAAAAAAGCAATTGCAGAAGATATTGTTTCAATCATTAAAGATAAGTTCATTGCACAAGTCTAGTGTCATATTGATTGTAGCAATATTACTAATGAGTAATATCATTTCTGCCCAAGATTTAAGGGCAAAAGTGACTGTATTGTCTGGACGTATTAATTCAACCATTGATAAGAAAATTTTTACCACATTACAATCTCAGTTGAATACATTAATGAATAACCGAAAATGGACAAATGATGTATTTAAAGAAAATGAAAAAATAGAATGTAGTTTTATTTTAAATTTAGAGAGCATAGTGGACCCTAATGTTTATAAAGCTTCACTTACGGTGCAAGTAGCTAGGCCTATTTATAATACTTCTTATCAAGCTGCATTGGTCAATTTTATTGATGCTGATGTTACTTTTAAATATATTGAATTTCAACCCGTAGAGTTCAATGAAAATCGGATACAGGGCACTGATGCCAGTGTAGCCAATTTGTCTGCAGTGTTTGCTTTCTACGCTTATATGTTGGTAGGATTGGATTATGATTCTTTTTCCCCAAAAACAGGAGATGCTTATTTTAGGAAAGCACAAAATATTGTAAACAATGCACCTGAAGGAAAGGGGATAAGTGGTTGGAGGGTTTTTGATGGGTTACGAAACAGGTATTGGCTCAACGAAAATTTGATCAATACTAAATACAATATTGTTCATGATGTAATTTATAGTTACTACCGATCTGGATTAGATAAAATGGTGGAGAATGAAAATGAAGCAAGGGAAAACATACTTCAATCATTACAACAATTACATGCATTTAATAAAGAGAATCCCAACACGATGATTTTGCAATTCTTTATGCAAGGAAAAGCTTCTGAAATTATTGGGATATTTAAGAAAGGAACATCCGAGGAGAAAACAAAAATAGTTGAATTGATGAATACGCTTGATGTGGTCAACTCATCTAAGTATAAACAAGATCTGCAATGAGAAAAATTTTAGCACTCGGTGGTTTAATTTTTTTACTAAGTTGTAATAGTAGTAACAGCAAAAAAAATGAACAACAAATTATTCCTGTCAATGAAATGAAAAAAATTGTATGGGATATGTTTAAGGCAGATGAATATTATGTAAGAATAAGTACAAAAGATACTTTGGATAAATTGCAAACAGGCAATCTGAAATTATACGATCAAGTTTTTACATCATACGGCATTTCTAAGAAAAAATTTTATAATAGTTATCGGTATTATCAATCACATCCAGATTTATTCAAAACATTGATTGATTCTGTTGATGCATTATCAAAACGTCAAAGAGAAATTCCTCAAGTAAAATAAGCATCTCATGAATAAAGTATATAAGAATGCAGATGAAGCCATTGCTGATATTCAAGATGGGGCAACCATAATGTTGGGCGGGTTTGGATTAAATGGCATTCCGGAAAATAGTATCACAGCACTGGTAAAAAAAGGGATCACTCAATTAACTTGTATTTCTAATAATGCAGGTGTAGACGATTTTGGCTTAGGTTTATTGCTTAAAACAAAGCAGGTTAAAAAGATGATCAGCAGTTATGTAGGGGAGAATGCTGAATTTGAAAGACAATTATTGAGCGGTGAGTTAGAAGTAGATCTGGTTCCTCAAGGAACGTTAGCTACAAGAATTGCAATGCGTGGAATGGGAATACCTGCTTTTTTTACTCCTGCAGGATTTGGAACTGAAATTGCCATTGGAAAAGAGATAAGAGAATTTGAAGGAAAACACTATTTGATGGAACATGCATTAACAGCCAATTTTGCCATTGTAAAAGCATGGAAAGGAGATAGATTAGGCAATCTTATTTTTAGAAAATCTACTAGAAATTTTTCAACATCAATGGCTAAAGCGGGTGACATTACGATAGTAGAAGTAGAAGAATTGGTTGAGCCTGGGCAGATCGATCCAGATCAAGTTGATGTAGCTGGTGTGTATGTGCACCGAATATTTCAAGGAACTAATTACGAAAAAAGAATAGAGAAACGAACAGTTCGTTTAGTGTAATTTGTTGAACAATAATCAATTTTTCAAAGACTACTTTTAATTTGATAACATGGCACTTGATAAATACGGTATAGCAAAAAGAATTGCCCAAGAGTTAAAAGATGGCATGTATGTGAATTTAGGTATTGGCATTCCAACATTAGTGTCTAATTATATTCCGAAAGGAGTGGAAGTCATTTTTCAAAGTGAAAATGGAATTCTAGGAATGGGCCCATACCCTGAGGAAGCATTAATAGATGCAGATTTAATTAACGCAGGAAAAGAAACGATTACAGTGATAGCTGGTGGTGCTTTTTTTGACAGCGCTGAAAGTTTTGGAATGATCAGAGCAGGAAAGATTGACCTTACTGTGTTAGGTGCCATGGAAGTGAGTGAAAATGGAGATATTGCCAATTGGAAAATTCCAGGTAAAATGGTGAAAGGTATGGGAGGTGCAATGGATCTAGTGGCTAGTGCCAAAAACATTATCGTTGCAATGATGCACACTAATCCTAAAGGAGAAAGTAAATTATTAGCTGCTTGCACTTTACCATTAACTGGTTTAGGGTGTGTAAAAAAAATAGTTACTGAATTAGCCGTTCTAGATATAACTCCAAATGGATTCTTATTGGTGGAAAGAGCTCCAGGTGTTTCTGTTGATGAGATTGTTGCTAAAACTGCAGGTAAATTAATTGTCCCTGATCAAGTGCCAGAAATGAGTTTGTAAACAATTCTTTTAATTATTTGTTATTTTTTGGGATTCATTCATTCAACATTTATTAATATTTTCGTAAACAATTATTCAAATAAATAATCAACCAAATGAGTATTCAACAAGGACAAAAAGCACCTGATTTTTCATTATTCAATTCAGAAAAACAAAAAGTAAGTTTAGCTGAACAGCAAGGTAAGAATGTTGTATTGTTATTCTTCCCTTTGGCTTTTACAGGCGTATGTACTGCGGAATTGTGTAATGTTAGAGATAATATTGCAGTTTATAATTCTACCAATGCACAAGTGTTTGGCGTTTCTGTAGATTCTTTATTTGTCTTAGATAAATTTAAAACTGAACAGAACCTTAACTTTCCTTTGTTGAGTGATTTTAATAAAGAAGCTGCAAAGGCATATGGTGTTTTATATGAAACTTTCCCAGCTTTTGAAATGGCAGGTGTGAGCAAAAGAGCTGCTTTTGTAATTGATAAAGAAGGAACGGTTCAATATGCCGAAGTTTGTGCTAGTCCAGGTGATCTTCCTAGTTTTGATGCAATCAAAACATGTTTAGAAGGGCTTAGTTAAGGTATTATTTTAATTAGTAAGGCATTGATTTCTAATTATTTAGATGTCAATGCCTTTTGTTTTTTTGGTTATTTTGCTTTTATAGTTTATTTTCAGTTTCGGAATCCATAATATGAAATATTTCTACATTGGCATTTTATGTATGATATTGGTGGTGTGTGGTAGTTTTACCACGGACCATTCATATATGGATAACCTGTTTGGAATTGCCGATGCTCCACAAAAAGTGCAGAAATTTTATCCCAATCCGGCAACACAATTCATCAATTTTGAGTTCGATAAAACAGTAGACAAATCTTACACATTAGAGATTTATAATTTTATAGGCAGAAAGATGGCTTCCTCATTAGTAACAGAAGTTAAAATGACTGTCTACTTTAATGATGCCTATTATAAAGGGTTGTATATTTTTCAACTACGCGACAGAAGCGGAAGAATTATTGAATCCGGCAAATTTCAAGTAATCAGATAATCTAGCAATTTAGAAAAATTACTGATCAATTGGGGCTGATCAATTTTACATGAGCTTTATTTGCTTTTAGCATTTCCATACCTTCTTTTGTGGTCATATAATTCAATTGCATTCTTTCTTTATTGATTCTACTAATCTTGAATAAAATATTCAAGTGCTTGATGATTTCTTTCCAAGCAAAAAAGATAGAATGTTTTGGATCATAAATATGTGTTGGATCACTTCCTGCACCATTTAATTCAATGATTGAAAAATGTTTGCCTTCTTTTAGCTCATTCCAATCATTGTATTTAATATCCATTCTGCCGAAATAAAATTGGGGGATTTTACTACAAATTTTATTGATGGTATTATTTAATTGGGCATCTGCCAAATGAGTAAGATCGATGAATTTGGCTCCTCTTGCATGATTTCCATAAGGGACTAAAGTAAGTAAATCATTTTTTGGTAAAATATTTTCAAGTGTTTTGCCATAATTATTACGTAGCTGATCTAGTTGAAGAAAGTATCGATCATTTTGTATGATCAGTTCTTCAATGGTTAATTGGCCATCGCCAATTACAGTTAAAAATTCTTTACCAACTATTCCAGAAATGGTTCCTTGTACATCTCCGGGCATTTTGTAAAAGAAAATGCCTACCTCATTTGGGTAGTTGATGTATTCTTGCAATAAATAAGCAACTTTTGAATGGGTATGGTATTCCAGTAAATCTTCAATGTTGTTTAATTTCTTCACTTGTAATCCCCTCAAACCTATATCGGGTTTAGCAATTATCGGGAAAATGATTTCGTTGCTCTGAATTTTTTGAATGCATCGGTTGAATGATGTAAGATCATTTATCAGTTGGGTTTTTGGATAACTGCCTTCCTCCATTTGGTCATAAATCTTTTTTTTACTTTCCATCAAAAAGCCTCCATTCTCAATGGATGGGTTGGCCGTATTGAAGAAAAAAAAGGATCTTGCCTTAATTGCAAGCCATGCCCAATAACAATAAATGGGCAAATAAACCACATCAAATGGCCAGTATTCCCAATTGGTTATTTTTATGATTCTTTTTCTTAGCTTTTGCATCTATTGGATTAAGATAAAATCGGAGTAATTTTTTTAGTCAATAAAATTCGCTGCTTAGTAGATTGATCGTTACATAAATCTATATATACAAAATCATTGAACTCATTTCCAATAAATATTGAACTGATGCTTACAGTAAATAATTCATTATTCCTATTCATTTTCACATCTACTTCGGTGTTGCCTTCTCCTGCATTTATATGAAAATCAATTGCATCATCTTGGTTGGGGAAAGGATGTTTTAAAGACCATTGATCGAACCATTCTTTTCTTTTTTTGGTCATTTCAGTATCATATAAAGTTACCGAAGACCATATATGAGATTGATGAGCGTTGAGTTCTTTCAGGTATTTGTTAATACCATCCCATCTAAATTCATATAAATGATTGTCTGAAAAATACACAATTGTAAATGGTTCTATATTGACTAAATTATAATCTTGTATAGAATCACAAAAATTGATCAAGTCAAAAATTTCTAATAAAATCAATCCTCTACTTTTAGCATAAGGTGGTTTGACAATATGTTTTTCAAATGCGCCATTTAATAGAACAATGGCATCCCCATTATTTTTAGTTGCAATCCAAGTACCCCCTGCGTCTGGATCTTTTGGATATACTATTTCCAAATCATTGGATCTGATCTTAATGGGAGCAATGGCTTTTCCGCGATTAATGTGCTCGTCTCTATTTGAAGTAATTACAATGCCCGATTTTGTAGGAATAAATGTTACTGTGCACATGCTACGGTTTCCTTGTGTTTTAAAGTAGATACAGCCACGCCAAATGAAGCATCCAATTCAATATTTGTATATTCATTAATCGCTACTCTCATCAATGCCATGTGATGTACTGTATGTTCTAAATTGTATATCAACTCCCTATAATAATTTGTTTGAACTGTAATTGTATCGGTATCCGTTTTTGTATAATCGGTAGCTAATAATAAAGGTTTATCTGGTTTATTTAATTTTTGGAGTAAAGCATTTATTTGACCGCTTGCAAAATGTGTATCTGTTTCAATTTGATAACTCCTTTTTCTTAATTCGTAATTAACGGTTCCATTTTCGTAACCATTATTTAATTCAATAAATAGTTCAATTATATGTCGAACGTGTTGACCAATTGAGGCATTGTATAATAATTTACTTGGTTTTGTATAGACTTCATTACTCAATAAAGTCAATGTGTAGTCAATTTGTCCGAATAATTCTTGAATAGGGGCAATGAGTTGCATTACTTATTTTTTATTTTTTGAATAATTTTGATCAATTGATCTTTGTATAATATTACTAAAATTGCACTAGAAATAAAAACTAATAATGCATAAATAAATAATTGACCACCATCATTTTGCACTACAATCCCCAATTTTGTTAAATGAGCCATAATAGCTCCACTCATCACTCCAACAGCCAACAATGCCCCAATTGCTGTTGTAGATGGAATAAGTATCAAGATGGAAGCAATCAATTCCCCAATACCTGAACCAATTCTGCCATAGGGTTCAATACCTAAGGTTGAAAAAATATAAACTGATTCTTCGGCACCTGTAAATTTGAAATACAAGGTCTGTAGCATAATGATAGCTGCTATTAAGCGAAGTACCCAGGCTAAACGGGTTTGATTTTTAGTAAGCATGATCTTTTTTTTACTTATACGTATAGGTATAAAACGCCTTACATAAAAGGATCAAAATATTTTAAATGTTCTCTTCAAGGGCCTTGATAATTGATTGCTTCTCTTCCTTATTAAGTAGTTCATTTACTGAATTGGTAGATGAATGGATCTTTATACTGTCAATTATAATTTTATTCTGTTTTTCAAAGCTTTTACAGAGATAACAAATCGCCAAATGACGCCAAAGATGAAACTGCTGAACCAGTGAAAGTTTTCCTTCCTCTTTTTTTGAAATATAATCTACTGCTGTTTTACAATTGATTCCCATGACTGGTTATTTTAATATCCAATTAGACTCTAAACAAGACCTTAATTGAATTTTGGCCCGATGAATAAGTACCCAATAATTAGACGGTGTAATATTTAACTCCTTACAAATTTCTTCGCTGGTTAAGTCTTCAATATATTTTAAAGTGAAAACTGCAGCCTGAATTTCTTTCAATTTACTCTTACATTTTGCCAATATTGAATAGAACTCTTTCGATTCTACATTGCCTTCAGACTTTGTTCCCCAATCCATTGGATAAGCATTTTTATCCCAATGATCAGACTGATCAAAAAAAACTGATTGATCCGCTTCAGTTTCGGCCAACTCATCAGTCAAACGTGTGGAAGCTTTTCGGTAATGATCGATTATTTTGTTTTTTAATATAGTAAATAACCAAGTCTTTACAGATGCTTCACCATTGTATTTGTCTATATTTCTCCAAGCTGCTAAAAAAGTTTCCTGAACAAGGTCTTTTGCAATATGAGTGTCTTTCACTCTTTGAACTACATAGCTATACAGTATATCTGAATATTCATTTACCCATGCTGTTGCTTTTTGTTCGTTTCTGCCTATTTCCATTCAAACTATTTTGGTTTAAATTATAACTATTTTAGCGTAGGCCAATAAAAATTTGCTCTTTCAATTAATGAATCTTGCTTCTTATTCCAATACTCTTTTACTTTAGTATTATAATTGAAATACAATTTATCATTTAAAATAGTCCAAGTATCAATTTGAGTTGGGGCTTTATGATTTCCTGCGGTTCCATAAGCGCAATAACCACCATATTGAGGAACATATTTCTCCGGATTTTTGATGAAAAGGGCTTTATTTTCTTTAGAAGCAAATAACCAATTCGCATCGTTCCATTGATAGTTGATACTGTCATTACCTATAACTGGTTGGTGATTGGTAAAAAAAGCAACTACATCATAGCCACGAATAGCTTTTCCATCTACTGAAAAAATGGATGCTTTTTGTGCGAAAGGGGCAATTTGCATAAATAGTAATGCAAGCCCAATGAATAAATTCTTTTTCATGTATTATTTTTTTGAATTAATGATTAATTTTTGTCCAGTTATTATCAGCTTTTGCCTTTAATGTTGCCTCTTCTTTATTCCATTTCGTTAATGTGTTATTCACCCAAGTATGATAAAATAAATACAGCTTTCCATTTAATATTTTAAATGTAGCTGGGTCTATTTCTACTTTCTCATTGGTAGCACCCATGGCATATGCACACCATCCACCATACTGAGGCTCGTACTTAGCAGGAGTAGCTCTAAACAACTCTTTGTTTTGAGCAGAAGAAAAATAGTAGGTAATTCCATCTACTAATAGATTGATGGATTGTTTGCCTTCAATTGCTTTATTATTTTCAAAGTAAGCAACAGGGTCATAGCCCTGAATGGCTCCTCCAGATTTATTGGTGTTGAAATGTTTTTTTCTTAAATCTGTTTGTGCTTCTACATTGATAGTTGTGAACCCTAGCATTAATACTAGTGCTGAAGTAATTATCTTTTTCATTTTTTAGATTGTATATTAGCTTGTACGTGTATTGAAAAAAATACTTACAAAAAAAGGCTACAATTCAAAAAAACTATTTTTAACGATCACTTACTTCTACTATCAGAAATTTCAAGTAATTGGTGTTGTCTATACCTCTAATGATTGGGTGGTCGGCGGATTGTGCATTAAAAACCACTTGCTTGATTCTTTTTCTGGCATCTTTAGCTGCCATATCTATTGTTTCTAGAAAAAGAGATGGACTTACTAAATTGGTACAACTTGAGCTGACCAAAAAACCGCCGTTTCTTAATAGCTTCATGCCCCTTAAATTAATCTCCTTATAACCAGTAACTGCTTTATCAATATTTTCTCTGCTCTTAGTAAATGCTGGAGGATCTAGCATCACCACATCGTATTTTGGCCCATCTTTAGACCAATCCTTCAAAACATCAAATGCATTCTTTGTTTCGAATTTGCATATATCGGATAATCCATTTAGTTCGGCATTTTTATTGGCTTGTGTTACCGCTTGTTCGGATATGTCAATTCCTAATACAGATTTGGCGCCATAATGTGCTGCATGAATTTCAAATGTACCAGTATAAGTAAAAGCTCCCAATACTTCTGCGCCTTTTACAATATGTTGAATAGCTCTTCGGTTGTCTTGTTGATCGAGGAAATACCCTGTTTTTTGTCCGTTTTCTACATCTACCAAAAATTTCAATCCATTTTCATTAATCGTGATGTTGGTGTTGAATGGATCAGATAGAAATCCTTTTTGTTGTTCTAATCCTTCCAATGTTCTTACAGGAACATCATTTCGTTCATAAATTCCTTTTGGAGAAAATATGGTATTTAATGCATCTACAATGGCTGGTTTCCATTTTTCAATACCCAGCGCAATGGTTTGTATGACAAAATAGTCGTTGAATTTATCAATGATCAAAGCAGGTAAAAGATCGGCTTCGCCAAAAACCAGCCTGCAGTTTTCTGTATAGCCTGTCTTTTGACGATAATTCCAAGCAGATTGTATTCTATTTAAAAAGAATTGATCGTTTATTAATTCCTGTTTTCTGGTAAGTAATCGAATTAATATTTGTGATTTTGGATTAATAAACCCAATACCAGCCAATTTTCCATCTGAAAATCTTACTTCTACCAAATCGCCGGGTTCGGTAGCCCCAGCAATTCGGTCTACCTCATTTCCATAGATCCAAGGGTGACCATTGGCAATTCTTGGGGCAATCTTCTGTTTGAGGTAAACTTTTATCATCCTACAAATATAGGGGCTGGCTATCTGTCATTTTTTCCCTTTTCTTTGCGTGGCAAAATATTTGCCTACTAAGAGATTCAAGATAATAGTATTATGGAAGAACAAGAAATGACCAATAATAGTGAAACAGCTGAAAAAATGGAAGGAATGGCTATGAATGCTGACGAAAATGCAGCCGGAACTACTTTGTTGAATGAAGAGGTAGCCGAAGAGTCAGCAATGGAAAAATTAGCTGCTGAGTTGCAAGAACAAAAGGATAAATACCTCCGCTTAATGGCTGAATTCGACAATTTCAGGAGAAGAACCGCCAAAGAACGTCTGGATTTGATACAAACTGCAGGAAAAGATGTAATTGTTTCCTTTTTAGATGTCTTAGATGATTGTGATCGTGCAGAAAAGCAATTGCAAGTTTCTGATGACATTGCTGTTCAAAAAGAAGGCATTCAACTGGTATTTAATAAATTGAGATCTGCGATGCAGCAAAAAGGGGTGAAAGCCATGGAAAGTATTGGAGCCGATTTTGATGTTGAAAAGCATGAAGCCATTACTGAAATTCCAGCCCCAACTGATCAACAGATAGGAAAAGTTATTGACGAAGTAATGAAGGGGTATTATTTGAACGACAAGATTATTCGATTTGCAAAAGTAGTAGTGGGAAAATAATTGAATTATGGCTAAAAGAGATTTTTACGAAATATTGGGAGTTAGCAAATCTGCTACTGCTGAGGAAATTAAAAAAGCATATCGTAAAGTGGCGATGCAATTTCATCCAGATAGAAATCCTGGTGATGCATCTGCTGAAGAAAAATTTAAAGAAGCAGCTGAGGCTTATGAAATTCTAAGTGATGCTGACAAAAAAGCAAAGTATGATCGTTATGGTCACTCAGCTTTTGGTCCAGGCACTGGTGGTGGCGGACACCCAGGTGGAATGGATATGAATGATATTTTTAGTCAGTTCGGCGATATTTTTGGTGATGATGTATTTGGAAGTTTTTTTGGCGGCGGTGGAAGAAGAGGCGGTGGCGGTGCTTCTAGAGCACGCGGACAAAGAGGAAGCAATTTGAGGATTAAATTAAAATTGACTTACGAAGAAATTGCTAAAGGTGTAACGAAGAATGTAAAAGTAAAAAAACATGTTGCTTGTACAACTTGTGCAGGTAGTGGTGCTAAAGATAAAAATAGTGTTCAAAATTGTGGCACTTGTGGTGGAAGCGGACAGGTTAGAAAAGTAACCAGTACTTTTTTAGGACAAATGCAAACAGTTACTACTTGCCCAACCTGTAATGGTGAAGGAAGTACTATTACTTCTAAATGTACAGCATGTAAAGGAGATGGTAGAGTGTATGGAGAGGAAACGATCAGTATTGAAATTCCTGCAGGTGTTCAGGAAGGAATGCAGTTAAGCATGGGAGGAAAAGGCAATGCAGGTGCAAGGGGTGGAGCTCCAGGCGATTTGATCATTCAAATTGAAGAGGAAGCACATGATGAGTTGCATAGAGATGGATTGAATGTTGCTTATGATTTACATATTTCATTTCCGGATGCAGTGTTTGGAACAAGTGTAGAAGTCCCTACAATCGATGGGAGAGCTAAAATTAAAATCCCAGCGGGTACACAGAGCGGAAAAATATTTCGACTAAAAGGAAAAGGCTTTCCTGAAGTGCAAGGATATCATCGTGGAGATCAATTGATCAATGTAAATATTTGGACACCTCAATCGGTTAGTTCTGAAGAAAAAGAGGCCCTTGAAAAAATGACTAGTAGTAGTAATTTTAAACCCAATCCTGCAAAAGGCGAGAAAAGCTTTTTTGATAGAGTGAAGGAAGCTTTTAGTTAATTGCTTTTTCTTTTTTCCGGTTGATATACTTTAATGGCTTTTTGGATGAGCGTTAGCATTTCTTTTTTTGTTTGATCATCATCGGTGATTGATGAAGCTGCTAATTGATAAGTATCGGTAAAACTAAAATTACCGAGGTGCTTAGACTTTTTTAGTAAAGATCCAAATGCCGCAACGGAAGCTGCAAATCGATAGGTAGCTTCGGCAGTTTCGATCGGAGCTAGATTATTGATTACATTAAAATTTTGTTGCCAAATATTGGTATCATCTGGTTTTTTATATTGAATGGATATTGAACCAATGGATTCCTCTTTTATTAGACTATCTTTTTTATTGGCTATTTCAAAAATAGCCATCGATGAATGCCCGCTTCCAACCTCTCCACCCTCTAATTGGCTACTCGTATCTGTAGTGCTGTTTTTTTTATTGTCATAACCAATTAAGCGGTATTGATTGACAACTGTTTTGTCGAATTTTATTTTTACAAATGCATCATTGGCAACTGCAAACATTGTTTGAGTAAACTCTTTTACCATTACTTTTTCGGCCTCTCTGATTTGATCGATATAGGCAAAATTGCCATTGCCTTTTTTGGATAATGCTTCTAATTTACTGTCTTTATAATTGCCCATTCCAACGCCCAAACAGGTAAGGTAAATGCCTGTTTGTCGATAGCTACTAATTAAGTCCTCTAATTCTTTTTCAGAAGTTTGGCCTACATTAAAATCTCCATCAGTAGCCAATATCACGCGGTTATTGCCTTTAGCAATGAATTTACTTTTTGCAATGGAATAAGCTACTCTAATTGCATCTTCTCCTGGAGTATCTCCAAATGCACTAAGAGAATCAATCGCATTGATCATTTTTTGTTTCTCTGCTCCTGATGTTGCAGCCAATGCGATTGCTACATTTCCTCCATAAGTAACAATACTCAATGTGTCTTTTTCTCTTAAGTTATTTATTAGAAATTTAAATGACGATTGTAACAACGGAAGTCGATTTGGTTTATCCATTGAACCTGAAACATCAATTAAGAAAACTAAGTTAGAGGGGGGAATACTATCAAGGTCAATTTTGGGTGCAACAATATTCACAAATAACAATTGATTATTTGTATTCCACGGACAGGAAGTTATTTGAGTGTTGCAAGAAAAAGATCCAATTGATTCATCCTTTTTATTGGTAGGAGCAAAATTGAAATAGTTGAGCATTTCTTCTACTCGTATGGCATCAGCAGGAATAAACATTTCATTCGTTAAAAAACGTCGAATATTGCTGTATGCAGCTTTATCTATATTCAAAGCAAATCCGGTTTCGGGGTATTGCTTTGTATTGACGAAATTGTTTTCTATAATATTCGTATAACTTTCGCCTAATACAGAATTATTGAATTGCTCTTTGGCACTAAGATCTGTGATAGATGAGACTAATTTTTTATTGTAGAGTTGAGCAGTAGAAGGGAGCATTTTAAGTACAATGCTTTGAAATTTTCTGCTATCAATTATTGCATTATAGATTTCATATCCATTTAAGCTACATGCAATACTGTCTTCGATCGTATTTAATGAAATACCAAAAGATCCGGTATTGCCGCTATAGTATGGGATCGTTCCTTTAGATTTAAGATTGATTTTTACACCCTCGAGTTTTTGACCGAGTTCATTTTTAAATTCACCTCGAAGATAATATTGGCTGTATATTGATGCGTTTGAGCATCCAAAAATGATCAGCCAAATGAAAACTCTCATCCCGTAAGCAATATTGAACAAACAAGTTACTGAAAATTATGAAAAGCTATTCCGAACCCTTTAATTGATAGATTTCTTTCAAATTTCTACCGTATCCATCGTAATCTAATCCATATCCTAGTACAAATCTATTGGGGATAGAAAAACAGCAATAATCTATTTTGATTGGAAATAAAGTAGCATCTGGTTTGTGTAAGAGTACAGCTACTTTAAGTGAGGAGGGTTGTTGATTGGCCAATTGTGGCAAAAATTCATGCAAAGTTTTACCTGTATCTATGATGTCTTCCAAAACAATAACATGCCTATCGTGAAGATCCGCATCAAGACCAATTGATGTTACTACATTGCCTGTAGATTTAGATCCTTTGTAAGAGGCTAATTTAATAAAACAGATTTCAGCTTCAAGGTTAATTGATTTAAAGAGATCAGCTGCAAACATGAATGAGCCATTCAATATGGCAATAAAAAGGGGTTTCTTGCCTGCATATTCTTTATTAATCAGTAAGGCTAATTCTTTTATTTTTTCTTGAATCAAAGATTCAGGTAAATAGGGTTCAAATGTTTTATCAAATAAGGTAACTTCAGACATCTTATTGTTGATTAGGTTTTATTTGCGTATTGCTTCTGGTTTCGTTTCGGTATCGAATAATTTTTTCAAAGCTATTTTGGTATACTCATTTAGATTATAATCTTTAATTAATTTAATGAGTTTTTGTGGATAGGTAGAAAGTGTAGCATAACCTGCTTTTTTTAAACCTTTTGCCCAAGCTTCATAGTTTAACGGATCTATTTTAAATAGGAAATCGTAATGCGATCTGGTTTTTAAAAAATCTGAATGATCTTTGTAAGATTCTTCAGGTGTTGGATAAACCCTAAAGCATTCTCCTTTTTCATCATCATCATGATAGGTTTTTGCTCCAGTCCATTCTGGTTTACATTTGATGCCAAAATGATTATTTGATCTTTTTACTAAGTCGCTCTCCCCAGATTGTGATTCTAAAATACCTTGTGCCAATGTGATAGAAGCAGGAACCCCCGTTCTTCTCATTTCATTAATTGCAATCTCATTGAATTGTGCTATATACATTTCTACTTTTTCTTTTTGCGCAAATGCTGCTGTAAAAGAAAATAGTAAAAATGAAAATGTTAAAAAATATTTCATGTAGTTTTCTTTTTAATCAAACTGATGCCATCTCTAATGGTAATGATCACTTGTTCTGTTCTTGGGTCATTTTGAACGTGTTCGTTAAATGCATGGATTGCCTTTGCATTTTTGCCTTTTATATTTTGTTCCAAAACCTCCCCGTGAAAAAATACATTATCAGCCAATATAAAACCGTTTTCCGATAACCTTGGTACTAATAATTCATAGTAATTGATATAAGCCGTTTTATCCGCATCAATAAATACTAAATCCCATTGATGAGGAAGTTTTTCAATGATATCCAAGGCATTTCCGCGATGCAAAGTTACCTGCTTATTTGCATTGTATTTCACAAAATTTGCTTCAGCAATATTCGCATCCTCCTCCCTTATTTCTATCGTATGTAATTGACCATCCTTTTGTAGGCCCTTTAGCAAACAAATAGCGCTATAGCCTGTAAAGCTGCCAATCTCCAGAATATATTTTGGTTGCAGCATGCTGCTTATAAAGCCTAAGAATTGACCCTGTATTTTTCCAGAAAGCATATGTGCTTTCAGATGAGTTTCCATTGTTTCCTGATTTATCATAGCCAGTTCAGGAGACTCTGACGAAGAAAATAGATCGGCATAGGATTGTGCTAAATGGTTAATAATATCCATGAATGCTTGTTTTATGCCGAAGCTGATAAACTGCCTTTTTTTGAAATCAATAGTAAACCTAAAAAGGTAATACTCCCATTAATAATCAATAATTCCAATCCAAGTTCAAATGAACCGAATAATAATTTTTGGTATTTATCTAAAAAGAAACAAATAAGTGGAGAAGCGATGCATATATAAGGCACCAATCGATCATTCACCATTTTTTTAGTAAGTATTCCAAAAGTAAACAGACCTAATAAAGGGCCATAAGTATAAGCAGCAATTTTTAATAGTAATCCAATCATGCTAGGATCGTTCACCCATTTAAAAATCATTACGAATAATAAAAAAATTGCTGCAAAACTTAAATGTACTCTTTGTCTAATTTTTTTCTGTTGAGCTTCATTTAAATCTGCCCTTCTTTGAATACCTAATATGTCTATACAGAATGAAGCAGTTAATGCGGTGATGGCTCCATCTGCACTAGGAAATAATGCAGAGATCAAAGCAATAATAAATATGATAGAAACAAATGGGGGCATATGTTGAAGGGCAATAGTCGGAAAAATTTTATCTCCAATTGCAGTTACCTGTAAAGTATCGGCATACATATATAATAATCCTCCAAGGAATAAGAAAATTAAAATAACAGTCATCAAAACGATTGCCATTGAAATAACATTTTTTTGAGAATCTTTCAATGTTTTTACAGATATATTTTTTTGCATCATCTCCTGGTCCATACCTGTCATGGTAACAGTTATAAAAGCTCCAGCCAAAATTTGTTTGAGAAAAAAGAATTTACTGTTGGGGTCGGTAACAAATATTTTAGAATATCCTTTATTGCTCATAGCTTGTAAACTCTCTCCGAATCCCATATGCAATTGATTCAAAATATAAAATACACAAATCACCAAACCTAATAACATACAAGTAGTTTGTAGGGTATCTGTATATACAATTGTTTTTACACCACCTTCGTAGGTATACAATAAAATCATTGCGAGAATAATTAGTGTTGTTGCCCAAAAAGGGATATGAAAACTATCCAATATGGTTTCTTGCAAAATATTCACCACCAAGTATAATCTTGCAGTTGCTCCTAATACCCTAGAGAGAATAAAAAAAGAAGATCCTGTTTTATAGGAATTATACCCTAAACGCGAACTCAAGTAATTATAGATCGATGTAAGGTTCAATCGATAGTATAATGGCAACAAAACATACGCAATCATTAAATACCCAAATAAATATCCTATGGTTATTTGAAAATAGGCAAAAGATTCTTTTGCTACTGCTCCGGGAACACTCACAAATGTTACTCCACTTAAAGAAGTACCCACCATGCCAAATGCAACTAACATCCAATTGCTGTTTTTATTACCAATAAAGAAAGAGTGGTTGTCGCTGTTTTTTCCTGTATACCAAGCTACAGCAAGTAGAATAAGAAAATAGGCTACAACAAATGAAAACAGTAATAATGGCGACATGGGTCTTATTTAATCGTTAAATAAACAATTTTCTAAAGTAGTAAAAAAAATTCAGGTATTTTGCTCCTTCTAAAACAGTTTTATGCAACTACGTAGTTTGGCGGTTTTTTGTGGCTCTAAATCTGGACATAATCCCTTGTTTTCATTAGAAACGAGCGCCTTAGGTAAAATGATGGCTGCTCATGAGATTACATTGATCTACGGAGGAGGTAATAAAGGCTTGATGGGAGATATTGCCAACTCAGTGATGGAAGGTGGTGGAAATGTAATTGGTGTTATACCTGAAATACTATTAGAATGGGAGCAACATCATAAATGCATTACCGATTTGAGAGTAGTTGCTGATATGCATACCAGAAAAAAAATGATGTATGAATTATGTGATGCTGCCATTGTTTTACCTGGAGGCAATGGAACCCTCGATGAATTGTTCGAAATGCTTACTTGGAACACTTTAAAGATTCATGATAAAAAAATTATTTTGTTGAATTGTGCCAATTACTATGATCATTTGTTAGCACATATCAAAACCATGCAAGATCAAGGGTTTTTGTATGAAGATTGGAAGGAACGCTTAATTGTTTGTACTACTGCCGTAGAAGTCATTAACGTTTTGAGTTGAGATAAACACCAAACCCCGCTCTAAATACTGGTTGAGGATCGCCATATTGATCTCGATAAGGCGAATTCATTTGTTGCAAAAGGTCAATCATAATAGTAAAGTGCGAAAACCTGCTTCCTATTTGTCTAGATCCATATCCAATTCCAGCCAATAAACTTCCGGCATTATAATTAAAGCTGGCTGATTGATTACCATTGTTATAGGTTCTAGTTGAACTGATCCAATTGTATTCGGGTTGAATTTGTAAGTGTAAAAAATTAACTGGCCATACGCGTAAAAATCCACCCCCACCAAAGTTGAAATTTTTATCTTTTGTTACTGAACCTGATTGTGTATAGTAGTTTAAGTTGACAACTAGTCCTGCGTCGAGCCATTCTGTTAAGCTGTAACCGATTTCTGGATTGAGACCTAAATTGAAAAAATTATTGGATAAGCCAAGATTAATACCTGTTCCTATAAAAACTTTGTTTTTATCAAATCCTTTAATTGATTTATTTTCTTCCTGAGCCAGGATAGTATCCAAACAAATTAATAAAATAGCAATCAGTAAAAAAGATTTTTTCATCATTTGATTTTTACAAAAATATTGAATTGAATTAGTCAAAAATTTTACCAGCATTTAAAATATTGTTAGGGTCGAAAGTTTTTTTAATACCCCGCATCAATTGTAAAGATGCTTCATCGAAAACAGTATGCATGTATGGTTTCTGTATCAATCCAATTCCATGCTCACCACTAATGGTGCCACCTAAACTTTTTACCAATTCAAATAATGCTTTTAAGATGCCTGTCATTTCTGCATTGCCATGGCTATTTTTGATAGTTGGATGATTGATTCGGATATGCAAATTCCCATCTCCTGCATGTCCATAACAAACTGCTTTAAAACCATGTTGAAGACCTAATGCCTTTACTCCTTTTATGAGTGCCGGTAGTTCTGCTCTAGGAACAACTGTATCCTCTTCAATTGTGTATCCATTCAATTTTACAGCTTCTGCTGCTCTTCTGCGAAGCTTCCATAATTCTGCTTTTTGTTGTGCATCATCTGCAAAAAATATTTCACCTGCATCAAACTGGGTAAGTAATTCTGCAATCGCTTCCATTTCACTCATCAATACTTCTTGATTATTGCCATCTACTTCAATGATTAAATGTGCAGCAATAGAATCATTTACAGGTACAGCAGTACTATCTACCATTTTGCTAACGATCATCAAAGCATCAATTTCAATCAATTCCAATGCGCTAGGAACAAAGCCAGCTCTAAATATGGCACTCACAGCAGCACTTGCATTTTCCAAAGAAGAGAAAGGAACAAGCATTAATAAATCGTATTTAGGAAAGGGGATGAGCTTTAAAACAATTTTAGTAACAATACCAAGTGTTCCTTCACTACCCACCAGTAATTGCGTAAGGTTATATCCAGTAGAATTTTTCAACACATTTGCGCCAGTCCAAATAATTTCACCAGAAGGCAAAACCAATTCTAAATTCAACACATAATCTTTTACAACACCATATTTAACAGCTTTCGGGCCTCCACTATTTTCTGCAATATTTCCACCTATAAAACAACTTCCCTTACTACTAGGATCGGGAGGGTAGAATAATCCTTTTTCTTTCACTGCATTTTGCAATACTTCTGTAATTACTCCAGGTTCAGTAGTTACTTGCAAATTGCGTTCATCGATAGCTATAATTTGATTTAATCTTTCAGTTGATAATAGTACTCCTCCTAAATGGGGCAATGCACCTCCACTTAAACCAGTACCAGCTCCGCGCGGTGTAACAGGAATAATATGTTCATTACAAAGACGCAAGATGGCGGCCACTTCTTGGGTTGAACCAGGCTTAATTACGATTTCTGGATAGTATTGTAATTTTTCTGTTTCATCGTGTCCATAATGTAACAATGATTCTTCATCTACTAATACATTTGCTTCACCCACAATCGATGTTAAAACATGAAGATTTTCAATTGATATCAATCCTTTTGCTTGATTTACTAGCATTCCGCTTGAATTTGAACAAAAATACTAGCTAAAAATTGACTTCGGCAAAAAATCAAATTTGATGCTCTTTTTTTTATAATTCCTTCAACAGTTTCCTTTAATTTTTTAACATTTTATAGTAAATGAGACGATATTTTGATTTTTTCAAAAAAATTGGCCTAAACATTGGTTAAATATAACGTGTAAGCAATACACATAAATGGATGGATAATCATGAAACCCCCTACTTTTGTATCCTAACTAACGATTGTTCGTATATGATATCACCCACCATTCAATTGGATGCAAA
>JANOZT010000014.1:0-11769 GCA_031429515.1 Sphingobacteriia bacterium
ATCAGGATGGCTGTAAAGCGTGATCCATTTTCCAACTATTTACCTTCTACAAAAGGGGTTTTATAGACATAGGTTGTAAGCCAAAAATGGAATTATAAATGAATTATTGTTTTTTTGTGACATAATTCAATTTATGATTACTCGATTCACTTTAATATTAAGTAGTTTTTTCGCTTTAAACTTTATTGCTGCACAAGCAGATACTGCTACTCAATCAAACGCATTTAGTTTTTCTGATGTTGATGAAAAACCTGTTAAAAGGTATTGTACCCAAAAAGTATTGAACCAAAGTGCTAATCGTTTTATTTCTATTGGGTATGAATACCAGGGAGCATATGATTTTAAAGCAAGCCCTTCTGCTTGGAATAAAACTTTACGGTTCAATAATGCTCAAGGATTGAGGTTGGGTTTGTTTACACCAATTGTTTCAAAAAATAGTCTCATCATTAATTTAGCCGCTAATTATTGGCAAACAAATTATGATGGAGCTAACTACACATTTCCTTACCCATTATATCAATCTTTAAATAACAATGGGTTAAATAGTGCAGGACTATCAGCTACTATTTTCAAGCCGTTGAATGAAAAGAAGTTTCTATTGTTTCAAATGATTGCTGATGCAAACTGGCAAAGTCAATCCGGAGGTTCTATTTCGAGTGATGCAATGACTTATAGTGCTTCAGCCATTTATGGCTTTAAGCCTACCGAGAATTTGATGTGGGGTTTGGGAGTTTCAAGAACTTATCGCTTGGGGCGTCCTATTATAATCCCTGTTTTATTGTACAATCAAACATTCAATGAAAAATGGGGGATAGAATCTGTTTTTCCAGCGAAAGTTGCTGTAAGAAGGAACATTAATAAAAAGTCAATGCTTTTTGCTGGATATGAATTAGAAGGGAATCAATATGCATTAAACAATGGAAATTTAAGAACAACGTTTTTACAAAGAGGCGAAATCAAAACCAAGTTCACTTATGAAAGAAGTTTATTTGGTTTTTGGTGGTTAAGTATTCAATCAGGATTAAGGATCAATGGCAGATTTAATGTGGTTGATGAATATAACGGACTTAAAACTAATCAAGTTGTTACATCTACTTTAGGCAACGCATTTTTCTTTAATGTAAGCTTGAACTTAGTAAGCTTGTAATTATTTTACTTGCTGACGTTTCCAAGTATCCGTTCTTCCAAACATGGAAATGCCTACATAACCTCTTACTTCGATGGTATTTGCATCGATAGCAGTTATTTTTGAACTATAATCTTCTCCACTTTTAGGGTCATAAATTTTTCCATCTTCCCAATGATTGGCTTTTGCAAATTTAAAATCCCTTAAGTTAATCATGCCCATTATGGCACGACCTTTTAATTTAGGATCTTCATTTTTTGCATCCACTTTTGGCTTACCTGTTGCAGGATCGTTGGGTTCTTTTAGCCAAATAATTTTTCCAAAATAGCGATCGTCTTGCTTGTAAATTTGTACAACTGCATTTCCTTCTCCTGTTTTCCAAAAACCTAGAATAGCATCTGGATTATTATCCGCCGCAAAAATAGAGGAGGCAGTTAGTGTAAAAGTTAAAAAAAGCCCAAGCAGTTGTTTCATTTTGAATATTTTTTTCAAATTTCGGATTCAAATACTGAATTAGACATATTTAAATCGTTTATTTAGTCCTAAAAGTTGTAAATACTGTTAAATTTTTTTGAAATCTGCTTTCAATCCCACATCTTTGTGAAACAATGATGATAAGTAACAAATATTGGTGGTGGCATTCAGATTCCAAACGGGGACTGTAATGGCGTAGCCAATACTGATTGAATATATTCAAAGCCCCGAAAATTTCGGGGTTTTTTTATTAATAATACTAAGAGCAAAACGAACATGAAGAAAATAAACATAGAAACAACTGGCAAGAGAATGTTGGGAGATATTTTTACGCCAGTTGGAATTTATCTCCGCTTGCGGGATCGATTTAGAGATACTATCTTATTAGAGAGCACCGATCACCATGCTTCTGAAAATAGTTATTCTTTTATTTGTATCAATGCTATTGCAGGAATCGAAATCAGTTCTGCTAAAAGTGTAGAATTTAAACTTCCTGGAGAACAACCTGAAAGAATAAAAATAGAAGCAGGAAAAGAAGTTCCGAAATTGGTTTGGGAATTCATGCAACAATTTGAAATGTCTGGTACATCAGATAAGTCACTCAAATTCGCACAAGGATTATATGGGTATACTACATTTGATGCAGTTCAGTTTTTCGATAAAGTTCCTTTTACACAGAAAGGTGCTGAAGCAATTCCGTTGATGAGATATCGATTATATCAATATGTAATTGCATTCAATCATTTTAAAGATGAATTGATACTCTGTGAAAATAAAATCAATGGAATTGAATCGGACTTATCCTTGGTTGAATCATTGATCAAGAATAAAGATGTACCTGTTTTCCCATTCAAATTAGTGGATGAGGAAAGATCCAATATGAGCGATGAAGCTTATTTGGCAATGGTGCAGCAAGGAATTAAAAGTTGCTTAAGAGGCGATGTTTTTCAAATCGTATTAAGCAGACGTTTTGAACAGAGTTATATGGGAGATGAGTTCAATGTCTATAGAGCATTGCGGAGTATTAATCCTTCTCCTTATTTATTCTTTTTTGATTATGGTGATTATAAATTAATGGGATCTTCACCTGAAGCTCAATTAATCATTGAAAACGGAAAAGCAATTGTTCATCCTATTGCAGGAACTTTTAAGCGCACTGGAGATGATACCATTGATCAAGCAGCAGCTGAAAGATTATTGAATGATGTGAAAGAGAATGCAGAGCATGTAATGTTAGTAGATTTAGCCCGTAACGATTTAAGTAGGGTTTGTTCTGAAGTTAAAGTAGCACAATACAGACAGGTTCAATATTACAGCCATGTAATCCATTTAGTAAGTGAAGTAACAGGTATGGTTAAGCCTGATCAGAATCCTTTTGAATTATTGGCCAATACTTTTCCGGCCGGCACTTTGAGTGGCGCTCCAAAAATTAAAGCCTTGGAATTGATCGATCAAGCAGAACCAACCAATCGATCTTATTATGGGGGAGGAATTGGGTTCATTGGTTTCAATGGCTCATGCAATCATGCGATAATGATACGAACGTTTTGTTGTAAGAATAACACGTTGTTTTATCAAGCAGGGGCAGGTGTGGTTGCTGCAAGTGTTCCAGAAAGTGAATTGCAAGAAGTGAATAATAAACTGAATGCTTTAAAATTAGCAGCAATTGCTGCGCAACAATTATGAATTAAGAGATAAGAATTAAGAGATAAGAATTAAGAGATAAGAATTAAGAGATAAGAGATAAAAGATAATGGTTGGATTAAAATAAAATAGATGCAAAAAATATTGGTTTTTGATAATTATGATTCTTTCACCTATAACTTGGTGCATTTAGTGGCCAAGTTTAAAAAGGTTAGTGTAGATGTGTTTCGCAATGATGAAATTCCATTAGAAGCAGTTGCAGCCTATGATAAAATTATTTTATCACCAGGCCCTGGCATTCCTTCTGAAGCTGGCATGTTGCTAGATTTAATTAAAGAATATGCGCCCAGTAAATCCATTTTAGGTGTTTGTTTAGGTCATCAGGCAATTGGTCAGTCATTTGGTGGAACATTGGTAAATCTTTCTACTGTTTATCATGGCGTTGCAACACCTATATTATTAGAACCATCATCAACTGGGTCTAGCAGTTATTTATTTGATGAACTACCCAATGAAATTATTGTTGGTAGATATCATAGTTGGGTAATTAGTGATCAAGCATTTCCATCAGATTTAACGATCACTGCAAAAGACAACAATGGATATATTATGGCACTCCAGCATAACAATTTTGATGTACAGGGTGTTCAGTTTCATCCTGAAAGTATATTAACACCTGATGGAGAAAAAATCATCCAAAACTGGTTAAAAAAATAAAATCATTTCAATGAAAAAAATACTACAATATTTATTTGAACATAAAACCTTATCTCGAGAAAAGGCAACTGAAGTATTATTGAATATTTCTAATGGAGAGTACAATGATGCTGAAATCACCGCATTCATTACTGTGTATTTAATGCGCAGTATCACTATTGATGAACTCCTGGGTTTCAGAGATGCATTATTGCAATTATCAGTTAAGGTAAAGCTTACCGGGGGTAAAATAATGGATATAGTGGGCACAGGAGGTGATGGAAAAAATTCCTTCAATATTTCTACTCTGGCCTGTTTTATTGTTGCAGGTGCCGGTCAAAAAATAGCCAAACATGGCAATTATGGGGCATCCACCATTAGTGGTGCATCCAATGTGATGGAACAAATGGGGTATCGTTTTAAAAATAACAATGAAGAATTGCAAAAAGAGTTGGATGAAGCCAATATTTGCTTCTTGCATGCGCCGCTTTTTCATCCGGCATTAAAAATTGTTGGACCAATCAGAAAAAATTTAGGAGTAAGAACCTTTTTTAACATGCTAGGACCAATGGTTAATCCGGCAAACCCCGATTTTCAATTAGTGGGAGTATATAGTTTAGAAATGGCAAGAATTTATAACTATTTATTGCAACAAACCGGAAAAGCATTTACCATCATACACAGTTTAGACGGATATGACGAAATTTCGCTCACAGCAGATACGAAAGTAATCACCAATAAAGGGGAACGAATTTACACTCCTGAGCAGTTGGGAAAAAGAATGGTACAACCCGAAGACATTTATGGAGGCAATACTGTAGAAGAGTCTGCTAAAATATTTATGAAGATCATCAAAGGAGAAGGAACATGGTCTCAAAATGCGGTGGTACTTGCCAATGCATCAATGGCCCTCTTCTCAACTGGATTATATGCCAATTATGAATTGGCTTATTCAAAAGCTGTGGAGAGTTTGGAATCTGGAAAAGCATATAATGGATTAAAAAAATTAGTAGAACTACAATCATAATGATGAATATTTTAGACCAAATAATTGCCCAAAAGAAGATTGAAGTAGCCAATCGGAAAATAAAAACGCCACTTGCTCAATTAGAAAAAGAATATTTTTTCAATAAAGAAACACTTTCTTTAAAATTTTTTATTACTGATCCTTCACGAACAGGCATAATTGCTGAATTTAAAAGAAAAAGTCCTAGCAAAGGAATCATCAATGACCATTCAACAGTTGAAGAAGTGACTATGGCATATGCTGAACATGGAGCGTCTGGTTTGTCTGTATTAACTGATGAACAATTCTTTGGTGGCACTATCTCAGATTTGATAAAAGCAACAGTAAATGAAGTGCCCATTCTTCGTAAAGACTTCATGATTGATGAATACCAATTAATTGAAGCAAAAGCTTTTGGAGCGGAAGTGATTCTCTTGATTGCCGCCTGTTTAACAAAGCATGAAGTGCAGAATATGGCTAAAGTAGCTAAGGGACTCGGGTTGGAGGTATTATTAGAAATTCATAATAAAGAAGAATTGGACCATATTTGCGATGAGGTTGACCTAGTAGGTGTGAATAATAGAAATTTGAAGAATTTTGAAGTAAGTATTGCTAATTCGCTTGATTTGATTGATCTAATACCCCAATCTAAGCCAGCCATTGCAGAAAGTGGTATTAATAATGTAGATAGCATTGTAACTTTACAGCGTGCTGGTTTCAAAGGTTTTTTGATTGGGGAACACTTTATGAAAGAAACTAGTCCTTCGATTGCTTTTGCCAATTTTGTTCAGACTTTAAAAGAAAAACAAAATGCGGTCTAAAGTATGCGGTTTAAATAGTGTTAATCAGTTAATGCAACTAGATGCTATGGGAGTTGAGTTTGGCGGTTTTATTTTCTATCCAAAGTCTCCAAGGTATATTCTAAAGCATGTTCAACCCGCAGATCTGAAAAAAGCAAAAGGGCAAAAAATTAATAAAGTAGGTGTGTTTGTAAATGAAACTGCTGATCAAGTATTAAGGCAAGTAGATGATTGTGGTTTATACCTGGTTCAATTACATGGAGATGAAACTCCTAAATATTGCGAAAAAATTGCCGATTATGTAACTGTTATTAAAGCTTTTAGAATTCGAAATGATGATGATGTGCTTTGGAAAATAAAAGATTACCAGGATGTAGTAGATATGTTTTTATTTGATACAGCTGGAGCAGCATTTGGAGGAACTGGAGAAAAATTCGATTGGACAATTTTACAAAATTTGGCCATTAATAAACCATTTTTTCTAAGTGGTGGGATAGGACCAGATGATTTGTCTTCACTACAAGAATTTGCTACCAAGCCTGTTGCAAAAGATCTATTTTCGATAGATATCAATAGTAAATTTGAAACATCTCCTGGAGTGAAGAATATGGAAATGGTTCAATCTTTCATACAACAAGTAAAAGACATTCAATGAAACGGATCATTCAATTTGTTTTTTTAAGCACTGCAGCTTGTTTTCTCTCTCAAGTAGCAAAAGCACAACAATTGACCAATGTATTTGTTAATCAAGATGGAAGGGCTTCTTATCGTTTTGCAATTAATAATATTTACTTGGAAATAACTGATAAAGGGAAATTGTTAGAAATAAAAACCGATGCCAATGGAACGATTGTATACAGTGTTTCAAAAAGGGTAGAGCAAATTGGGGATGTTAAAATTGGATTTAATTATCAAGGGTTTGTAAATACGATTGGAACGGCTTCTGTTTTATATGATTTTTCTGGCAGAGTTGATAGAATTGGTAATATCGCATTTCGGTATAATTACAACGGGCTTCTGTCAGATTTAGGTGGTCAAAAAGTGATGTATAATTCCGATAATCGGATTGATCAATTTGATCAATTTAAAATAGCCTATAACTATAATAAGTTAGTACAAAGAATTGATGATAGCAAAGGATTGATTGTACTACAATTAAATTATGATAAGTAAAATTAGAACTATGAATTACCAAAATCCAACGGAACAAGGTTATTATGGTCAATTCGGGGGTGCTTATATTCCTGAAATGTTACACGGAAATGTTGCTGAATTAAATCAACAATATCTTTCCATCATGAAGGAGCCTTCATTTATAAAAGAGTTTAAATTATTATTGAAAGATTATGTTGGTAGGCCAACTCCATTGTTTTATGCAGAAAGACTAAGTGCCGAATTCAACACAACCATTTATTTAAAACGCGAAGACCTTTGTCATACCGGAGCACATAAAATCAATAATACCATTGGTCAAATTTTATTGGCTAGAAGATTGGGTAAAACGCGCATCATTGCCGAAACAGGAGCTGGTCAGCATGGAGTTGCAACAGCAACCGTATGCGCTCTAAAAGGCATGGAATGTATTGTATACATGGGGGAAAAAGATATTGAAAGACAAGCACCCAATGTGGCCAGAATGAAAATGCTTGGAGCAACAGTTATTCCTGCAACCAGTGGCAGCAAAACATTAAAAGATGCTACCAATGAAGCAATACGTGATTGGATCAATCATCCACACGACACCCATTATATTATTGGCAGTGTAGTAGGACCTCATCCTTATCCTGATATGGTAGCACGTTTTCAAAGTATCATTAGTGAAGAAATCCGAATCCAATTGAATGCTAAAACCGGATCAGAACTACCGACTCATGTAATTGCATGTGTAGGAGGTGGAAGTAATGCTGCAGGAGCTTTCTATCATTATTTAAATGAGCCGACTGTTCAGTTAGTAGCTGTTGAAGCTGCAGGACATGGGGTGAATAGTGGAATGAGTGCCGCAACAACTCAATTAGGCAAGCCAGGAATTTTACATGGCAGTAAAAGTTTAGTAATGCAAACTGAAGATGGGCAAGTGGTTGAACCACACAGCATTTCTGCTGGTTTAGATTATCCGGGAGTTGGACCATTGCATGCCAATTTATTTCAGTCTGGCAGAGGAGTTTTTTTAAGTGCTACTGATGATGAAGCCATGGAAGCAGCATTTCATGTAAGTAAAACAGAAGGAATTATTCCTGCTTTAGAAACCGCACATGCATTTGCAGTTTTGGGAAAAATGAATTTACAACCAACTGATGTGGTGGTGATTTGTTTAAGTGGAAGAGGGGATAAAGATCTTTCCACTTATATGATGGCCATGAATGAAGGTTTGTATTAATAAATGATCAATTGTATGAGTAGACTTCAAAAAATATTCGAACAAAAGAAGCATAAAGTATTGAATGTATATTTCACTGCCGGTTTTCCTGCCTTAAATGATACATTAACTATTATGGAATCTTTGGCAAAAAATGGTGCAGATATTATTGAAATAGGAATGCCCTATTCCGATCCATTAGCTGACGGACCCGTTATTCAAGAGAGTAGTAGTAAAGCTTTATTGAATGGGATGAATATGAAATTGTTATTTCATCAGTTAGCTGATTGTCGTAAAAATGGATTATTAGAAAATACTGGAATTGTATTGATGGGGTATATGAATCCTGTTTTACAATACGGTTTTGAACAATTCTGCGCCGATGCAGGAGCTGTTGGTGTAGATGGTTTGATTTTGCCAGATTTGCCTGAATTTGAATTTGAACATGAATATGGGGCTATTATTCGTAAATACGGATTGAATTTTATTTTCTTAGTGACACCAGAAACATCCCCTGAACGAATTAAGCATTTAGACCAATTGAGTGCAGGGTTTTTATATGCAGTGAGTTCTTCTGCAACAACGGGCGGTGCAACTAATTTTGAAATAGTTGAAAAATATTTACATCGCTTACAGTCTATGAATTTGAAGAATCCAATATTGGTTGGTTTTGGTATTAAAGACAAAGAGAGCTTTGATGCAGCTTGTAAAAATGCCAATGGTGCTATTATTGGATCTGCCTATATCAAAGAATTGGGAAAAATGAATGATATTGCTGAAACTACTCAACAATTTTTACAACCAATCATTGGACATTAAATAGGATAAATGAAATTGGTCATTATTAAATACAATGCAGGGAATATTCAATCCGTTCTTTATGCTTTAGAACGTATTGGGGTCGCAGCATTGGTTACAGATTCGCCTGATGAAATTCTTGCTGCTGATAAAGTTATTTTTCCTGGGGTTGGAGAAGCTAGCACTGCCATGCAATATCTGCAAGAAAGAAAATTAGATCAACTAATAATACAATTAAAGCAACCGGTTTTGGGAATCTGTTTAGGCATGCAATTGATGTGTAAGCACAGCGAAGAGAACGATACCAATTGTTTAGGAATTTTTAATTCGACTGTTAAAGGATTTATTAGTACTCCTCAAGAAATGATTAAAATTCCTCAAATCGGTTGGAACACTGTTTATCATTTGCAAACACCTTTATTCAATCAAATAAAAGAAAACAGTTATTGCTATTTTGTTCACGGATATTATGCTTCACTCGGAGAGCATAGTATAGCTACAACAAATTATGGGAAAGAATATAGTTCTGCATTGCATTTCAATAATTTTTATGGAACACAGTTTCATCCAGAAAAAAGTGCAGATATTGGGGAACAAATTTTGAAAAACTTTATTAATTTATAATTGCAATGCAAATAATACCAGCAATAGATATCATTGATGGAAAATGTGTTCGTCTTACTCAGGGTGATTATGCTCAACAAAAAATTTATAATGAGTTTCCTTTAGAAGTAGCTAAAGAGTTTGAAGGGGCAGGTATCAAGCGTTTGCATTTAGTAGATTTAGATGGAGCGAAAGCCGGTAAAGTGCAGAACTGGAAAGTTTTAGAAGCCATTGCTTCTCATACCCAATTGATCATCGATTTTGGAGGAGGAATCAAACAAGCGGCTGATGTAGAAATAGTTTTTCAATCTGGAGCGCAAATGGCAACTATCGGAAGTCTAGCTGTAAAAGATGCTGTTACTTTTAAACAATTGATTCATCAGTATGGGTCGAATAAATTCTTTTTAGGAGCCGATGTAAAAGATGAATTGATAGCCGTGGGAGGATGGTTAGAGACAACTAATACGAATGTGTTCGATTTTATTCAATCTTATTTAGATGAAGGCTTGAATCAAGTTTTTTGTACTGATATTAGTAAAGACGGCAAGCTAGAAGGGCCATCTATTACTTTGTATGAAAAAATAATTGATCGTTTCCCTCATCTTTTTTTCGTGGCATCTGGTGGAGTGAGTAGCATAGAAGATCTTCATGAATTAAAAAGAATCGGATGTAGTGGTGTAATCATTGGTAAAGCCATTTACGAAGGTAGAATAACTTTAAAAGAACTAATTTCATTCATTTCACATAACTCTTAACTTTTATCTCATATCTCTTATCTTTTAATTCTTATCTCTTAATTCATAATTCTAATTTTGCTAACGAAACGTATTATAGCCTGCTTAGACATCAAAGATGGCCGAACTGTAAAAGGAGTCAACTTTGAGCATATCCGTGATGCAGGAGATCCCGTGGAATTGGGCGCATTGTATGCAGCGCAAGGCGCCGATGAATTGGTGTTCTTAGATATTACTGCTACGCATGAACGCAGAAAAACCTTGAGTCAGCTTGTAAATAAAATTGCCCATCATATCAATATTCCTTTTACTGTTGGTGGAGGAATTGTATCAATTGATGATGTAAGTGTATTACTTCAAAATGGAGCTGATAAAATTTCGGTGAATACTTCTGCATTTAAACAACCCACATTAATCAAAGAGTTAGCTAAAGAATTTGGAAGTCAATGTGTTGTTTTAGCCATTGATACCAAAAAGGAAGCAGATGATAATTGGTATGTGTATTTGAACGGAGGAAGGGTTAAAACAAATATGCTTTGTTTTGATTGGGCCAAACAAGCAGTAGATTTGGGTGCTGGAGAGATATTGCTTACTTCAATGAACAATGATGGTACGAAACAAGGCTTTGCATTGGATATTACACAACAATTGTCTGTAAATCTGCCAGTTCCTATCATTGCTTCTGGGGGTGCTGGTAAAATGGAACATTTTAGCGATGTTTTTCAATTAGCAGGAGCAGATGCAGCATTAGCAGCTAGTATTTTTCACTTCAAAGAAATAGCTATACCCGAATTAAAACAGTTCCTCGCCGAAAAAGGCATCGCGATGCGATTATAAATCCCGAAATTTGCAATATGACAATCAATTTTTCAAAATATTCCGATGGATTGGTTCCTGCAATCATTCAAGATTCGATCACTCATAAAGTACTCATGCTTGGCTTTATGAATGATGAAGCCTATCAACAAACTTTATCCCTAGGCAAAGTCACTTTTTTTAGTAGAACTAAAAAACGTTTATGGACCAAGGGTGAAGAGAGTGGCCATTTCTTAGAAGTAAAATCCATTGCAGTTGATTGTGATAATGATACACTTTTAATCAAAGCCCACCCTCTAGGACCAACTTGTCATACAGGAGCAGACACTTGCTGGAGTGAACCAAATCATACAGATGATTTTTTGTTGTATTTAGAGGAAATAATCAATCTTAGAAAACAAGCATCCGTTGAGGATTCCTATGTTGCAAAAATGTTTGCAAAAGGAATCAATAAGATTGCTCAAAAAGTAGGAGAGGAAGCAGTGGAAATGGTGATTGAAGCCAAAGACAATAACGCGGAATTGTTTTTGAATGAATCTGCAGACCTTTTGTTTCATTATTTACTTTTATTAAACGCTAAAGGGCATACATTAGCAGATGTACTTTCCATTTTACAAAAACGTCATTCAAAATAATATGAATAAATGTATATTTCTCTTTGTACTATTTTTTATTAGTATCCAAATAAATGCACAAAAATCTTTTGAAATAAAAGG
>JANOZT010000015.1:0-38740 GCA_031429515.1 Sphingobacteriia bacterium
AATCCATGCATGGTAATCCATCTGCTACACTTAATTCCCATGGCACAGATTTTTCTTTCTTTACCTTTTAAATGGGCATCAATCCAAACACCTGTTTCACCTAAACTTCTTTCTCCTTTGATACCATATTCTGCCAAAGTCAAAATAATTACTTCTTCTAAATTTCTTAAATACCAACCTAAATCCGTTTTAAATTTTTCCAAATCTAAAATTGGATACCCTACTAACTGTTGTGGCCCATGAAAAGTAATATCACCCCCCCTATTGATTTGAAAATATTCAATCCCTTTTTCAATTCTTTGTTCTTCATTGATCAACACATGTTCAGGCTTGCCATTTTTTCCAAGGGTATATACTGGCGGATGCTCCACAAATAATAAATGATTGGATGTTGGCAAAACTAATACAGGCTCATTATCGGCATTATTATATCGAAATAATAATTTCACTTCCGCATTTTTTTTTAGCAGGCTCTCTTGATAATCCCATACGGCTTTATACTGCTTTACACCTAAATCTTCGAACAATACTTGCTGTTGCATTCAACAAAAATAGCCATCAAAACCCAAATTGCATGGTTGATTTACTCACGCTTAGTAACTGTTTTGTTTTACATTTGCCAAATGCAGGTTGAAACAGCACTTTATTCGGAAGAACAGTCAGAATCGCTTTACGAAAGAAAAACTTTTATTGTAGATCCTGGGCAAGAACCATTTCGAATTGACAAATGGATTCAAATGCACATGGAAGGATCCACAAGAAACAAAATACAACAAGCCATCGAAGCCGGCTTTTTAACGGTGAATGGCAAAAACATTAAAAGCAATTACAAAATTAGGCCTGCCGATGAAATAGTGGTAATGAGCCTGATCAATCCAGAACACACTGTTTTAAAAGAAGAAGATATCCCTTTAAATATTGTTTATGAGGATGAAGCCATCATGGTGATCAATAAACCATCCAATATGGTTGTGCATCCGGGAGTGGGGAATTTCAGTGGTACCCTGCTAAATGGAATAGCCTATTATTTAAGAAAGCAAAATCCCTCTATTGATGAAGAAAAACTACCTCGATTTGGCTTAGTTCATAGAATAGATAAAAACACCACTGGATTAATTGTAGTGGCTAAAACAGTAGAAGCAGCATCTCATTTAGCCAAACAGTTTTTCAATCATACAGTAAAGAGAAAATACCTAGCCCTTGTATGGGGTAATATTGAGCAATCAGAAGGAACCATCGAAGCCCATGTAGCCAGACATCAACAAAATAGAAAAATGTTCGATGCATACCCCGATGGAGAAATAGGGAAACACGCAATCACTCATTATAAAGTAATTGAACAATTTAATTATGTAACACTGGTTGAATGTATTCTTGAAACTGGAAGAACCCACCAAATCAGGGTACATATGAAACACTTGGGGCATACTTTATTCAATGATTGGGAATACGGAGGAGACAAAATTTTAAAAGGCACTATATATACCAAGTATAAGCAGTTTGTAGATAATTGCTTTGAGGTTTGCAGTCGATGTGCATTGCATGCAAAAACATTGGGTTTTGTTCATCCAATTACTCAAAAGGAGGTTTTTTTTGAATCTCCGTTACCCGAAGACATGACCAATGTGATTGCTAAATGGAGAAATTATAGTCTTCATAGAAATGCAGAATAAAGAATTCATTGAAGCCATTATATTTGTAATACAATCTTAATAAATGCAACCTGAAATTCGTCACAATTGGACTTCTGAAGAAATCAAATCTGTATACGATAGCCCACTTTTAGAATTGGTATTCAATGCGGCAAGCATTCATCGAAAATACAATGATACAGCTGAAGTACAGGTATGTACTTTATTGAGTATTAAGACTGGCGGCTGTAGCGAAGATTGCGCTTACTGTCCACAGGCGGCGAGGTATTCAACAGGAGTTGAAGTACAAGCCCTAATGCAAAAAGAAGAAGTATTGGAATATGCCCAAAAAGCAAAAAGTGCAGGGAGTACAAGATTCTGCATGGGAGCTGCTTGGAGAGAAGTAAGAGATAATAAAGATTTTGATCGAGTGATTGATATGGTCAAAGGTGTAAATGAATTGGGTATGGAAGTTTGTTGCACTTTGGGTATGCTAACAGAAGATCAAGCTACAAGACTAGCTGCTGCTGGATTGTATGCATACAATCATAATTTAGATACCAGTAAGGAGCATTATTCAGAAATTATTTCTACAAGAACTTACGATGATCGATTAGCTACACTAGATAATGTTAGAAAAGCAGGAGTAACAGTTTGTTGTGGAGGAATAATTGGACTAGGCGAAACACATGCTGATCGAATCAATATGCTGTTGACCTTGGTAAATATGCCTGAGCACCCAGAAAGTGTTCCTATCAATGCTTTGGTTGCCATAAAAGGTACTCCTTTGGCCAATAATCCAAAAGTGGATATTTGGGATATGGTAAGAATGATTGCAACTGCCCGAATTTTAATGCCCAAAACAATGGTAAGATTAAGTGCAGGAAGAACGGAAATGAGTATTGCCGAACAGGCCCTCTGTTTTATGGCTGGAGCAAATTCAATTTTCGCCGGAGATAAACTATTAACTACACCTAATCCGAGCTTTGAAGAAGACAATACGATGTTTTCAATGCTAGGATTAAAACCAAGAGTTGCTTTTAAAGAAGAACCTCAATACCTGAGTGAAACGGTTTAGTAGTCTTGGCTTTCGTCTTTAACATTTCATTAGCTAAATCAACTAAGTATAAACTTAAGAGTTTCATAAATAGTATAAATAGTGTACTTATTATGCAAATGATTATGCAAATTTGTGCTGCATAAAATAGACTACTGAATGCTTCGATTATTTGCCCCTACTTTTTTATTCATTATTATTTTTTCAAGCGGGCTTTTTGCTCAAACAGACAATCTAAAAGGTTGGCACTTGTTGGATTCAACAAAAGATGCATTTTACGGTATTAGTTTGAACAAGGCTTATGAATATTTACAATCAAAAAAGAAAATACCTAAAACTGTTATAGTTGCAGTTTTAGACTCTGGTGTAGACACTACACATGAAGATCTCAAAAAAAATCTTTGGCATAATTCCAAAGAAATTCCTGGCAATGGTATTGACGATGATCACAATGGATACATAGATGATGTATATGGATGGAATTTCTTAGGAGGTAAAGATGGAAGAAGCATCAAAAAAGTGTCCGATGAAAGAGCAAGGGTTTATCATAAATGGAAAGATCGATTTTTAGGGAAAGTAATTGATACCAATCAATTGAGCAGTGTAGATAAAGCGCATTATGAAATCTGGCAGAAAGCAGCTAAGGCCATTAATTTTAGTCAAGAAGAGCAAATGGATATTTTATTCATTGAATTGACTGCTAAAGCCATGAAACGCAATGATCTTATTCTTCGAAAAGAAATGGGCAAAGAAGAATATACTAGTGATCAATTAGAAAAATTCGAACCCATTACAAAGGCTGGTAAAGATGCAAAAATAGGATACCTGACCTGTATGAAAATGATCGGAATTGATCCGGATGAAAAAAACACATTTACCTTAAATGAACTAGATGAATATATTGATGGGAAAAAAGAAAGTTTTGAATCGAAAGAAAAAACGCCCCATAATTTTAGAGCAGAGATAGTGAAAGATGATTATGATAATTTTTCAGATCGATTTTATGGCAACAACGATGTAATGGGCCCAGGACCAATGCATGGAACCCATGTGACAGGAATAATTGCTGCTCAAAGAAACAATTCAATTGGTATAGATGGAGTGGCCGATCATGTACAAATTATGACATTAAGAGTTGTGCCTGATGGCGACGAATACGATAAAGACATTGCACTAGCAATACGATATGCAGTAGACCAAGGTGCTAAAGTGATCAATATGAGTTTCGGAAAATCTTTTTCGCCTGAAAAAAATTGGGTGGATAGTGCAGTAAAATATGCCGAGCAAAAAGATGTTTTATTGGTCCACGCTTCTGGTAATGAATCGGAGAATATGGACGAAAAAGAAAATTTCCCAAACCCTTGGTTATTAGAATGGAAAACAAAAGCCAAAAATTTCATTACAGTTGGTGCGAGCTCAGATATTAAGATTGATCCATCAATTGCAGCTGATTTTAGTAATTATGGTAAGGAAAATGTAGATGTTTTTGCCCCTGGAGTTAAAATTTATTCTACTTTACCAGGTGGCAATCAATATGGTAATTTAAAGGGAACAAGTATGGCTGCTCCTGTTGTTGCGGGATTAGCCGCTTTAATAAGATCATATTATCCTGAATTAACTGCAATTGAAGTGAAACAAATTATAGAACAATCTGTTTCAAAACCCGACAGTAATATCAAATGCATCAAACCAGGAGAGAAAGGAGAAAAAATTAATTTCTCCAATCTATGTAAATCTGGTGGCATTGTGAATGCTTACAATGCTGTTATATTAGCGAATGAATATAAATTGTTATCTGGTTCTTCAAAAAACAGTCAATCCATCAAAACAACTAAAACATTAAAATAATGGCCAAACCAAAACAAGGAGAATATGGTGCATTTTACGAAGGATATATAAGCAAGGTAGATGCAAACAATTTGCATGAAGCTGTTAATACCTATTCTCACCCGCTATCTTATTTTTATGTAAACCTGCCTGAAGAAAAAGCAGATTATCAATACGCTCCAGAAAAATGGACATTAAAAGATTTATTACAACATGTAATCGACACAGAAAGAATCATGCAGTATAGATTATTGAGGATTGGAAGAAATGACAGCACACCACTTCCTGGTTTTGAAGAAAACGATTATGCGATTGCTGCAAATGCATCAATGAGATCATTTGTATCATTAAAAGAAGAATTCATCGCTCTAAGAAAATCAACCGATTTATTAATTCAATCCTTCAATGAAGAACAGTTGAGTAATATTGGAAAAGCCAGTGGCAACAACATTACTGCTAATGCAGTAGGGTATATCATTTTTGGTCACATGATGCATCATAAAAAAATAATCGAAGAAAGATACCTTTAATACTATTCTTTACAGGCAATTGATTGTATACCAACGATCGGGAAACTAATTGTCTTCAATTTATTATTAGGAAGCGGCTCATCTCCTTTCTTTATATAAAAAGCCAATGTGGCTGTTACTCCTGCAGGGGCAGCTTTACTCCCGGGCAATAATGCACCTCCCCCTTCATTTAAACCTCTTATTGTGGCTTTAATAAATTTGATGTAAGCGATATCCCTTAAATTTTCAGGCAAGACAGAAAACCTTGATTCATCTACAAAAATGTCAATGGTACCATTCCGAAAACGCAGTTCGCCATTTTTCAACGTAATTCCAGGAAATTTTTGCAAGACATAATCTTGAACAGTTAAATTGGTATTGGCTGTAGGATCTTCCAATACGTTCACTGATTGACTAAAACTATTTCTGAAAAACCCGTTTTGTACATATTTGTTACTTAATTCCTCCTCCTTTGTTTTTATTACCGAATTAACTGATACGTCTGGCAATCCTTCTTTCGTATAATTGGTGAGTTCGGCTTCACCTGATTTCGCTTTATTGATTTTTTTATTTTGTTGCAGCGATGTTTTCACCAATGCCATCGCCTTTCTGCTGATAGAATCGAAATCCCAAACTACTAACCCTTTTTTATCGGCGGGTTCAATGGAGAATCCATCATAGTCCTTATACTCCATTTCATTATTCACAAAAAATCGGATACTTCCCTTTCCTTTAAAATCAACATTGGCTACTCTAAAAATAGAGTCGTTGATTTTTTCGGCTTGATCGATCATTTGTATATCACCATTTTCATCAATTAACTGATACTGAATCGTACTTTTTTTAAACTTCTCTTTTATAAAATAGTAATTCGTAAACCCGATATCAACAGTGGAATATTTTGCATTGATAATGTATGGATAAAGCGTATCAGGAAACTCAATTAACCTATCTTTCTTTTTTGAATCAATAAAAATAAAATCCCTGCTAATATGCATGGGCAGCGCATTGCTAGTGAAATAGGCACGTAACATAGTAGGCCCACTAATGATTTTTTTATTTTCAAAATATCCACATGCTTTTCCTTGGCTCAATGAAAGATATTGAAAGTCTAATTTTCGGCCGGCTTCGTCTAACCATTCTACATGTATCAATGCATTATTGGGTATTTTTTTTGATTCGTCCGAAACAGAAAAAAACAAAGTATCACCAGGAGCATAAACCGATTGGGAAGCTTTAACCAATAAAAAACCATCAGAAATCCCTTGGGCTTTTATTGGAGAATATGCACAAAAAAATAACAAGGAAAATAACAATACTTTCATATACACTAGATGCTTGGTACTTTAAATATCCATCATAAAAAAAGCTCCACCAAATAAATGGCAGAGCTTTTAAGTATCTTTTTATATAAATCTATTTAGCAAAAAGATGAATAGCCAATTGAACGTCTTTGGCAACATTCCCGATACCATAATTCACTCCAAAAGCGGTTCTGTCTAAGCTAAAAAATGCTTCTCCAAAAAAACCTTTGTCATCTGAATTACGAATAGCTACCTGAAAACTTACTGGTAAGCTAGCTCCTTTTAAATTTAAATTACCTGCAACGGTTGCAGTATTGTCACCAGTATAAGTTACTGAGCTGATTTTGTAAGTAGCTTCACTGAACTTTGCAACATCAAAGAAATCAGCCGTTTTTAAATGCCCTTCAAGTTTAGCACCTGCAGCATCTGTTACTTTAACATTGGCCAAATCAATAACAAATTCTCCACCTTTTAATTTTCCAGCTTCCACTTGAACTGTTCCACTTTTTACAGTAAAATAACCAGTATGGAAATCACTCTTTTTAGAGCCTACCCAATCAATACGGCTTTTATCAGCCAAAACATTCATGGTTACCACATCTTTTGTTGATTTTTTAGGTGCAAAAGAGTATAATCCCACTAACAAAACTGTTCCAAACAGCGCAAAAACGATTTTTTTCATATTTATAGATTTAATTAAAGTTTTGAAAGGGTAAAAATAATAGAATTAATGTTACAACAATAATAATAAAGTATTAATTCTGATTATCAGTTTAACATATCTTCGCAAAAATTGTTCCATATGAATCTTCATGAGTACCAAGCAAAAGAATTACTCAGTAAATACAATGTTCCCACCCAAGAAGGTATTGCGGTGGACACCGTAATGGCAGCCGAAGAGGCCTATCGCCAGATAAAAACCCAAACAGGCAATAATTTTGCAGTTGTAAAAGCCCAAATTCATGCTGGAGGCCGAGGAAAAGGTAAAATTATAGGAAATGATCAAAGAGGTGTTGCAGTTGCAAAAAGTGCTGAAGACATCACCAATATTGCCAAAAACCTATTAGGCGGAACCTTAGTTACCATTCAAACTGGAGCTGCAGGTAAAAAAGTAAGCAAAATTTTAATTGCCCAAGACGTTTATTATCCTGGCCCAAATCCGGTGAAAGAATTTTATTTGTCTATTCTCTTGGATCGTTCTAAAGGCATGAATGTAATCATGTATAGTACCGAAGGTGGTATGGATATTGAAGAAGTTGCCCATAATACCCCTGAAAAAATATTTAAAGAATGGGTACACCCAGGTGGACCATTACAAGGATTTCAAGCCAGAAAAATCGCATTTAACTTAGGGTTAAGTGGTGAAGCTTTCAAAAACTGTGTCAAATTTGTAACCAACCTCTACAAAGCCTATGTTGGTTTGGATTGCGGTATGCTAGAAATTAATCCATTATTTAAAACAAGTGATGAAAAAATCATTGCAGTAGACTGCAAGATGAATATTGATGATAATGCATTGATGCGTCACCCAGATATTGCCTCATTAAGAGACGTTACAGAAGAAGATCCTACAGAAGTAGAAGCAGGACAATTCAACCTGAATTTTGTGAAGCTAGATGGCAATGTTGGTTGTATGGTTAATGGTGCAGGACTTGCCATGGCAACCATGGATATGATCAAATTGAGTGGTGGTGAGCCAGCTAATTTTCTGGATGTAGGCGGTACTGCAAATGCACAAACTGTTGAAGCCGGATTTCGCATCATCATGAAAGATCCAAATGTAAAAGCCATTCTGATCAATATTTTTGGCGGAATTGTACGTTGCGATCGTGTTGCTGCAGGAGTAATTGAAGCATACAATAAATTGGGAAATATCAATATTCCAATCATTGTTCGCTTACAAGGCACCAATGCAGTAGAAGCAAAAAAATTAATTGACGAAAGTGGATTAAAAGTACAATCTGCTATTCAATTGAGCGAGGCAGCTGACTTGGTAAAGAAGGCCGTAGCATAATTGCTAGAATGATAAAAATGTAGATCCTGGTTGCCGATGGTAGCCAGGATTTTTTATTTGATAGATCAATGATATCCAATTGCTAATTGTTTTACTTCAGATATAGCACTTACTGTGTAAGGCAACCCCGTTTTTAGTTCTACACAAGCATATCTTTTTCTTCTCAATTTTCCTTTCTTAAATATTTTTCCATTATCAGTCATAAATAATGCTCCTTCAGGAATAGAAGACAATAATTGAAATCCTTCTTTCTGATGTTGATTGTACTTTCTTAAAACAGTCAATAAAGCAACTTCCCCATTGGCAGTAGCAGCCGGAGATAGCATAGATTTTTTCAAAACTACTTCTACCTCTTTTGGAAAAATATTCAATAAAATAAAATCATTCAATAAAATCCCATAGCACAATTTCCATTCCTTTCCATGCGCGTCCACTTTGTTCTTATAAGCTTCATAGGTTAACAAATGAGCTAACTCGTGTAATAAAGTAATTAAGAACTCGTATTGATTTAAATTTCCATTTATACTGATTCTATGGTTGCTTCCTAAATGAGCGTGCCGATAATCACCTAACACCGATTTACGAACTTTTGAAACAGTTAAATGAACTCGATATTGATGGAGATATTCTACTACTTTATCAAAACTACCCTCCGGCACATAATGCTTCAAATCATTTAATGGATGTTCAGTTACTGCCATTTTTGGGAGGATTTAATTGGAGTGCCAACCTGACTTCCAACCAAGTATAGATCAAGTATAAAGCCATAGAAATAAAAAGTGCATTTACACTTTTTGTTTCTCCTGCGGCGTATAAGTATAAAAAAGCTGCCGTACCTAAAACAAATAATTTGAGCACAACCGACCCCATCACTCCTCTAACCATTGCATGAGGGTTAGGATTATTGACTGACTTTAGCTGCATATATAAACTCATTATTGAAATAAAAAACAGCAAAGTATTAGAAGAAATAACTACTGCATTATCTATTTGATGTTGAACCATAAATGGCTTAAACACAATAGATACAGCATTTATAGAAACAAATAAAATGATTAAAGGCAAATACAATTTTTTATGCTGTGCATTCATAATTATAAATTAATAAGGATCAGTCATTAGAAGATTCCAGTTTAGGTAAAACCAATGGAACTGTATCTAATGTAGAAGGGGCATTACCGGATAATACTTTTTTCACTCCCTCTATATATTGTTCTTTATAATGAATAGCTTGTTCCAAAGAATCAGTTCTTATTTTGAGCAATTGCAAGGCAGTTCTACTCTCTTTTGTACCGTAACCAGGTATGTAATATTTTAGAGGAGAAAAAGCAATTAATGCGATGGTTAAGCCAACCAAAACCACAAATATGGTACTTAACCCAATATATACACTTAGCCTCGAAAGTCTTAGCGTAAGCATTTCCTCGAATGTATCGTCGTTCATCAATACCAATCGATAGGTATTTCTGAGTCTTTTAAAGGTGCTTTCTGGGTTAATCTTATCCATAGTGTCAAAAACAGGTTAAAGGTACTGATTGATATGGTTTTATGATTCATCGAAAAAGAAATAACTGTATTTTTAAGCGATTTTATGCAGCAACCTGTTTCAAAATATCTATTTAGTCAGATTATACTAATGATTTTTTGTTGTTTTGAGTTAAATGCTCAATCCGGCTCTTCTGTAGAATTAACGAAACCAGACAAATTCCAAAACAGAAAACTGGCTTCTGAAAAAACTGGAGACAAAAAATTTTCTACCCCAAAAAGAATTTACACCAATACAGTTACTCATTACAATTATTATTTTAATGCGAATGCCAAATTAGAAGACATCATTAGTAAGGCAAAGGAAATTCATAAAGATGATTATACTCAGTTGCTTTCCTTCTACAATTATAGTTTAGATGAAACAGCAAAAGGTCAAATCGATACAGTAATATACAAATGCACTGCTGCAATTCTATTACATGATTTAAGAAGTGATTGGGTTGACAGAACCTATTTATTATTAGGTAATTCATATATGCATAGAAAGAATTTTGATTCGGCTGCCATGATTTTTCAATTTATCAATTATGCATTTTCACCTAAAGATGATGGCTACGATATTCCGATTGGGAGTAACGCAAGTAATACGAATGGTTTGTTTTCTATTTCTAGTTCTGAAAAAAGAAATATTTGGAAAAAAATATCTTCCAACCCTCCTGCCAGAAACGAAAGTTTCTTATATCAAATCAGAAATTATATAGAACAAAAAAAACTGGCTGAAGCAGAAGGACTTTTAGAAATAATTAGAACTGATAAATTATTTCCTCAGAGACTCAAATATGATTGGTTTGAGATGGAAGCTTATCTTCAGTATAATCGTCAAAATTACGATAGCGCAGCTGTAAATATTTACAAAGCATTAGAAAATGAGAATAATAAAGTAGAAAAAGCAAGATGGGAATATCTTGCAGCACAATTATTTGAAAAAGCTGGCAAAGATTCCGCTTCAATTAAATGGTATGAAAAAGCAATCCAGCATACCACTGACCCAATAATGGAAGTATACGCACGTTTAAAGATTGTAGGGCTTTCAGCAGAGAACAAACCAAATGCATTACAAGAAAATTTAAACCAATTATTACAACTTGCCAAAAAAGACAAATACACAGGGTATAGGGATATTATTTATTATGCAGCGGCAGAATTAGAATTGAAAAGAAAAAATTATCCTTCTGCAGAAAAATTATTACTAAAAAGCATTGAAACATCAGAGAATAATGAACAGCAAAAACAATTAAGTTATTTAATGCTAGGTGATGTTTTTTATTTTTCTAAAAAATATATCAATGCAGCAAGCAGTTATGATAGTATTCAAGTTGGTTTATTAAAAGAACCTGATCAGCTGAGAGTAAATAATAGAAGGCCTCCTTTGGATTCCATTTCAAAAAACGTATTACTCATTCAAAAAGAAGATAGCTTACAAAGAATCGCATCATTGCCATTAGAAGAAAGAAATACATACCTGAAAAATTTACTCAAAAAAATAAGGAAAGAAAACGGATTGAAAGATGTTGACAATGCAGTTTCCTTTGGCGGCAATTTACCCCTCTTAGCAGCAGAAGATCTTTTTAAACCCGCGAATTCCGAATTCTATTTTGCAAGTGGCTCATTAAAAACAAAGGGGTTGAGCGATTTTAAAGCAAAGTGGGGAACTCGACCAAATGTAGATAATTGGAGAAGGCAATCTGCGGTTGATCGTTCTTTTAATCCGACTGTTGATGTTATGGATGCTGCTGCAGTATCCGTTGCCAAAAAAATAGAACCGAAGGAAATTAAGTTAGAAACGCTAGAAGCAGACTTACCGTTGACCAATCAACAATTGGAAGAGTCCAATAAAAAATTGTTTTTAGCTTTAACCAACAATGCCTACATTTTTCAATATTATTTGCAAGATTACCCAACTGCTATTGACACTTACAATGAGATATTAAAAAGATTCCCCAGTAATCCGCCATCAGAAACTTTTTTATACAATCTGAATTTATGTTACAATAAAACAGGTCAATACCAAAAAGCTGATTCTTTAATAGGTCAATTGAAAACACAATATCCTTCTGGTGTTTATTCAAAAAAAATAATGAATGCCCCATCCACTGTTTCATTGACACCGGCAGAACAGACTTATGCTTCCATATATCGTTCTTTTTTAGAAGGTCAATTTGAAAACGCTAAAGAAAAAAAATTACAAGCAGACCAGCAATTTGGTAAAAATTATTGGACTCCACAATTGTTGTACATCGAATCAATTTATTATATCAAGCAAAAACAAGATAGTATTGCTATTAATCGATTAGAAAGCATACAATCAATGTTTCCTAAAACCGACATGGCTGCAAAAGCAACCAATATGATTGATGTATTAAAAAGGAGAAAAGAAATTGAAGCCTATTTGAGCAATTTAGAGGTTGAAAGGTCTGAAGAAATGGTGAGCAGAAATATAGATTTAAACAGTACGAATACTACAAAGATTGATCTTCCAAAAGCTACATTAAGTAACCCCGCTCCTATTCAAAAAATAGCACCAGTTGTAACGGCGCCAGTAATAACAAAACCTTTAGTTCCAATTGCAGACAGCAGTTACCAATTTAATGCGAACGAAGCTCAATATGTTGTATTTGTAATGAATAAGCTTGATCCTATTTTTATCAGCGAGGCAAAAAATGCTTTCAACCGATTCAATCAGGAAAGGTTTTATGGTCAAAAAATACTCATAACGATTTTACCCATTAGTGACAGCATTCAGTTTTTGCTGATTGGTGGGCCATTTGCGAATGCTTCTGCTGCTATTAGCTATTTGGATCAAGCAAAACCTTTAACCAATTCAAGAATTGTTCCTTGGCTCACAGCCGATAAGTACAATTACAGCATAATTAGCCTTTCTAACTTAACTATACTGCAAAAAAGAAGGAATTACACTACATATAGTACATTTCTTCATCAATTATTTCCAGATAAATTTTAACCATTTACTTGATTTTATCCCAAAACTCTTGTTTAGCTTTATAATTCTTATATAACCACTTTTATGACGAGACCTGTTAAGATATTCTGGCGTATTTTTTTTGGCGGATTTGCTTTTGTAATTGTGCTTTTATTAATGCTGAATTTTGGTTGGATCGGCAGCATGCCAGATTTAAATGACATCGAAAACCCAACAGCTTCATTGGCAAGTCAGGTTTATGCAGAAGATGGTACTTTAATGGGTAAATATTATATTGAAGACAGAATTAATGTACAATATAAAGACATAAGTAAAAATGTTATTGAAGCGCTAGTAGCAACAGAAGATGAGCGTTTTTACGATCATAGTGGTATTGATGCAAGATCATTAGCCAGGGCTTTCTTTTATTTAGGTAGTGAAGGCGGTGCTAGTACCATCACCATGCAAACAGCCAAAAACTTATTTACTGAAAACTGGAGTACCAAAAACTTTATTTTAAGAGGTTTACAAAAACTGAAAGAAGGTATTATTGCCGTAAAATTGGAACGTAATTTTACCAAAGAAGAAATTGCTACTTTGTATTTGAACACTGTTGCTTATGGCGATAATGTCTTTGGAATTAGAAACGCCTCCAAAACATTTTTTCAAAAAGAGCCAGATAGATTAAATGTGGAGGAAGCCGCAGTATTAATTGGAATGTTAAAAGGGGCAACGCTATATAATCCAAGAAGAAATCCAAAATTAGCATTAGACAGAAGAAATACAGTATTGAATCAAATGGTTAGAAACAACTATTTGAAGGAGGAAGAAGCCACCATTCTAAAATCGAAACCCATTGAACTCAATTATAAAAAATTAGATGAAACAACTGGCCTAGGACCCTATTTCAGAATGGTGTTGGGCGAAGAAATGAAAAGATGGTGTAAAGAGCATAAAAAGAACAACGGTGATACTTATGATCTATATAGAGATGGTTTAAAAATTTACACAACCATCAATCCGAGAATGCAATTGTATGCCGAAGAGTCTGTTGCAAAGCATATCAGCTATATGCAAAAATTATTGAACACACAAGAAAATATCAAAAATGGAACTGTTTGGAAGGGATATGAAAATGTGTTAGAACAGGCCATGAAACAATCTGAACGTTGGAAAAATGCCAAGAAAGATGGTCTTTCAGACGATGAAACAAAAAAGACTTTTTATCAAAAAGTGCCCATGCATATTTTTGCATGGAACAACACAAGAGGCAAAGACACAGTAATGACCCCTTATGATTCTGTTAAGTACCATCGTCAAATGTTGCAAGCTGGTTTCATGGTGATGGACCCACTCAACGGGCAGATAAAAGCTTGGGTTGGTGGAATAGATTTCAAAACCTTTAAATACGACCACGCTAATATCAATACCAAGCGTCAAGTGGGTTCTACTATCAAACCATTATTATATAGTTTAGCCATAGAGGAAGCTGGCTTTACTCCTAATACAGAAGTACAAGATGTGCAACAAAGTTTTGGCAGTTATGGTACGGTACCCAATACTGGAAAAACTTGTACAGGCGCTACCATGCCGATGGCTTTGGCATTAGCAAAATCCAGGAACTGCGCTTCTGCGTATATTTTAAAGCAACTCGATAATACGGCGAATAATGGAGCTAAAAGATTTGTAGAATACCTTAAAAAATGTGAGATGAAGAGTAAACTGGATCCTTATCCTTCCATCGCCCTAGGTGCCACAGAAATTTCTTTATACGAAATGATGCAAGCTTATAGCATGTTTCCTGGAAGAGGCTTCAATGCAAAACCAATGTACATTACTCGAATTGAAGACAGAAATGGAAATGTATTGGCAACATTCACCCCAAAACGCAAAGAAGTTATTAATGATGTTACCGCTTATTCCATCATCAAAATGATGCAAGGGGTAATGACCAATGGAACAGGACAAGGAATTTGGCAGTACGATCCTCCAAGCGGATTAGAAATTGCCGGAAAAACAGGAACTACCAATGATAATAGTGATGCCTGGTTCATGGGATATACTCCTCAATATTTGGCTGGTGGATGGGTTGGTTGTGACGATCGATTTATTCGCTTCAATAGTGAAAATTTAAATGGTCAGGGCGGTAGGGCTGCAATGCCTATTTGGGCTTACTTTTTTAATAAAGCTGCTGCTGATGCCAATTGCGGTATAGATACCAAATTAACTTTTATCAAACCTGATATCATGAGTAATGATATTAATATCGATTATATTAATGGCACAACGCCAGTACTGGGAGGTGAAGGAGAAGATTTAGGTACGGGCACATCAACTGATTATGAAGTTCCAAAAGATATTAAACCAGAAGAGTTAGGTGCCGAATCTCAAATCATATTAAAAGAAGGAGAAAAACCGATTGATCCTAAAGACAAAAAACCTGGTAATCTACCTGCAACTCCTGCTAATAAACCTGGAGAAAAACCGGCAGAAAAACCAAAAACTGTAATGCCTAAAAAGCCGGGAGGAGGAACCAATTAATCAATATAAATAATACCGAACTCTTGTCTCAATCCTTGTGATTCTTGATGTATAAAGCGAAGCCAATTATTGCCGTATTTCGAATAAAATAGAGAAAAATTCTCCTGTCTTTCTTGCAAATTATTGCCAGGAAATAAACTCGATTTTAATTGAGTGATTTGCTGAATGGCAGTTTGAAACTTTTGCTTTTCAGCCCGAAGCATCTTCTTTTCCAATTGCTCCACTTTTTTTATCGCTTTGCTTTTGATAGAAATAACATGCTCCACTAATGAAGTATCGATAGCACCTGATAAATCTTGTAGTTGCTGATAAATAGCATCTAATGCTGATAGTTCTTTACCTAAAGACAGTTGATTCAGGGTAGATGCTTTTACTGTTCTATTGATCAGCTCCAATGAATCAGCAAAAAGGTCTATTTCACTAAAAGATAGTTTTGCTAATTTTTCTTTTTGCGTTTTTTCTATCACTACAAATGAATTCCTTAATACTAAAACAGGGTAAGGAATATTTACTGCTTTAAAAACATTTTTTAATTCTAACCAATAGGCCAATTCTCCCCCACCCCCAATAAAAGCAATATTGGGTAAAATCGTTTCTTGAAAAACACCTCTCAAAATTACGTTAGGACTAAATCGTTCTGGATAATTTGCTAATTCTTGCAGGATTTGTTCTTTAGAAAAAACGATGTGCAAAGCCTTGATTTCAAATTGACCTTCGGCATTTAATTCAATTCTTTCCCGATAATTATCGACCAAATAGAATAAATTAATGTCTCTACCAGATGCTTGTACTTTATAATTCAGAGAAAGAGCAGCTGCAGTTTTTTCTACTATCGAATGAGAAAATTGCTCTAATAATTCTTTTTGTATCACCGAAGAAAAAGCAGCTTTCAATTCTGCTTGATCAGGTATCAATACAACCACACCATAATCTGCAAACAAATGATTCACCAATTCCAGCGTAGCTTGCTGTATTAATTTCCCTTCAGTATAGCATGACTTATATAATTCAAATAACTCATTACCAAATGGCAACACACCTATTTGCCCTTGAATAGCATGCATCATTTGAAGGAATGATTTATCTACCCTCATTCTACCCACAGCACCAGTTTGTTTAGTATTCCAAATCAATGCCTGGCCACCCAAATGTATACTTCCCAATTCTTCTAAATCTGCATCCTCACTGCCCATATAATAAACAGGAACAAATTTGTTATCTGTAAATTGAAGAGATAATTCTTCAGCCAATTTCACCGCATGCATTATTTTATAAATAAAATACAAAGGACCTGTAAAAATATTGGGCTGATGTGCAGTAGTAATTGTGAACGCATTTTCTTGCTGCAATAAATCAATATTCGTTTTTACTTTTTCAGAAATTGTCAAGCCGCTATATTGCTTTTTAATAGTATTGACCAATAGAGTTCTATTGGTATTTATTTTCTTTCTGCTATCAATGGCCGTATTGATTCCTTCGATTGTTGGAGCATATTCGTAAAAAGGTTTCAGCGAATCAGACTGATGCAAATAATCAGTCACAATTTTCGAAAAAGCTTGGGTGCTATCGTATGACAAATAAGAGGTAGTACAATCCATATGATCAGTAAAAATACAAATTCATTTAAAGCATTGCATTATTTATTCTGTTAGTTAAATCTGTCTGGGTTAAATGGACGAATATCCATACTTGGTTGTTTATCCTGAATCAACTCACTGACCAATTTTCCTGTTCCAGCACCTAAACTCAAGCCCACCATAGAGTGCCCTGTTGCAACTACCAAATTGTTCCATTTTGCCGGCTTTCCTAAATAAGGCAAGCCATCTGCAGAACATGGTCTAAAACCAAACCAGACTTTGTCTATCGTTGGAACTGGAATATCAAATTCAGGATAAAATCCTTTGACTGCTTGCAACAAGCCTTCCACCCTATTCATCCTTGGAGGTGTTTTAGTAGAAGTGATTTCCATGGTTCCTCCAAATCGAATTTTATTGCCATCCATTGGGGTCAGTGCCGCTCTACCTTCCACAAGCACTGCCGGATAATTGATTTTATACGGGGAATTTTCGAGGGTGATAGAATACCCTCTTCCAGGCATTAATAAAATATCCAAGCCCAATTGAGCGGCCAATTCACGGCTCCACGAACCTGTTGCCAAAACAACTGCATCTGTTGAATAAAATTCCTTATTGGTTTTAATACCAGTAATGTCTTTGCCTTTTTTCTCAAAGCCTATCACTTCTGTATCTTTTACAAAATGCACTCCTCTATCTTTCAATAAATTGAATAAGCGGTTCATCAATAGATTAGGATATAAATGCGCATCGCAGTTAAATAATACCGCTCCTTTTGCATTTAATTTTGTTTGTGGTTCTAATGCTTGGAGCTGATCGTAATTCAATAATCGAGTATCTGTTAAACCCAATTCATGAGCTTTCTCTACCAAATGCTTGCACTTTTCTTCCCCAGCATCTGTTTGGAAAATTTCCAACAACCCTTTTTGCTCATATGCAAAAGAAAAGCCGGGGATGGCATTCCATTCCTCATACATTTTCTTGCTCAAAATTGCAATATCTCTTAAAGGTATAGCGGAGTTTTCTACATGCGCTGGAGTAGCAATTTGCATAAATTTCAGCCCCCATTTGATCAAACTAATATCTAATCGGGGTTGAACATAAAAAGGGCTTCTCGAATTCCACATCCATTTGAGACCCTGCTTAACAATACCAGGCGTAGCCAGGGGAACAAAATGACTCGGACACACATAGCCTGCATTTCCGTAGGAACAATTATTGGAAAAATCATTCTTATCTATAACAGTAACTTCAAACCCTGCTTCCTGTAAATAATAAGCACTACTTAATCCAATAATGCCTCCACCTATTACTGCCACTTTCATTGATACTAGTTTTAAATATTTCGGAAAATTACAGAAAAAACAGCTTGGAAGGGGAAGAACTGACTCATTTTAAGTTCTTTCAAGTAACTTAGTTAATCAGAATTGTTTATATGGAAACCTACGGAAAAATTTTATTATTTGCAATGCCTGCATTTTTGGTATTGGTACTCTTCGAAAAATGGTGGGGATGGAGAAAAGGAAATGATACTGTAAGAACCATGGATATGATATCTAGCCTCACTTCCGGCATTACCAACTCTACAAAAGATGTGCTGGGCCTAAGTATTGCGGTACTCAGTTATGATTGGATGGTAAATCATTGGGCATTTTTTCATATTAATTCTACTATATTGGTTTACATCATTGCATTTATTGCTTTAGACTTAACAGGCTATTTAGTGCATCGCATAGACCATGAAATCAATTTTTTTTGGAACGCCCATTTAATTCATCACAGCAGTGAAGACTTTAATTTGGCATGTGCTTTAAGGCAAAGTATTTCCACTTTTTTCAGACTTTTTACAATTTTTTTATTACCCGCTGCATTATTAGGCGTGCCTACCCAAGTAATTGCTATTGTAGCCCCCTTGCATTTATTTGCGCAATTCTGGTATCATACACAACATATCAATAAATTGGGCTGGCTAGAACATATCATAGTAACCCCTTCACATCATCGAGTACATCATGCTTTGAACCCAGAATACCTCGATAAAAATTATGGTCAGATATTTATATTCTGGGATAAATGGTTTGGCACTTTTCAAGAAGAATTAGATAACATCAAACCAGTTTATGGTATTACAAGACCAGTGCAAACATGGAATCCAATCAAAATTAATTTTACCCATATTGCTTTATTAATTAAAGATGCATGGCGCACAAAAAATTGGGGAGATAAAATACGCATTTGGTTTAAACCTACTGGATGGCGCCCAAATGATGTTGCCATCCAATTTCCTGTATACAAAATAGAAGACCCATATCATTTTCAGAAATATGACACCCTCAACAATAAATGGTTAACTGTTTGGACATGGATGCAAATTTCAATCCTGTTGTTATTTATCAGTTATCTGTTTGGAAATATTGCTACTATAGGAAGTCCTGGAATGTTTTTTTATGGAGCTTTTATTTATGTGTATGTATATGCTTTCACCGATCTAATGGATGAACATTATACTGCATGGTATTGGGAATCGGGCAAATCTATATTTGGATTTATTTTATTATACCAAACAGGAGATTGGTTTGGAGCAGGAAAACTATGGTCTTTAATGCCTTATATTATTGGCTTTTATTTTTTAGTTTCTCCAGCGATTGTATTTAAATTAGGACATTCTCATTTCTTAAAAAGATCAATCGCATAACTACAACAGATCATCACTCGTAAAGCTTAATGGCAATAACATTGCAGCATTAGGAATTATAAATACTTTGCCTTCCATACCGCTCATGATCAATCTTATTGGATGTTTAAGCCTAGATTCATATTCCAATAAACTTTGTCTGCAGATTCCGCAAGGAGAAATAGGATGATCACTCTCGCCATTTAAATTATGGTAACTGATAGCCATGGTTTGAATCGCTGTATTTGGATGAAAAGAAGAAATTGCTGAAATCAATACTCTTTCGGCACACAAACCAACAGGAAAGCTTGCATTCTCCTGATTACTTCCATTCACTATTTCGCCATTAGCTAATAATGCTGCTGCACCCACTTGAAAATTGGAATATGGTGCATAGGCAGTTGCTGTAATATTCCTTGCTGTCTCTAATAAATTAGCATCAACCTTATTAAGGCCTTTTATAGATTGATGAACCTCGTAAATAAAATGTACTTCTTTCTGCTTCATAACCAAAACTAGTTTAGACAAAAAAGTCCTCCAAGCGCTGTGCTAGGAGGACCCTCTTGGTATTGGAAGATACGATTTTTAATTGATTACTTTAAATATGCGTTTCCACCTAGGACCTTTATCCCAACTAAACCAAATCAATGAAGCTTTTCCTACAATATGGGTTTCAGGAACAAAGCCCCAGAATCGGCTGTCTTGACTTCTATGCCTATTATCTCCCATCATCCAGTAATAATTTAATAAAGGAACATAAGTATTGGTTTCTTTTCCATTAATAATGAATTTGCCATTTACTTCTTCTAGCGTATTTTTTTCATACACTGTTATCAATCTTCTATACATTTCAATGGAAGAAGCATTCACTGAAATAGCCTCTCCTTTTTTAGGAATTTTGATGGGGCCATAATTATCTAATGTCCAAGGATAATTGGCATCATCATTTGGAAAGAACATACCAACATGTGTGTCAACATATTTTACCATAGACACAACATTGGGTTGAGATTTTACTTTTGCAGCTTCGCTGGCTGTCATATTGAATACAACCGTAAACTTATCTGGGCCTTGAGCATATTGCCCCTTTGTATCTTCTGGATCGATACCTAATTCGTTCTTTAAAAAATCGTCTGGAAATGCAGAACCATTTGTTGTGACAATATATTCAGTTTGGGCACCTGCTGGAACAAAAGCTGGTTGATTGTTCACATATAATTCAGCATTTTTTACTTGGATGATATCCCCGCCAACACCAACACATCGCTTGATGTAATTATCGGTCTTATCCATTGGATGCACGAGTATTGGATATTCCGCCATTAGCGCTTCTCTATTGCCTTTGTATTGACTACTCCTTAATACTTCATAGTAAGTGATTTTGCTTCCGAAATCAGGCAAATTGATAATGGTATCACCTGCAGGAAAATTAAACACTACCGCATCATTTCTTTTTACTTCGTTAATTACTGGCAATCGCTTGTAAGGAATTTGTACTTCTTTAATATAGGATGGAGTAGTTAAAGAAAAAGGCATTGTATTGTGAACAAATGGAAAAGACAAAGGTGTTTGTGGTATTCTTGCACCGTAAGTCATTTTACTTACGAACAAGAAATCGTTCACCAACAAAGTTTTTTCCATACTTTCTGTAGGAATAACATACGCCTCAAACACAAATGTTCTGATCAAAGTGGCAGCAACAACTGCAAACACACCAGCGTCTATCCATTCTCTTGAAGCTGGTTTATAATATAATTTCAAAGATGCAGGGCCGTAATATTTTTCTTTTTGAGAGAAACCTAAATAAGGGAAATAAATAAATGGAATGAACACTGTAGCTGCATGATCTAATACAGATACTTTTTTAAAATTCATCACAAAAATGATGGTGATCCAGATGGTGATAAATTGACCTGCAATAGGTATCAACTGAAGCCAAAACCAGTATTGTTTAATTTCCGATTTTTGAACAATCAACCAAGTATTGTAAAAAGGGATCAATGCTTTCCAAGGCTCTATTCCCGCTTTTTTAAACATCCCGTATAAACCAATATGCCATCCAATAAATCCAATAATAAAGAGCAATAATCCCATAATATCTATTTAAATAGTAACAAAAATATCCAATTAGTATACAAACTGTCTAAATATTACCAAATGTTTTGCTAAATATAGCTTTTAACATCGTCTGCAGTAATTTCTTTGCCCGATAATATGATCAAGCGTTCAACTACATTCCTGAGTTCACGAATATTACCAGTCCAGTTATGGTTTTGAAGGGATTCTACTGCTTTAGGAGAAATCGACTTTTTCGACTGCCTATACTCCACAGCAATATCTTCCAGAAAATGTTCTACTAGTATCGCAATGTCTGCTTTTCTTTCGTTTAAAGAAGGTACATGAATTAAAATAACACCTAAACGATGGTATAAATCCAAACGGAAATTTTTATCTGCTACTTCTTGCAACAAATCTTTATTCGTTGCTGCAATTACCCTAACATCTACACTGATTTCCTTATCGCCCCCTACCCTTGTTATCTTACCTTCTTGTAAAGCCCTTAATACTTTTGCTTGCGCACTTAAACTCATATCTCCTATTTCGTCCAGAAAAAGTGTACCACCATTGGCTTGTTCAAATTTTCCGATTCGTTGTTTTATAGCAGAAGTGAATGATCCTTTTTCGTGTCCGAACAATTCACTTTCAATCAATTCACTCGGAATAGCTGCACAATTCACTTCGATGATCGGAGCTGCTGAACGATCGCTTTTTTCATGAAGCCATCTTGCCACTAATTCTTTACCCGTTCCATTTTCTCCAGTAATTAATACTCTAGCATCCGTTGGAGCAACTTTAGCGATGGTTTCTTTGATTTGAACGATTGGCTCACTGGTTCCAATAATTTCTTGCACACCTGCTATTTTTTTCTTGAGCACTTTGGTCTCTTTCACAAGAGAAGTTCTTTCAAGCGCATTGCGCAATGTGATTAATAACCTATTTAAGTCCGGCGGCTTAGCAATATAATCAAAAGCGCCTTTTTTAACTGCGTCTACGGCAGTTTCTATATTTCCATGTCCACTAATGATGATGATCGGCGTTTCCGAATGAATTTCTTTTGCCCTTTGCAGAAATTCTATTCCATCTAATTTGGGCATTTTTATATCACATAAAACAGTATCGAAATTGCCTGCCTTGAATTTTTTTAAGCCATCCTCCCCATCAACAGCTTCTTCTACAGTATACCCTTCGTTAGAAAGAATGTCTTTTAAAACATTCCGTATTGCTTTTTCGTCGTCAATGATCAGAATAGATGCCATAGGATTATTTAACAGCTAAGTTAATCATTGAAAGTTAAATCGAATGCCCGCATAATAGTTTTTTGAAGTAGCTGGATTAAAATACCGATTACCTGCTGCATTAATATCATTTCCCAAACTGTATAATTGGTTCAACAAATTATCTCCCCCAATAAAAATATCCGCTCCATTTTTTCCCCAACGAATGATTTTGCCAAATTTGGCCTGTAACAGCTGATATTTATCTGCAAATACTGTATTGGCGTCATTCAAAGGAATTTTTGCGTTTGCATTGATGGACGCATTCAAATAAAATGCTTTAGTAAATATCATTTGAAACCCAATAACAGCAATTGTTTTGGGTATACCTGTTATGGTATTTCCATCAAATGAATTAACCCCTTGTTGATATTCAAGGAATCGATAAGGCTGATAACTAAAAGCCCCATAAATGGAGATTTTTTCAATCCATCCAAATTTTCGATTGACTAAATTATTTTTCAAGAGCAATTCAACTCCTTCTTGCAAAGCAGAGCCTGCATTCACAAAATATTCTGCTCCAGCTAAATCATTTCTTCTAACAATTGCATTATTTAGTTTGAATTGGTAAACAGAAAGATCAACCAATAACTTATTTTGAAAGAAAGTTCCTTTTATGCCAGCTTCTATATTCCACCCTTTTTCTGCTTCCAAGAAAGGGTAAAATTTTCCATCGGAAGGTCGAACCTCCGCTAAACTAGGAGACGAAAATCCTTTTGCAATAAGACCATAGAAAAAAAGATTTTTATAGAGTGAATAAGAAAACGAAAATCTTGGAACAAAAGGAGCATTGATTTTTCGAGTAGTAAAATTGGGTATTGCATCAGTTAATCGTTTATAATCGTATAACTGACTATTCATACTGAATCCTGCAGAAATGGTCAATTTATTGGCAATCGATATTTTTATTTGTGAGAATAAAAATTGTTGTTTGCTATAAATAAAATCTTTCGAAATCACCGCTCCTTGAACACCTGCATTATTAACATAATTATTGATGACAGATTCATTCATTAATAATTCGAAGCCATTGACCCATTGTATGTTTTTATTTGTTCTGAATGGTAAATAAATATGTTGCAATGCTAGATTGATATTTGTTTCATTTCTTTTTTCGTAGTTGGTAATAAAAGGATTTGCAAATGATGTTCTATTTAAAGAAACAACCCATTTAATACTATTGCGTTCGTTGAATTGATATTTGTGTGAAATTGCTCCAAAAATAGTTTGGTTATACACTGCTGTTTTTTGTTGAACAGCACCAGGCAAACTGGCTGTAGGTTGTCGGGATAATTGTGGATTCAATTGCATTTGAGATAAAGTGATTCCACCAGGGGTTCCATAACTTAAATCAGTAATAAAAAACAAAGTATTGAAAATACCATTACCAGACTGGATGGCTGTTTGCCAAACCAATCCATTTTTTTGCAAAAAAGATTGTTCTCTAAAACCATTTGAACTCAAACGATTCAATTGTAGCGAAGAGCTGAATTTGGGTTTACTATATAACCATTCTCCTTGTTGTTGATTTAATCCGTAAGAACCAACCGTTACACCAGCATTAAAACTATGGTGAGATGTATCGGATAAAGGAACTGCTTTTGTAAATAATACTGCTCCTCCTGTTCCTGCTCCATACATACTAGATGCAGGCCCTTTGGCAATTTCAATCTGATTAATAGATTGCAGGTCTATCAAGTTAATATAGGTATTTCCAGTGGCATCAGTAAAGGGAATTTCATTCCAATACACTTTGATATTTCTAACGCCAAATGGAGAACGTAATGAACTTCCTCTTACTGACAATCGATAACTGCCAGGTGATCGCTCTTCCATTCTTATTCCTGGCAAACTATTCAATACTGGAACAAAAGATGTTGGAGAAAAAAAAGTCAACTCTTTAGAAGATACTACTGCAATAGAAGCGGGTACTTCTTTCCAACGTTTTCCAATATTAAATGCAGTTACAATGACTTCTTTTAATACTGAATCGTTTTGCAGACTGATGTTCTTAGCTTGCGCATTTGCTGATTGATAAATAATACAGCAATAAAAAATGAAAACGCAATTTTTAAACACAGTTATTTTTTCGTGAACATTACTTCTTTTACCAGCTTTACTGTTCTACTAACATCTGGCATAGCCAATGCAGTTAAATTAGGGGCATAATGCATAGGAGCATCAGCACTGGTGATACGGCGAATCGGTGCATCTAAATAATCAAACCCTTCTTTTTGAATACGGTAAGTGATCTCTGATGAAACTGATGCAAATGGCCATTGTTCTTCTACAATCACCAATCGATTGGTTTTCTTAACACTTTCTAAAATAGTCATCCAATCCAATGGACGGATTGTTCTTAGATCGATCACTTCAGCGCTGATACCTTCTTTCTCTAATTCAGCTGCAGCACCTAAAGCAACTTTCATCATTTTGTTATAGGAAACAATAGTAACATCACTACCTTGCTTCTTGACATCAGCTTTACCCAATGGAATATAATACTCTTCTTCAGGCACTTCTGATTTATCTCCATACATGACTTCACTTTCCATGAACATCACCGGATCTTGTTCATATCGAATAGCTTGCTTCATCAAACCCTTTGCATCATATCCATTTGATGGAGAAACCACTTTTAATCCTGGTATATTGGCATAATAGCTTTCAAAGGCAGTAGAGTGTTGAGCACCCAATTGACCCGCACTTCCATTAGGCCCTCTAAATACAATCGGACAACTAATTTGACCACCGCTCATAGCCAACATTTTTGATGCAGTGTTTAAAATTTGATCCAAAGCCAAAACAGCAAAGTTCCAGGTCATAAATTCTACGATCGGACGCAAACCACTTTGAGCAGCACCTACTGCAACTGCAGTGAATCCTAACTCTGCAATAGGAGTGTCAATAACTCTTTTCTCTCCAAATTCAGCCAACATACCCTGGCTAACTTTATAAGCACCATTGTATTCTGCCACTTCTTCGCCCATTAAAAAAACTCGATCATCTCTTCTCATTTCTTCACTCATTGCCTCACGAAGGGCTTCTCTAAAAGCTATTGAACGCATAGTCGGTCTGTTTTTTTTAAAATGAGCACAAAAATAGCCCATAATGAGATATAAAACGAAAAAATCCCTTCCTAGAAAACCAGGAAGGGATTTTATACTTACTTATCCTTCGATATACTAAAATACATTCCAACCAAAGCTTACATAGTACAATCCACCAATTTGTACATTACCAAATCCATTGTAATAATACTTATTCAAGATATTAGTACCACCTATTTTCAAGATAGACTTTGATTTAGGGAATTTGTAGTTAACCTGAGCATCAACAGTAGAGTAAGAAGGCACTTGACCACTAGCAAATGTTCCTTCATACAAGAAAGAATCAACCCATCTGTATAACACATTAAATCCAAAACGATTGTCTTTTCCAAAACCGCTATTAGCTATTCCGCCATTGAAACGGGTTTTAGGAGTATTGAAATAAGAAACAAATCCGGCAGGTAAATCTCCAATCACATCAGAATAAACATTAGCGTTAACTGAGAAGTTCTTAGGTAATAAGTACTCAGCAGAAGCACCCCAGCCTTTTACATCAACCGAACCTGGAGCATTCACTGAAATACTATATACATTTCTATTTGCTGCATTCAATAAATTGAACAAACTAGGAGGTAAGCCTGCTCTTTGTTGAATTACTGACACACCGCTTAAGAAATTTTCATACTTAGCCTGGTAAGCATAAATATCAATTAATAATCTTTTTGCTATTAAACCTTTATAACCAACTTCAAATGAAGTAGTAGATTCAGGCTTCAATTCTCCAAACTGTTGAACTTGTAACAAAGCAGGATTTGGTGCACCTGCAAGGGCGCTAGCTCCAAAAGCTTGAACACTTGCTACAGTGTAAACAGGGTTTCCTTGGAAATTATAAAAATCTCTTAATGCTGGTAATCCGCCCATTAAACGACCCTGGCTCGTATTCAAATTGATCCATTGGTTTTGTGTTGTAGGGAAACGGTAAGCTGTTTGATAAGAAAAACGAAGATTGTGATCTTGCGCCAACTTAACTACTGCAGAAACTCTTGGAGTAAAGCGGCCTGTAAAATTGGTGTTTTTATCGTAACGGCCAGAAGCAGTTATTTTCAAACGATCCCCTAAGAATTTCTGGGAAATTTGTAAATATGCACCAGTTTCATTGATCTTAATTGGACCAGCAGTATCAGCAAAAATAGTACCATTAGAGTTCAACTGAAACTGACGCCAGTTACCACCAATTAAAATATCTGTACCGTTTTTAGCCAATCCTAGATCTTCAGTAAGGTTGTATTGACCTTCTATAGAAACTAATTTTGTTCTGTCAACAAATTGACCACCTCCAGCAGAAATAGGCAATCCAGCAACACCTTGGAATAAAGGATTATTCAAGATGTTGGTAGTTGGTCTGCCTTGATCGGCAACACCGCGAGCGGTGTTGTGAACTGTTAATGCATTTTGAGCAACTGCTAAAGCAGCAGCATTTTGAGCTGCAGCAACAGCTTGAGCTGGAGTTAAACCTGCTCCCAAACCTGCAGCATATCCTGCACCAATTGCCTGACCATAAATGCCAGCAGATGTATTCACCATGCTACCAATGTATTGAGGATACCATTGTGTTGCACTAGGCTTCCAAGCTTCATTGAATAAACGAGTAGTTGTTACAGTTGCATAAGAACCGCCCGAATTTTCGCGAGTTGTATACGCTCTAACATACCAATTTTTAGCTTTTAATTCTGCCTTATATTGACCCAATGTAAAGTCTTTAATTGAATAACGATCTATTCCAGTATACACTGTATTACCAGTACCCCAGTTTCCCGCTAAAATGGCTTCGATTTTATCGTTAATCTTGTAATGCAAAGCTGCGTTAAACTTAAAGTTCAATGTTGTAGGATCTACTACTTGATTCTCAGTATAACCAGTTCTAGAAACAGGTGTTGGTCGATTGGCATAATAGCCTAATACTCCAGCAGAAGGAATCAAGAAATTACCAAAACCAGGCAAAGGAATAACACCTAAAACTGGCGTACTTGCAATAACTCCTCTAAAAGCGCTGCTTAAATCTGAAGTTGTTTCATCACCATAAATATTTACTCCATCAAAATTTGGATCAGAAACTCTATTTCCCCCAATTACTTCCCCGTTTGGATTTGCAGAAAGTGGTGATCTTAAGTAGTTACTATTGTTATTGGCAGTCCAGTCCTGTGCTTGCACAAACTGAGCATTGATCTTATAAGCAAATTTGTCATTGATTTTTTTAGCCCAACGTACACTCCAATCGTAGTATGCAGCACGAGGACGTTGCTTACTATCAATATGATTCACTCCTTGCTTAATTTGGAAACTCAACCCTTGATTTTTAAAAGGGTTTTTGCTATTGATCAACAAAGTTCCGTTTGTACCACCTGGGCCATATAATGCAGAAGAAGCTCCTTGAAGCAATTCAATATTATCTACATCTAATTCTGTAACACCAGTAATATTACCAACAGAAAAGTTAAGGCCTGGAGCTTGATTATCCATTCCGTCAACAATCTGATTTAAACGTGTATTACCACTGCTATTAAATCCACGAGTACCTACGCTGGTAAAAGTTAAACTCGCAGAAACTACGTCTACTCCTTTTAAACTAGCGATCAAATCGTAATAGTTTGCAGAAGGTGCATTGCGAATTGCAGAAGCACTCAAACGCTCAATTGAAACTGGAGACTCCAAGATTCTTTCTGGCACTCTTGAAGCAGATACAACGATCTCATCACCTAAAGTGAAAGAGGCATCCAAATCAACTGAAATATTTTCATTATTACTCTTAACTGCCACTTCTTTGGATGCATATCCAACAGAAGAAATTACAAGTGTAAACGGTAGTTTTTGAGTAGTTGAAAACTTGAAATTACCCTTGTCGTCGGTGTATGTTCCAGCAGTTCCTCCTTTTACAGAAACGGCAACTGCAGAAAGCAATTCTTTTGATTTACCGTTTTTAATAGTTCCTGAAACTGTTGTAGACTGTTGTGCAAATGCTGTTAAACTCAGCAAAGTTGCGAACAACAACATACCTAAATGGGCTAATGATCTTCTCATATTGGCAATTTTTATTTAAAATATGAAGCAAATTAGTATATGTTAAGTACTTGTAAAAATTTAATTTTCAATATTTTCGGTTCAATTTGTGGAGAAAAATAGCCAAACAGGGCCAATAAAACTATTTTCTCGAATTAATTTTGTCAAATGGCAACCCTTCACTTCCCACATCAAACTGGTTTTTACAAAGGAAAAGTTCGTGATGTATACTACATCCAAGATAATTGGATGATAATGATTGCCAGCGACCGTATTTCCGCTTTTGATGTAATTCTCCCAAGAACAATACCTTTTAAAGGACAAGTACTGAATCAGATTGCTGCTTATATGTTGCATAAAACAGCTGATATCTGCCCAAATTGGCTGATTGCTAACCCTGCTCCCAATGTTTCAATTGGTCAGAAATGCCAACCTTTCAAAATAGAAATGGTGGTACGTGGCAATTTGGTAGGACATGCTTGGAGGACCTATCAATCTGGAAGTAGATCAATTTGCGGTGCCACAATGAAAGATGGATTAAAAGAAAATGATTTCTTCCCTATACCAATTGTTACACCATCCACAAAAGCCGCAGAAGGGCATGACGAAGATATTTCAAAAGCCGAAATCATCCATCAAGGATTAGCAACAGCAGCAGAATGGGATCAACTGGAAAAGTATGCATTACAATTATTCGAAAGGGGTAAATCTATTGCAGCAGAACAAAGACTGATTTTGGCTGACACTAAATATGAATTTGGCAAAATCGGCGACACTATTTATTTGATGGATGAAATTCATACACCAGATTCATCGAGGTATTTTTATGCTGATGGATTTGATGAAAGACAAAAAAATGGCGAACGTCAAAAACAGCTAAGCAAAGAATTTGTAAGAGAGTGGCTCATCGAAAATAATTTCATGGGAAAAGAAAATCAAACAGTTCCAGCCATGTCCGATGAATGGGTTAATACCATCAGCCAACGATATATTGAACTGTACGAAAAAGTGATAGGTAAACCTTTTATCCCAGCATCACTAACCATGGAAGCTACTCAAGAAAAAATTATTGATGCATTGAATCCATTACTCGCAATATCAGCTAGTTGAGCCATTACCTTCCTTTAATAAATCCGGTAATTTAGGCCTGAGTCGAGCGCTACTTTTATTAAATATATTTTGTCCTTTATCGATACCTTTTCGTATAGCTTCTTGTCGTTCTTTAGGCAAATGAATGGTTTCCAGACATTCAATGCTACAGCATTCATTGAATTGTGTGGCACAGTCAGAACACTGAATAAACAACAAATGACATCCATCATTTTTACAATTGGTATGCGAGTCGCATGGCTTTCCACATTGATGACAATGGGCAATGATGTCTTCGGTAATTCGTTCTCCTAATCGATCGTCAAAAACAAAATTCTTTCCAATAAATTTAGCGGGTAAATGTTGCTCTTTAATTTCTTTTGAATAATGAATAATTCCACCTTCTAAATGATAAACATTTTCGAAACCCTGATGTAACATGAAGGCACTTGCTTTCTCGCAACGTATTCCTCCGGTGCAATACATAATAATATTTTTATCTTCTTTTCCCTTAAGCATATCAACAGCTATAGGTAGTTGATCTCTGAAAGTATCAGAAGGAATTTCCAATGCATTTTCAAAATGCCCTACTTCAAATTCATAATGGTTACGCATATCAACCACAATGGTATTGGCATCATTCAACATTTCATTCATCTGAGCTGCATTCAGGTATTTGCCTTTTTTATCCATGGAGAAATCAGGGTCTTCAATGCCATCAGCAACAATTTTATCACGCACTTTTATTTTCAACACCCAAAAACTTTTTCCTTGCTTCAATTCATCATTTAACCCATTAGGATCTTCTACTGCAATATTTAGTCGGAGATCTTCTAATCCATGGTAATTTTGCAAAATGCTTTTGAAATCAGCTAAATGATGATCAGGCACACTCAATTGTGCATTGATCCCTTCCTTTGCAATATAAATTCTGCCAAACACTTTTAGGCTATTGAATAATTTATATAGATCATCGCGAAACTGCTGTGGATTTTGAATAGACAAGTATCTATAAAAACTAATAGTTGTTCTCTTGAAAGATTCATTCATCAAAAGATCTTTCAACTCCTTATTGGAGACGCGGTTGTGTAATAGAGCCATCATTTACAATTTTAGACATAGTAGTGAACTATGTTCCGATTTAAAAAAGGAGCTGCTTGCAGGGCAGCCAAAATGCATGGCAAAGTTACTTATTATTGAAACAATGGAATAGAAAATCTGAATCCGCTTGGTTTCAACCCGCTTTGTTCAAATCCTTGCACAAAATCTATTCTCATGATCTTGAAAATATTTTCTAAACCAATAAAATATTCTATATAATTAGTTCCATTATTTAGGTATAAGCCATTGGCCCCTGTAACAAAAAACCAATTGAGTTTTTTAAATCCAGGAATCTTATTACTGATGAAACCATTTAAATGATGTTCAATATGAGCTGATGCATTGAATGAAGCGGTGTTACTGTATCTGTAATATCCAGCCAATTGAAAACTATTTAAAAAGTTGGAAGAAAATGCAGTCTGGTTACCTAAAAAATGTTGATAGTCGGGTATGAATGTTTTATTTGCTTGTAGAAAGCCGCCAGCAATCAAATTATAATTGAACCTTCCAAATAGTTTAAGATTCAATTCGTCGTTCACACTGATCCGCCAACGAGTATAATCCACATCGCTTCCAAATAAGCCATTAATCCCTTGTGTTATGCTTGCATTAATTGTAGGATATCTTGAACCAATATTTACTTTTCGATCGGGGAATTCTACATATTTAGACCCTGGCCTCCAATTAATTCCAACTGTTAAAGTAGCAGCCTGGTTATTCACCATTTTTGTATTGGTCAGCTCTGTTGGAAAATTAGGTGTGAATTGCCGGTCGGGCTTATCTGACCAAGTGGTCATATCTGCTAAATTTTCCAATGCATACCTGTTTTGAAATTGAAAATTAGCGCTTAAATTAACCCCATTCCCAACCCCTTGAGAATAACCGATTCTAAAAAAATCGGCTTCATAGATTTTTAAATAATTGTATTCTGCAGTTAATGTATACAAAGAATTAATGCGCTCAGTTATGGGTTCAGCATTATTGTACTGCAATACTTTTCTTCCTCCTGATAGAGACAATGATTGTATGTATCTTTTGCCAAAATTATAATTAAATGCTACACTCGGATTAAAATGCTTGTTGGCAAAACCGTATCTGAAAGTTGGAGTAATTGAAATAGATTTTCTTCCCTCATATCTTTTACTGAAAGATGGGCTAAATTGTATAACCCCTCCTTCTACGGTATTATAATTCAAAGATCGAATGATTGGATCGAAACTAATAGAAATTTTATTTTTTCTTTTCTCAAAAGACTGGCCGGTTAAAAGCAAACCAACTAATTTGATTTTATTATTCTTTTTATCCAATGAATCCAAATATTTGGGGTCTTTTCTTACTTGCTCTAAACTGTCTTTTTTCAGATAATCGCGGGATTCTTCTACTAATAATGGCAAAGGCCTTATACTGTCCCAATAAGCCGCAGTTTTTTTATTGGAGCTATCATAAAATTTTAAAATAGTATTGTCAAAATATTTAGATTTAAACGCAGGCTCTAAATTAAACTGGTCATATACTTGTAAAAAATTTCCAAAAAAATCAAACCCAAAAAATTTACCTGAAGGATATATCACTTGATTTTTAATGACCCAATATTTACCTGCCGGAACATAATTCTGCTGTATAACCAAAGTATCTAAAATTTGCATCTGTTGTTCCTTTAGCAATTTCAAATCTACACTTTGAATTCGCCAATCATTTTCGCTGATATTGATATACCCCGAAAACAATGGTTCATAAGGTCGCTTGGGAATTACTTTAATTCTACTTACTTCTTTCCCAAATTCAAAAAAAGTTCCTTCGAATTTATATTTATAATAATTTAACGCATTGTTGGCAATGGGGGAAATGAACCCACGCGGATTCAAACTCCTTCCTACAGAAATGGTGTTTTCATAAAAAGAAATAATTTGAGGGCTACTAAATCCAAAGCCATCGCTTCTGCCGCTCACTTTAGTAGAGATCACTTCAATCTTTCTTTTATTCGGTTCTTCTACCGAATACTTTGCAATGGTTTCAGAAAGGAATAACATTTTACGTTTACTGGTATCTCCATCTTCAAAATCTACTTTTTGTCCAAAAAAAGATTTCGGATAATTGCGCAATTGCAATTGGCCTTTAATATATACTTCACAACTAAATTGTTTTATTTCACGCAAATGCTCTTCTCTACTTGCAATCGCTTTTCTAATGATTGCATAGGCAGGGTCTTCTCCCCCTGATGTTACCACCACATCTTTTAAGTTGTATTGCCTAGGTATTAAATCAAAATCAAGAACCATATTCGAGTTGGTTACTTGTATTTTCTTTTCTTCAGTAGTATATCCCACAAATTGACATACTAGAATATATTCACCTTGATCTAGATTAATAGTATAGAACCCATTCTTATTGGCAGAAACTCCTTTGGTAGTTCCTTTAATTAATATAGATGAAAATGCGAGTGGTTTATTTTCATTTGCGGATCGAATTGTACCGCTAATATTTGCAGCTCTTGTGCAATAAGAAATAAACAACAAACAAGCTATAAGTAAGTTTCTATTCATTAAATAAAAGATTTGTAGAATGAGTCGGCCAAACAATGAATATATTACCAAAAAAAGCCGGAATTGTTTCCGGCCCTTCAAATTTTTGTTAATGTTCTATATTTCTATTTAGCAATTTTCTCTTGCCACGCCAACATTCCTCCAACCACATTGATTGTATTAGCGAATCCGGCAGTTTCTAAAATCAAGCAAGCTTGCCCACTCCTATTACCACTCCTGCAATACACATAGATAGGTTGGTCTTTCATTTCCTCTATTTCATCCAATTGCATGGTTTGTATTTTCCCCAAAGGATGAAGTAATCCGCCAATATTGAATTCAGCATGTTCATGAGGCTCTCTTACATCTACTAAATTGATCTTTTCTCCTGATTGAATTTTTGCATTCAGTTCTTCCACTGTAATCGTTTGCATATTATTATTGTTGAATAGTGATTGATTTTGTAGTGTCTTTAACAGGCGCTTCGTCACTAATATACAAATCCATCATTTGCCCCTGTCTTATTTTGTTGGGTAATTTCTCTCCATTTGGCCCTATAGCACCAGAAAATAAATCCGGACTTTGTTTAATAATAAATGCAGCACTAGAATCTTTAATATTTCCAACAGCAATGATCGATCCAATATTTACACTCATTGATGATAAGAGGCCCCTTACATCATTCAAGGTTTTTCCAATTAAATCTGGCACATCAGTTTCTCCGATTCCCACCCCACTGCCCAAAACAAAACTAATCACCGATCCAATGGGTATTTTAGTCCCGGGTTTTATTGGTGCATCATTAAACAATTGTTGTAAAACTGCATTACGTGCAATATCAGGTTGATAAGTAGTATAGCCCAATTTTAAACCAATACTTTGCAAATACATTTCTGCACTTCTAATGGAGAACCCAGCTAAATTGGGCATCTCCACTTGCGGAGGTATTACTCGGTTCACTGATAAATAAATGGTGCGCCCTGTTTTAACCATAGCATCAGCTTCAGGACTTTGACGGATCACTGCTTGTTTGGCAATTGTATCGATATAAACAGAATCTTGAATTTGCACTTCAAATCCCTTATCCTCTAACATTTTTTGAGCAGCTAAAATATGTTGCCCAGTAACGGAAGGCACTTTTTCATATTTGCCATAACCTGTAACCCACTCAAGGCTTCCAAAAAATAAAAAAATAACCAAGAATACAATTCCGATTCCAGCTAAAATATTCACCCAAAGTGGCTTATCTGTTATGAATTTAAACAAGGGAATAAATTTTATTTTGGAATTAATAATGCAATGCTTGTTCTATAATGGTAGAATAAAAATCAGTTAATGTCATGCCCATTGCCCTTACTTGTTGCGGTATTACTGAAGCAGCACTTTGTCCAGGAACGGTATTCACTTCTAACATATATGGTTTTTGTTGTTGCTCGTCATAAATAAAATCTATTCTTACAACTCCTCTGCAATTCAATACTTCATAAACATGTTTTGCTGAAGCACTTAATTGGTCTTTCATCATTGGGCTAATTACTGCTGGAGTGATCTCTTCACTCTTACCTTGGTATTTTGCTTCAAAATCAAAAAAATCATTCCCAGTTGTAATTTCAGTAATTGGCAAAACAGTAATTGAACTGCCTTGCTTAAAAACGCCAATAGTGAATTCTCTACCCTTTATAAACTCTTCAACTAATATTTGACTATCTTCTTTAAATGCTTTTGCAATAGCTTCATCTAAGCTGCTTGCTTCAGTTACCTTACTCATACCAATGCTGCTTCCCCCGCTATTGGGCTTCACAAATAAAGGTAATTTTAATTGAGCTAAAATCGTATCAGCCTTTATGGGAGTATGACTAAATAAATGCATGGAATTGGCAACATTAATCCCTCCAAAAGCCGCCACTGCAACAGTGAAGCGTTTATTCATTGTTAATGCCGATGTAGCAGCATCACAACTGGTATAAGGCAATCCGATCATATCAAAATAACCTTGCAATTTTCCATCTTCACCAGGAGTACCATGAATACATAATAAGACTACATCAAATGCAATTGTTTCACCGTGATGATCAATGGTAAAATGATCTCGATTAACTGGAGACTTTTCGCCATTTTCATTTTCATACCACCACCCAGATGGGTTGATATCAATTTTATAAACTTCGTATTGATCTCTATTGAGATTATTTCCAACCGTAATTGCACTCTTGTAGCTGATTTGGGCCTCGCCACTCAAACCACCAGTAACTAAAGCAACTTTTTTCTTCATATCCATACTTAATAAACAAATATAGGAAGAAGCATGTACCGTTCGAGAGGGAAAGACCAATAAAGAAGTTAAAAAAGGGAAGAAATTCCTCATCTCTTCCCTTCACGGTAGCAGGAAATATCACCTGCTGTTAAAGAGTTGCCGTTTATGACAACTGGTAATTGATTACAAGGTAAAAAAAAATTATGTTAAATCTAAAGCTTTTACCTAAAAAGAATTAGCATAAATGCAGTAGTTCTAAATGTGCATTTTGGACTTTTTTGCCATTAGATCATCTACAGTTTCCTTGTACATATCGTCAGGAACACAACAATCTACAGGACAAACAGCCGCGCACTGAGGTTCTTCATGAAATCCTTGACACTCCGTACATTTATTGGGAGTAATGTAGTATGTATCTGAGCTAATCGGAGCAAAACGGTCATTTGAATCTACTAAACTGCCATCAAGCAATTGAAAACTGCCTTTTACAGTAGTTCCATCCGAAATTGCCCATTCTACACCACCTTCGTAAATGGCGTTATTAGGACATTCTGGTTCGCAAGCACCACAGTTGATACATTCGTCGGTAATTTTGATTGCCATATAAAATGGGTTTGTTGGATGAGTGAAATTACATTTGTACTCTCAAAAATACGAATGACAAATGATTTTACAAGAGCGAATTGAAATTTTATCCAAATTAAAGGAATATTTATCCGGAAACGATGCCGAATGGTCTGCCGTAAAAGAAAGGGCCTATCGTGAAAATCAATGGTTCATTCCAGATTTTATTGAAGCGGCAGTTAATAACATAGCCACTCACTTTTTGAATAAAGAATTATTGGAGAAATGGGCTGATCAATATCAAATTGCTAATCAATTAACCAACCCAAAAAATATTGGGATAGTGATGGCAGGAAATATTCCACTAGTTGGCTTTCATGATTTATTATGCGTTTTTATCAGTGGCCATATTGCTGTAATAAAGCCATCTTCAAAAGATGAAATATTAATTAAGCATATTGCAGCAAAATTATACGAATGGGATGTGTCCATTCAAAATCATATTTCATTTGCAGAAAGGATCAATAACTGTGATGCGTATATTGCTACAGGGAGCAATAATTCGAGTAGATATTTTGAACAGTACTTCGGCAAATACCCTCATATCATTAGAAAAAATAGAACATCAGTGGCTGTGCTTGATGGAAAAGAAAGCATGTTACAATTAGATGCATTGGCAGATGATGCAATGCTTTTTTTTGGGTTAGGTTGTAGAAATATAACTCAATTATTAGTACCCAAAAACTACGATTTTATTCCATTGTTAAATGCTTTGAGAAAATATGAAGGATTTATGGAATTCCATAAATACAAACACAATTTCGATTATCATTTAGCCTTGTTGATTATGGGCGGTAAATATTACATGAATAATGATTCGGTAATACTTACTATCAATGAATCGCCATTTTCGCCTGTCAGCCAAATTAATTATTATACCTACGAAAATGATTTAGCCTTGAAGGAACTATTGAACAAAAATGAAATGATACAATGTATTGTTGGCAATGGGTATACGCCTTTTGGAATGGCCCAACAACCAGGCCTTACCGATTACGCAGACGGTATTGATACCATGGCATTTTTACTGATGATACCATGAAAAATTGACTGAAATTTAAAAACATTTGTTAAATGGTACAATTGGAGATCAGTATTTCGAACTGCTTTGTTTATTTGTTATCAAAAGGCATAAAATTTGACTAATATTACCTTAAATAAATACAACCTATGAATTGGAAAAATGGAATAGCCATTATTGCGATCAGTGCCACAACAGCATTAGCAAGTGTTTGGGGCTTTGGAAAATATGCAGAATACCAACGTATTGGCATACAAGAGCCCGGTAAATTACCCGTGAACTATGCAGGATTTTTAGGGAACAATGCAGGTCAGGGACCGGTTGATTTCACAGCTGCAGCAACTAGTGCAACACCTGCCGTTGTTCATATTAAAACAAGAACTAAAGCCAAGCAAATTAGCAGTAATCAGCAAAGACAAAGAAACCCTTTCTCTGATATGTTTGGGGATGATTTCGGCGATTTTTTTGGAGGTGGGCCAAGAGTTCAACCAGAACAAAGAGCTAGTGGAAGTGGTGTTCTTATTACAGAAGACGGATACATTGTAACCAACAATCATGTTATTGACGGATCTGATGAGATCAATGTAACATTAGCCAATAAAAAATCTTATAAAGCAACTTTGATTGGGCAGGATCCTAATAGCGATCTAGCTGTAATAAAAATTGAAGGAAAAGCGCTACCATATATGGTTTATGGCAATAGTGATGACGCCAAATTGGGCCAATGGGTGATGGCGATAGGCTACCCTTTTAATTTAGATGTAACTGTTACGGCTGGAATTATTAGCGCTAAGTCTAGATCTATTGGCATCAACGATCGTCAAGGATCAGCACCTGTTGAATCTTTCATACAAACCGATGCTGCAGTGAATCCAGGTAATAGCGGTGGTGCATTAATTAATACAAGTGGAGAATTAGTTGGAATCAATTCAGCAATAGCTTCTCCAAACGGGCAATATGCTGGCTATTCTTATGCTATCCCTGTAAATATGGTCAAGAAAATTGTGACAGATATTGTAAAATTCGGAACTGTTCAACGTGCTTACATTGGCATCAGTTATCCTAAAGACAATTTATCTGATGAAGAA
>JANOZT010000016.1:0-87386 GCA_031429515.1 Sphingobacteriia bacterium
CAAACATGTTACTGGGTTCACCAATTCCGAAGAAGAAGCGGTAAAACTCACCCATATCGTTCCTTTTTTATTAGAAGATGAATTAAAACTAAAAGGCGGTTTGTATTCTAAGAAAGAAGACTGGGCGGTTAATGTGGTTAAAGATGGCTTATTAATTACCGGACAAAATCCTGCATCTTCAGAAGCAGTTGCCCAAGAATTATTATATTTACTAACCAAGTAAAAAATACAATGATCGATGTGGCAAGAAGAAAATGATCAACTCAAACGCAGTTTTAAGTTCAAGAACTTTATAGATGCTTTTGCATTTATGACCAAAGTGGCTTTTGCTGCTGAAAAGTTGAATCACCATCCTAATTGGAGCAATTTGTACAATCAAGTAGAGATCATACTCACTACTCACGATGCCAATAATACCATTACCGAAAAAGATAGGGCACTTGCCAAAAAAATTGATGAAATTTATGGCGCTTAGTATTGGTTAATCAACCTTTCTTTCCATTTTCTCGTATGTACTGGCAAATTGAGTATATATGAAATACGCCATTCTTGTTTTAATAGCAGTAATTTCTTTTAGTGCTTGTAATACTGATCAAAAGCCCCTTATTAGTGATGTTTTCGTCGATAGTTTGATTGTCAACTATAAAGTGCCCGAAGCGATCCAAAAAAACCAAAAAGAAGTAGAATTCTGGCGTGATAGAATTACTCCCAACACCCCAGATTACAGTAATAGTTTAAAATATGCTGCTGCATTGGTCACTCGTTTTCATTTATTGGGCAATATCAATAATTTGAAAAGCTCGGACAGTGTGCTACTTGCTATGAGTGCGAGTTTTAATAATAAAGAAGTGGGCCCCATTTTCACTTTAGTAAGCCATGCCATTTTGCAACATCGATTTATGCAAGCAGATTCTTTATTGGATATTGCAAAATCAATGGGGTTGAAAAAATATGAATCTGCTGCAAGCTCTTTTGATGTAGATTTTGAATTAGGTAAGATCGGTCAAGCTAAAATTGAACTCGCTAAAATCAATCAGCCATCTGATTTTGGCTATCAATTTAGGAATAGTAAAATGATGCACTATATGGGAGAATTAGATTCTTCTATAGCAGCCATGCAAAAAGCAGTGGATAATGCTGGGCAAGATAAAAGTTTAGCATTATCTGCCTTGTCTAATGTAGGTGATTTGTACCTGCATGCTGGTATGATGAATGAAGCGTACAAAACATTTGTTACTTGCATAAATGCAAATCCTGCAGATATGCATAGCATGATGGGTATTGGTTGGATTGCATTGATCAAAGATAATAACCCTGTGCTTGCCAATAAAATATTTCAATTTGTGGCTACTAAAACCGCTTCACCCGATCCGTTGTTTAAACTAATGGCTGTTGCAGAGTATACTAAAGATAGTATGGCTCAATTAAAATTTGCGAAAGCATTTGAACAAAAAGTGGCAGATCCTTTATATGGCAATATGTACAATAAATACCTAATTCAATTATATACTGGCATTTTAAATAGTCCTTCAAAGGCAGTGGCAATTGCCAAAGGAGAGTTATTGAACAGAGCCACTCCTCAAACCTATGCTTGGTATGTATGGGCTTTAATAAACAACCATCAACAAGAAGAAGCATTCAATATTTACGAAAAAAATGTTGCTGGTAAACCATTAGAAAGTTTGGAATTGTATTGGATGGGTAAAATGATGCGATCTTTAAATAAAGGCTATAATGCCAATCAATTTTTTAAAGAAGCCAATAAAAATAATTTCGAACTAAATCCTTCAGTGGTAAATGATCTGGCGGTATTATTAAAAGAATAATCTTTCTACCGACCAATAAGCAGCTACTATACATATCATCATAGAAATAGGTATTACAATTCGTTTGCGATAATAAGGTTTATTACCAAACCATTTAGCGAGTAAAAACCATGCACTCAATATGACCGTTATTTGCCCTAATTCTACGCCTACATTAAACATTAATAATGAACTAAAGTAGGAGCTGGGAGGAAGACCCAATTCTCCAAGCGCACTTGCGAAGCCCATTCCGTGAACCAATCCAAAAATAAATACCACACCAATTCTAGATGCTTTTAATTTGGTAGAAAAAATATTCTCTAATGCTACATACAATATAGACAAGGCAATCAATGGTTCTACAATACTCGAAGGTGGCTGAATGATTTTATACATTGATAACCCCAGGGTTACTGTATGTGCTATAGTAAATGCAGTGGCCTGCCACAAAATCGATTTTAATTTTGGGTTCAACAAAAATAGGCTCAACACAAATAAAATATGATCAAGGCCAAGTGGAAGTATATGTTCAAAACCTAATTGGATATACAATATGGCGGCATCTGTTCTACTCATTTTTTCGAGATCTACAATACTGGCATGCGCCCAAACCGCTGTTGAACTGCAAATAAAGAAAAGTACAAGTGCCATTATTTTGCGAAACTGAGCGGTTGTATATTTCATGATAGATTGCAATAAATGATTAAAAGAAAACGGCAAATTTAAGCTTTGCAAAAACTGGATTACCTGGAGTAAAATTCAATTCAGTGATCGCTGCTGGTTCGTTTTGCAACTTCGATGTAGTAGCAAACTGCGCTTCATTCCATTTAATATTGAATATATTTTCTACAGATAAACCAATTTCAAAACTAGGTTGAGTAAAATTAATGCTTGCATCTAATAAAAAATATCCTTTTGCAATAATTGAATTGTCTTCATTGGCAGGTCTGTTTTGAATATAGCGGTAATTGATGGCGCCATTAAAGCCCTTTTGTGCTTTATAGAAAATACCTCCAGTACTGGTAAGCGTTGGCGCTAAGGGTATATAGTCCATGCCCTTTGCTTCTCCGATAGTTCTTGGTTTGGTAAAATTGATATTGGCATTAGCAAAAATATGTTTGGTAAACTGGTGCTTTGTAGTAATGTCTATACCTTGTCTGATACTTTTACCGCTTGGCTCAATAATGCCATCATCGCCTACATACACAAATTCTTGATCTAATAATAATTGCCAAGCTGCAATGGTAATAATCGTTTTACTGGCTGGTTTAAATACAATACCCAGATCGCTTCCATAAGCTGCTGGTAATATCTCTCTCCCTTCATTGGCAACAACTACTCTTGTATCATTACTATGAAACCCTTTTCCAGTTTTTATAAAAACCTGTAATTGTTTATTAATGGTATATTGAATATTTAGCTTGGGGCTAAAAATTGATTTTTGTTGAGATGGGTTTTGCGAATTAGACAAATTATCTTGATAATTAAAATGAAAATAATCCAATCTTAGTCCAGCATTAATTAACCATTTGCCGCTGCTAATTTCTTGCTGAATAAAACCAAAGGCATTGGTTTCTTGAATGTCCCCCAATTGAACATTGTTTAAAAACGCCCTTTTCACCGTATTGGCTAATTGGCTATTGGAAATAGCATCATGTCTGAAGCCAAACCCATAGTTTGATTCAATTTTTGTATTGCCCCAAAATGCTTGCTTTGTATAATTTCCTGCATAGCCAATGATATTTCTCGATTCGGCTTGTTGAATGGCATCTCCATTTACTGAATCTTTCAAGTAAAAACTGAAATTTGAATATAGGTTAAAATCGTAGTGAGTATAATATAATTGATTATTGAAATTACCACCATTCTTAAGCCGATGTTTAAGAATAATATTGGCATTTTGTCGTTGGGTATTTCCTCCTTCGGAAGGATCGATACTTCCAAAACGATCAATCAAACCATTCGCTTCGGCCCTTGAAGGTATTTGTCCGCTTGCATTCCATCTACTTTTAAAGGCAGATAAACTCAAACTCAATTGTGTATTTTCAGTAACACTTAAATTGTATTTCCCAAAAATAGTATAGCGATTAAAATTTTGTGGGTGAATAGTTGGCCCATCGGTATATTGATATTCTGCAGCTATATATGCACTTTGTTGGTCCTTATTTTTTTTGAGTAAATCAATCATGGCCAATCCTCTAGTACTATTCAAATTTCCTCTTTCAACTTGAATGGTACTTTTAGCAATATTTTTATAAGTGCCAAAACCAACATAGCCTGCCGTATTTAAATTTCCATGTTCTGTATAATAAGGTCCTGCCCCAAAATCAATATTATTCACCGTTTCAGGAATAATGAAATGGGCATCTGCATAACCCTGCCCATGCGCATGACTCACCATATTCACTGGCATACCATCTACACTAACTTGAATATCAGTTCCATGATCACAATCGAAGCCGCGTAAAAAAATCTGTTCTGCTTTTCCACCCCCAGCATGTTGAGCAATGAAAAGTCCGGGCACGACTCTTAATAATTCCTGTGTATTTCTAACAGGCTTGAGTGTAAGATCTATTTTGCTGATGGTACTAAATTTAGCCACCGTATTATTTTGAATTACAAAATCTTTTAAATTGATTGCAGCCGGTTCTAATGCAATAAGGATAGTTTGATTTTCTTGAACTGGTACAGTAATTGTTTGATAACCCAAAAAAGAAACTGCTAGTTGTTTGCCAGATTGAATGATAAAATTTCCATTAATATCTGTTGTTGCATTAACAATACCATTCATGTTATAAGCGGCTACCATAGCATATTCTATTGGTTCTCGACTTTTAGCATCTACTACTTTCCCTTTAATAATAGCTTGAGAAAATGAATAACTGCACGAAATAAGAAAAATAAAAAATATACAATGTTTCATCCTGTTTTATTAAAAAGCCAGAGAATTTTCCCTGGCTTTATTGTTTAAAATAATTTATTTATATTCTTACCAAGGTGTTGCTAAGTAAGGAAAACTGGTAGTAAAAACTTTGTCGTTGGAATTGACATTGTCTTTGGTTAAACCCGGATTACTTGATCCTGCCGGTCCTCCAAAAATCAACAACAATTCTACATCTATAACATCGTCGGCTAAAGCACGGCCTGTTAATACATTGGTACCATCAAAGAATGTAGTAACTCCCGTGGTAGAAACGCCCATTACATCTGTTGCCAATAAGCCTGTTAATGTAGCAGCATTTTGACCCAATGCATTGGTGGTATATCCAGGGTTTAAAGCCAATAATCTTGTTTGGAATTTGCTCTGAAATGCAGCTCCCATTGAACTTGGAATAGTGGTATTAAACGCATCCTTGTCTCCTGCTACTGGTACAAATACAGTATTGATTGCTGGCCTGGCCATTTGATCTTGTTGCTCATAAAAAACAGTTGGAAGAGGAGCGTCGTTCTTTTTACAAGATATCACGAGCATGCTGCTTGATATAATGTAGGCAAATAATTTTAATGATGATTTCATTTTATAATAGTTTTAGTGATAATGAATTAAATTTTCTTTTTAGTTTCTAACCATACATTGATATTACCCGTTGCGCCAATCAATGTTTTTGGTACTTCAACCACTACACTGAGTACATTGGTTCCTGCGAATGTATCGGTGCCTGGATTAGAAAAGCCTGGTGCTGTTCCTGCAAGAATGGCTTTGTATCGATTTAGATCAAAATAGAATGGATCATCTCTTGGTCCTGCAAATACTTTGATACCAGTGCTTCCAGTTGCTGAAACTGCTGAAGACCCATAGGCAGTAACTGCTACTTCTGCACTTACAATTCCTTCTAATTTACTTCTTGTGCCAGTAATTGTTGGTAGAATAGGTCCATATACTTGCATTTTATTTGTAGCTGCATCATACTTACATTGAATCACTAAGTCTTCAATATTATCGCCATTCTTGTCGATATTGAATTCTAATACGGTGTTTTCATCAAATTTCAAACTGGCTGAATTAGACGGACTGGTTAACCCTTGTGAATTTGCAACAAACACTAAATTAGCTGGATCGGAAGCTCTAAAAACATACAGATCGGTGATGTCAGTAGGTTGATTGGTAACAGCTGGCGTATCAATATGATCTGCCGCATAAATAATTCCACCGGTAATAAATGCAGCAGCAACGATTGTGCTGAGCAAGATTTTTTTTCGTTTCATGGTAATAAGTTTTAGTAATTATTTTGTTTACGATAACTTATGTACGAAGAACGAAGATGCTTGGATTAAATAGATTAAATTATTTTTCCGAGGCTTACAACAGTAGTAGGAGTAGGGTTTCCACCAGCTTTTTCAAGAGAGATGGCAAATGCTTGAGCCTTGCCGAAAGATTTCATTTTTTGAATGCGGTATTTTTTTCCTTCATCGTTGGTAATAATAAGGCCACCATCAACTGGCTTACCATCTATAATTGCCCAAAATTGATATTGCATACCTGTAGGTGTATTGGGCAAATTGCTGGCATCTATTAATACTTCGCCAGTTTGTTGGAACCAAAATATTTTAGCTGTTGCATCTGGGTTGGTTTCTAATCCTTTTAAAGACACCAAAGTATTATTTGGATTTCTAGCAATGTCCCAATTGCTTTTAAATTCTTTAGCCATTGCTTGTTCATTGGCCAATGCCTGTTTTGTTACAGCAAGATTTTCGTTTACATTGTTATATCTATTGAAATAAAATACATTCAATGCAGAACTGATCACCAAAATTCCGATCGAAACCGCTGCTACCATTTTCCATTTATTTGAAATAGCATAAACAGGCGTATTGCTTTCAGCTAAGCTGATTACAGGAGCCTGTTTTGCTGATGATTGTTCGTTAATTTTAGCAAAAATGGCAGCTTTCGTAGAAGCCTTGGGTTCAATGGCATTGGCTATTGCAAAACTTTCTAAAGCATGTTGGATAGCAGCTATTTCTTGTGCTATCTCCGGATGCGCTATAGCCCAAGCAACTACTTGCGCATTTTCAGCCTCAGAAGTAGCGCCTAGAACATATTGTTCTAAAATTCCTGATAATATGATTTCTTTTGTATCCAATGTTTTATTCTACCAATTTTCTTAGTTCTATAATAGCAGCTCGCATTCTCGATTTTACTGTTCCAAGAGGAATTTGAGCTTCTTTTGAAATTTCATCTTGGGTATAACCATAAAAATAGGCCAATTCAATAATATTTTTCAATTCTGGTTTTAATTGTTGAACCTGTTTTTTTAAGCCGATCACATCATACTTTGATGCAATACTAGTTTGATCGGCTAAGTTACTTACGGAATTTTCGTCGGAAGAGATCAATTGTTGTTTTCTATAGCCTTTACTCCTAAGCGTATCAATGGTTAAATTTCTTGTTAAATTCAACATCCAAGTAAAAAGCCTCCCTTTCATAGGGTCATAAGAAGCAAAATTGTTCCAAATTTTAATAAATGCTTCTTGCAATATATCTTCAGCAAGGGCGGCATCTTCCACCATTTTATAAATAGTACCATTTAAGATAGCCGAATAATTGTCATATAGATACGAAAAAGCTTGTTGGTCCTTATTATTAAGTAACCGTACAAGTTCTTCTTCACTATATTTTACTTCACCCATTGGCTATTGTAGGTTTGAATTTATTTGTAAAATAAGTACTTTTTAATGAAAGACAAGTTGAATAATCTGCCTACCTTATACAATTAAGCTTTATGCCCAAAAATTGATTAAATTGTAGAATAAATCATTCAACATGCCTTTCCCTAAATTACTCCTTAGCTATATACTCACTTTCGTTGTTTTCTTTATCATTGATATGACCTGGCTTGGGTTTATTGCTAAAGATTTATACAGAAAATATTTAGGTGGATTTTTATCGAATCAAGTCAACTGGACGGCCGCCATTATTTTTTACTTGTTATTTATTGTGGGTATTTTTATTTTTACCATAATGCCAGCAGTAGAAAAAAATTCATTGACATCCGCAATTACACTCGGCGCTCTATTTGGATTCTTTACTTATGCTACTTACGATCTCACCAATCTGGCAACTTTAAAAGGATGGCCTTTGAATATTGTTTTTATTGACATTATTTGGGGAACTGTATTAACTGCTTTAGTTAGCACTGCTGGTTTTTACATTGTAAAATACTTTCAATAAAATGTTGGCTACCATTCTTCAAACAGCGCTATTTATTTTCTGCTATGTAAGTGGTTGGTTCATTATTTCTTTAATCAAACAAAGAAATGATGTAGCCGATATTGCATGGGGGCTAGGCTTTGTAGCAATTGCTTTTTTTCTTTTTTTAACCAAAACGCCAACATTGCAATCAGTAATACTTTATTTACTCATTGCCATTTGGGGAATTCGTTTGGCCCTTCATATCGGCTTGAGAAGCAAGGGCAAGCCCGAAGATTTCAGGTATAAGAAATGGAGAGAGGAGTGGGGTAAGTCTTTTGTTCTTCGTTCATATTTACAAGTGTATCTACTCCAAGGATTTTTTATGTTGATCATAAGCCTGCCGATTATAGTAGTTTCTATTGCAGCAGAACTAAATTCCAATATCTATGCTTATGCTGGTTTTTTTATTTGGCTCATAGGTTTTGCCTTTGAAGCGATCGGCGATTATCAGTTAATGTTTTTTATAAAGCATAAGAAAAACAAAACCGATATCATGCAAACGGGTTTGTGGAAGTATACAAGGCATCCGAATTATTTTGGTGAAGTATTATTATGGTGGGGAATTTTCATCATCGTATTGCCACTGCAGTATGGGATCTGGGCCATCATCAGCCCAATTACCATCACTTATTTATTGCTCTATGTATCTGGCATACCCATGCTCGAAGCAAAGTACAAGAACAACGAAGCTTTTCAGGAATACAAGAAAAGGACCAGTGCATTTTTCCCGATGTGGCCGAAAAATTAATATAGGCCCGCATTTCTTTAGTGTAGCTTTAGTATAATTAATATCAATTACAATGAATTGGTTAACTATTACACTAATAGCTATACCCGCAGTATTTTTGATTACTTTTTTGATTTATCGAAATCAAAAAGACGAAAAAGTATTTGAAGAAGAAATAAAGGATGATTATACTAAACCCAGAAATGAAGAGGGCGATATTGATACAGATGAGCTCACTAAAAATGTGCATTAATTACTCGCTGTAAATCTGCATCCAACTCTGTAAAACAACACTTTAGATGTTTGAATATTATTCCATTCCGTAGCGTCATCTATATAGAATGGATTAATCGATGATAACCGCTGTCTCATTTTTTGTGTAAAACCTACTACAAAAGAGGGTTCAGCAATTTCTTTTTCAATTTGCACAATGCTCGATTCGATAATTTTGTTGATTTCTTTTTCTGTTTTTGCTTGGCGCAATTGATCGATCAATACTTCTTCTGATAGGGTAATATCTTTGAGCATGTGCTTGTTTTGTATAAAGCTAAATCTTTCAATATTACCTTAATGTTAAGTTTTAAAGTGCTTGTTTTTTGCATATTGTTATAAATCATTGAATTTCATATATAAATAATAATAATTTAACAATAACTAATTAATTTAGTGCAATAAATTTAAAATTATATGGTTGAAAAATTAATTGAAAACTATCGTTTATTGCCACATCCCGAAGGTGGTTTTTATAAAGAGAATTATGCTGCTCCAGAACAAATTCCACAAGCTGCATTGCCATCAAGATTTACCGGAGATCGTAGCTTTTCAACGGCTATTTATTTTTTACTAACTAAAGGAAATTTTTCTGCTTTTCACAGAATCAAAAGCGATGAGTGTTGGCACTTTTATGAAGGCGATCCTCTAATGGTGCATGTGATTGATGCAGATGGAACATATCGCTTAATTCAATTAGGTGCCAACGCAAAAAACGGAGAAGTATATCAAGCAATTGTTCCTGCTGGTGCATGGTTTGCATCTGAATCGCTAGGATCTTATTCATTTGTAGGTTGTACTGTTGCGCCTGGTTTTGATTTTACAGATTTTGAATTGGCAGAAAAAAATACGTTGTTGAGTCTTTACCCTAATCAGCATGCATTAATTGAAAGATTGTGTAGATAATTATTTTGAATAAAAATGAATCAACAAATAACCAATAACAGATAACAAAACGATGGCAAGCACTGCAATGATTAACCATTGCTGGTCTTTAATGCCTCGACGCTTTTTTACTTTTTCTTTTTTGGAACTGGCTTTTTTGAGTTGTTGATTAAGTTGCTCTTTTAATTGTAGAATTTTTTTATTTTCTCCGATCGCTTGTAATCCTTCAATGGCATCATCCACAAAAGGGGAATCAGCCATTTGTGCTTCTATAGCATGCATTTCTGAGTCTGTAGCATTTCCTTCTAAATATTTTAAAAGGTCATGCTCATTCATCTCCTCGCTGTTGGATAATATATTTTTTAAATCGCTCATTGTAATGGTTGCTTTTTAACCATTAATAGTTTTAAATTTCTTTTTCCGTTTTGGATATGGCTCTTCACTTGTAAAATACTCATTCCCGTTACCTCACCTATGGCTTGATAACTTTGCTTCTGTAGGTAGAATAAAGTTATACAAGTTTGCTGTTCTTTGTTTAATTCGGTGATACAAGTTTCTAATAGAGTTAAATTCACTTCCCTAAGTTGATGTTCCTGCATATCGGTGGCCTCTTCTACAAATGGGGCATTATCTGCTAATGGGAGGCTTGTTTTATGATCCCTCAACTGCATCAAGCAATGGTTACAAGCTACTTTATACAACCAGCTTTTAGGGTATTGAATAGGGTATTTACCCATTTCATTCAAAGCTTTCAAGAACACTTGTTGTACAGCATCTTTTGCAGCTTCTTCATTTTTTAAATATTTCATGCATACTCCTAATAACAACAAAGTATACCGCTCCAATAAAACACCCAACCATTCTTTATTTTGATCGTTTTGATAACGTTCAATTAATTGGTTGTCGGTAATATGTTGAAATTGGTTCCTGCTCACAAGTTAAAATAAGCATTTTGTCTTAGATGCAAAGCAGGTAAATTTCCATAACTTACAGTAAATTTTTTGAATGGGATATATGATTGTGTTGGTTGCAGTTGCGCCCTTAAGGGCTGAAGCTGCTCACAGGTCTGAAATGGTGAGTTCATTATTGTTTGGTGAAGTGGTGGAAGTCATTGATCAATCGGGCGATTTTTATCAGGTTAGATGCGCTTACGATCAATATGAGGGATGGTGCCAAAAAACACAGTTACTTGCAATAAGCAATGATCTAGTGGTCAATCAATCCAAAGATCTCGCTGCCGAATTTTCCAATTTACTTGATGTGAATGGAACAGATATGCAGATTCCAATCGGCGCTTCATTGGGTTTATTTGCCAATAAAAAATTAACGATCGGAAAATTTGAATTTACTTATAAAGGAGCTATTGCAAAGCCCAATCCAACACTATTTACTGCAGACTACATCAAACATATCGCCATGATGTATTTACATGCTCCATATCTATGGGGTGGGCGTTCTGTATTTGGAATTGATTGCAGTGGATTTGCTCAACAGGTATTTCGTTTCTTTGCTAAAACTTTACCAAGAGATGCATACCAACAAGCTGTGTTAGGGGATGTGGTTGGATTTTTACAAGAAGCTCAATGCGGCGATCTGGCTTTTTTTGATAATGCCGAAGGTCGAATTACCCATGTAGGTATTATGCTAGATGCTCAAACCATAATACATGCATCAGGCAGAGTGAGAATTGACTCGATTGATAATGTTGGTATTATTAGCTCAGATACCGGAGAACGCACCCATCAATTACGAATTGTAAAAAGGTACTAAATAAAAATCCCCCATGCAAGCAAGAGGGATTTTCTATACAAAGTTGTAGAATACTTAATTACATTATGTCCATGGCTTTCGCAAAATAAGTAACTGTGCCAGGCAATGCCAACCAGAAAAATTCGCGGTATACTACCAATAAAGTGATCATTATAGCTAACCAGAAAAAGCACAAAGCCCAATATTTTGCTGATGATTGTTTTGCTTCCATGAATTTATTTTTTGCAAATATAAGGTGGCTACATCAATCTACCATTGATTGGGCCTTGGATTGTTGAATTTTTGTGGATTCCGAAGGTTTGGAGGCACCCTTCTTTTCGAAAAACAGCATTTTTATAGCAATGAGCATCAAAATCACCGCAAACACCTTTTTCATTTTTTCGTCACTCAAAGTAAGTGCCAACTTGCTACCAAAAAAGCCGCCAGCTACAAAAGCTACAGCTACAATAAGTATATAATTGATATTGATATATCCTTGTTTATAATATTGCAAAACGGCTAGTATACCCACTGGCAGAAGTAAAATTCCTAGTGAAGTTCCTTGAGCTGCTTTTTGCGTAAAACCTAAAAATAATACCAGCGCAGGTACAATAATTACCCCACCGCCAATGCCAATTAGCCCACTCAAAAATCCGGCAATCAGCCCAACTGCAATGAGTAAAACTATCGTAGTAAAAGTCATACTATTATTTTAGGAAAGTGGTTTTATAAAATTCGATCGCTTCTTCAATAATGGCTAAAGCTTTTGCTTTATCGCCAAAGTCTTCTACAATAACCGTTTTATTTTCCAACTTTTTATACTCTTCAAAGAAATGCCTCAATTCATCAAAAAAATGTTTGGGTAATTCTTCAATATTATTATAATGGTTTACACCCGGATCGTTAGCAGCTACTGCAATGATTTTATCATCGGGGTCGCCTTGGTCCACCATTTGCATTACACCAATTACTTTGGCATCCATAATGGTTAATGGTTGGACTGGTAAAGAAGTAATTACCAATATATCCAAAGGGTCTTTATCTCCACCATAAGTGCGTGGTATAAATCCATAATTAATAGGATAGTAGAATGAAGAGAAAATCACTCGGTCTAATTTTAAAAGACCCGTTGGTTTATCAATTTCATATTTGCAACGAGAGCCTTGCGGAATTTCAATAATAGCATTGACTACTCTTGGTGCATGATCTCCATAAGATACACCATGCCAAGGATGAACAACTGTTTGTGGTTCCATTTGAGTGATTTTATTTAGTAAGCCAATAGCCGATCGCTACAGCAATAAGTCCTAAAATTAGTGTACCTCCGGCATAAACGCAAAAATGAGTATATCGTTGCTGATTCAGTAATTGCAAATTCTCCCAAGCAAATGCAGAAAAAGTAGTGAATCCGCCGCAGATACCTGTAGCTAAAAACAATTTCCAATGATCTGCATTCGCTTGTTTTGCAGACCATCCCATGATGATTCCGATCAACAGAGAACCAATCATGTTCACTAGTAAAGTTGCATAAGGAAATTGAGTTGTTTTAATTCCAATGGCTGCTAGATACCTCAATATAGATCCAATCATTCCTCCCAAACCCACTAATGCAATTTGTTTCATGAAATTATTGGTTAAACGTTTTTTTGTAATCAACCTGCCATTTCGAATCTCTTTTAACTATATACAAATACTTGCTAGCAGTATCTGAGCTAAGGCTATAGTTTAATGATACAGTAGAATCGGTTGGTTCTTGAACAGATAAAATATTAATAGATGATGTTCTTAGTTCTTGCCTGCCTTCCTTGTCTTTTTCTCTATAACTGGCTTCTGTTGTTTTCAATAATTGCTCATTGGTGGCATTAGGTAATAGATAAAAATTGGCTTTGATAAAATCTCCTTTTAAACAACCATCTATAAATTCTCTTCCTGCATCTAATCCGTTTTCTGCAGGCAACAAAGATTGCTGCTTGCTATTACATGCAACAATAATTATTCCTAACAATACAAAATACTTTACGTTCATGCTGCAAAGTTAATCATTTAGAATGGTAAGTAATAGGGGGTGAGTAATGCACGAAATTCGGGACTGTATTCGTTGTTAATTTTAATTACCATCGAATCTGTTTTTACCGTTTTTTGAGTTCTGCTAAACAACAACATTGTTCTGAATGGAAGATGTTTTTCTGTTTGTTGAACATCGGTAGATTTTACTAAATAGAAACCTTCTTTTTCGGCCATTGCTAAAAAGAGGGCTTTCCTTTCAAAGGGCAGTAAAACGGCAAATTGGCCATTTTGGGAAAGTAATTTATTGACCGATGCAAGTAGTTCTTTTAATGTAAGAGCGTCGCTATGATGAGCTATATTTTTATAGACATCAGGGCTTTTTAAATCTTGTTCATAGAATGGAGGATTACTAATAATAAAATCATACAATTTGTCATTCTTTTCTAAAGCTTGTACCTGATTATGTATCACCTTTATTTGTTCTTTCCAGGGCGATGCTTTGCAATTGGCAGTTGTTTGAATAGCAGCACCACTGTCTATTTCTACGGCATCAATTTGTGCTGAACTTACCTGAGCCATCATTAAACTCAAGAGCCCAGTGCCTGTGCCAATATCCAATATGTTTGTAGGGGCAATTTCAACATCATTGATTATAGCAGCTGTCCATGCGCCAAATAAACAGGCATCTGTACACACTTTCATGGCACATTGATCCTGATCAACTCTAAACTGTTTGAATTCAAAATAATGGTTCGGCATTCATTATTGATTAATACCTTCTAAAGCAAAAAGAAATGCATAATTCAATGCAATGTCTTTCAAATAATCAAATCTGCCAGAAGCGCCGCCATGCCCGAATTCCATATTGGTATGCAACAATAAAATATTTTTGTCTTTTTTTGTTGCTCGTAATCGTGCCACCCATTTTGCTGGTTCAAAATATTGAACCTGGCTATCGTGTAAACCTGTTGTTACCAATAAATTCGGATAGTCTTTGGCTTCAATATTTTCATAAGGAGAATAACTCTTCATGTATAAATATGCCTCTTTATTATTTGGGTTACCCCACTCATCGTATTCATTGGTAGTTAATGGAATACTTTCATCAAGCATGGTATTCACTACATCTACAAATGGCACTTGTGCAATAGCACCACGCCATAAATTAGGCGCCATATTCACTACAGCACCCATCAATAATCCTCCAGCACTTCCACCTTGTGCATATAAATGTTCCGAAGAAGTATAACCCTGGCTGACTAAATATTTACCACAATCAATAAAATCGGTAAACGTGTTTTTCTTTTTCATCAGTTTCCCATCTTCGTACCACTTACGCCCTAAATCTTCTCCGCCTCTAATATGTGCAATGGCAAAAGCAAATCCTCTATTGAGCAAACTCAATCTGGTTCCACTAAAACTAGCATCCATGCTAATTCCATAAGAGCCATATGCATACAATAGTAGGGGAGCAGTTCCATTTTTTTCAAATCCTTTTTTATAAACAATCGAAATAGGAATTTTAGTACCATCAGTGGCAGTTGCATTCAATCTCTCCGTTACATATTCCGAAGCATCATAACCACCCAATACTTCTTGTTGTTTCATCAACTTTTTATCTTTACTTACTAAATTGTAATCATACACCGAAGCGGGTGTTGTTAATGAAGTATAACTATATCGGAGTGTGGTGCTAATGTAGGACGGATTTGAATTAAAAGAGGCCGTATAAGCCGCTTCTCCAAAATCGATATAATGTTCTTCATTGCTATTGAGTTTGCGTACCCTCAATTTTACCAAACCATCTTTTCGTTCATTAACAACAATGAACTGATTAAATTCTTCTACACCTTGAATTAAAACATCTTTTCTGTGCGGAATCAGTTCCTTCCAATTACTCGAAGCAGTATTATTGAGCGGGCATTCCATCAACCTGAAATTAAGCGCATCTAAATTGGTACGAATTAAAAATTTGTCTTCCAATGCAACTACATCGTACAATACATGTTGAATCCTTGGTTGAAATACCTTGAACGATGCTGTAGGGGTATTGGCATCGATCATTCTCCATTCCGATGAAAGGGTAGCCTGTGAAACAATATAAATATATTTTCCGTTTTTAGTTTTACTAACACCTATATAATTGCTTTTATCTGTTTCTTCATACACCGTAATATCATTATTTGCACCAATGGTATGTTTCTTTATTTTTTCTGATAATAAAGACACTGGGTTATTAGCAGTATAAAATATGGTGTTATTGTCGTTCGCCCATGTAGGATCTCCACCAGTTCCTGCGATGGCATCTTTATAAATTTCTCCTGTGGCTAAATTTTTGATGTGGATGGTGTATTGTCTTCTGGAAACCTCATCTACTCCATATGCCAATAGCTGATTGTTTTCGCTGATAGCAAATCCTGAAACACTATAATAAGATTTTCCTTTTGCCATTTCATCAACATCTAATAAAATTTCTTCAGGGGCGGTTAAACTTCCTTTTTTTCTGCAATATTTATAATATTGTTTTCCTTCTTCTGTTCTTGAATAATAATAGTACCCATTTTTAAAGGCAGGAACACTTTCGTCTTTTTCTTTGATCCTAGCTTTCATTTCGCTAAATAATTTGGCTTGCAAATTTTTAGTACCACTGAGCATAGAATCGGTATAGGTATTTTCTTGAGTGAGGTAGTCGACAACCTGGGTACTATCCGGGCCCTTCTTAAAAAAGTCGATCATCCAATAATAATTATCAATTACTGTATCATCATGTATAGCTCTTGTATGCGGTTTGATAGTTGCGATAGGCGATTTTAAATCAGGCCACTGATAGGCTTCGTTTTTCATATTTTCAGCGTTATTACATGCGATTAAGCTAATCATTACAAATAGAAGTATTAAAAGTTTGCGCATTTTGTTTAATTTAATGGTAAGGTATATAAAATTAAATAAAACAATTATGAAAAAAATCATCTTAACCTATGGCTTAATTGCAGGAGCAATTACTATGGTAAGCATTACTATCGCAACCGTATTTCATGATCAAATTGGTTTCGATAAAGGAATTTATGTTGGTTATTCTATGATGCTATTTGCATTCTCCATGATTTTTGTTGGCATAAAAAATTATCGAGACAACTACAACCAAGGAGTTGTCAGTTTTGGAACTGCATTAAAAATGGGATTGTTAATTACATTAATTGCATCTACCATTTATGTGCTAACATGGTTGGTTGTATATTATAATTTCATGCCTGACTTCATGGAAAAATATGCTGCTTACGAATTAGATAAAATGAAAGCAGCTGGTGCTTCTACTGCAGAAATAATTAGTCACACAAAAGAGATGGCTGATTTTTCTATTATGTATAAAAATCCTTTTGTGAACGCAGGAATGACTTATATGGAAATTCTTCCAGTGGGTTTATTAGTGAGTTTGATCTGCGCATTTATTTTAAAAAGAAATCAAGCACAAGCATAAAATATAATTCAGGAATAAAAAAACCTTGAAACAATCGCTTCAAGGTTTTTTATTTTATAAGGCTATCAAATTTATTTTTCCGCTACTAAGCTAGCTACTAAATATTCCGAATTTAATCGTGCAATATTGCTGATTGAAATTTCTTTAGGACAGGTTGCTTCACATGCACTCGTATTGGTACAAGCTCCAAATCCTTCCTTATCCATTTGCGCCACCATATTTAGTACACGAGAATGACGTTCTGGTTCTCCTTGTGGTAAAAGTGCTAAATGAGAAACCTTGGCACTCAAGAACAACATAGCAGAACTGTTTTTACAAGCTGCAACACAAGCGCCGCAACCAATACACATAGCCGCTGCAAATGATGCATCTGCTTTGTCTTTATTGATAGGTAATGAATTGCCATCAACTGCATTTCCTGTGTTTACACTCACGTATCCACCAGCTTGAACAATTCTATCGAATGCAGAACGATCTACCATCAGATCTTTAATAACTGGAAAAGCAGCTGCTCTCCATGGCTCTACCACAACAGTATCGCCATCTTTAAAAGCACGCATATGTAATTGACAGGTAGTGTTTGCCTGCCATGGTCCGTGTGGTTTACCATTGATGTACATGGAGCACATACCACAAATTCCTTCTCTACAATCGTGGTCGAATGCAATAGGCTCTTTACCTTCTACAATCAAGTCTTCATTTAACACATCGATCATTTCTAAGAAAGACATTTCTGTTGAAATATCTTTTACTGGATATGATTCGAATTGACCTTTCTCTTTGCTATTTTTTTGTCTCCAAACTTTAACAGTGAGATTCAAATTATTGTGTTCCATTATTTAAAATTTGTCAGTTAGAATTTGCTATTGATTTATTTATATGAACGCTGTGAAGGTTTTACCACATCATATACCAATGGTTCTTTGTGTAAGTTCCATTCATGTTCTGCTTTATATTCCCAAGCAGCTACATACATATAATTGGCATCATCACGCAACGCTTCTCCATCTGGTGTTTGATACTCTTCTCTGAAATGTCCACCACAGCTTTCTTTTCTATCCAAAGCATCTACACACATCAATTCTCCCAATTCAATGAAATCCGCCACACGATTGGCTTTGTCTAATTCAGGATTCATTTCATTGATGGAGCCTGGAATTCTCACATCAGACCAGAACTCTTTTTTCAAAGCTTGTACTTCTCTAATGGCTTGTTCTAAACCTTCTTTGTTACGAGCCATTCCACATTTATCCCAAATGATTTTTCCTAAACGCTTATGAAAACTTTCTACCGTTTGCTTTCCTTTAATATTCATCAACATATCAATTCTATCCGAAACAGCTTTTTCAGCCGCTTCAAATGCAGGATGAGATGTTTCTACAGCCTTGCTATATATTTCATCTGCCAATGAATTACCTAATGTATAAGGAATTACAAAATAGCCATCCGCCAAACCTTGCATTAATGCAGAAGCGCCTAAACGGTTTGCACCATGATCGCTAAAGTTAGCTTCACCCAATGCATACAATCCAGGAACGGATGTTTGCAATTCGTAATCTACCCATAATCCACCCATAGTATAATGCACAGCAGGGTAGATGCGCATAGGTACTTCATATGGATTCTCACCAGTGATCTTATTGTACATATCAAAAAGATTACCATATTTCTCTTTCACCACTTGCTTACCCATTGAAATAATTTCATCCATGGCTACATCGGATCTTCCTGCTTTACCGGCTTCGATCTTGCCATAACGAACAATCGCATCAGCATAATCTAAATACACTGCTTGCTTACTGGTTCCTACACCATAACCAGCATCACATCTTTCTTTAGCCGCTCTCGAAGCAACATCACGTGGTACGAGGTTACCAAAAGCTGGGTATCTTCTCTCTAAAAAATAATCTCTTTCTTCTTCTGGAATATCAACTGCTTTTCTTGTTTCATTTAATTTGGCAGGTACCCAAATTCTTCCATCGTTTCTTAACGACTCCGACATCAAGGTTAATTTACTTTGATGATCTCCGCTCACTGGAATACAGGTAGGATGAATTTGTGTGAAACATGGATTGGCAAATGTTGCTCCTTGCTTATGCGCTTTCCAAGCAGCAGTTACATTACTACCCATTGCATTGGTAGATAAATAAAATACATTTCCGTAACCACCTGTACATAATAATACGGCGTGTCCGAAATGTCTTTCTAAATTTCCTTTTACAAGATCACGTGCAATAATGCCTCTTGCTTTTCCATCGATCTTTACTACTTCTAACATTTCATGACGAGTATACATGGTTACATTACCCAATGCTACCTGACGTTCTAAAGCTTGATAAGCACCTATCAATAATTGCTGACCTGTTTGACCGGCAGCATAAAATGTTCTTTGTACTTGGGTTCCACCGAATGAACGATTGCTCAATAATCCACCATATTCGCGAGCAAAAGGAACTCCCTGTGCAACACACTGATCAATAATATTTCCACTCACTTCTGCTAAGCGATGTACATTGGCTTCGCGTGCACGATAGTCTCCACCTTTAATGGTATCATAAAACAAACGGAAAACACTATCACCATCATTCTGGTAATTTTTTGCTGCATTGATTCCCCCTTGAGCTGCAATGGAGTGCGCTCTTCGTGGAGAATCTTGAAAGCAAAATGCTTTTACTTTATAACCCAATTCGCCCAATGAAGCGGCTGCAGAAGCTCCAGCCAAACCAGTTCCCACTACAATTACTTCCAGCTTTCTTTTATTAGCTGGGTTAACCAATTTGCAGTGTCCCTTATAATCGGTCCATTTATTGTCTAATGGCCCTGAAGGAATTTTAGCATCTAACATAGATCCAGTGATTTATGATGATTAGAATATACTTGAATAATTAACCGATCCAACCCATAATAAAACTTACAGGCATTAAAATAAATATGGTTGCGATAATAATGGCGTATCCATATCCAATACTAATGAGCATGAGATTATAACGCTTATTATAAACACCCAATGTTTTGAAAGCACTTTGAAATCCATGTGCCAAATGATAGGCCAATGAGATACAACCCAACGCATACACTACTACAATCCACCACTCGGTGAAAGTAGCTTTCATCAATCCGAACATATTATGCATTACGATACCGTTGTATGTTACATCTTCCAGACCTCTACCGGTAAATCGAGCTGATGTCCAGAAATGATATAAATGCAAAACGAGAAAAATTAAAATCAGCGTTCCTAAAAGTCCCATACTTCTACTATACCATTTGCTGCCATCTTTATACGTTACGGCATAACCTACTGATCGCTTTTTTTGGTTTTCGAGTGTTAGCAAATAACCCTGAAAAATATGCAGAATGATTCCCGCAAATAATCCAATTTCCATGATTCTGATCAATACAGTTGAGCCCATAAAATGAGCTGCTTTGTTAAACATTTCTCCGTTTTCTTCCGGATTTACCAGATCGGCAAAAATGCATGCATTGATTCCTGCATGAACAATTAAAAATAAAACGAGGGAAATACCGGTTAAGCCCATTACTAGCTTTTTTCCTACCGATGATGTAAAGACTTGTTTCCAGGTCATAAAGCAAGATTGTTTAGTTAAATCTGCGCAAAAATACTACTAGAATGGATGCTATTTAGTAAAATTTTAAATTTCAGCTACTTTCTAACCAATTAATGATGAATTTGTTGGATAACAGTCCATTTTTTGGTTACTTGTTCAATTTGTTGTTATCCTTTATTGATATGGGTTGAACATGTCTTTTAACCGCTTACATAAATTAAATGTGGGAGTTCATTCTTGCATGTTACATTTGGGTTATGGTTAAATTGCTCAGTATTTTATGGAATAGTTTCCGAATGGCATTACAGGAACTGAAAGTAAATAAACTAAGAACCTTTCTTTCTTTATTCGGCATTACCATTGGTATATTCTGTATCATCGGTGTATTAGCAACAGTAGATAGTTTAGAGCGAAAAGTTCAAACCGATTTAAAGTCATTGGGTTCTAATACTATTTACATTGATAAATGGAATTATGGCGGTGGGCAGGATTATCCATGGTGGAAATATGTGAAGCGACCAACCATGAAGTATGATGAGATGAAGATCATTAAAGCTAAATGCGACTTAGCCGCTTATGTAGCTTTTTTCACAAGTACTAGAGTGAATTTAAATTATACCGACAACGTTATCAATAATACACCTATGTATGGGGTGTCTAATGATTTCAGCAGCATTCAATCGATAGAAGTGAGCAGTGGTCGTTATTTAAATGAGTCTGATTTTACAAGAGGTGCTACTGTTGGCGTTATTGGTACAACCTTGGCCGAAGACTTATTTGGTGTGGCAGAAAGAGCTGTAGGTAAAGAAGTTGCTTTTGGAGGAAAGAGATTATATGTTGCTGGAATAATTAAAAAGCAAGGACAAAGTTTTGTAGGTGGATTCGATTACGATCATTGCATCATTGTACCATATCGATATTTTGCTGGTGTATTTAATCCAGACAATAGCAACCCTTACATAATGGTACAGGGCAAACCCAAAATCGCATCAGCTGCATTAGCTCAAGAATTAAATGGAGTGATGCGTCAACTAAGAAAACTAAGCCCAACACAAGAAGACAATTTTTCTTGTAATGATGTGGCTCAATTCAGTGAACAGATCAATGGATTCTTTGGACAAGTAAGTGCTGGAGGATGGGCCATTGCTGGATTGAGTTTGATTGTTGGAGCATTTGGAGTTGCCAATATCATGTTTGTAACAGTGAGAGAAAGAACCAGTCAAATAGGACTAAAAAAAGCCATTGGTGCCAAGCGAAGTACTATTCTTACAGAGTTTTTATTAGAGAGTGCTTTCTTATGTATCATTGGTGGATTAATAGGGCTAGCATTGGTTTGGATTTTATCGGTGGCATTAAGTGCTGCATTGCCTTTCCCTATTTTTATTGCTCCCAATATTGTTGGATTAGCCCTCAGTATCTGTATTGTTTTAGGCATTTTAGCCGGAATTATTCCCGCGTCTATTGCTGCAAAAATGGACCCAGTGGTGGCCATCAGAACAAAGTAGACTTTCAATTGACTATTTTTGCACAATGGCTATAACAATTCTGGCAATTGAATCTTCCTGCGACGAAACAGCCTGTTCTATTTCTGTGGATGGAAAAATAAATAGTAATATCATTGCTGGTCAGGCCGTTCATGAAAAATACGGTGGCGTTGTTCCCGAATTAGCCAGCAGGGCTCATATGCAGAACATTGTTCCTGTAGTAGACCAAGCCATTAAAGAAGCTTTTGGTGTAAAAGAAGAAAAAATCCCCATTTCCATTTTCGAAAAAATAGATGCTTTTGCATTTACCCAAGCCCCAGGATTAATTGGTTGTTTACTCGTTGGTGCACAATTTGCAAAATCATTGTCAGTTGCTTTGAATAAACCTTTGATTGCAGTGCATCATATGCAAGCTCATGTGTTGGCTAATCTAATTCCGGAACAGCGGCCTAGTTTTCCTTTTTTATGTTTAACAGTGAGTGGCGGTCATACGCAAATTGTTTTGGCTAAATCTCCACTCGATTTAGAAGTGCTTGGTCAATCCATTGATGATGCTGCAGGCGAAGCTTTCGATAAAACAGCCAAGCTTTTAGGACTACCATATCCTGGCGGCCCTTTAATTGATAAATACGCAGCTTTAGGCGATCCATTAAAATTTAAATTTGCAGAACCACAAATACCAGCACTCAATTTTTCTTTCAGTGGTTTAAAAACCTCCGTTCTATATTTTTTGCAAAAACAACACCCTTCATTTATTGAAGAAAATTTGAATGATTTGTGCGCATCTGTTCAATATACCATTGTACAAATCTTATTGAAGAAATTGAAAAAAGCAGTACAAGAAACAGGTGTAAAACAAGTTTGTATTGCGGGAGGAGTAAGTGCTAATAGTGGCTTGCGTAAAGGCCTTGCCGAACTGGGAGAGAAGCAGGGTTGGAATACATTTATTCCGCCTTTTGAATACTGTACCGATAACGCTGCCATGATTGCGATTACGGCACATTATAAATACCTCGCAGCTGATTTTGCTTCACTTGTCATTAATCCTTCCGCTAGGGCGGAGTTTTGAAAGATAAAAGATAAAAGATGAAAGATAAAAGATGCGAAAATCCTAAAGATTCAGGAATTATAGATTTAAGGTTATTGAGTTATTAGGTTATTATATTTTAATATCCTTATCTAACATATTTCATAATTCTTCTTTCATATTTCATAATTCATAATTCTTCTTTCATAATTCTTAAAATGTATCTCATATCTCTTAATTCATATCTCTTAATTACTCGATTTGGAGTAGCCCTCCGTTTTTTGTACTTTTGCGCCCTTAAAAACAGCGTATTCTATGATCAGTGCAAGAAATATCACCCTCGCCTACGGTAAAAGGGTGTTGTTCGACGAAGTAAACATCAATTTTATCAAGGGCAATTGTTATGGCGTAATTGGGGCTAATGGGGCAGGAAAATCTACTTTTTTAAAGATTTTGAGTGGTGAAATTGAGCCCAATAAAGGGATGGTAGAAATCTCTAAGGGAGAGCGCCTGTCTTTTTTGAAACAAAACCAGTTTGAATTTGATGGATGCACTGTTTTAAATACTGTGCTCATGGGGCATAAACGCTTATGGGATGTAATGCATGAAAAAGATGCACTTTATGCCAAAGAAGATTTTACCGAAGAAGATGGCATGAAAGCAGGGGAATTAGAAGCCGAATTTGGAGAAATGGGTGGTTATGAAGCAGAAAGTAATGCGGCTAGTTTTTTAAATAGTTTGGGTGTCCATGACGAAATGCACCAAAGCCTAATGAGCGAAATTCCGAGTAATTTCAAAGTAAGGGTTTTACTGGCTCAGGCATTATTTGGAAACCCAGATATTCTTTTATTGGATGAACCTACTAATGGTCTAGACATTGAAACCATTGGTTGGTTAGAAAACTTCTTAGCCGATTACGAAAACACCGTATTAGTAGTAAGCCACGATCGTCACTTTTTAGATACCGTTTGTACACATGTTGCAGACGTTGATCGTGCTAAAATTAAAGTGTTTACGGGTAACTATACTTTCTGGTATGAGAGTAGTCAATTGATGAGTCGCCAGATCAACGACAAAAATAAAAAGAATGAAGATAAGCGTCAAGCCTTATTAGATTTCATTGCTCGTTTCTCTGCGAATGCCTCCAAGAGCAAGCAAGCTACTTCTCGTAAGAAAGCATTGGAGAAATTAACCATCGAAGAAATTGAACCTTCTAACAGAAAATATCCAGGGATCATTTTTCAACCATTGCGTGAAGTGGGTAACCAGATCTTGAATGTAGAAAAATTATCTAAATCGGTAGATGGTAGAAAATTATTCGATCAAGTTTCTTTTAGTGCAAACAAAGGTGAGAAGATTGCATTCTTAAGTAAGGATCCATTGGCAGTAACTACTTTCTTTGAAATTATTGCAGAAAATGCCAAAGCAGATAGCGGTAAATTCGAATGGGGTACTACCATCACCAAAGCCTATTTGCCACAAGAGAACAACGAATTCTTTACTGAAGGACTTACCTTGATGGAATGGTTAAGACAATTCGTTCCACCACATGTTACCGATGCAGATGAACCTTTCTTAAGAGGATTCTTAGGTAAAATGTTATTTAGTGGAGATGATATTTTGAAGAAGACCAATGTATTGAGTGGAGGAGAAAAAGTACGTTGTATGGTAAGCCGTATGATGCTGCAAAATCCGAATGTAGTGATCTTAGATCAACCGACCAATCACTTAGATTTGGAAAGTATTCAAAGTTTCAACGAAGGCTGTCAAACCTTTCCTGGTATAGTTTTCATTACTTCTCATGACCATACTTTTATGCAAACAGTGGCCAATAGAATCATTGAAATAACTCCTAAAGGAATTATTGATCGATTGATGACATTCGATGAATATATGGAAGATGCTAGAGTAAAAGAATTGCGGGCTGAAATGTACAATTAAGGTTTTTGTAGTAACTTTCTATCTCAATCTATTGTCACTATGTTTCCAATGAAACTGATCTGCTTCCTTATTTGTTTTACAACAACAAGTATGGCACAATCTTCTTTCATCAAGAAGCAGATGAATTATCCGCGTGTAGCAACTGCATATAAATCAACAAAAAATCAGTTAAAACAAAAGTGCCTAGCTATAGGCATTCAGTGGCCTATTCAGCAATTGTATCTGCGAAGTTTTAAATACGACAGTCAATTAGAAGTTTGGGCAAGGAATAATAACAATGAGCCTTTTGTTTTATTCAAAACTTATAAAGTATGTGCTCTCTCAGGCTCACTGGGTCCTAAAAGAGTAGAGGGAGATTACCAAGTTCCTGAAGGGATTTATTACATTAATGAATTCAATCCTAAAAGTCAATTTCATTTATCATTAGGATTGAATTATCCGAACGCTGCAGACAAAATTAAAAGTGGTTTTCAAAATCCGGGCAATGAAATTTATATTCATGGAACATGCACCACAGTTGGTTGTATACCTATTCAAAATCAACAAATGGAAGAACTGTATATTTTGGCCGCATTAGCCAATGAAGCCGGACAATCATTTATTCCTGTTCATATTTTCCCTATCAGATTTAACAATGCTAAAAGTAAATCGGTGCTGAAAAAATTGACAGACGAAGACGAACATTATAAAGAATTGACCCTACAGTTGCAAACAGTGTTTGATTATTTCGACACAAATAAAAAGCTCCCGTTCATCACTATTAATAATAAAGGCGACTATGCCACGTTCCCTTCACCCAATCAATAATTCACCCAATCAATAATTTACCCAATCAATAATTTACCCAACCAATAAATTAATTATACAATAATTGAATGGTTTCGCTGGTTTGTTGCCTTAGTATAACAGTTTTGTTTTCGATGAAGCGATCTACAATGGCTTGAGTGTAATGGCGGATAGTTAATAATTGACAATTTTTTTCTACCTGTACATCAAAAAAAACACTTGCTTCCTGAGCCAATAGATCAATTTTTGTTGAATGATCATCTAAGCAAACTTGTAAACTAACAGCACCTGTTTGAATCAAATTAGGTTTGATTTTTAGTTTGCCAAAAAGTTGGTAGAGTGCACTCATTGGTTCTTCTCCTATAAAAGAAAAATCTTGAGTTGATAAATGCATTAATACTTGTTGCTCTTTCACCACAATAATAGGGGGTAAGTCTTTTTTGCTTTTACTATGTATAATGGTACCTGGTAAACTAGGGTCTAAAAAACATTTGACCAATAAAGGGATATGTTTATTTTGTAATGGTTTGATCGTTTTCGGATGAATCACTTGTGCTCCATAAAATGCCATTTCTATCACTTCATTATAGCTCAATTCATTGATCATACTAGCTTCAGGAAATGCTTTAGGGTCGGCACTCATAACGCCTTCCACATCTTTCCAAATGGTAACATTATTAGCTTCTAAAATATTCGCAAAAACAGCAGCTGAATAGTCGCTTCCTTCTCTTCCTAATGTAGTGCTTTCATTGTCATAAGTGGCGCCAATAAATCCTTGTGTAATAGTAATCGGTTGATGAATAACTGCTTTGATTTTTTCCGAACTAAAATCCCAATCAATGGCTGCATCTCTAAAATTATTATCAGTTCTGATCAGATCTCTTACATCTAACCAAGTGTTATTGATACCGACTTCTGTAAAAAAATGACTGATGATGCAAGTGCTCAATAATTCTCCAGAACATACTATTTGATCATAATAATAATCATATGACCTCACTGGTTTGTCGTGTAATAACCATTCAACTTCTGTGAAAAAATCATTCAATTGTACATAGCATAGATTGTAATGGGTAACCAATAAATATTTGGCTGTGTTTAAATGTTGTTGTTTAACAATTTCAAATAATTGAAGTGCATTTTCTTTTTGTCCATCAAAAAAAGCATTCACTACTTTTTCTAAACCATTGGTGGTTTTTCCCATTGCAGAAATGATGATCACCAATTGCTCATTGCTATTGCTCTTTACTATTTGGCCAACCTGTTTGATTCTGTCGATACTATTAACGCTGGCACCCCCAAACTTAAAAATTTGCATACATTATTACCGGTTGAATAGATTTCCGGTGTTTGCAAATATACGGAGCGTAAACTGCTCAAAAAATCGGCTTAATTTCGGTCTTGCATCTTATCTTTATGCAAACGAGCTTAAATATGAATGTAAATAGAAAAGTACTCACTTTAGATGAATTTACCCTTCAACAGTTAAGACAGTTTCCAACAGCAACCGGAGAATTAAGCCGTTTGTTGAGAGATTTGGCTTTGGCGGCTAAAAGAGTAAATGTGGAAGTGAATAAAGCTGGTTTAGTAGATATTTTAGGAGATATTGGAAGTGTAAATGTTCAGGGAGAAGATGTAAAAAAATTGGACATTTTTGCCAATAACCAATTTTTAGGGGTTTTGCAACATGGAATCAGTTGTGCAGGTGTAGGCAGTGAAGAATTAGATGATTTTGTGGTTTTTGATGATGAGCTCAGTAACAATAGTAAATACATTGTTCATATGGACCCTTTGGATGGAAGCGGTAATATTGACGTAAACGTATCCATCGGAACTATTTTTGGAGTTTACCGAAGAGTGAGCGAATTGGGGAAGCCTTGTACCCAAGAAGATTTCTTACAAGCAGGAAAAAATCAAGTGGCTGCTGGTTATGTGATCTATGGATCGAGTACCATGTTTGTTTATGCAACCAGAAGGGGTGTGAATGGTTTTACTTTAGATCCTTCCATCGGAGAATTCACCTTAAGTCATCCCGAAATTCAATGTCCTCCAACTGGTAAATTTTATTCGGTGAATCATGGTAACTTTTTTCAGTACAATGAAGGCGTAAGAAAATACATAGATGGTTGTCAGAAAAAAACAAAAGAAAATGGTGGACCTTATACACAAAGATATATTGGAAGTATGGTGGCCGACGTTCACCGTAACTTAATAAAAGGGGGGATCTTTATGTATCCGGGAACAACTGATAAGCCAAGTGGTAAATTAAGATTATTATACGAAGCCAACCCCTTTGCATTTATTGTTGAAGTAGCTGGTGGATCTGCAACAAGTGGTACTCAACGAATTTTAGATATTCAACCTACCACTTTACACCAAAGAACTCCATTGTTTATTGGAAGCAAAGAAATGATGAACGAACTAGAGGAAGTTTCTGGTCTAAAAAAATAATTATGAAGCAATTTTGGATGGTCATTGGTTTTGCATTAATAGGAATATTCGTAAATGCGCAACAAAAATTCAATCCCAAAGGAATGAATTACTTAATTGGGCCTAAACCGAATAATATCATTTATCATGATAGTATATTTAGAGGGAGTAATGAGTTTAAGCATTTGTTTTATAGAACGGGTGATGCTGAATTATTGAAACTATACAGCAAACACCAAACCAATAAAATTGTTGGGCAATCATTAGGTGTTGTGGGAGTCATCAGTATATTGGTAGGAGTGAATAATTTATCAGGCGACACAAAAAGTTTTGGCTGGGGAATGATTGGCGGAGGGTTACTAACTTCAATTGCAGGAGGCTATTTTACTTTATCTAGTCAACGAAATTTACAAATGGCTATTGCCATTTTTAATAAACAATACAATACTGCTTCTATCGGAATCGGAATAGGAAATCAATCTGCAGGGTTGGTGTATAAATTTTAAATCAATGAGTAAAGTAATCATTAGTGTTAAAGACCTCCATAAAAAATATGGCGAATTCCATGCAGTAAAAGGCATCAGTTTTGAAGTGATGGAAGGAGAGATATTTGGTTTACTAGGTCCTAATGGGGCTGGCAAATCTACCACTTTGGAGATCATAGAAACACTTCGACAAAAAACAAGCGGTGAAGTAATAGTAGATGGATTTAATTTAGATCAGTCTCCTAATGAAATAAAAAAAATCATTGGTGTTCAATTGCAAACCTCAGGGTTTTATCCAAGCCTTACACTTACCGAACTACTGCATTTATTTGCTGGGCTCTACAACGAAGAAGTAGACCCCATGGCATTATTAGAAAAAGTGAATCTGATCGATAAAGCCAAGTCTAAATACAAAGAAATGAGTGGGGGGCAGAAGCAACGTTTCTCTATTGCAACTACTTTAATTAATCATCCAAAAATTATTTTTTTAGATGAACCCACTACTGGCTTAGACCCGCAAGCCAGAAGGAGTTTATGGGAATTGATCAAAGACATTCGTTCAAAAGGCACTACAGTAATTATTACCACGCATTATATGGATGAAGCAGAAGTGTTATGCGATCGAGTAGCTATTATTGACAGTGGAAAGATCATTGCTCTCAATAGCCCCGACAAAATGATCGATGAATTAGTGGCCACCGGATTTGAGCGACCTAAAGAAGTAAAGAAAGCCAATTTAGAAGATGTATTTATTCAATTAACAGGCCACGAACTTAGGGCTGGTTAGCCCAATTAAGAATTAAGAATTATGAATTATGAGATACAATTTGGCGTTTAACCTAATAACCTAATAACCAATAACTAACCCCCAATAACTAATAACTAATATGTCCGATCCAAGATACCCCATCGGTAAATTTCAGCCACAGCCTTTTTCAAAAGAACAAAAAGAAAAATGGTTATTGGATATTCATTTTCTTCCAGAAGAATTAGAACGTGCTATCAATAATTTAGATGAAGCACAATTGCATACTCCTTATAGAGACGGCGGCTGGACCTTGCATGAAGTGGTACATCATTTAGCAGATAGCCATATGAATGCTTATTGCCGTTTTAAATTGGGATTAACTGAAGATAAGCCCAATATAAAGCCCTATTTAGAAAACGCTTGGACACTTTTAGAAGATGTAAAACAATTACCCATTAATGTATCGCTTACATTATTACATGCTTTGCATCAGCGAATGTATATTGCTATAAAAGATATTTCAGATGAACAATGGATGCGTGAAGTGCACCATCCAGAAAGCAACAGAGACATGAACCTTTGGTTTTTATTAGGATTATATGCATGGCATGGTAAGCACCATACTGCACATATTACTTCACTTCGCGAACAAAAAAACTGGTAATGCAATCAAAGAAATGGAGATTAATTGAATCGGAGCAATTGGTGAAAGATCGTTGGGCCGATGTAAGAAAAAATGCATACGAAAAAGCCGATGGAAGCACCATAGAGCCTTTTTATATTTATGGATTTCCGGACTATGCAACTGCATTGGCAATTACCAGAGACGGCAAAGTAATTGTAGAAAAAGTGTATCGCCCTGGGCTAGATGTTATTGCATTGGAATTGCCCGGTGGGTGCGTAGATGCTTCCGATCCAAGTTTAGAAGCAGCCATTTCTAGAGAGTTATTAGAAGAAACAGGTTATCGATTTGATAATATAGAATACCTGGGATTTAATTCTCCCAATCCTACCACCAATACCAATGTAATGCGCATGTTTTTGGCAACAGGAGGAGTATATGATCCATCTGCAGTGCTCGATGCCGATGAAGAAGTGGAAGTGCAATTATTAGAATGGGATGAATTCATTGATCTATTTAAAAAACAAGCTTTTGTACAATCGATGCAAACAACAACTATTATGTATGCGCTCATGAAAATGGAAAAATTAGTGATTTTTTAAAGTGTTTGTATGATTCAAAAATGGGAAAAACTTTCTTCTGAAATAGTATATCAGAAAAAATGGATGAAAATAATAGAAGAAGCATGCAAACTTCCTAATGGACAAATTATTGATCCTTATATTATCGTTGATGTTCCCAATTTTTGCAATGTATTTGTTGTTACTGCCGACGATGAAGTGATCATGGTAAAACAATACCGACATGCTGCTGGAATTAACTCTATTGAAATGCCAGGGGGGATGATTGATGAAGGCGAAGATCCTATGGTTGCAGCTGCAAGAGAAATGCAAGAAGAAACTGGATATACTGCTGATCAATTAGAACTCTTATTTACCATTAGCCCCAATCCTCCATTAGAAAGCAATCGCGCCTGGTTTTTTCTCGCCAAAAATGCAGTTCAAAATCGGCAGATTGCACTAGACCAATTTGAAGATATCGAATTGATCAAATATTCCAAATCGGAGTTTATGCAACACTTAGTTCAAAATGAATTTACTCATGGAATGCAGTTGGGGGCTATGTTTGCTGCTGCAATAAAATTGGGTTGGTTAATTGCTCCATAATTTGGTATTCACTTCGCCCACTAAAAATACACTTCCACAAATCAATACCAGATCATTTGGGGCTGCATGAAACAATGCTTCTTTGATGGCATCATTCACATCGATAAATGAATGGCCGCTTAAACCAAAAGCAAATGCAGCTTCTTGCAATGCTATTTCATCCATTGCTCTCGGAATTTGCGCTTTGGTAAAATAATAGCTTGCATGTGTTGGCAGTAATTGCAAAACGGCTGTAATGTCTTTGTCTTTTACCATTCCTATTACAATATGCAAATGCCGATAATTGCTCAATTCTAATTGTTGATTGATTGCGCGAATACCATCTACATTATGACCTACATCCATTACAACTGTTGGTTGATGATGAATGATTTCCCATCTGCCATGTAAGCCTGTTATTTTTTTTACCGATTGTAAAGCTGTATGAATATGCGTGGTAGAAATATTCCAACCGAGTCGGGTCAATTCGGAACAAGCTTCTAAAACAGTGATCAAATTTTTGGCCTGGTACAAACCTGTGAGGTCTAATAAATAAGATTCGTATTCGTTTTTTTCTTTTTCTACAACAGTAATACGTAAATGATTGGCTTCGTTCACCCAATCGCTTACATATCTTTTTTCTTGTGCGTAAATGATGGGGCTGTTGATAGCAGCAGCTTCAAATACTGGTTTTGTTTCTGTAATAAATTCACCAATAACAATTGGTATATGGGCTTTGATGATCCCTGCTTTTTCTCCAGCAATGGCTTCTAAAGAATTACCCAACAAATTCATATGATCCCAACCAATATTGGTGATGATACATAATTCGGGATTGATAATATTGGTACTGTCTAAACGTCCACCCAGTCCTACTTCTATTACTGCAATATCTACTTCTTCTTGTGCGAAATAGTCGAATGCCATGGCAACCGTAATTTCAAAAAAAGATGGTTCAAGTTTTTCTATTTGTGGCTGAATTTTTTCTGTAAAGCCAATTACAAATTCTTCCGTACACAATTCGCCATTTATTTTTATTCTTTCTCTAAAATCGTATAAATGAGGAGAAGTATATAGACCTGTCTTATATCCTGCCGTTTGTAGAATGGCGGCCAACATATGACTGGTAGAGCCTTTGCCATTGGTTCCTGCAACATGAATGGTCTTGAATTTTTTCTGCGGATTGCCAATGGCATCGCATAATAAAATGGTATTGGTCAAGTCTTTTTTATAGGCAGCTGCGCCTAATCTGCTAAACATCGGCAGTTTATTAAAAAGATATTCAACCGTTTCTTGGTAATTCATTGCATTACAAAGATGCAATTAAATTAATTACGCAGTTTAAAATTGAAAACCAATGTGCCAGTTTGATCTTCTGTATCGCCACTATTGAGTTTAAGTGTTCTGGCTTTGCGTAAAGCAATATTGCGAATATTGGTATTGGTAGTAGTAGTTCCTTTAGGATTCACCATAGCAGCAGTAACATTTCCTGCCTGATCAACTGTAATATCAACCGCTACTTTGGCATTTTCATTGAAATCATCTTCAAAAGCAGGCAATTTGGTAATTTTTCTTCCACCTAAACCACTTTTAATGGCTACGCCTCCTGTACCTGCTTTTCCACTGGTTGCATTTCCATTATAACTATCTGAATTGGGGTTACCATTAGGATTACCTTGGTCACCTTTCCCGCCAGCAATGCCTTGATTGCGTACCCCATTGTAAGAATCAGCATTATTGCCGCCAGGTCCCTTGCTATTATTTGCTTTGAATATTGCTTTTGGGGTAGGTGCGGGTATAGGTTTTGATTCGATCACTGGTTTACTAATAGCCTTTGTCGGCTTTTTATTATTTACAGCAATATCATCTTCTGATGAATTTTCTATTGGTTGAATTGGTTGAGTAATTGGCTGGTTGATTGGAGCAGATTTAGTGGCTGCCTTTTCGGCGGATTCTCCAGGTGCTTTAGGAGGGATAGTTCCATAACCTGTTTCACTGTTTCCTAAATTCACTTCAATGCCTTCTCCTGTAATGGGTTCAGGTGGGAGAGGTTTTTCGTAGTGTACATAAAAGAATATCAAAAACAATACAATTGTGATTGCACTTGTGATAGTGATTGCTTTTATATTTTTTTCTTTTTCAAAACTCAAGTCCATAGAATTCATCTAGCGTAAAAATAATGCTATTGTTGGCTGAACCATCGAAAAAAACGTTAAATAACCAATCAATGCGAGTATTATTAGATTGATTTTGCAATTTCTAGAATGGATAAACAAGTTTTCCAATTCCTGGTAGTTGAAACCAATCCGAAGCTTTTATCAATTAAACTATTGGTCAATTTTGATTGGCTATAACCATTGGGGCAATATTGATAAATAGCATTTTCCTTGATTTCAAAAACTTCTGTTGCTGCAAATTTCTTTTTTAATAGATCCATTGTATTGGAATCGGGGAAAGCAGATAAAAAGCAAATATGAAAAAAGGCTTCATCCTTTTTTTGTTTTATATAAGGGTTGCTTTGAATAATTGTTTCAAATTCTTCTAATGTTAACTGGATAATAGGAACTATAAATCCAGCGTTTTTCTCGATGGACGCCGCAATAGCTTTTTCTGAAATAGCTTTTTTTGCTTGATAGATAATATTACCACTTTGAATGTAGGAAGCAGTATTTACAGCACCAAGTTGGTTGAACCATTCTTTTAATTGATCCATTTTAATGATCCGATTTCCACCCACATTAATGCCTCTTAATAAACAGATAAAAGTTTTCATTTAGTCAGCAATTTATCAAAACAAATACTATTTGCAACTCCTTGGTAAGGTCCGTAATTTTCGATAATGGTGTAATTGTTTTTTTTATAGAGTTCAATGGCTTCTAATTGTTTATTGCCTGTTTCTAAAATGCATTTTGGAAATCCCAATTCTTTGGTCCATGATTCTAGTTCTTTGAGCATCAAGGAAGCAATGCCTTTTCCTCTGTGCGATGGTTCTACCCACATTCGTTTTACTTCCATGCTCGTTTCATCATAAGCCCTGATAGCACCACAGCCAACCGCTAATTCTCCATCGAATGCTACGATCGCATGTTTGATTTTATCTGATTTATTAAACTGTGCATAAAACGCATGTTCATCTCCATCTCTAATAGCAAGGTCTTTGTCTAATTCTTTTACCAGACTTTGAAAATCGATATTTTCTGAGTGGGTTCTTGTAAATGTAATCATGATTGATTTTGGAGATTAGTGTTTACCTTGATTTTTTAAGAATGGATGCATATTTTTCTTAATGATTGTACATCCATGAAATTTAGTGTATTCAAGGTCAATAGGTGCTAAAAGTAAAAGGGAGAACTCGATAGTTTCTTGATTATTAAATTCAATTTTCAATTTAGTGCCATTGTCGCGATATCTATTATTAGAAAATATTTGTACAATATCATTCTTGTTATATGCTTTAGGGTTATCTAGATTTCCAAAGTAAAAAATTGGATTGGCTTTTGAAATAATCAATATTTTATTTTTTGAATAAATATAGTGGTTATATAATGTTAGGATTGGATATCCAATTAAATAAACGGCACTTGCACAAAAAAATATATTGAAAAATATTTTTAAAATGAAGTTGTGGGAAGTGATTGGGGCTTGTAGAATGAATAAAGTTAATATTCCACCTATAAACATATAAAAGTAAGAAAATAGTTTAAGTCTGTTATTGTAAGAAAATGTATAAACAAAGTTCTGAGTTCTAAAATTAATTATAATCTTACTAAGGCTACTAGTAGTTTTTTTAAAGCCAGTTGTGTTTACATTATTTTTTTCAAAATATGCTTTCACGTATTCGTAAATTGATTCTAGCTGCTCAAAACTTTTGGTGAAAAGTGTTCCATTATCTTCCAAATAATAAATCACATATTTTCCATTATAATACAAGGCGATTTTTAAATAATCATTATTTGTTCCTTCAATAGTTATAGAAGGGTTGGTTAAACTGACAGCAAAATTTTCTCTCTGTTTTTTCCATGGAAATCTTTCAATCAATTCAATTAGTTCCTCATAATTACGCTCTTTAATATCTATGAATTCACCGGCTTCGAAATTATTGTATTGAACTTTTGAAATTAATTGTTGCATTGAAGGTTGATCAACAGGTTGAAATTATTGAACCGTCTTTGTTTGAATTTGAAATTACTTAAAAAATATATCATACCCAAACCTTAGCAGGGTAGCAGTAACAATTAGTAAGAAAAAAATACGGATGAATTGATTGCCTTTGTAGATAGCTAATTTAGCACCAAGAATTCCGCCGATGCCATTGCTCACTGCCATTGGTATAGCTACCGACCAAAGTATGGAGCCCTTGAACATGAATAAACTGATCGATCCTAAATTGGTAGACAAATTGATCAATTTGGCATGCGTACCTGCTTTTAAAAAATCATATCCCAAAATGCCAATAAAAGCCATCACTAAAAAACTTCCAGCACCAGGACCGATAAATCCATCGTAAAAACCAATTACCAAACTGATCAATAAAGAATATAAAAACTGGTGTTTAGGATGTATGTCTTTATGCGTATGTTGTCCGAAACTTTTTTTGGTATAAGTATACAATGCAACTCCAATCAGTACAATAAAAATAATTGGCTTCATAAATCGATTGCTTACTTGCGACAATAATTCCGAGCCAGCAAAGGCGGCTAGAAAAGCAATTAATCCCATTAGTGAAACTTGTTTCCAATTGACTTGTACTTTTTTTAGGTACTGTCTTGCCGCAAATGCAGTACCAGTAAATGCTGGAATTTTTAAAGAGCCAATAACAGTAGCTACAGGAAATTGAGGCATTAAAATAAGGCCAGCAGGAGTTTGGATTAATCCTCCACCTCCAACAATAGCATCCACAAAACCTGCTACAAAAGCAAATACACAAAGTAGAATAATAGTGGTTGTGCTAATCATTTCGATTTGATATTGGCAATGGTTAATCCAAATATTACAATAGTGCCACTAATTAAATGCGCCGTACTCATTTTTTCTCCCAATATTAATACCGCTTCAATGATGCTAAACACCGGAATCAAATTGCCGAACAAAACAGTTCTTCCTGCGCCCAATTTTTGAATGGCTAGGTTCCAACATAAAAATGCAATGGCGGATGTTCCTGCACCTAAGTAAATGATCGAACCAATTAAAGGAAGGTTCCAATTTGGAGCAGGTAATAAAAATAGTTCACCAATATAAAAAGGAAATAACAAGGCAGTTCCTATTCCAAAAATCACCAATAAAAAATGGATAGCGCTGATAGTAGTGGGTTTTTTTCTTACCAATACATTGTAAATAGCAAATGCAAAAGCGCCTGCTAAAATCCATAGATCGCCTTTAGAAAAATGAAAAGCTGCCAACTTTGCCCATGAACCATTTGATATCAATAAAAGAATTCCAGATATACAAATCAACATGCCAATAATTCTGAATTTGCCCACCGCTTCTTTCAAAAAAATAAAAGCTAAGATAGTAGCAAAAATAGGAGAGGACGTGGTTCCTATCAATGCCATATTAATAGCTGATGTATAATGGCCGGCAACATAAACGAATGTATTGAAGAGCGCAATTCCTGTAAGAGAAACAAAAAATAAGTAGCGCTTATTGGCTAGTACAAAAGATTTTTCAGGAATGATTTTTTTCCATGCAAATGGAGCAATAATAATTGTTGCACATAACCAACGATAAAATGCCAAGCTTATTGGTCCAATATCATTGCTGACTGCGCGAGATATAATAAAATTGCCAGACCATAACAAAGTAGCTGCAATTGCAAGCAGTACTCCTTGGGCTATATGATTATTTCGCAGCGCCTGCATAGCTGCTATTGAAGTCTCCTTTGATTCTTTCTATTGGTGGATTAAAATAACCGAATTTTAAATCAGGAAATTCTTCTCTTAATAATTCCATCATTTGTTTTACGCCAATCATTTCTCCAGATTCATGAAATCCTATTTTCCCCATATACCAATCGGGGTCAATATTGAAATTTCTCCACTGGATCATATTCAAACCTGTTTCTTGAATGAGTTTTCTCAACGCTTCATATTCTGCTTCGCTGTCTGTTATGCCAGGAAATACAAAATAATTGATGCTTGTCCATCCGCCATTTTTACGCATTACTTTTAAACTCTCTACAATATCTTCAAACTGATAATTGTTGGGGCGGTAATATGCTTCGTAAATATGTTTTTGTGCAGAGTTCGTACTCACCCTCATACTGTTTAAACCTGCATCAATGAGCACTTGTACGGCATCTGGTTTAGATCCATTGGTATTGATATTGATACTTCCTTTATCGGTGTGCTTGCGCATTTCTTTGATAGACTCTGCAATGGTTTCCCACATGAGCAATGGCTCGCCTTCGCATCCTTGTCCAAAGCTTACAATTGGAAATGGAGCATTCATTAAATGTGGAACAGTGAATTCTACAATTTCTGCTGCTGTAGGTTTAAAGGTTAATCGGTCTTGTGTAGATACAATTGTTTCTTCTTCTGGTTGAAATGAAATGCAACCAATGCAATTGGCATTGCATGCAGGTGATGTAGGTATGGGGCATTCCCATCTTCCTAATGAAAAATTACGTGCCGCCGGACAATGATAAGTCATGCAACATTTTTCCATCAAATGTTTTACCAATCTATTTTCTGGATAGGCTTTTAATAAATGTGCTGTGCCTGTTTCAATTTTTGCTTCGTCGTATCCTATAGATTCTTGTCGAATATCTTGTTCAATTCTTAGAGCAGTAACATAGTATTGATCGTTCTGCCAACCCACTGCAGTATAACAAAACAAAGGAAGAGTTGGTGCACCTTCCATGGTTTCATATGCTGCAATAAATAAACCTGTATGTGCTGGTGGAATAAAAGCAGCTACTGCCCATCCTTTTTCACACAATCGCATATCTCCAGAAGCCACATCAATTCCAATTCCTCTTCTTCCTGGTAATTCATATAAATTTCCACCTTCAGGTAATTCAATCCATTGATCATTGGGAACTTCAAATGCATCCCATCCTGCTCTTCCAACAGCATACAAGGTTTCATCTTCGAAGATATTGCCCTCGCCGTCGGAGTATAATAAAAATGGACGTAAACGATTGATCATGTTGAATAAAATTAATTAAGCTGGTGTGATGAGCTTTTGAGCAAATTGAGTAAACTCTTTTTCAATATCTTGGGACACAGCTGCGTTTACTTCTTTCTGAAAAATACGATTATTTTTAAAGTCTAAAGTAAGTATCCCATCTTTTAAAATGGCATTACTTAATTCACTCCATTGATGTCTTTTTTTTGGAAAGCTGTTAAATACGATCTCTTCCTCATCAAAAGCAATCTCTTGCGGAAATTTCACTTGTTTTTCTAGTAATGCTGCCATCAAGTAAATGAAAGCGATCCACAAGCCATCTTTTTGAAAATACCACCCAATAGCGGCAAACAATAAAGCCAATCGATAAGAAGGGGCAATATTTCTTTTTTGTTGGATATAACAAAAGATCCACCAGCCAATGATCAATAAAGAAATCAATATCGGCCGAATGCCGTTGCTTGGATTGGCTATAGCTGTTCCTATAAATCCAATTAAAGACAATAGCAACATCAGTTGACTAATAATATCTACTCTGTTATTGCTATTCTTTTTTAAAACAATGATGTATTCGTATGTTTTTACCATTATGATACCATTATATTACAAAGGCGCCATAATATGCTGGCACCTACATTACTGTCCCAATCTGTTTGTCCAACTCCAATTTCTACTAAATCGAATCCAATCAATTCTCTGCCACTCTCTTTTACTTTTTGAATCAAATAAATCATTTCCTCACTTTGAAATCCACCAATAACTGGCGTGCCGGTATTAGGGCAAAGCTTTCTATCTAATCCATCTATATCAAAACTGATATACACTTTTTGAGGTAGATTTTGAATGATTTCATTGGCAATGGTCTTCCAGGTTTGTCCTTCGAATAATCTATTTTTAACTTGTTTGTCAAAATAGGTTACTACCCTGAAATTGCTATTGCATATATAGTTCCATTCTTCTTCGCAATAATCTCGAACACCTAACTGCACTAATTTAGTAATCGCAGGCAATTCGGTTAATGCATTGTACATAATGGATGCATGTGAATAATTGAAGTCTTCGTATTTATTGCGTAGATCGCAATGCGCATCAATTTGTAAAACGCCAAAATCTCCATGTTTTTCAGACAATGCTTTCATCAATCCCAATGATGTGCTGTGATCTCCACCCAATACAGCCACAAGTTTATCTTTTTCTAAAAGCGTTTTACTATTCTCATAAACCCATTTGTTCATGAACGCACTTCCCTCATTAATTTCCTTCAAGCTCTTGTACATGAATTTATTCTCTTCGATAGATGCACCCTGAGAAATATAATCAATATAGAGCTCAGCTTCTTTGCGTAAATAGTCGTTTTTAAACAATAATTTTTTGTCGATTTCCTGCATGTAAAATCCTTTTTTCCAACCTGCATCTCCATCCACATCAAAAATATCTACAAACAAACTGGATCTGTATACATGATCAGCTGCTCTCGCTGTTCCAGCTAGATGACTTACTGTTACTTCCCAAGGCACAGGAATTATAATCAATTTTGCATCTTCTTCTGTAAACGGAAGGCCGAAAATGTTGTTATTCGGGTTAGATACCTTGTTAGGATTGAACCTAGATAAATCTGTCATGATGAATGTATTGAAAACGGGTTGCAAGTTAGCAGCAATTTCTCAATTAGAAGGTATATCTGTTAGTATATTGATTCAAAAAAGCCCTTAAAAGCTAAAATAGCCATTTAATATGCTTCAAATCGATCAATTATGGGTTGATTAGTGTTATTGGATTAACTTTGCATTTTAAATCAAATAGATGAAAACTACCCATATCATAATTCTTGTTTTTATAGCAGCCGCAATAGCAGTATTGGTGCAATATTCAGGCGATTTATCCACTTATGAGACCATTGCTTCTGCCAAAGAAAGAGAAGGGAAATTTGTGAATTTGATTGCGAAAATAGATAAGCAACAACCTGTTGAATACGACGCTGTAAAAAATCCGAATTATTTAAGTTTTACGGCTGTTGATACTTTAGGAAATACCATCAAAGTGGTATACCACGATGCCAAGCCTACCGATATGGAGAAAAGCGAAAGAATTGTTTTAAAAGGTTCTGTAAAAGAAGGGGTATTTAATTGTACTAGTATTTTATTAAAGTGCCCTTCTAAGTACAAAGACGATCCTAAAGCAATGCAACAATTGCAAACAGCTAATTAGTTTTTTTAATTGAATTGAGTTTTCATGAATTATATAGGTGAACATTTATTGCCCGGTCAGATCGGACATTTTTTTGCAGTATTAAGTTTGGTTGCTTCTTTGTTGGCAACCATTGCTTTTTTTAAAGCCAATCAATCTGAATTATTAGATGATAAAAATAGTTGGCAAAAATTAGGTCGTATTGCTTTTGGCGTTGTAACCATCAGTGTGTTGGCCTTATTTGGAATACTTTATTATATTATTTCCAATCATTTATTCGAATACAAATACGCCTATACGCATAGCGACAGAAGCTTGCAAATGGAATATTTATTGAGTTGTTTCTGGGAAGGGCAGGAAGGCAGTTTCATGTTATGGAGTTTTTGGAATTGTTTCCTCGGATGGTTGCTCATTTGGAAAGCCAAAAAATGGGAAGCTGGTACAATGACTGTAATGAGTTTTATTCAGTTTGCTATTGCTTCAATGTTGATTGGTATTTACTTTTTTAATGTTAAAGTAGGAAGCAGTCCATTTGTATTATTACGCAATGAAATGGATGCACCTATTTTCAGCAGACCAGAATATTTGAGTTTTATTAAGGATGGTACAGGATTAAACACTTTGTTGCAGAACTATTGGATGGTCATTCATCCGCCAATTTTATTTTTAGGGTTCGCCTCAACTATTGTGCCTTTTGCTTTTGCTTTTGCAGGGTTGATGAAGAACGACCATGATTGGACCAAGCAGGCCATTCCTTGGGCTTCGTTTTCTGCTGCAGTGCTGGGTACAGGAATTATGATGGGCGCTGCATGGGCTTATGAGAGTTTATCGTTTGGTGGATATTGGGCTTGGGACCCTGTAGAGAATGCATCCCTCGTTCCATGGTTAACATTGGTGGCTGGTCTTCATACTAATTTATTGTACAAAAGCAGTGGGTACTCTTTACGCCCTACTTACTTCTTTTATATCATCAGTTTTACATTAGTCTTGTATTCTACTTTTTTAACAAGGAGTGGAATCTTAGGCGATACATCGGTTCATGCATTTACCGATTTGGGAATGAATACCCAATTGTTATTATTTGTGTTGGTGTTTTTTGTGCCAGCAATGGGCTTGTATTTTTTCAGGTATAAATCTATACCTTCTATACAAAAAGAGGAGAGTACTTATAGCAGAGAGTTTTGGATGTTTATCGGATCGCTCGTATTGTTTTTATCTGCTGCAGTGATTATTGCAAAAACATCTACCCCTGTTTGGAATAAATTATTCGGTACCAATATTGCCCCTCCAGAAGATGCAGAATTTGCCTATAATCAAATTCAAATTTTTGTTGCCATATTATTAGGGTTGCTTACTGCGGTTACACAGTATTTAAAATACAAAGACACTCCTAAAAATATTTTTTATCGTAAGTTGGCCATACCTACTTTAATAGCTTTGGTCATTTCTTTACTGATTAGCTTTTTAGGAAATATTGATTTTTATAAAAAAGGCCCAGGCTTTTTAGGAGCCATACATGTAGCTATTTTTTGCGCTGTATATGCAATTGTTGCAAATACAAGTTATATATGGTTAGGTGTTAAAGGAAAGATCAAAGCCGCAGGCGCATCAGTTGCGCATATTGGTTTTGGAATGGTGCTTTTAGCCATTCTCATTTCTTCCAGTAAAAAAACAGTATTGAGTTGGAATACAACTGGTGTATCTCCTCTGCAAGTAGATCCTAAAGCAAAGAATAATCCAGCTGGCGATCCTGCTGAAAACCTCACTTTATTTAAAGGGGTAGCAACCGATATGGGAAGATATATGGTTACTTATACCATGGATACTACCAACCCTAGAGATCGTAAGCGATATTTTGAAATTGATTTTAAAGCGAAAAAAGGTGATGATAATTTTACCCTTTACCCTGATGTAATTAAGAACAATAAGGGAATGGAAGGTTTCGCTGCAAATCCTGCGGCTAAGCATTATTGGCACAAAGATATTTTTGTATACATCACTTCGTTTCAGGAAAATAAAAATGCAGATACAGTTAGTTTTAAAAACCGAGCTGTAAAAGTAAAAGATACTATTTTTTATAGCAATGGCCTCATGGTGTTGAATAGTGTAGCGGTAAATCCAACGGAACAAAAAGGTTTATATACACCAGACGAAACTGCTGTTTTCTTAGACATGACGGTGATAACTAAAGAGGGGAAAAGATACAAAGCGAGCCCAGGTGTTGCTTTAAAAGGAGATGAATTGCGTTCTATCACCGATACTGTTTTGTCTCAAAGCTTGATCGTAAAATTCAATAAAGTGATCGATCAGAAAGAAGGTAAATTAGAAATAGGCATCAAAGAAACCGGGAATATTACTGATTTACTTACGCTAAAAGTCTACGAATTTCCGATGATCAATATGCTATGGCTGGGAATTTTGGTAATGGTAGTAGGATTTGTATTGTCCATTATTCAAAGGGTTAAATTATTATCAAAAACAGCTGCAGGTTCCTAGCAGCGTAGGTTACTTTTTAGGTGTCTTGGTATTAATATCAGCCAATTTGACTAATTTTAAACCACTTGAAAGGCTTTAAATACCATATCGTTTTACTTGTTATTGTGCTCAGCACTTCATTGGGCAATCAATTATTTGCCCAGCAAGGAGTTAATGACACTTTGAAAGTTGGCGCTTATATTACTCCAGAAGGAGATACCATTGGCCAATCCTATTTACCTCCCGTTTTAGTGTATGGAAGAATGACAAAGCATTGGCGCAATTACTGGGCCGATTGGACTCGTCTTCGCAATGCCGTTTATGTTACTTACCCCTATGCAAAAGCAGCCGGAAGAATCATGAATCAGATCAATGCTAAGCTGGTAAATGTTTCTGACAGAAGTAAACGAAAGGCCATCATTAAAATGCATGAAAAAGAATTAAAAAAGGAATTCACCGATAAATTGACCCAGCTTTCTGTTTACCAAGGAAAGGTCTTAATGAAATTGATCAATCGCGAAACGGGGAATAACTGTTATGAAATTATTGATGAATACAAGGGATTTGTAAGTGCTGCTTTTTGGCAAACCATTGCCGTTTTCTTTGGAAGTAATTTAAAACAATCTTACGAGCCAACTGGTAAAGATGTTGATATGGAAAAGATTGTAAAAGACGTTGAAGTAATGTATGGTTATCGAACTGCTTCGTAAAGTTTCAACAATTCAATCATTTTTTTTCTTGAGATCATATTAGCTCCTAAGCTTTCTAAATGATTGGTATACACCTGACAATCGATTAATTGAATTCCTTCCTTTTTTAAATGTTCAACAAATTGAATGAATGCAAATTTACTGGCATTCGATTTTTTACTGAACATGCTTTCTCCAAAAAAAACCTTGCCTAATTTAATTCCATATAATCCACCAACTAATTCCCCTTGGTGCCATGCTTCGGCACTATGTGCATATCCCAAATGATGCAATGCTGTATACGCAGCTTCTACTTCATCGGTTATCCAAGTGCCTAATTGGTCGGTTCTTTCAGTGGATTTACATAATTGAATTACTTGAGCGAAATTTTTGTTGATCGTAAAACTAAATTGATCGCTTCGAATTACTTGTTGCATTGATTTAGTGACTTTCAAATCTGTAGGAAACAAAACGAATCTAGGATCTGGGCTCCACCAAAGAGGAACACTGCCTTCAAACCAAGGAAAAATACCCATTTCGTAGGCTAATAATATTCTTTCTGGTGATAAATCTCCACCCATTGCCAATAATCCGTCCGATTGGGCTTTATCAACTGAAGGGAACCACAATTTATCGGTAAGTATTTGCAGGGTAGATTAGTTTAATGGTCAATTATGGATCAGGGAAAAAGTTTTAATGATCAATTTATTAATCGATCATTTCAACAGTAGCGCCAATTCCTCTTTCGGTAATGGAGTTACACATCGGCTTTAAAGTATCATAATCGCCGCTTTTAACAGCATATTTGCCTTTATGATGAATAAATAGAGCGCATTGCTCTGCTTGCTCATGTGTATGACCACATACTTCAATCAACGATTCAATTACCCATTCGAAAGTATTCACTTCATCATTCCACACAATTAAACTATAGGAAGTGGCTAATGCAGTATCTATATCCGATTCGAATACTTCCCAAGGCTTTGGAGAGGTGGATAGTTTAAATGACATAGGGCAAAGGTAGGTTTTGGATCAATAAAATCATTCTTTTTAAAGAATACGGCAAAAAAGAGTAATTTTTTTTGGCTATTAGTCTACAGACCCTATTTTTGCACTCCCAAACAACAAAGGGAGCATAGCTCAGTTGGTTTAGAGCATCTGCCTTACAAGCAGAGGGTCCGCGGTTCGAACCCGTGTGCTCCCACAAATTAACCCCGAAAATTCGGGGTTTTTTTATGTACATACTTGAATCTGCTATTTTTAATTGTATTTTGTAGGTATGAAGTCTACAATTAATTTAATCAATGAATTAGCATCGAATATCCCATTTGCTAATAAAATCAATTCATCTATTTCATCATCCTCCGTTGGATGGCATATCGATCATAGTTTAATGGTGATTAATCAAATTATTGGTGCAGTACAAGCATCTGATCCAACAGGGTATCAATGGAGTTTCAATATGAAGCGTTTAGTAGTATTTACAACTGGTAAAATTCCTCGAGGAAAAGCAAGAGCCCCCAAATCGGTGATCCCAGAAAATACATTTGATGAAAATGATGTGCGTAGCAAAATGGAAAAAGCGATTCATCAATTAGAAAAACTAAATGAGTTGCCAGCCAACCATTTTTTTATACATCCATTCTTTGGGCATTTAAATGTAAAGAACACAAAAAAAATGATAGCCTTACATACAGACCATCATCTAGCCATCATTAAAGACATCATTGCTTTAACGAATTAATTTAATTAATGCAGTGATGCTTTAATCTGAAAATCAATTTGGATAACCCAGAAACAACTAGGTGGGGAGTTCAAGCGAAGATATAAGAGTAAAGAAAAAATTTGTTGTACAATAAAAAATAAAATGATGATAAAAGTTAATGGTTTTGGCGCAAACAGTAAAGATGATCAAATTCATGCATTGGAGTTTGAAAGAAGGGAGATCGGGCCTGCAGATGTAAAGATTGATATTTTATATTGCGGTGTTTGTCATTCGGATATTCATATGGCTAGAAGCGAATGGGGGCCATCTATTTATCCAATTGTACCAGGGCATGAAATAGTTGGTAGAGTTACCGAAGTAGGAGCTGCTGTTACAAAATTTAAAGTGGGAGATTTAGCAGGTGTGGGTGTATTTGTAGATTCTTGCAGAAAATGTACTTGTTGTAAATCTGGTTTGGAACAATATTGCGATGAAGGAATGGTTCCTTCTTACAATGGTTATTATAGAGATGGAGTTACACCAACTTTTGGTGGGTATTCATCTAACTATGTAATTGATGAGCAGTATACCCTTCATATTCCATTCACAAAAAATCTAGAAGGAGTTGCTCCACTTTTATGTGCAGGTATTACTACTTATTCTCCTTTAAAATATGCAGGTGTTACCAAAGGCCATAAAGTAGCTGTATTGGGCTTAGGTGGATTAGGTCATATGGCAGTAAAATTTGCAGCTTCATTTGGTGCTGAAGTGACCATGTTGAGTACATCTCCTTCAAAGGAAGCAGATGCTAAAAGATTAGGAGCACACCATTTTGTGTTAACCACCGATAAAAATCAGTTGAAAGCACTGAAACTGAAATTTGATTTTATTTTAAATACAGTTGCAGCGGTTCATGACATGAATCAATACCTCGATTTATTAAAAGTGGATGGTAAAATGTTGGTGGTAGGAATTCCTCCTGAAGACAACCGCTTCAATGCCGCTTCCATTATTTCAAAAAGAAGAAGCATTGTTGGTTCCATGATCGGTGGAATAAAAGAAACACAAGAAATGTTAGACTATTGCGCGGCCAATGAAATCTATTCTGATGTTGAAGTAATTCCAATGGACTATATCAATACAGCATACGATCGAATTGTCAAATCGGATGTGAAATACCGATTTGTAATTGATATGAAAACTTTAAATATATAATGATGGCCAATATCTTCTCTTTAAAAGATAAAACAATCATAGTTACAGGTGGAACAGGTATTTTAGGGCATGCTTTTATCAAAGCTATTGCAGCTGAAGGAGGCAATGTTGTTATAATAGGAAGAAATAAAATAGTTGCAGAAGAAAGAGCACATGAGTTGACTCAATTGGGAGCAAAAGCAATGCCTTTGATTGCAGATGTATTAGATGAAGCTGCGCTAAAATTGGCTAAAGATGCTGTACTTAATGAATTTGGAAAGATCGATGGATTGGTGAATGCAGCAGGTGGAAATATACCGGAGTCGGTTGTAAAACCAGGCGAAGATATTTTTTCGTTGAATATAGAAGCTATAAGAAAAGCACTTGATTTAAATTTAATGGGTACCGTTATACCTACTCAAATATTCGGGCCGATCATTGCAGAACAAGCCACAGGGAGTATAGTAAATATTTCATCGGTAAGTGCAACAAGGGCATTAACCAGAGTGCTTGGTTATAGTTTAGGAAAATCATCTATCGATGCATATACTCGTTGGATGGCAGTTGAGTTGGCCAATCGCTATGGTGATCGAATAAGAATGAATGCAATAATGCCTGGCTTTTTCTTAACAGAACAAAACAGAACATTGCTTACCAATCCTGATGGGTCTTATACTGAAAGAGGCGGCCTCATTATTCAAAATACACCGTATAAAAGAATGGGTAAGCCATCGGAATTAAATGGAGCGTTGATATGGTTATTAAGTGATGCTTCTCAATTTGTAACGGGTACCATTTTAGGAGTAGATGGGGGCTTTATGGCATTTACAGGCGTTTAAAAAAGTAATATGGAATTATTTAAAATGACACAAACCATGCGTTGGTATGGGCCGAATGATCCGGTTAGTTTAAGGGATATATTACAAGCTGGTTGCACTGGAGTGGTTTCAGCTTTACATCATATACCCAATGGTGAAGTTTGGACGATTGAGCAAATTCAAGAACGAAAAAAAATAATTGAAGCAGCAGGATTATCTTGGGATGTAGTAGAAAGTGTTCCTGTACACGAATCCATTAAAACCCAATCAGCTGGGTTTGAACAATACATAATCAATTATCAGGAATCGATTAAAAATTTAAGTGCTTCTGGTATTCATACGATCACTTATAATTTTATGCCAGTGATGGATTGGACAAGAACCAATTTGGCTTATCCTATGAAAGATGGCTCACTGGCATTGTTATTTGAAAGAGCTGCTTTTATAGCATTTGATCTATTTATCTTAAAAAGAAAAAATGCAACAAATGATTATACTGCTCAAGAAATTGAAAGAGCAACATTTCGCTTTTATGCAATGAATGAAGACGAGAAATTATTGTTGCAACAAAATATGATCAAGGGTTTGCCTGGGAGCGAAGAAAGCTTTACCATTCAACAGTTTCAGGCAGCATTAGATAAATATGATGGTATTGATGCAAATCAATTAAGGAAGAATTTAATTTATTTTTTAGAACAAATTATTCCTATTGCAGATGCAGCTAAAGTTAAAATGGTGATTCATCCCGATGACCCTCCTTATCCTTTATTGGGATTGCCAAGAGTAGTTAGCACTGCAGCAGATATTGAAGCGCTCATACAAGCTGTTCCATCCTCCAATAATGGATTGTGTTTTTGTACAGGCTCATTTGGAGTAAGAGCAGACAACGATCTGCCAGCCATGGTTCACCAATTTGCGGATCGAATTAATTTTCTTCATTTAAGAAGTACCAAGCGCAATGAGCATGGAGATTTTTATGAAGACAATCATTTAGAAGGAGATGTAAATATGTATGCAGTAGTGAAAGCTGTTGTTGCCATTATGCAAGAAAGAAAAATAGCCATTCCTGTTCGACCAGATCATGGCCATCAAATGTTAGATGACTTAAAAAAGAAAACCAATCCTGGGTATAGTGCTATCGGACGATTGCGAGGATTAGCTGAGTTGAGAGGATTAGAAATGGGTATTGCCAAATCATTATTTTAATCCACTTCCACAATCATCTCTACTTCAACTGCCATATTAAATGGAAGTGTGTTGGTTCCAATGGCAGATCGAGCATGTTTCCCTTTTTCTCCTAGTATGAGCACCATAAAATCGGAAAAACCATTCATTACTTTGGGCTGATCGTAAAAATTAGCTGCACTATTAATAAGCCCCAATACTTTTACAATTCTTTTGATTTTACTTAATTGTCCTAATTCATTTTTCAAAACGGCCAATTGATTGATCGCTACCAATTTAGCAGCTGCATAGCCACTTTCTATAGTAAGCTCTAGACCTAGTTTGCCCGTTATATAAGTGCCATCTGTTTTTAAAGGTCCTTTGCCAGATAAGAAAAGTAAATTACCTACTCTAACTACATTTACATAATTGGCCACTGGCGCACTAATATTGGGTAAATCAATTCCTTCTTTTTTTAATCGGTCTTCTGGAGTTTGAGCAAAGCTCAAAATTCCAACAAAACATAGACTCAATAACAGTAGCTTTTTTTTCATAAAATACATGTTTGGTAATATAATATTTATTTTTTTTCTATTAAGGTTACTCTTTCATTTTCATTGTTAATAGTCCTTTACAAAGCTTAAATTAGTAATAAATGGGATACCTTGTTTAAGTATATTTATATTATGTCTGAGACAGACAATATTCAATTCAATGTGCCTATTGATAAAAAATTATTAGTCTATTTAATTACTAGGGTATATATTTGCACTCGAATATTTTTGTAATATGGAAAAATGGGTGAATTGTCCTGTAGATAGGGTAGTTGTAAATGAACAAAAAATTAGATTGGTCGCTTTTTTCGTTTTTTTGTTGGTATTGGTTGATTTTATGCAGCCCAATATTTTTTTAACAACTTTTTTAGTGATAGATTTTTATAACAGGGCTTTTTTAGATGGCAAATTTAGTGTGCTCTCCAAAATTGCTAGCCAGTTGGAGAAATATAACTGGATTGGGAATAAAAATGTTGATCGGGCTCCTAAACGATTTGCCGCTATGATTGGATTTGGAATGTCTTTGTTGTTATCTATTGCCACTCTTTTGAATGTCAATATTTTCATTGTTTTAATTTCTTCTATATTCATGAGTTTTGCTTTTTTAGAATTCACTTTTGGCTTTTGTGCTGGCTGTTATGTTTACCATTTTCTACAACAAGTAAAATCGAACGATGCTAAAGATTTGTAGTTTATTTTGCGCTTTATTTATTCTATTCACAGTAGTCGGACAATCTCCTTATAATGATGAAATTGAAGAATGGAAAATCAAGCGAGTGAATAGTTTAAAAAGTGAAAATGGATGGCTCAACTTAGCTGGATTATTTTGGTTGGAAGAAGGAAAAAATAGTTTTGGAACAGCGACTACTAATAATATTGTTTTTCCCAAAGGATCAATTGCGGCCAATGCAGGCTTTTTTAATCTAACCGATCAAGAAGTTACCATTAATTCTGCTAAGGGAGTACAAATTCTAGTGAATGATCAATTGGTCAAACCAAATGAAATAGTCTTTTCTAAAGGATTAGCTAAACTTGTTTCAATGTCTTATGGATCGATGCATTGGACGATCATCAAAAGAGAAGATAAAATTGGTATACGTTTGAGAGACTATAATAGTCCATTGGTAAAATCCTTTACTGGCACTGATCGTTTCTCAACGGATTCGAATTGGAGGTTCGATGCCATTTTGCAAGAACCAACAAGCCCTTCAACTATTCCGATAGCCAACGTTTTAGGACAAACCATCCAAATGAAGTTTTTGGGTAAATTGATTTTTACAATAAATGGGCAAACCGTCAGTTTAGATGCTGTTGAAGAAGAAGCACAGTTATTTGTGATTTTTGGTGATCTAACCAATAAGAAAGAAACTTATGGAGCTGGAAGGTTTTTATATGCAGCCAAACCAGATGCATCAGGTAAAACAGTAGTGGATTTTAATAAAGCATTTAATCCCCCTTGTGCTTTTACTCCTTATGCAACATGTCCTTTACCTCCTAAACAAAATATGCTTAATGTGGCAATTACTGCAGGGGAAAAGACATTCAACGATCATTAATTTCATTTTGAAGAAAGGCTTTGATTACTTAAATTGTGGTATTGTTCATTTATCATAATTACTTTGTATGAAACATCATCTACTTTCATTCCTATGTATCGTCTTTGTTTTAAGTTGTGTAACATTCAATTCTGGAAACGCTCAAAAATCATCTAAATACGATTCTTTATTTATAGAGAAATTGAAAACACAAGCTCTTGCTTCTGTAGATGGCAAACAAAAATCGATTCAAGAAATGGTAGACATGGTTTTTAGTTTTGGAGAATTGGGTTTTCAAGAAATAGAAACCTCCAACTATTTAACTAGCGTGCTCGAAAAAAGTGGATTTAAAATTGAAAAAGGAATTTCAAAAATTCCTACTGCATGGATGGCTACATGGGGTAGTGGAAGTCCTGTTATTGCATTAGGGAGCGATTTGGATTGTATTCCTAAAGCTTCTCAAAAGCCAGGTGTTGCATTTAAAGATCCTATTATTGAAGGTGCACCAGGTCATGGTGAAGGACATAATTCAGGTCAATCGGTAATCATTTTTGCTGCAATCGCAGTCAAAGAATTAATGCAAAAAAATAATATTCCAGGTACATTGGTCATCTGGCCTGGAGTTGCTGAAGAATTAGTAGCTAGTAAAGCATGGTATATTCGAGATGGATATTTTAAAAAAGTTGATGCCTGTATTTTTACACATGTAAGTGGAGATTTCGGTAGCGATTTTGGAGACGGAGGAGGGAATGGGTTGGTATCAGTAAAATTTTCATTTGATGGAGATGCTGCCCATGCTGCTGGATCTCCTTGGAGAGCAAAGAGTGCATTAGATGCAGTAGAGTTAATGGATATTGGATGGAATTTTAAACGAGAACATTTAAAGCCAACTCAGCGAAGTCATTATGTAATTACTGATGGTGGCGATCAACCCAATGTAGTGCCTTCAAAAGCAAGTGTATGGTATTATTTTAGAGAAAGAACATATGAAGATATAAAAAGCATGTATGAATCAGGAGTTCAAATTGCTAAGGGTGCTGCAATGATGACTGGTACATCTGTTTCGTATCAAATATTAGGAACAGCCTGGCCAGGACATTTTAATAAGCCTATGGGCGAAGCCATGTTTGAAAATATAAAAAGAGTTGGTATGCCTGTTTGGAGTAGTGCCGATCAAGAATTGGCAAAAGCCACACAGCAATTAATGGAAGCTCCTAAAAAAGACCAACAAGGGGAGCCTATTGATGGATTAAAAACTGGTATCAAACCAATAAAAGGATCTGTTCCATTTTCATGGGGTGGCGGTTCAGATGATATTGCAGATATCTCTTGGAATTTGCCTACGATTGTTTTGAGATATCCTGCAAATATTCCAGGATTAAAAGGTCATCATTGGGGAGATGCGATTGCTATGGCAACCCCAATTGCTCACAAGGGTTGCGTGGCTGGCGCGAAAGCAACCGCACTTACTTTAATTGATTTATTTACAAAACCGAGAATATTGGAAGAAGCGAAAGCATATTTTACCAATGTACAAACAAAAGATACCAAGTATATTCCTTTCATAACCGATAAAGATCCTGCACCTATTTATTTAAATAAAGAAATAATGGATAAATATCGACCAGAGATGAAAAAGTATTATTATGACCCATCAAAGTATGGTACTTATTTGGAGCAATTAGGAATTACTTATCCAACTTTAAAAAAATAAACTATTTTTTTAATAATTCATCAACTGTTTGGTTAAACTCTTTGATGAATTCTGCATAAAATTTTCCCGTTGCCGGACCTGAAAAGCCAGTATGGATTTTAAACACTTTTCTATTTTTATCGATAAATAAAGTGGTTGGAAAACTATAGAATTTTTCTAAAGCAGGTAATGTTGTTAAAACTTTTGCATTGTCAGAGATTCCCCCAAAAACCATTTCATAAGGGATATTGAATTTTTGTTTGAATCGGTTCATTGTTTTTTGTGCATATACAAAATCATCTGCTACTTCAAATTGCACCGTGATAATTTCAATTCCTCTTGGTTGATTTTTTTTGTACCAAGGGGCAAGAAACATGGCTTCATCTGCACAGTTTAAACACCATGTTCCACCTATAGTTACAATTACCGGTTTGTTTTTATATCGATCATCGTCTAAACTAATTTTTTTACCTGAAGCATTTTGCAATGAAAAATTAAATGGCTGATCATTTTTAACGATAGTTAAGGTATTGGTTGCAGGCAATTGTGCGGCGTCATTTTTAATTGCTGTAAATGGTTGAACTGATTTTAAACCTATCTGTTGGCCACTCATTGTTCCATCACTATTGATTTTTCCAACAAATAATAGTGGTCCTCCGCCAATAAACATAGATAATTTGAATTCATTTCCTTCAATGATTCCTTCTGTATACCTGCTATCACCAGAGATCCTTAAAAAAGTAGCGATCAATCGATTACCATCTTGTTTAAATAATCCAACTGAAGGTATTTTTTTACCTGCATCATTGGTGAATTCAACTGAATAAGATGCGCCAATAGTATTATTTGGAAGTATATTTAAAGAAGAAAACCTGGGCTTGTTTTTTTGTGCATTTATTGGAAAGGGAGCTTCAGCTCCATTTTGTTTTCTCCAATATCCAGAAAGTGTTTGATCTTTATTAATCGATAAAGCCATTTCCTTATCGAACTGATCTAATGCAATATAAATAGAGTCTTTTTTTGAATAAACTTTTCCGCCTTTGTATTTTTCTGTTGCATTAATAAAAAATAAAGTCGTTTCATTTTTTCCAGTAACAACAATTTCAAAATTAAAAGGAATTTCATTTCCATTTTGCAAAGGAAAACTGCCTCTCCATTGTCCGATTAAATCTACATATTGTTGAGAATAACCATTAAAGCAACTAAAGAGAACACAAAATAATAAAGCCCAGTTTTTTACGAAATATTTTTTCATCATACTACTAAGCTAAGGAATGCATTTTAATTGAACTGTAATGCGGGTAAACGTAAGTGTTGACTATCGTATACAAAAAGTTCTTCTATTTCGTAAGTCCAATATTTGTATAAGGGAGATTTTACTAAATGTTGATCGGTTTTTTCTTTATCTACTGCATTCACTGTAATCCAACAAGTTTGACTTTCCATGCTCACTGCATAGCTGTCAATTATACCTTTGTTCATTAAATAATTGATATATGTTCTGTGTGCGTCAACTAAAGACATAAATGATTCATCCATAGTGAATTTGATAATAGCCTGGAATTTTTTCATTCTTGATTATTTACGGATGAATAACAGTCAAGTTTCATGCTGATGCTGAAAAAATGGCAAACTGTCAATCATTTGCCCTTTTGTCTGATTAAATTACTAAAATTGACGTTATTTAATCAAGACGAGTATTAAAACTATTTCGCTGCTCCTTTCATCCATTATATTCTCGCCGATTGTACTAAAAAATAACGGGGCGCTTATCTCTAAGCAACCCCGCATCCCCTTCGATGTTAAAAAGCTTTAGTTCCTTCTTTTTCTACGTGGAGTTGAACTTCCAGTGCTATCTTTCCTATTTTTCATTTTTTCCATCATTTCTTTTTTTTCTACTGGGCTGAGTTGATTGAATTTCTTTTTTAATGCATCCCTCATTTCCTGCCTTTCAACTGGGGTCATTTCTTCCACTCTTTTCTTCATTTTATCCCTTAATGCTTTCTTTTCTTCAGGACTCATAGTTGAAGCTTTCTCTTGCATTAATTGTTTGACTGTTTCTTTTTCTTCAGCTGTTAATTTACCACCTTGTTTTTTGAATTGTTTTTTGTCTGATTGTTTGAAAGATTTCGCAGAATCTGATTTAGGTGATGTACTAGATTCCTGGGCAATCAAATTGGGTGTGTTAAAACAAAAAAGGGCTAAGCTTAAATAAATGATTCTTTTCATTTGTATTGTTTTTTCAGAATTAAGACTCCCCGTAAATGAAATGGTTTAATCAGAAAAATACATCTTCGATAAAGAAAATTTCTTTTATTAGCTCATGATCCAATGTAATGGCTATAATATCGAATTGTAAGTATTTCCATTGCGGATGTTGGTATTGATAGGAGGAAGCTGCATTTTTAAGGAATTGCATTTTGGCTTTGCGAATGCTTTCCTCAGGGTAACCAAAATCTAAAGAATTCCTGGTTTTTACCTCAATTATATGAAGTAGGTTATTCTTGCAAGCAATGATATCTATTTCATAATGCTTATGCCTCCAATTTCTCTCCAATAGAGTGAATTCATGGTTATTTAAATAGTTAGCGGCAATATCCTCTCCAATTTTGCCAATTTGTTGATTATTTAAATTCATAAATCATTGTTTTATACAAGATATTAGCCAATTAGGCGTTACTAATAGGAATAAATACCTGAATATGACCATGAATGAACGGATTTTTAAAATCAAAGGAGTTGTACAACATTATGCATGGGGAGGGAAATCATATATACCTAATTTAATAGGGGATCACAATGATGCAAATAAACCATGTGCAGAATATTGGATGGGTGCTCATCCATCCGCTCCATCTAGTTTTCATGTAAATGGAGAGCTGATCACTTTAAACCAATTAGTAAATGCGGATTTGAATGATACTTTAACTTCGGCAATTGCAGACCGTTTTGGAGAATTGCCTTATTTATTTAAAGTATTAGATGTACATGATATGTTATCCATTCAGGTTCATCCTACAAAAGAAGAAGCTCAAAAAGGGTTTGATAGAGAGGAAGCAGAAGGTATTGCCATTAATGCTCCCCATCGAAATTATAAAGACCGCAATCATAAACCAGAAGTAATGGTAGCATTGAGCGATTTCTGGTTATTACATGGTTTTAAGCAAAAATTAGCTTTAGAAAAAACCCTTGAAGATGTGTATGAATTAAAAGTGCTTTTACCTCTTTTTAAGAAAGAAGGTATCCGTGCTTTGTATCAGTTTATAATGGAAATGGATCAGGCTGACGTAAATTCATTATTGGTGCCATTGGTAAAAAGAGAAATCAGGCATAAGCAGGATGGGCAACTCACAAAACAAGATCCGGGTTGGTGGGCTGCAAAATTATACGAAGGCAAAGAATTGTCGATTGATATGGACAGAGGAATATTCTCCATCTATTTTTTCAATATCGTTCAAATAAATCCAGGAGAAGCGATTTTCCAGAAAGCAGGTGTGCCTCATGCATATTTAGAAGGACAGAATATTGAATTAATGGCCAATAGTGATAATGTTTTAAGAGGAGGATTAACTCCGAAACATGTAGATGTACCCGAACTCATGAAACACACATTATTTGAAGAAGTAACCCCAGAAATAATGAAAGGAAATCCTGCCCGATTGGGAGAAAAGATCTATCCTTGCCCAGTTCCTGATTTTGGGATAAGCAAAATAGATTTAACTGCGGGTTCTGAATATGAAGCAGTGGCTGAATCGCTTGAAATAATGCTCGTTACGGAAGGAGGAGCGTTGATCAACAATAATATCGTTTTAAAAAGGGGAGAAGTGGTTGCCATTCTTCCAGGTGCAGAATTTCAAATTTATGCATCCGGAAATTGTACTTTGTTCAAGGCATTTGTTCCTGTTCCTTAAGGTTATTCACAATTTGGGTAAAATTGAAGCGGACTTATTCCAATTTACGCCTATTTTTGCGTTGAAATATTGAAAGATGAAAAAGAATAAGAACTTTATTGTAGCACTTGTACTAATGATTTTGGCTTCTGCTTTATATAGAATTATCCCTGGTAGAGCCTTAGGATTTGCTCCTCAAATGGCCATTGCTATTTTCGCAGGTTCTTTATTGAGCAATAATAAAAAGGTTGCTTTTTTATTACCATTGATTTCTATGTTGGTTTCTGATGGGTTGTACCAATTGCTTTATTTGAATGGCATGTCTACAATTCCTGGTTTTTACCATGGACAGTGGATCAATTATATACTATTTATTAGTTTAACTTGTTTTGGATTTTTTGTAAAAAACAACAATGTTACTTCTATAGCTGCTGCTTCTTTAGCAGCGCCTACTACATTTTTTGTAGTATCTAATTTCATGGTTTGGATCGGTGGTGGTGGATTGCATCGTCCAAAAACAATGGAAGGTTTAATGCAATGTTTTGCGGATGGGATTCCTTTCTATCAAGGAAGTTTGATGGCTACAGGAATTTTTGCTGCTATTTTCTTTGGTACTTATTCATTGTTCACCAATGCTACTCCAAATAAAATGGTAGCCTAATCAGTTATTGATTCCTGATTCATATTCTTGATCTATCAATAGATCAGTTCCATCTGCTGCAGATGTTGCTAATTCATCGCATCGATTATTGAGTGGATTGTCTGCATGCCCCTTTACCCAAACAAATTGAATGTTGAACAGCTTGGATAATTCAAAATATTGAGCCCATAAATCTCGATTTTTCTTTCCTCCCTTAAAATCGGTTTTAATCCAATTATCTAACCATTTCTTTTGCACACTATCAATAATATATTTGCTATCGGAATAAATGGTAACGGGTATATGATGCTTGGTCAAAGACTTTAATGCAACAATAACAGCCATTAATTCCATTCTATTATTGGTAGTTAATCGAAAGCCAGCAGCTATCTCTTTTCTTTTTTGTCCCCACAAAAGTACAATGCCATAACCGCCTGGGCCTGGGTTGCCTCTTGCGGATCCATCGGTGTAAATATTTAGTGAATGAGACAAAGTGAATTATGAATTAAGAGATATGAATTAAGAAATATAAAATATAAAATATGAAATAAGAAATATGTATTAAGGGTTATGAATTTTATTCTACACTTGAAAAACACCAGTGCTGAATGATTCGATATGTGGATTTTGATTCGCGGCATTGATTCCTTCAGAAATTACTTGCCTTGTTTGTGCAGGATCTATAATACCATCTACCCATAATCTTGCAGCTGCATAGTATGGAGTTGTTTGTTGATAATAACGATCTTTGATGGTATCCAATAACAATTTTTCTTCTTCTCCACTCACTTCCTTTCCTTTTGATTTCATTGTAGCAACCTGAATCTGTGCAAGGGTTTTAGCGGCTTGATCTCCACCCATTACTGCAATTTTTGCTGATGGCCATGCAAAAATAAGTCTTGGATCATAGGCTTTTCCGCACATAGCATAATTGCCTGCACCATAACTATTACCAATTACAATGGTAAACTTAGGCACAACAGAATTGGCAACAGCATTTACCATTTTTGCACCATCTTTAATAATACCACTATGCTCACTTCTGCTCCCAACCATAAAACCTGTAACGTCTTGCAGAAAAACCAATGGTATTTTTTTCTGATTACAATTCATAATAAAACGAGCTGCTTTATCGGCACTATCATTATAAATTACTCCACCAATTTGCATTTCTCCTTTCTTGCTTTTAGAAACCAAGCGTTGATTGGCAACAATACCAACAGCCCAACCTTCTATTCTTGCATATCCACATAGAATTGTTTTTCCGTAATCTTTTTTGAATTGATCAAACTCACTATTGTCTACCAACAATTCAATAATTTCTAGCATATCATAAGGCTTCAAATTTCCTTCAGGAATAATTGAATAAATGGATGCAATATCTTTTAATGGATTGGCGGCAGCTATTTTATTAAATCCTGCATTTGCAGGACTGACCAACTTGTTCATGATTTTTTTCACATGATCCAAGCATTCTTTTTCGGTCTTGAATTTATAATCAGCAATACCACTTATTGAAGTATGGGTATCTGCTCCTCCTAATGTTTCATTATCAATGTCTTCTCCAATGGCTGCTTTTACTAAGTAAGAACCTGCTAAAAAAATACTGCCATTCCCTTCTACCATCAAGGTTTCATCGCTCATAATGGGCAAGTATGCACCACCTGCAACGCAAGCGCCCATCACCGCTGCAATTTGTGTAATTCCCATGGCACTCATTCGAGCATTGTTTCTAAAAATTCTTCCAAAATGTTCTTTGTCAGGAAAAATTTCATCTTGCATCGGAAGAAAAACACCGGCACTATCTACTAAATAAATAATAGGCAACCTGTTTTCCATTGCAATCTCTTGCATTCTTAAATTCTTCTTTCCTGTGATAGGAAACCAAGCACCTGCTTTTACAGTTTGATCATTTGCTACAATTATACACTGTCTTCCACTGACATAACCAATTCCTGCAACAGTTCCTCCTGATGCACAACCTCCTTCATCTACATACATCCCATGAGCTGCAAAAGCACCAATTTCGATAAAAGGTTTATCAGCATCATTTAAATATTCAATACGCTCCCGGGCAGTCAATTTATTGCGTTCTTTTTGTTTTTCGATTGATTTTTTGCCGCCCCCTAATTTTACTATTTCCATCTGACGCTTCACTTCACTAAGCATCAATTTCATCCAATCCTCATTGCGGTTTTTTTCTATGTTCATTTGCGAACGATTGTTAGTTTACAAATATAGGAAGTTCAAATCAACAACCATCCATTCACCATTTTCTACTATATTTATTGTATGACTTACGACTACATCATAATTGGAGCTGGATCTGCAGGTTGTGTTTTAGCTAATCGTTTATCTGAAGATACTTCAAAAAAAGTCTTATTAATAGAAGCTGGTGGCCCTGATAAAAAGAAAGAAATAGCTATACCTGGAGCTTATACAAAATTAAATAGGACTGAAGTAGACTGGCAATTTTGGTCAGTTCCACAGAAAGCAATTGATAATAGGCAGCTTTATATTCCTAGAGGAAAAACCTTGGGGGGAAGTAGCTCTACCAATGCCATGGCCTATGTTAGAGGCAATAAAGCAGATTTTGATGAATGGGCTAGTCTTGGAAATAAAGGCTGGTCTTACGAAGAAGTACTTCCATATTTTATCAAGTCTGAAAACAATAAAAATTTTGATTCGGCCTATCACGGACAAGATGGATTGCTCTCTGTTACTTTATCAGAACAACCTAGCCCATTTGCTGAAGCTTTTATTGAAGCATGTGCTGAATCTGGGATTCCTAAAAATCCCGATTACAATGGGGCAGTACAGGAAGGCGCACATCTTTTACAGTTCACCATCAAGAACAATAAAAGACATAGTACTGCAGCAGCTTTTCTTAAGCCTGCTTTGCGAAGGCCCAATCTTACTGTAAAGACCAACACTCTTGTTAAGCGAATAATTATTGAAAATGGAAGAGCTACCGGAGTTGAAGCCCAAACTACTCATTCAAATTCAGAAAGGATTAATTGTAGTGGAGAAGTAATTTTATCTGCTGGTACCATTCAATCTCCACAAATTTTGATGCTTTCCGGAATAGGAGATCCTACGGAATTAAAAAGAGTAGGAATTGATGTATTAATGGCTTTGCCTGGAGTGGGTAAAAATTTACAAGACCATGTTTGGACAGGTGTTAGTGCCGAAGCAACAATGCCAACTGGCAACTCTTTGCTTAAACCCTGGAATATGGCTAAATCCTTATTTCAGTATCTGCTGTTTAAAAAAGGTCCCTTAGGTAATAGTCCTTTAGAAGCAAATGCATTTATTAAATCTGACCCAACTTTAACTAGGCCAGATATCCAATTTCACTTTGTACCTCTAGGTATTTCAAAAGATTATTCTACAGATATATACAATATGGAAACCTTTTCCAAAACTGATGGCTTAGGAATTTTAGCCATTTTGCTCCGCCCAGAAAGCAAAGGTACTGTTGGTTTGAAATCTGCTAATCCCAAAGATGCTCCTGTAATCAATCACAATGTTTTGTCTACTCAAAATGACCAGAAGACCTTACTTTACGCATTAAAAAAGTCGATGGAAGTACTTACTGCTCCATCTTTAAAAGCATATACAACAGGGGGAATTGACTTTCCTGTAGAGAAAGATACAGACGAGGCCTTAATGACTCATATAAGAAAAAGCCTAGAAACCTTATATCATCCAATAGGAACCTGCAAAATGGGGGATGATGCTATGGCTGTAACAGACGATCAATTAAGGGTTCATAAAATAAAAGGACTGAGAGTGGTAGATGCTTCTATTATGCCGACAATTGTATCTGGAAACACCAATGCAGCGGTAATTATGATTGCAGAAAAAGCCGCCGATATGATTATCAATACTATTTAATCGGTCAAATTGAAGTATCAATTTGTCGTTATAGTGTGATATTTACACATTGTTGCCTAATTTTGAGCTGTAAATGCTGAACTATGGCTACGAAACAACAAACGATTGTGAAAAAACTAGAGAATATTGAAGAAGTGAAAGTAGCAACAAAAGCTAAACCTAAAAAAGCTGTCTCCAAAAAAGCAACTGTCAAAAAAACACCTACAAAAAAAACTAAAACTACTGCTGCTGCTGTTGAATTAACTGAAAAAGTTAAAGTAAATTTTCAGGTTCGGTTTAAAACAGTAAATGGACAAAATCTATTTGTAACGGGTTCACATAGTTTGCTTGGGAATAATGATTTGTTACAAGCAGTTCCAATGCAATACTTCAATGAAGATTTTTGGTATGTTGAAATTGATTTTCCAATTGCTACAAAAAACGAATTGCCAGTTCAATATAATTATTTACTAAAAAATGAAGATGGGTCAGTTGTAGTTGATTGGGGAAAAGATAAAACTTTGTCTATTGTTTCAAAAAATCCATCAGAAATTGTTTTGATAGATACATGGAACCATGCAGGTTATTATGAAAATAGTTTTTATGCAGATGCATTTCAGGAGGTATTATTAAAAAATAATTTCACTGAAATTGTTATTACAACGCCTAAAATTGTTACACATACATTTAAAGTAAAAAGTCCTTTATTAGCCAAGGGTCAAGTGATTTGTTTGCTTGGGTCAGACAAATTGTTAAATCAATGGGATGCTGAATCGCCTATTATTCTAAGCAGACCTGCAGGCAGCGATCAATTTGAAGTTTCATTGAATTTATCAAAAGCATCATTTCCTATTTCATACAAATATGGAGTGTATGATATTGACAATAAAACATTGACAGAATTCGAAAATGGGAATAATAGGGTTTTGTACGATGTTGTTTCTAAGAATAAAAAAACAATCATCAATGATGGTTATACCTATTTATCCAATACTACTTGGAAAGGGGCAGGAGTTGCAATTCCAGTTTTTAGTTTGAGAACAACTTCTGGCTTTGGTGTAGGAGAATTTGCTGATCTTAAGATGCTGGCAGATTGGGCCTCTCAAGTAGGATTAAAAATGATTCAGGTACTTCCCATTAATGATACTATAGCTACCAATACTTTTAAGGATTCTTATCCTTATGCAGCTATTTCTGCTTTTGCTTTACATCCAATGTATTTAAATATTCAAACCTTAGCTGGTACTAAATACAAAAAGCAATTAAAAAAATGGGAAGGAGAAGGAGCAAAGCTGAATGCACTCAAAGTAGTAGATTATGATTCAGTGGTTAAATTAAAAATTCAAATCATTAAAGAGATCTATAAAACGGAAGGGGAACAAGATCTTGCTTCCTCTGCGTTCAACAATTTTTTCAATCAAAATAAAGATTGGCTTACTGCTTATGCGGTATTTTGTTATTTGCGTGATGAATATGGTGTAGTAGATTTCAATAAATGGCCAGCCTATAAGCATTTTAATGCAGCAGATATTGAATCATTAGTAGATCCTTCATCAGCAGCTTATCATGATATTGCTTTGCATTATTTTATTCAATATCATTTGCACATTCAATTGAAAGATGCAGCTGCATATGCACATAGCAAAGGAATTATTCTGAAAGGCGATATTGCAATAGGAGTGTATCGGCATAGCGCAGACACTTGGCAGCATCCTGAATTATTTCATATGGAATATCAAGCTGGAGCACCTCCAGATGATTTTGCGATAAAAGGCCAGAACTGGGGATTCCCCACCTATAACTGGCAAAAAATGCAAGAAGATGGCTTTGCTTGGTGGAAGCAAAGATTTGAACAAATGAGTCATTATTTTGATGCATTTAGGATTGATCATATTCTTGGCTTTTTCAGAATATGGAGCATACCTATTCATGCAGTGGAAGGGATCATGGGGCATTTTGTTCCAGCTTTAGCCATTCATATTCATGAATTCAACCAACAAGGCATTTGGTTCGATTATCATCGCTACACTCAACCATTTATTAATGAATCGGTATTATGGGAATTTTTTGGATACGATAATGAATTGGTTAAAAGCTTATTCCTGTCTAAGAATGATGATGGAACCTATCGTTTAAAACCAGCTTTTACTACTCAACGATTAGTAGAAGCACATTTTGCAACCCTAGAGTCCGATGATCAACATCAAAAAATAAAACAAGGCTTATACAACCTTATTAGCAATATCATTTTATTTGACGCAAATGGAGATGGCCAATATTTTCATTTCAGATTTGGAATGGAATCAACAACCTCATTTAAATTTTTGTCTGATGATACTAAACAACAATTAAAAAATAGTTATGTAAACTATTTCTTTAAAAGACAAGATGATTTCTGGAAGCAAGAAGCTTTACAAAAATTACCTGCTCTAAAAAGAGTCACTAATATGATTGTTTGTGGAGAAGATCTTGGATTAGTTCCAGCATGTGTACCTGATGTGATGCAACAACTAGGGCTGCTTAGTTTAGAAATTCAACGCATGCCTAAAGATTCTTCTAAACAATTTTTTCATCCAAACGATGCACCCTATTTAAGTGTGGTAACTCCGTCCACTCATGACATGAGTACTATTAGAGGTTGGTGGGAAGAAGACAAAGCAAGCATTCAACAATTTTATAACCATGAGTTGGGCCAATGGGGCGATGCACCATTTTATTGCGAAGCATGGATCAATAAAGCAATTGTTGTTCAACATTTGTATTCTCCAGCAATGTGGAGTATTTTTCAATTGCAAGATTTAATGGGCATCAATGAATTGGTAAGAAGGGACGACCCAAAAGAAGAACAAATAAATATTCCTGCAGACCCTAATCATTATTGGCAATATAGAATGCATATGTCCATTGAAGATTTGCAAAATACCAGTTCATTCAATGATGAATTAGCCGATTTTATTAAAGCTTCTGGCAGATAAATTAGTATAAGTGATCCTAGCATATTCATCTACCAATTTACCTTTTGAATATCCATTCACCATTTCGAATGGAAGAACCAAAACCCATCAACCAGCATTGATGGTAAAATTGTCTTTGGGACCATTTACTGGTTATGGAGAAGCGCCCTCAATTGTGTATTACAATATTTCTGTTGAGCAAATGATGGAAGATTTGGCATCCAAAAAAACACTGGTTGAAAAATTTGCTTTAACAGACCCTGAAAGGTATTGGCACTACTTACATCATTTGTTTCCTAAAAATCCTTTTTTGGTTTGCGCGCTAGATATGGCAGCCTGGGACTTGTTTGGTCAGATGAAAGCAAAGCCATTATTTGATCTCTGGGGAACACAATGGGGAAAGGATTTGCCAGTAACCGATTATACCATTGGAATCGACAGTATTGATAAAATGGTGGCCAAAATGAAATCAAAACCTTGGCCTGTTTACAAAATTAAATTGGGTACAGATGAAGACATTGCCATTATTAAAGCATTAAGAGAACATACGGATGCAGTATTCAGAATAGATGCCAATGCGGGATGGACTTTAGAAGAAGCGCTCCATAAAATTCCTCAATTGGCAGCCTTAGGAGTGGAGTTTATTGAACAGCCTTTAGCAAAAGAGAATTGGGATGGGATGAAAGTTTTATTTGAACAGTCAGTTTTGTCATTGATTGCAGATGAGAGCTGTGTGTTTGAGCAGGACGTAAAAAAATGTTTTCAGCATTTTCATGGGATCAATATAAAGCTCACCAAATGTAGTGGTATTACTCCTGCATTGCGCATGATCAAAGAAGCCAGATCATTGAACATGAAAGTAATGATGGGTAGTATGAATGAGGGCACGATTGGCTCCGCTGCTATTGCTCATTTCTTACCACAGTTAGATTATGCCGATTTGGATGGTCCGTTATTGCTTTCCGAAGATAATGCTAGTGGACTGAACTTTGATTTTGGTAAAGTACTTCTTAGTGGTAAACCAGGCCTAGGCGTTTTGCTTCAATAAATCAATGACTACTTTATCTATTGGCAAGGTCATAGTATCAGGAGATAAATCATTCCATTCCACCCATCTAAATACTTCAGCTTCTTTTTTTGGGTCTTCAATTTGATAGGGTTCAAAATCAAAGGATTTGGTTTTTGTAATTAAACCAGATAGATCTTTTGCTTGAACCCGATAATAAATTGAAATGATTTGATCGATATTGTTGAACGCAGAGATTTGAAAAAAATCAGTTGTATAAAAATGCTTTCCTATTTCAACATCCAACCCAGTTTCTTCTTTGAATTCTCTTTGTAGGCAATCTCTGGTTCCTTCACCTATTTCTAAACCACCACCAGGAAGTTTGGTAAAATAATTTCCTCTAATAAATTCATCGCTTACTAAAAGCCTTTGATGGGCATCAAAAAGTAAACCGTAAACACGAACATTAAAAAGTGGCATAGCTAAAACCATTTCTTTTTATAGAAGTATCCTCCAATAATTACCGACACTAATAGCGATAATATAACTGGGATATAAAATGCATGTGTTGAGCGTTGATAGGGGAGATCTACATTCATACCATAAATGCTTGTTACTAAAATGGGTAATGAAAGTATAATGGTGATAGAAGTCAATCTTTTCATCACATTATTCAAGTTATTGCTAATGATGCTTGCAAATGCATCCATAGTACTGCTCAATATATTGGTATAAATATTGGCCATTTCCAATGCTTGACTGGTGTCTACGATCAAATCCTGTAAAAATTCTCTTTCATCTTCATTCAAGCCTAAAAAATTAGTTCTTTCCATTTTCATCATCAGCATTTCATTACTTCTCAATGCTGTAACAAAATAAACCAGGCTTTTTTGAACACGCATGAGCTTGAGTAAGTCTACATTACTATTGCTATCGTATAAGCTTTGTTCGTATTGATTTCTATTGTGATTGATTTCTTTTAAGTAATCTAAAAAAGTTTGTACTACTTTTTCAAATACTTTTAATACCATCATGTTTCGTTTGTCGGGATGGCTTTTTTGAAAAGTATTTAAGAATTTTTTGATGGCACCATTATCAAAGGAGTTAACTGTTATAATTTGATTATGCGTTAAGATAATACAAATCGGGATGGTAATATAAAAAGCATCGCTATCATTAAAAGAGTTATTCTCTGTAGGGGTTTTGATGATTAGAAATTTTACATTGTCTTCCGTTTCATATCTTGGTCTTTCGTCAATGTCTAATGAATCTCTTAAAAACTCAATAGGAATATTTAAATCTTTACTGAGCTCTATAAATTCTTCTTCTTTAAAAGGAGGTACTAAATTTACCCAAACACCTTGATCGGCTTTTTCTATTTCAATGGTTTGACCATCTATATTTTTGAAGTACTGTATCATGTATGTTTTGATTAGGACTTGTTAAACTATAATTCTATCGACCCTTTGTAAACAAAGCTAGCTGGCCCACAGAGCCAAATATTGTTAAATTCATGTTCGCCAATTTTGTCGAATTCTACGGCTAAGTGACCGCCTTTCGTGCCTACTTCAACACGATTAAATCCATTATCATTATGGGCAAATACCAATGCAGAAGCAGTTACTCCGGTTCCACAACTCAATGTTTCATCTTCAACGCCTCTTTCGTAAGTTCTAACAATAATCTTATTGTGTTCTACTTGAACAAAATTAACGTTAATGCCTTTTTCCTTAAAGTCATCGTTATACCTAATTGCTCTTCCTTCATGCACCACATCTATTTTTGCAACGTCATCTACTTCCTTAATATAGTGAGGGGAACCTGTATCTAAAACAAAACCATCGTCAATAATGGTGATTTCGTCTACATTTTTCATTTTCAAATGAATCCAATTGTTTTTTCCAAAGAATGCTTCATGAGGTCCATCTGAAGCTAAAAAAAGAAAATTTTCTTTATGGATTCCTAAATCATTTGCAAATTGAGTGATACATCTACCTCCATTTCCACACATACTTCCGAGTGCACCATCTGCATTATAATAAACCATCTCGAAATCATAATTATCTAAATTATTGAGCAACATCAATCCATCGGCTCCAATACCAAAGCGTCTTTCACATAAAGTTTGAACCTGCTCATTGCTTAATTGAACAGTACTATTTCGGTTGTCAATGACAATAAAGTCATTTCCAGCACCTTGGTATTTAACAAATTGAATTTGCATCTTGCAAATTAAAGGGAAAATGGGAATTCAGCGGATGAATTAATTGGAATACTGATTCAGATTGCGTTTGCAGCATTGTAGAATTTGATCCAATTGATTTTCAAGAGCACCCAGATCGTCCATTTTAAAATGACCTAATAATTGGGACATTTTAATTTGAGTTTTAGTTTCTGCATATACTTTAATAAACAATTCACTATTTCTTTTAAGTGATTGCTTGCTATCGCTAATGGCCACCGCAGCCAGTTGGTTACAAACTAAAATAATGGATCGTCTTAATTGCGCTGTAAGTACAAAACGTTGTTGAAGTGGCAATTTAGCAGTAAGACTAAATGCCTCAGCTGCTGCTTGTATAGCTTGCTGATACACGGATATATCTTTGTGTAGGGTGACGGACATGCATACAATGTAAAACCCTAATTCAAAATAAAAAAATAATTATTGCACTTTGCACAATATTTCTAGCGTTTTTGCGATCAAATTTTCTACTGCTTTTGCCCCATCTTTGCTAAATGCCTGAACCACTCTATTAGCAACTATTGCGTTGAGGCTCAAGCAATAATGATTAAATAATTTTCCTAATCCATAAATGGCGCTAGTCTCCATTTCGAAGTTGGTAATTAAATGATTGCCATACCTGAAAGTTGGTAGGTCATTTACGAGGTCTGGGTACTGTAAAGCCAATCTTAACACCCTTCCTTGAGGGCCATAGAAACCTGGGCAAGTAACCGTAATACCTTGATAAAATCCATCTACAAAATATTTCTGTAAACCTGGTGCAGCAGATGCGATATATGGAGTTGAAACATGTTTACCCAATTTGGTGTGATTGATAAAAGATTGAAGTATTGCATGCTCTTCATCATTATTATCTTGTTTATAAAAATTTAGTAGATTATCAATACCAATTCCATGTGTGCTGGCCACGAAACTGTCAACTGGTATATGTTTTTGTAAAGATCCAGAAGTGCCTACCCTTACAATTTTTAATCGTTTTAATTGGGGGTTAACCGTTCTTGTTTCAAAATTGATATTGGCCAAAGCATCTAATTCGTTTAACACAATATCTATATTGTCTGTTCCAATGCCTGTAGAAACTACAGAGAGCCTTTTACTGCCAATCATTCCAGTATGGGTGATAAATTCTCTATGTTCAAATTTGCATTCAATATGATCAAAGTGTTTGCTCACATTAGCTACTCTATCAGGGTCGCCAACAGTAATAATGGTATCAGCCAATTCTTCGGGCCTAAGATTTAGATGGTATACAGCTCCGCGACTATTAATGATTAATTCACTTTCGGCAATTTGTTTCATATTTGGCTTATTAGTGTACAAATTTCGTTAAATACTATTTAGAATTTTAAAATTAATTTGTTTACGCTATTTTTGCCGTCCGAATAACGGTCCTGTGGCCGAGTGGTTAGGCAGAGCTCTGCAAAAGCTTCCACAGCGGTTCGAATCCGCTCGGGACCTCAAAGCCTCCCCAAAAGGGGAGGCTTTTGATTAATTATACGTTATGAAATATTCTCAAATAATTGGGTTTTTACTTGCTTTGATTGTTTTAGGTACATGCTTCTTTCCATGGGTATTTATAGAAAGCAAACAATTAACCATTTCTGGTTTTCATACTGAAGGAACCAATTTTGGCCGACCAGCCCTCTTTATTTTTTTTACAGCTGGGCTAAGTGCTATCCTTTTTTTACTTCAACAAATTTGGGCTAAAAGACTTAATGTATTTATTACTACTTTTTGCTTTGCATGGTCTATTAGTAAATATTTAATGCTATCTGCATGTTATGCAGGGGAGTGCCCAGAAAAACAAATTGCTTTATTTATTTTAGTAATTGCTTCAGCTATAATGATGCTGATGAGCTTTCTTCCTAAAATTAATATCAACAAAAATTAATATTGTTGATAGACACAATTAATCAATCTATTGTAGAAAGCTCGTTTAATGCTTCCTGAATAATTTTTACACTATCGATTATTTGTTCTTTTGTAATTATTAAAGGAGGTGCAAATCTTATTTTATCTCCATGAGTGGGCTTTGCTAAAAGTCCTTTCTTTTTGAGTATTAAACAAAAGTCCCATGCAGCTTCTGGATTCGGATGATTAATAACTATCGCATTTAATAGCCCTTTTCCACGGATGGTTTTAATAAACGGAGATTGGATTTTTGCCAATTCGTTTCGTAGTAATTGACCCATAATAGCCGCATTATCAGCCATTTTTTCTTCTTTTAAAACAGTCAACGCGCTAATGGCCACTGCACAAGCCAATGGATTGCCACCATAGGTAGAACCATGTTCACCTGGTTTAATATTCATCATGATATAATCATCAGCTAAAACAGCTGATATGGGTAAAACACCACCGCTTAAAGCTTTCCCTAGAATTAAAATATCCGGACGAACATTTTCATGATCACATGCCAACATTTTTCCAGTTCTAGCTAATCCTGTCTGAATTTCATCGGCAATGAACAATACATTGTATTCGGTGCAGAGGGCTCTTACTTTTTGCAAATACCCTTCATCCGGAATTACAACACCAGCTTCTCCTTGAATAGGTTCCACCATAAATGCGCAAACATTTTTATCATGAAATGCTTTTTCTAAAGCAACAGTATCGTTATATGGTACTAATTCAAAGCCAGGCATAAATGGACCAAAATGATGGTAGCTACTAGGATCAGTAGATGATGAAATAGCTGCTAAAGTTCTTCCCCAGAAATTGCCTTCAGCAAAAATTACTTTTGCTTTATTTTCTTCAATTCCTTTTTTGTCATAAGCCCATCTTCTTGCTAATTTGATAGCCGTTTCTCCACCTTCAACACCAGTATTCATAGGCAATACTTTATCATACCCAAAATAAGCAGTAATGAATTGTTCGTATTCGCCCAACAAATTATTGTGAAATGCTCTAGAAGTTAAAGTAAGTTTTTGGGCTTGCTCAACAAGGCTATTAATAATGGCAGGGTGGCAATGACCTTGATTGACAGCAGAGTAACCGCTTAAAAAATCAAGATATTTTTTGCCGTCTACATCCCATAAATAAATGCCTTCCCCTTTATTTAAAACAACAGGGATTGGATGGTAATTATGAGCGCCATATTTTTCCTCTAATGCTAGGTACTGTGCTTGTTTGGGTGAAATTGATGCTATATCCATTTCGAGAAATATTAGATAAGAATTAAGAAATAAGAATTAAGAATTATGAGTTATGCAGTATTCAGTTATGGATGATTGATTTAATATTATTAAACATAATTTCAATAACCAAGATCTGTAAATACAAAAAATTAGAAATAATAATGGGAAAGAGGGGGTAATTAGTTTACCCCAAAAGGATGATCTAAAAAATCTAAGTTAATATGTAGGAAGTGCAATGATTTCATCAGGTTGTGAAGGTAAGTATTATTATGCTGAACTGATGGAAAATGTTATTTTCATGGTTTAAAAAATGTCAAATGAAAATACTTAAAAAGGTATTATTTGCGCTAATTGTTATTGTTGTGCTCTTTTCAGCATTTGCTTTAGTTACAGGTAAAACCTATTTGTTTAAAGCAGCTTATCACAATTTTGCCAAGATAGACGATTATCAATTTTTTGATAACAGTAAAGTAATAGCAAATAAAGAAAAACCATGGGCAATTGCACAAAATTATAATCAAGTGGCTTATCCAGATTCCTTGAATCAATTAATGGAAAAGTTGCAAACAGTTGGGCTCTTGATGATTAAGAATGATTCAATTATTTCAGAAAAATATTGGGATGGTTATTCTGATAGCTCTTTGTCTGGTTCTTTTTCAATGGCAAAAAGTATTACCAGTTTATTAATTGGGGTTGCAATTAAAGAAGGAAAAATTAAATCTGTGGAACAACCCGTTGGAGATTTTATTCCTGAATTTAAAGAAGGAGAGAAAGCAAATGTGAGAATAGTAGATGTATTAACTATGAGCAGTGGAACAGATTGGGATGAATCTTATTGGAACCCATTATCAGTTACAGCAGAATTGTATTTTGGAACAGATGTAAATAAAACGGCCAATAGTGTAAAAATAATTCATCAGCCAGGAACTTTTCATTCGTATAAAAGTGGTGACACACAATTATTAGGTTTGATTCTGCTTAAAGCCACAGGGAAATCTTTGAGTCAATATGCTGCCGAAAAATTATGGCAGCCGCTGGGGGCAACGCATACAGCACTTTGGAGCACTGATCAACCGAACGGAAAAGAAAAAGCATATTGTTGTTTTAATTCCAATACCAGAGACTTTGCCAGAATTGGAAAATTAATGTTAGACAGCGGAAAAATTGATGGCATTCCTGTAATTGATAGTAATTATTTCATACAATCAATTACACCTTGTGGTATTCTGGATGATAAAGGATTAAAATGCGATTATTATGGATATCAATGGTGGATTGATCCTGAGCATCAAGATATCTTTTATGCTAGAGGTATTTTAGGACAGTATATCATTGTAATTCCATCTAAGAAAACAATTATTGTACGATTAGCGCATAAAACAGATTCAAAAAGGGTACATACTGTTCCAACAGAAGTTAGGTACTTGATTAACTGGGGATTGGCCAATTGATTGTACTTTCGCCAAAATTATCATAGTTGAATCCTTCGGTAGCAGTTGTTATTTTGAATTATAATGGCCAAAAATATTTGGAACAGTTTCTGCCATCTGTAGTGGCAACTGATTATCCGAATTTGGAAATTATTGTAGCCGATAATGGCTCAACTGATGATTCTATTCGCTTCCTACAAAAAAATTATCCAACAGTTGGGTTGCTCCAAAGCCCTACCAATGAAGGTTTTGCAGGAGGTTATAATTGGGCATTGAAAAGGGTAGAAGCACAATATTATGTGTTGTTAAATTCCGATGTAGATGTAACTCCAAATTGGGTAAACCCCATTATTGGATTAATGGAATCGGATCAATCTATTGCTGCATGTCAGCCTAAAATATGTTCTTATCAGAAAAAACATTTGTTTGAATATGCAGGAGCATCTGGAGGCTGGATAGATTTTTTAGGCTATCCTTTTTCAAGAGGAAGGGTCTTTGATGTATGTGAACCCGATAATGGCCAATACGATGATGTTTCCCCCATTTTTTGGGCTTCTGGGGCTTCATTATTTATTCGATCAGCTGTTTTTCATGAAATGAATGGATTTGATCCTTATTTCTTTGCTCACCAAGAAGAAATTGATTTATGTTGGAGAATGCAACTGAAAGGGTATAAAATAATGGTTTGCCCTGCTTCTTTAGTGTATCATGTAGGCGCTGGTACATTGCCTAGAGGGGGTAAAAAAGTGTATTTGAATTTTAGGAATAATTTGATCATGATTTGCAAGAATTTACCAATTAAAGAATTGATTTGGAAACTCCCATTTAGGATATTATTAGACAGTATTTCTGCATGGAAAGGAGTGTTAACAGGGGATATTTGGTTTTTTACTGCCATCGTTAAGGCTCATATGGGTTTTTATTATTGGATGATCAGGCGATTTAGGCCTACTAAAAATACGAGAGTACCGATGGCATCATTAGGCGGGGTATACAATCGATCAGTTGTTTGGAATTATTTTATTCATCAAAAAAAACGATTTCTAGAAATTATTCCTAAGAAGCCCTTATAAATTTACGCTCAACCCTTATTTTTGCACTGCAATAACCCACTATGTCACAGGAAATCACCAATCACGAAGAAAAAGACTTTACAAGAAACTGGGTAAATTCTTCCCGTTTTTTGTTCTATTTACAAGTATTTTGTATTCTAGCTTTTGTACTAGGCGGATGCTACCGTATGTATTACCAGCGTTACAAAGGAACGCCTAAAGTTGAAGTGCAAAGTAGTTCCAAATTCAAGCCAGAATACAAATAGTTACAAAAAAATTTTGTCAGGAACTATGGATGGCTATTTTTGCACTCCTAATTTAGTTCTTACAAACCGCGAAAGTAGCTCATTTGGTAGAGCACGACCTTGCCAAGGTCGGGGTGGCCAGTTCGAGCCTGGTCTTTCGCTCTTAGAATCCCGCTCCTGTAGGACGGGATTTTTTATGGCAGCCCCGGTGGTGGAATTGGTAGACACGCAGGACTTAAAATCCTGTTCGCCGCAACGCGAGTAACGGTTCAATTCCGTTCCGGGGCACAAAGCCTCTCCAACGAAGTTGGAGGGGCTTTTTTATTTGTAAGTGTGGCAAACTCGTTTGCCTAAACGAACAAATAAAAAAGCCCTCATCGCCGCAGGCGATGGGAGGCTTTGAGTAAGACCAATTGTTTGGCAATCAGCGAGCGCAGCGCGCTAATTCCGAAGGGAGCGCGCAGCGAGCTAATTCCGATGCAAACTTATTTACCGCAAAATTGCGGCAAATATTTTATTTTTTCGCCGAATGGGATTGTATTTACCCCCTAATTCTTTGGTTAAATATTAATCAAACTGATTCGGCCAATTGGTCTGCAATCCAGCTGCTTTCTTCAACACCTCATTCTTTAAAGATAATTTATAGGTAACCAATTTTGTTGCAACTCCTTCATTGGAAGTGCCAATAATTTGTGCAGCCAATATACCCGCATTTTTTGCAGCATTCAATGCAACTGTTGCAACAGGAACACCATTGGGCATTTGTAAAATGGAGAGTATAGAATCCCAACCATCAATAGAATTGGAAGATTTTATGGGAACTCCAATTACAGGCAAAGTGGTAATAGATGCAACCATTCCTGGAAGGTGAGCGGCACCACCAGCGCCTGCTATAATTACTTTCAATCCTCTGGACTTAGCCGATTGAGCATATTCCATCATTCTCTCAGGTGTTCTATGGGCAGAAACTATAGTTAGTTCATAAGCCACACCAAGTTCTGTTAAAATAGAAGCAGCTGCCTCCATTACAGTCAAATCACTATCGCTGCCCATTATTATTCCTACTTGTAGTTCTTTACTCATATTAAAAGCAATTTAATTCATAATTCATAATTCTTAATTCTTAATTCTTATCTCCTAATTGTCGTTGATAAAGCTGAATAGTATTATGTAAGCCCAAGTACAGTGAATCGCAGATTAATGCATGCCCAATACTCACTTCATCTATAATGGGTATTTGTTGAACAAAGAACCCTAAGTTTTGCAAATCCAAATCATGACCAGCATTAATACCAAGTCCTAATTCTTTAGCCGCGTAAGCACTTGATTTATATATATTTATAGTACTTGATTGATTATTATTTGCAAATTCTTTTGCATACAATTCTGTATATAATTCAATTCTATCGGTACCAGTTTTCGCAGCATATTCTACCATTTCAATCACTGGATCTACAAAAATAGAAACCCTAATTCCTGCATTTTTAAAAACGCCAATGATCATTTTTAAATAATCTTGGTGCTCAATAGTGTTCCATCCATGGTTGCTGGTTAATTGCCCCAATGCATCAGGAACCAAAGTTACCTGAGAAGGTTTTGTTGCTAAAACCAGTTCAACAAACTTTTCTTCAGTTGGGTTTCCTTCAATATTTAATTCGGTGGTCAATACTTTTTTTAGATCATAAACATCTGCATAACGAATATGACGCTCATCTGGGCGTGGATGTACAGTAATTCCATCTGCTCCAAATTGCTCTACATCTAATGCAGTTTTTATCAAATTAGGATTATTGCCACCCCTGCTATTTCGGAGCGTAGCAATTTTGTTAATATTCACACTCAGTTTTGTCATAAGGCAAAGTTAGTTCGATAATAAATAAAGGAATAATTTTAATGAACCTAATCTACAATCAACATTAGCAGCCTAAATTTGTTAAACCATTATGTCCTATTCATCTTTAGAAGCTTGTTTAATTGATTTAGAAAAAAATGGTCATTTGATCAGAATAAAGGAAGAAGTAGATCCTTATCTGGAAATGGCAGCAATACATTTGCGCGTTTACGAGTCAAAAGGTCCAGCATTGTTGTTTGAAAATGTAAAAGGATCAAAGTTTCGGGCAGCCTCCAATATTTTTGGAACGCTAGAAAGAAGCAAATTTATTTTTAGAGATACCATTGAATTAGTTCAACAACTCATCGAATTTAAAGGAGATCCATTAAAAGCGATTAAATCTCCTTTTAAAAATTTTCAAGTTGGATTAGCTGCATTAAATGCATTGCCCTTAAAAAACCCATTTAAAAAACCCGTACTTTATCAAGAAATAAATATATCTAGCTTACCATTGATTCAACATTGGCCCAAAGATGGTGGTGCATTTATTACTTTACCGCAAGTTTATACAGAAGATATTGATCATCCTGGAATTATGAAGTCGAATTTGGGAATGTATCGAATTCAATTAACAGGAAATGATTATCATCTCAATAAAGAAATTGGGTTACATTATCAATTGCATAGAGGGATAGGAGTTCATCAGACAAAAGCCAATGCACATGGGCAACCTTTAAAAGTGAGTTGTTTTGTAGGAGGCCCACCTGCACATACTTTATCTGCAGTAATGCCATTACCAGAAGGGATCAGTGAAATGACTTTCGCCGGAGTTTTAGGAGGAAGAAGATTTAGATATACTTACGAAGATGGTTTTGCCATTAGTACAGATGCCGATTTTGTGATTACGGGAGAAGTATATCCTGGAGAAAATAAACCCGAAGGCCCATTTGGGGATCACTTGGGATATTATAGTTTACAACATGATTTTCCATTGATGAGGGTGCATAAAGTATATGCAAGAAAAAATGCCATTTGGCCATTCACTGTTGTAGGAAGGCCTCCTCAAGAAGATACTAGTTTCGGTGAATTAATTCATGAAATAACTGGTGCAGCAATACCTCAAGAAATTCCAGGATTAAAAGAAGTGCATGCTGTAGATGCTGCGGGAGTACATCCTTTATTATTGGCAGTTGGTTCGGAAAGATATACACCTTATACACCAACTAAACAGCCGGCAGAAATTTTAACGATTGCGAATCATATTTTAGGAACAGGACAACTGAGTTTAGCCAAATTTTTATTTATTACAGCGGATGATACCAATCAATTACATGCCAGTGATGTAAAGGCATTTATGATCTATTTACTAGAGAGAATTAATTTAAATAGAGATGTTCATTTTTATACCAATACAACAATTGATACGTTGGATTACTCTGGAACTAGCTTAAATAGCGGCAGCAAAGTAGTATTGGCTGCTTATGGGGAACCAAAAAGAGTATTGGATAATGAAGTGCCATCTTTGTTCAATGAATTGAATGGATTTGAAAATCCTCAAATGGCTATGCCTGGAGTCATTTGTTTATCAGCAAAATCGTTCTCGGATTATTTCACTGCAAGAGAAGAAATGAAATTGTTGAATTTTCAGTTGATTGAAAAACTGGAAATGATGAAAGGCATTGCTATGATTATTATTTGTGATGATAGCAATTTCACTGCTGCTACAATGAATAACTATTTATGGGTAACATATACCAGATGCAACCCTTCGCACGATATCTATGGTATAGAAGTGCATGTAGACAATAAACATTGGGGATGCAATGGCCCTTTAGTAATTGATGCTCGAATAAAGCCACATCATGCACCGCCAGTAGAGAAAGATCCGGCTATCGAGAAAAAAATTAATCGACTATTTGAGAAAGGAGGCAGTTTGCATTCTATTGCCTAATGTTATAAAAAATGAATCAATGAATCAATTCGTAAATCAATTATATCAAATAGCTGCAAAAGACGAAAGAAAAATTATTGGTTTGATGAGTGGTACTTCCTTGGATGGATTAGATATTGCATTATGTGGTATCAAAGGAAGTGGTAGGGATACAGTTATTAGGTTGATCGAATTTACAACCATAGCATACGATCAAGCTTTTAAAGAAAAAGTAAAAAGTATTTTTTCGAAAAGAAATGTTGATTTAGAATTGGTTTGCTTGTTAAATCCTTGGATTGCAGAACAACATGCCAAGATGATCAATACTGCATTACAACAATGGGGTATTAGCAATAAGGAAATAGATGTCATTGCTAGTCATGGGCAAACCATTTATCATGCTCCTAAGATTTTACATCATCAATCCGAATATGGTAATGCAACACTTCAATTAGGGGATGGCGATCATTTAGCAGTTAAAACAGGCATCATCACACTCAGCGATTTTAGACAAAAGCATATTGCTGCCGGAGGGGAAGGAGCACCTTTAGCAGTTTATGGCGATTATTTTATTTTTAGTAAGTTGGGGGAGAACAGGATCATGTTGAATATTGGGGGCATCGCTAATTTTACTTATTTGTCTGCCGATTTAGATCTTGCTAAAATATTCAGTACAGATACTGGCCCAGGAAACACAATGATGGATGCCTATTCGCAAAAATATTTCGATAAAGCCTACGATGAAAATGCTGACATTGCGAAGCAAGGAGTGGTTAATCAAAATTTATTGGCTTCTTTGAAATCAGATTCTTTTTTCAAGAAATCTTTCCCAAAAACAACAGGACCAGAATTGTTTAATCTTGATTATTTACAAATCGCGCTAGAAAACTCAGGAACAAGTTTGCTAAGCCATTTTGATGTAGTGGCTACCCTGAATCAATTCAGTGCCGACACCATTGTAGCCGCCATCAAAGCATCTTTAAAAGCCGATAGCCAATATGTTGTATACAGCAGTGGGGGTGGAATGCATAATCCACTTTTAATGGATTCAATTCAAACACAACTTCCTGCATGTAGCTTTTTTACTACAAATGATCTGCATATTAGCCCCGATGCGAAAGAAGCCGTGTTATTTGCCATATTGGCCAATGAATGCTTAGCTGGTGGTAATACTCCTATTGGTGCTGGAAACAAAGACATTCCAGCTGTATCCATGGGAAAAATTAGTTTCCCAGGATAAATTCCATCATCTATGTTATTTTTTTATTCTCGATGCAATACTTACTTCTCCATCATTACTTATATCTAAAACCAATTGATCTTTAGCACTGTTCATGGATACAAAGTATTTCTTATCTCCATAAGCATCAGTAAACTCAATGCATTCTTTCAATGAATAAGTGGGAAATGTATATTTACTTGTAATTACATAAATAGCATCTTTAGGTAATTTATCGAAATCAAAATTGATTGATTTTCCAATTACTTCTCCTTGTTTGTAATATACCTTTTCTGTGCTTCTTTCATCCTTTTTAATTGATGCATTTGCAAAGCTGTTGAAAGAGAAAAGTAATGCTGCTGCTGCGATGATAACTTGTTTCATTTTTTATTTTTTTAATTAGTTATTTTTTCATTTACTTGACAAAAGTAGATGTTGTTTATATCAGACGCATAACATTGTGATAGGTTACATGTTGCAATTGCCTTTGTAGATGAGCGGCAAGCACTTGATAAAGTATCGTTAAATGATTTCTTAGAAAATTCAATACAGTAAAGGGTTTTATTGAAATTTGTGTAAAATAAAAACTCCCTTCTTATTAGGACGAAAATTGTTAAAGCCACATTAACGATTGACCAGTGGCAACTTATTGACATAAAAAAAGACATTGTTTTTAGCAATGTCTTTTAAAAGATAGTAGGAGGGTATTAATTATTTGTTTTGAACACTAGGATAATGGTCGATGGTTTCAAAAGCATTGCGTTTGTCTGCTTTCAATAATTCAATGAATCTTTTTAATGAATCGATATGAGCTCCTTTTTGGAACATTCTATCGTGAGCAAGAATAACAATTGAGTTCTCTCTTTCAGTATAACCAGATTCGAATTTGTCATTGATCAGTTTTACCAATTCGGTAGGGCTTTGTTTTGGGGTACTTCCTTTAATGAATTGCCACTCAATATCCCATCCGATGATTTTATATCCCAATGAATCCAATCGTTTAGCCACCATTTCCGAAGATTTTGGTCCATGCACTTCTCCGTTTGCAGCCCAAGTATTTCTACCAGGCATACGAATAATTTTTACTGGAATATTCATAGCTTTCTCTGCACTTAAAAAATCGCCCACTGCACTATCTATATGTGTATAGAAATAATTGTAATTGTCTCTAAAAGCATGCGAATAGCTATGATTAGCCAATAAAAACTGAGGGTAAGCATTTCGAATAGAATCGATGGTTCTTTTTCTTCTTGGCTCAATATCATGGTGCATTCCTACAGCAAAAAATGTGGCTTTAACACCTTCTTCCTCAAAAACCCTTTTACAAATGGTAGTTCCGGGAGGTTGAGGAGAGTCATCCCATGTTAAATAGATATATCTTTTAGAACTGTCATATTTCATTGGAGTGCCAGCAACCAATTTTGCAACAACAGGAGTTTTTGTAGAATCCGCACTGTTTTTACTGTCTTTTCCTCCATTACAAGCTGAAATAGCCATTATTAGGCAGGATAAAACCAACAAACCGTTATTTTTAATCAAATTTTGATTCATTATTCATTTTTTTCAAAGGTAATTGGAGCAAAAGGTAAATTGGTGATTAATTGGGAGATGTGGAAAAAACGTTCGATTTTTACTTACTAAGCGTGGTTTATTAGTTAATGTGCAAAAAAATCGAAAAAAAATAGCATTTAGGCTTGTTAGTTTGCTTCATTTACTTACCTTTGCCGTCCGAAAAAATCGGAAAAAATCAATAGTCATGGCAAGAGTATGTCAGGTAACAGGTAAAAAACCAATGGTAGGTAACAGTGTTTCTCACTCAAACATTAAAACCAAGCGTCGTTTTTTACCCAATTTACAGAAGAAGCGTTTCTTTTTTGCTGAAGAAGATCGTTGGGTTTCATTGAAAGTATCTACTGATGCTCTCAGAACAATTAACAAAAATGGTTTGAGCACAGTAATCAAGCAATTGAGAGCTGACGGAGTGAAGATCTAATTAAACACAAGAAAACTAGCTAATAAAATGGCAAAGAAAGGTAACAGGGTTCAAGTAATACTTGAGTGCACAGAGCACAAAACCAGTGGTTTAGCAGGTACAAGCCGCTATATCACCACCAAGAATAAAAAAAATACGCCTGAGCGTATTGAGTTGAAGAAATTCAATGCAATAATGAAAAAAGTAACCGTTCATAAAGAAATCAAATAGTCATGGCAAAAGCAGCTAAAACCGCGATTAAAACCAAAGACCAGAAAGCAGCAGCCGAGGCTAAAAACTGGACTAAAGTAATCAAAGCCGTACGTAGCCCTAAATCAGGTGCGTATACTTTTAAAGAAGCAATCATACACAAGGATAAAATAAAGGACTTTTTGTCTAATAAATAGTTCTTTGTATCAACGTACAGAAAAGCTTCCTTCTCAACAGTAGGAGGCTTTTTCTATTTTATTATTCAATCTTTTACCATGGGTTTCTTCGATAAATTATTTGGAAAAAAGGACAAAGAAAGTCTCGATCAGGGTTTGCAAAAAACCAAAGAGGGCTTTCTTTCCAAAATCACCAAAGCCATTGCTGGTAAATCTTCCATTGATGAAGAAGTATTAGACAATCTGGAGGAAGCATTGATTGGTGCAGATGTTGGCGTTACCACCACTTTGCAAATTATTGAGCAAATTGAAAAAAGAGTAAAAGAAGATAAGTACCTGAATATAAGTGAATTAAACAATTTACTTCAACAAGAAATTGCATCTATTTTAGTAGATGCCCCAGATCAATCCTTCAATGGATTTACTGTTCCGGAAGGTAAAAAGCCTTATGTTATTTTAGTAGTAGGCGTAAATGGTGTTGGAAAAACTACCACCATTGGCAAGTTAGCAGCTCGATTTAAAGCGGCTGGAAATCAAGTTATTTTAGGTGCAGCAGACACTTTCAGAGCAGCAGCTGTAGATCAGTTGACTATTTGGAGTGAAAGAGTGGGTGTACCAATTGTAAAGCAAGCTATGGGTTCCGACCCTAGTGCAGTTGCTTATGATGCCGTTGCTAGTGCGGTTGCCAAAAACGCAGATATAGTCATTATTGATACAGCAGGTAGATTACACAATAAAGCCCATTTAATGGATGAACTGAATAAAATTAAAAGAGTCATTCAGAAAATAATTCCAGATGGACCCCATGAAGTGTTATTGGTGTTGGATGGATCCACTGGGCAAAATGCCATAGAACAAGCCAAACAATTTACTGCCACTACCGAAGTTTCGGCTTTAGCCATTACCAAATTAGATGGAACTGCAAAAGGCGGTGTAGTATTAGCCATTTCCCATCAATTTAAGATTCCCGTTAAATACATAGGTGTTGGAGAAAAAGTAGAAGACCTATTGATTTTTGATAAAAATGAATTCGTGAAAACATTGTTTGATTTATAAGTAGGTTTGTAGTATGCAATCATTCAATCAATTGGTAGCCGATTTTAACAATCAATTTGCTCGAAGACATTTTCCTGAATCACCAGCTAGTTTATACGATCCTTGTCAATACTTTTTAGGAATTGGTGGAAAGCGCATACGCCCCATTTTGTGTTTGATGGGGAATGAGCTTTTCGATCATATACATAAAGATGCATATCAGGTGGCTACAGCCATCGAACTCTTTCACAATTTTACACTGATACATGATGATATTATGGACAATGCCTCTTTAAGAAGGGGTATGGAAACGGTTCATGTGAAATACAATCTGAGTACAGCTTTATTGGGTGGTGATGTGATGATGATCAAAGCGTATGAATACCTTAATACAATTGACTTATTACATCTTCATCCAATTTTACAGTTATTCAATACAACAGCAAAAGAAGTTTGCGAAGGTCAGCAATTGGATATGGATTTTGAACATAGAAAGGAGGTAAGCTTAAACGAATACATTCACATGATCACTTTAAAAACCTCCGTTTTATTAGCGGCAAGTTTAAAAATGGGAGCCATCTTAGGGGGCGCTAGTGAAGGCAATTGCAATCATTTATATGAGTTTGGCAAAAATTTAGGCATTGCATTTCAAATTCAAGATGATTATTTAGATGCATTTGGTGACCCTCAAAAATTTGGTAAAGAAGTAGGAGGAGATATCAAGCAAAACAAAAAAACATTTTTATTATTACATACATTGGAAGTTGCTAATACTCAACAAAAGCAATTGTTGAACTCATTATTGGCAGAAAATGCTGCTAACAAAGTAGAAAAAGTATTGAGCATTTATAAAGATTGTGGAGTGGATGAATGGGCCAATACCCTAAAGAATCAATATTTAAATATGGCGATGAAGCATTTAGATGATATTGCTGTATTGTCTAAACGAAAAATACCACTAGTTGAGTTAGCAGATTATTTGATACAGCGTGATGTTTAGGATTACCTAGTCAATCTTATTTCAATTCTATAGTTATTTGCTGCATAGATGCAGGATTAACACTGATTTTTGCTTCAATCGGATGGATTTCACATTGATGCCCTCTTTAAATAGTTGTTTTGTGAAGCGAAAGAATTATATTCACAGTGATGAAAATCAAATGGAAGTACGCTTTTATGCGTTAAAGTCAATCCAATATCCTACGCTGAAATGAAAGAAACTTCAAATAAAAAACAATCGCCTCCAAAAGAAGTAATTAAAGAAAATACTTTTCCTGTGGTGGCCATTGGTGCATCAGCTGGTGGATTGGAAGCTATGATGGAGTTATTAAAATATCTTCCTGCTAACACTGGAATGGCTTTTATTTATGTGCAACATCTTAGCCCCGATCATAAAAGTATGTTGACTGAAATTTTGTCGAAAAAGACAAAAATGATTGTTCAGGAGATTGATGACATGGACAAAATAAAGCCAGATAATGTTTTTGTTATTCCATATAATAAAGGAATTGAAGTAACAGACGGGCATATAAAATTAATTCCCCGTTCAGAAACAAGCGCAGCCATTACCATTGACATTCTTTTCTCCACTCTTGCCGAAGCCCAAAATGAAAGAGTTATTGGCATAGTTCTTTCGGGCAGCGCAAGCGATGGCGCAATGGGTATAAAAGCTATAAAGCAACATGGAGGGTTAACTTTTGCTCAAGATGACACAGCAAAATTTATGAGCATGCCTCACTCTGCAATTGCAACAGGAGCAGTAGATTTTATTTTATCGCCAAAGGAAATTGCACTTGAATTAGAAAGACTAAGCAAACATCCGCTTATAAAAACAATAGGAGTAAAAAACGGGGAAGAAGATTTGATTGACAACAGCGATCCCGATTTAAAAACAATCCTCAACCAATTGCACAAAGCCACAGGTGTTGATTTCAGCGCGTATAAAATGAACACCATCAAGAGGCGCATCATCCGCAGAATGTTGTTGTATAAAATAATCACACTCCGTGAATATGCAAAAATGCTTACGCAAAAAAATGAAGAGATAGATATTTTGTATCAGGATTTGCTCATTAATGTAACCAGTTTTTTCCGCGACACCGATACGCACCAATATTTAAAAACAACGCTTTTTCCAAAGATGCTCAAAAGAAAAAAAACGGGAGAGTCTTTGCGTATTTGGGTTCCTGCGTGTGCCACGGGCGAAGAAGCGTATTCCATCGCCATGATGCTGCTCGAAATTCAAGGAAGCCAGACAACCAGCATACCCGTTCAGATTTTTGCTACCGACCTAAGCGCACAGGCAATCGGCAGAGCCCGCAGCGGTCTTTATACCAAGAAGGAATTGGAAACCGTTTCGCCAAAACGCATACAACGTTTTTTTACAAAAGATAATGGCAGCTTTCGAGTTAATAAAGCTGTGCGTGATATGTGCGTGTTTGCTCCGCATAATATTTTACTAGATCCACCATTTTCTCGACTCGATTTTATCAGTTGCTGCAACCTCTTTATTTATTTTGATAATGCTGCACAAAAAAAAGCCGTCAATACATTTCATTATGCGTTAAATGATGATGGATTTTTGATGCTTGGCAAATCTGAAAACATCAGTCATTCAACAAGCCTCTTTACGGGCTTTAATAAAAAGTATAAAATATTTTCGCGCAAAATAAACTCGGGCAACCGCACATTGCCTGCACTCTCACCACGTTATTCGAAACAAACTTTAGTTGAAAAAAATATTCCGGCAACATCCAAAAACAAAACACCGAAAAATACATCTGTTCACTATGATGGACTTGACAATGCCATTGATGCCGTGCTTATTGCTGAATTTATGCCGGCAAGCGTTGTCATCAATCACCAGATGGAAATTGTGCAGTTTCGAGGTACCACCGATTTATTTCTCACTCATCCGAAGGGCAAAGCCACTTTTAATATTTTAAAAATGGCAAGACCTGAAATTGCTTTTGAATTGCGCAACGCCATTTCAAAGGTAATTAAATCAAAACACCGATTTCGAAAAAGCGGAATTGAAATAAAAGTAAATTCGGACGTAAGAAGTATAAGTGTAGAAGTGGTTCCACTTAAAATAGCATCGGATGAACCCTTGATCTTAATTCTTTTTAATGAGCTGGAGCAAACGGAAATGTTTTCGCAAAATTCCGAAGGCGGAAAAAACAACTCGCTCGCAAAGGACCGAAGGATAAAAAAATTAGAACAGGAATTAGCAGCAGCACATGCCGATGCGCTTGCAATTGCGCAGGAGCATGAGGCTTTTACCGAAGAATTGCAAAGTGCCAATGAAGAAGTAGTTTCTAGCAACGAAGAATTGCAAACAGTGAATGAAGAATTGGAAACTTCAAAAGAAGAAATAGAATCTTCTAACGAAGAACTAACCACCACCAACCAGGAATTACAAACCCGTAACGACCTGCTCAACGAAGCTTATGGTTTTTCCGAAGCTGTATTTGCCACCATACACGAACCTATGCTTGTGTTAGATAAAAATTTTCGTGTAAAATCTGCAAACAAAACATTCTATAAAATATTTAAAGTTAAAGAAGAAGAAACAGAAGGAAGTTTTTTGTTTGAATTAGGTAACAAGCAATGGAATATTCCAAGCTTACGCGAATTTTTACAAGAAGTTGTTCCCAAAAACAACCACTTTCACGGTTTTGAAGTTTCTCACAATTTTCCACAAATAGGCGAAAAAATAATGCTGCTTAATGCAAGCCGCATTATTCAGAAAAGGCATGGCGAAGAATTAATTCTGCTCTCTATTTCAGATGTTACAGAGCAATCTACTTCAAGAAGAAAAATAGAAGACAGCGAAAAGCGCTACAACATGATGCTCATGAAATCGCCATTCGCTTTTGCTGTATTAAAAGGAAAAAACATGGTGATAACCCTTGCCAACAATTCCATAAAAGAAATGTGGGGGAAAGGGAAGGACTTGGAAGGAAAGCCTCTAATTAAAGTTTTGCCTGAACTCAAAGATTCAGAATTTCCCGGTTTGCTAGACAAAGTGTACACCACCGGTAAACCCTTTTACGGAGATGAAATGCTTGCCCCGGTTTTTCGCAATGGTAAATTGGTAGATGTCTATTTTAATTTTGTTTATCAACCCTATTTGGAAGCAGACGAAACTATTTCGGGGGTAACAATAATTGCCATTGAAGTAACGAACGAAGTGATTGCAAAGCAAAAAATTAAAGATAGTCAGCAGCAACTTCAGAATATTTTTATGCAAGCCCCGTTTGCTTTAAATATTTATGAAGGAAAAGAATTCGTGATTTCACTTGCAAATAAACTTTTCTGCGAAATTATAGGAAAAACAGAAAGTGAAATACTTGGCAAAAAATTATTTGATGTGTTTCCAGAAACTGCTACCCAGGGATTGGATAAAATTTTAAGCGATATATTTTCTACTGGCATTCCTTTCAAGGGAAACGAATTCCCTGTTCACTTTTTGAAACATGGCAATGAATTCAAGGGATATTTTGATTTTATTTATCAACCAATATTTGACTACAATAAAAATGTTTCTGGAGTAATTAATGTTGCCATTGATGTAACTGATAAAGTGCTCGCAAGAAAAAAAATTGAAGAAAGTGAACAACGCTTTCGGTCCCTGGCCGATAATGTACCCATGCATATTTTTATTATAGAGCCAACCGCCGAAGCCAGCATCAGTTACTGGAACAAAAACTGGCTGAATTATACCGGACAAACTTTTGAAGAAGCAATTGGCACTGCATTGGGTGGCATAATTCATCCTGATGATGTAGGGCCTGTAATGGACGTTTACATGCCTTGTTTTGAAAAACGCCAACCCTATTTTCTTGCAGGTGTAAGAATAAGGCGGCACGATGGCGAATACAGGTGGCATTCGGTGCAGGCCAATCCCCGTTATTTACCCAATGGTGCGTTTATTGGATACATCGGCATTGGCATGGATGTACATGAAAGCAAACTGGCACAGGATGCGTTAGAAGCAAGTGAAAAACATTTCCGCCTGATGGCCGACCTGATGCCTGCAAAAATCAGCAATGCTGATGCAGAAGGCAATTTGCTGTATTTTAATAAACATTGGTTAGAATTTACCGGGTTGAATTTTGATGAAATAAAAGATTTTAGATACCATAAAATTATACACCCGGATGAAATAGAAGAATTTCAAAACCGTTTTAAAAAAGCTGCAGAAACCGGAACTGATGTAGAAATGGAAATGCGGTTTCTAAGTAAAGAGGGTGAATACAAATGGCATTTAAATATTGCCACCCCTGTTAAGGATGAAAAAGGCAACATCACTATGTGGGTTGGCGCCACCACCGAAATACAAAAGATAAAAGAAGAAGATGAACGTAAAGGAGATTTTATAAAAATGGTGAGCCACGAATTAAAAACGCCGGTCACATCCATTAAAGGTTATGTGCAAATGCTGCTGATGATACTTGGCGAAGAACATGCAGAACTGTTTCCAATGCAAATAAAAAATTCGCTGCTACGGGTAGATCATCAGGTAACAAGGCTTACCCGGCTTATTACCGAAATGCTGGATCTTAGCAGAATAGACGCCGGTAAGCTTGAATTACAGCAGGAATTATTCAGCATTAATGCTTTGGTAAAAGATACGGTAGATGACATTTGCCTGACCAACCCCAAACATACCATTAACCTCCACTCCGGTTTTGAGTGTAACATTTATGGCGACAGGGGTAGAATAGAACAAGTGATTATTAACCTGGTTACCAATGCCATTAAGTATTCGGCCAATAGTCATAAGATAGAAGTGAACATCCGAAAAGGCGAAAAAAATATGGTTTTGATAAGCATACGGGATTTTGGCATTGGCATAGATAAGGCCGATCACAAAAAAATATTTGACCGGTTTTACAGAGTCGAAGGAAAAATGGAACAAACTTTTGCAGGCTTTGGTATAGGGCTTTTTATTGCTAATGAAATTATTCTAAGACATAACGGCTATATTACAGTTGAAAGCGTAAAAGGTCAGGGCTCATTATTTACTTTTTCATTACCCTTTTCAACTGA
>JANOZT010000017.1:0-1809 GCA_031429515.1 Sphingobacteriia bacterium
ACCTTATTGTTGAAAGCAGACATATTTAAAGAGTTTAAAATCAAACAAATGTAAGCAGAAGATTATCTACATAAGTGGATAAATTACGTAAAAAAGATAGATAAAAATTTGGCTACCGTTTAAATTGCCCTATTTTTGCAACCCGAAATCAGATATACGTATCAAAATTTCAGATTCTGTAGCTCAGTTGGTAGAGCAATACACTTTTAATGTATGGGTCCTGGGTTCGAGTCCCAGCGGGATCACAAAGCTCCGATGAAGGTCGGGGCTTTTTTTATGCATTCAAGTGAGTGGAAGAAAAAGTAATGCAAAAGTGAGAGCGAGACAAGCTTGCTTGATCGAGCTTGAGCGAATTGCATTACAGCGAGCAAAGCGAGCACTTCCGCGAACGGTATTACAATAAAAAGCCAATGAAATTTAAATAGGGCTTTGAGTAAGCTCAATTCGGAGGGAAGTCGGCGAAGCGAAGCGAGCCGACAATCCCAGCAACTTTCTTCCTACCCTATCTTCAAACTCGTCATACTCAAACTCCCAGCCACCAATTTATCATTAAACAAAGCGAGGGGTTGATTTTTCTGTTGAAGTCCTAAAGCATAAATCAATGGCAAATAATGTTCTGGAGTAGGTATTGCTAATTGAAAAGCTTTGGACTGTTGTTCGTAATTGATCAAGGGTTGATAATTTCCATCTAATAAATACTTATTGAAATTTTCTCTTGCTTCAATTGCCCAATCATATCCATAATTGTCTTTATCAAAATTGGGGAAATCAGCTAATCGCAAATTATGAATGATATTACCACTTCCAATAATTAGTACTCCCTTGTTTCTAAGAGAACTTAATTGTTGTGCTAATTCAAAATGATATTGAGGCGGTTTTGTATAATCAATACTTAATTGAATTACTGGAATAGAAGCATCAGGATACAAATGTTTGATCACACTCCATGCCCCATGATCTAACCCCCACTTTTCATCTAATTCAACTAATGAGGGTAATAATAATTCTTTGGTTTCTTTTGCCAATGCAGGGCTTCCTTTAGCAGGATATTGAACCTGGGATAATGCTTGCGGAAATCCACTAAAATCATGAATGGTTCTAGGCATTTCCATTGCAGTCACTTTAGTGCCATTTGTAAACCAATGTGCTGAAATACAGATAATGGCATTAGGAGTAGGCAAAGTTTTTGCAATATTTCTAAACCCAGCTACAAATTCATTTTCTTCAATAGCATTCATTGGGCTACCATGACCTAAAAACAATACAGGCATACAGACTGTATTGGAAAGCTTTGAAGAAAGTTGATGAAGGTCTTGTAAATGGGTCATAGGGTAATTTACAGCTAATTAATCATTCAAGCCTTTACCATTTAGAATTGATGGAATGCATTTGTCTATTCTCGATTCTCTAGTTGCACTTTGTTTGGGTGCAGCAAAAAAAAGCAAATATGCTCTTTGACGCCCAGGTGTTAATTGATTGAATGCCTGTTTTAATTGCGGCATTTTTGCTAAGCGCTTTTTAAATTCATCAGGCATTGTAAATTCAGCAGTTTTTTTAAGCACTGGCATTACCCCAGCTTTTTCAAGTGCAATTGCTTCTTTAATATAAGCTTTAACCTGTTTTTCATGTTTCTCAATATCCTGCAGATTGGTAAAACGAATTTGTCTGCTGCTTTGAACATTTGCAGTTTGTTGAACTAATAATTTTGCTTTATCATTTAACAATACTCCTTTGAAAATAAGTAGTGCGCAATATTCTTTGAATCCATGAATTAACACAATATTTTTCCCTTCCAATGTATAACATGGA
>JANOZT010000018.1:0-101362 GCA_031429515.1 Sphingobacteriia bacterium
TGCGCTAAAGTTTGGTGCACACGGCTTACCATTTATAGGCTCCGGAGATTGGAACGATGGTATGGATAAAGTAGGTAACCATGGAAAAGGCGAAAGCGTATGGCTCGCATTTTTTCTTTACGATGTACTGGTACAGTTTGCGGGGGTGGCACTTCTAAAAAATGAAGAAGCCTTCTCTCAAAAATGTTCAGTAGAAGCAGAAAAACTACGCATCAACATTCATGAGCAGGCATGGGATGGGGAATGGTACCGTCGTGCTTATTTTGATGATGGCACACCACTTGGGTCTCATACAAACGAAGAATGTAAAATTGATTCCATTGCACAAAGCTGGTCGGTATTATCAAATGCCGGCGAAAAGGATCGAATAAATACAGCAATGCAATCTGCAGATAAACACCTGGTGCGCAAAGAAGATGGAATTATTCAACTATTCAATCCACCATTTGATAAATCTAACCTTAACCCCGGCTATATAAAAGGTTATGTGCCTGGTGTACGTGAAAACGGAGGTCAATATACACATGCTGCAATTTGGTTAGTGATGGCATTTGCAGCAATTGGTGACAAGAAAAGAACGTGGGAATTATTACAAATGATTAACCCCATAAACAGAACAAGCAGTGAGGATAAAATTAGCAAATATAAAACCGAACCTTACGTAATTGCAGCAGATGTCTACGCCGAGCCTAAGCATAAAGGTCAGGGTGGCTGGACCTGGTACACAGGTTCAGCAGGCTGGATGTATCAACTGATTATTCATTCATTTATTGGTTTAAAACGGGAAGCCAATACCTTAAGCTTTACACCTTGCCTGCCAGAAGAATGGAAAACATTTGAAGTGCATTACAGGTATATGAATACCATGTACCACATCGTCATTACACAAAAAGATGGAACAGATGTTATGATAGTGATAGCGGATGAGGTAAAGCAGGAAGATAATAAGATTACCCTCACTGATGATGGGGCCGAACATTATATTCAAATCAATTTATAGACTGGACAATACAAAAATTGAAACACATTTCTTCACATTGTAAGCCAAATCTAAAGGCTTATACTTTAATTCGTTCGATGACCCTTTGGAAATCTAAAATAAAAAAAAGTACCTACTTATGCTGATAAATGAATTCATTTTTAATAAAGGAAACAACCACTAAATTATGAAAGCAAAAGAATTAAACGAAAGTTTTGGGACATTATCAGAAACCATAAACGGACTTTTCAAGCTAGGTTACACACACGACTTTAACATAAAGGAAGAATCTATTGTAAGCCAAAGTACTAATATCGCCTTATCACCTAAGGATTTCCAAATTGACCACGTCTATCGCTTTGAGGGTGACTCCGACCCTGAATATCAGTCAATACTTTATGCAATTTCATCTACAAATTTTTAAGTAAAATGAAATTTAGTAAATGGCTATGGCATTTCAGCAGAAGAAACAACTACAAAATTGATAGAAAAACTGAACACTCATCATATACAGAACAAAATAGAATTTAAATCAATTGATCCGACACCACAAAGACCAGACGGCGAACGCATTTTAAACGCACCTCTAGTAGAAATGAATTTAAATAAGATCATAAAGCAAATTAAAAGTGAAACAACTTGGGCTGAAAGCGATCGAAATACTGTTACACTTTTTAAATCGGAGACTATGCGAATTGTGCTAATTGGACTGCACAAAAACGCAGCACTAAAACCACATAAGGCAAACGGAGTAATAAGTGTTCAAGTTTTGGAGGGCCAAATAGAATTTACAGTAGAACCACAAAGCACTCAATTAGAAAAAGGTCAGATGATCACATTACAAGAAAATATTACTCATAGTGTAAGAGCAGCAGTAGAAAGTTTCTTTCTCTTAACACTTGCTATGAATAACAAATAGGTATTGGAAAAGAAGGGCACTATTTAAAAAAGTACAATCAATAACGGTATATACAAAAGCTTTATTTTGACGCAAGGAATTCAGCTGGTCATTACTACTTTATTGATCTAAGTGCTAATCATCAACTTTTATTTATAATTTCAACTTAAGGTTGCCGGTGCAGTAAGAACAATATTCTTCCACTTTGAAAATACCTGAAAGGTTGGTTGATTTGTATGTTTATTCACTCAAATAGAAAACAGTAATTTATGAAAGAGATATTCTTGTTAATGCTTACCGGATTTGTTTTTAACCAAAACATATCAGCCCAATTTTTTAAAAAAGATGCCGGACTTGCACATACATTTTCTATTGTGGCAAGAGACCCTGTTACAGGCGAAATGGCTGTGGGTGTGCAAAGCCATTGGTTCAGCGTGGGCACTGCTGTAAGCTGGGGGGAAGCTGGTGTTGGTGTTGTGGCCACCCAATCTTTTGTAAATAAAAGTTATGGCATTAAAGGCCTAGTGCTAATGAAAAATGGAAAAACCGCACCTGATGCATTGAAAGAATTACTTGCTTCCGATGAAGGCCGTGAAGTAAGACAGGTGGCAATGATCGACGTGAATGGAAATGTAAACTCTTTCACAGGCAAAAACTGTATTGATCATGCAGGTAATATTGTAGGTAAAAATTATTCAGTTCAAAGCAATATGATGTTGGGCGATAAAGTAAATACAACTATGTCTAAAGCTTTTGAAGGAAGCGAAGGAAAACCATTGGCAGAGCGTATTTTAATGGTTTTAAAAGCAGCACAGGTTGTAGGTGGAGATATTCGGGGTAAACAATCTGCAGCAATTCTAGTGGTAGCAGGTAAAAGTACTGGTCAGCCCTGGAACGAAAGGCTGATTGATTTAAAGGTAGATGATAATATAGCACCGTTGGTTGAATTAGATAGATTACTAAGATTGTTTAGAGCCTATGAGCATATGGACAAAGGCGACTTAGCAACAGAAAAAAATGATATGAAAGGGGCCATGGAAGAGTATGGAGCAGCTATGAAAATGTTTCCTGAAAACCTAGAAATGAAATATTGGACTGCTATTACTCTGGCAAATAATAAAAAGATTAAAGAAGCATCGGATCTACTACAAAAAATTTATACGAAAGATGCTAACTGGCGCGAATTAACAAAACGGTTGCCAAAAGTGAATTTATTAAATGTTTCTAATGCCGATTTGCAAATTTTATTGAAGTAATTTAGCAAAAAGTAACATTTGAAGCATGAAGCAATGTCTTAAATCACTGACCTATTTATTGTTCGTTTTATTTAATTTTAGCGCTAACTTTTCATCTGCCCAACCATGGCAATCCAAAAGGGTGAGCATTAATAAAAAAGGAGCCATTACTTATACTCCCGATGAAAAAGGCAATACTATTCCCGATTTTAGTAGGGTAGGATACTTTCATGGAGATCAAACAATACCAGATGATATTCCTGTTTTTGTTAAGCTGAAACCATCCGACAATGATTTAGAGAATATTCAATCAGCAATTGAATCATTGAGTATGAATAAGCCAAATGAAGATGGTTTCAGAGGCGTCATTTTATTGACAAAAGGAACTTATACAATACCCAATACAATTTATATTAAAGCAAGTGGTATTGTAATTAGAGGCGAAGGGCCTAACACCAAATTAATTGCTACGGGAAAAATGCAATATAGTTTGTTCAAGTTTACTGGATCGGGTTCGGTGATTGAAAAGAAAAATTCAAGAGAAAAAATAATCGATGAGTATGTACCAGTTGGAGCAAATACATTTAAAGTTTCCAACGCAAACAATTTTTTAATTGGCGAACAAGTAATGGTATATCGGCCTGGTACTGCTGCTTGGATCAAGGATTTAAAAATGGATCAAATAGAAATAAGAGAAGACACTAAACAATGGACACCACAAGAGTATGGTTTCAATTTTGAAAGAACCATTACTAAAATTGAAGGGAATACCATTTTTATAGATAATCCAATTGTGTTGGCTTTGGAAACTCAATATGGTGGCGGTTCTATTTATTCATATAGTTTTAATACAAGAATCAATCAGGTAGGTATTGAAAATTTGTATTGCGAATCTGTATTTGAAAAAGACACTTCCGAAAACCATGCTTGGGTAGCTGTTGAAATGGATAAAGTTGAAAATGGATGGGTGCGTAATATTACTGCTCGTTATTTTGGTAATTCATGTGTGCATTTAAATACTTGGGCTAAAAATATTTCTGTATTGAATAGTAATTGCTATGATGCTAAGTCTATTATTACCGGTAGTCGCCGCTATTCATTTTCTAATGCCGGACAGCAAAATCTATTTATGAATTGTGTAGCAACTGAGGGAAGACATGATTTTGTTACTGAAGCTAGGGTATGCGGCCCGAATGTATTTTATAATTGTTCTGCTACTAAAACCTATGCAGATATTGGCCCGCATCATCGTTGGACTTCGGGCACTTTATACGATAATATTAAAACTGATGGCGAGATAGCTATTCAAGATAGGGGCAATTGGGGGAGTGGGCATGGATGGAGCGGAGTGAACCAAGTATTATGGAATTGTACCGTACAAAAAGCAGTAGTGCAAAGTCCATGGGTAAATGGAAAAAATTATGCTATAGGATTGCAGGGCGAAAAATACGAAGGCAGATTAAAAAATAGGCCCGATGGCGAATGGGAAGGACAAAATAAAAAAGGATTGACCCCAGCTTCATTATACATGGCTCAAATGAAAGCAAGAAAATAATTATACTTTCAGAAATACCTTCTTCTTGTACAAAAAGTACAAAAACAACCATTTAACAAAAACATACGCAATAGAAAGTGCTACAATATTAAAAGGATTTCCAATGAGTTGGGCCAACCATCCAAAACCTGCTTTAGTGGTAAACTCCCAATCAATGAATACGCCTGACATATAAATTAAGATTGAATTCATACCAATAACTCTAAAGAAAAAAGCCCACCGCTGATAGCCTAATACATCGATGATATAATAGAACAATGATAATAGTAATAAACTCAATCCTCCTACTTGCAAAACAAAAGAACTTGTCCATAGGTTTTTATTGATGGGAAATTGAAGATTCCATATTTGCGCCAACACAATACAAATAACTCCTGCAAAGGCCATATAAATGGCTTTTTTAGTTTTATCCAAACGGTTATTTCTTAAAAAACTTCCCACCATTATTCCTAATAAACCTGTGCTAATGGCTGGAATGGTGGAGAGTAATCCTTCGGGGTCATGAATGCCTTTATGTAATATGCCAGGTAAAATAGTTCTATCGATATAGGAAACAATATTTCCTTCCATGGTTAAATCACCAGCAATATGACCTGGGGCTGCTGTGAAAATGAATAAAAGCCAATAGCCAATTAGTATGCTGGCAAACCAAATTTTTTGTGCAGATTCACTACAATACAAATAAATGATATTGGCAAAAATATAGGCCAGTCCAATTCTTCCTAACACAGAAGGAAATCTCATTTCATTAATCGGTAAAATATGTTCAATCCCATTATTATAAAGGATGCCTAACAAAACAAGTATCAGACCCCTCTTTATTACTCGGAGCAATAACTTGTTTTTACTTTTTCCGTTTTCTAATTGACTCCCGACTGAATAAGAAGTTGAAACCCCTGCTAAGAAAAGAAATAAGGGGAAGATCAAATCATAAGCCCTGAATCCATTCCAATCAGGATGATTTAATTGATAAGACAAAACACCTGCCATTGAATTGTCACTTGCTTTATACCATGCATGTACAATTTCCTCAGTACCCATGATCCAAAACATATCAAAACCGCGCAATGCATCTAAAGAATAGAGTCTATTCAATGGAGGGGTAGGCAGTTGGTTCATAGATATGAAATTATCTATTATTTAGTGCATTCTACCGAATTGATTTATTTTTTTACTTTTTTAATTTGAAACATTCTAGAAAGGTTAAAGCCAAATCTTAAATCTACTCTTTGCCAAGAGCCAGTGGTTTCATTAATGAAAGCCCTTTCATTCATGCCAGCTGAGTTGGATACGTGTAATTGAAATACATGTCCACCGGTTTCAATATCTACACCAACTGAAAGTGGATTATAGGTAAGGTCTTTTGTGAGGCCGTTAAAATTGTAAAAATAGTCCCATGTAAATGCCAATCTTTTAGTCATTTTAATTCTACCCCCAAATCCCAATGCATATACATCATTCGGATTGATAGCCAATGGAACTAGGTTAGTATGAACAATGGTAGGTGAAAGTTGTAAGGTTAACACATCGCTAAACTTTCTTCCGATGATGGTTTGTCCATAAAATGCCAATCGAGAAGAAAAATAGTTATTGATCGTAGGATTTGCAAAAGGCAAGGTATTTATGGTAATTCCACCCACTAATGCTAAAGTAAAAGGAAAGCTTTGTTCGCCAGTAGACTGACGCAACAACCCGTATTTAATATAGCCATCTATTTCTTTTTGAAAAGTGCTTCTGCCTACCCCAATTTGTAAATTTTTGGTGATGCCAAAATCAAAACCCAAGCGCATACTTGCTTGGTCTAATCCCCAAAAATTGGAGGGACCTTGATTGAATAATCCAAATCGATGGAGTATTCTAAAATCCATCGTACCTGGTGCAAGAAACTCTATCGAATGACCATTAATTACTCGTATAGATTTAAAAGAATTCTTTACAATTTCGTGAGGCTTTTTACCATCATCTACCAGGGCTAATAAATCTTTTTCCTGAGCCTTTAATGTTTGCGACAAAATAGTTAAGAAGAGTAAACAGAATGCAATAGTTTTTTTCATAATCAAACTTTTAAGGGATCAGACAAAGGTTGTTTATTTATTTAATGGTTCAAGCGTACAATCCACAAATATTTTTGCATTTTTGCCAACTTTGTCTGCAACTAGTTGAGGGACGATAATTTTATAGTCGGCTAGTATTGCAACGAATTCGGCAGATATAATTAGTTTGCTACCTTTTACGGTTAGTTTACCTTCGGTACTAATGTCTTTTGTTTCTCCATGCATGGTTAACTTGCCGCTTACTTTTGCAGTATAACTTCCATCTTTTGAATAATTAATAGCGGTATTATTATCAATTAATCCTTTGAAAACAGTTTTCGGAAACTTATTACTTTCAACATAGTTTTCATTAAAATGTTCCATCATCAATGCCCTCTCAAATTCAAATCCTTTCATCAAAACCATGAACTGAATTTCACCAGTTTTGCTATCCATCACACAAGTACTGTTTTTATTGGTTCCATCAATATTTTCAGGAGATTTGGGAGCAGTTGCATCAAAATTTATCTTACCTGTTTTAGTAAAATATTTGCTTTGCGCTTTAGTGGAAACTGTCAGACAACATACACCAAAAATCAATAAAATCTTTTTCATGTTTATTTTTTTTGAATAATACAATGGATTAAAATAACATCTGAGCCTATGCCAAGTTCATCGGCAAGATACCCAGTGCAAATTCCTTTGATAGTTATTTTTTGACCAATTAAAATACTTGCAGCAGCACTAGCATACAAACTATCGAGGTTACACCTTACAGAAGACATAGAATTGGCATCTCCAAGAACTATAGTCGGATTACCTTTTTGGTCAGAATCAATTTTTTTAACCTCACCATTAATCGCTATTACTTTCGAAAGGTATTTGGTATTACTAGCTTTTTCATTAGATGTGAAATCATTGATTAGTCCGGTGGCGGTATTGGAATAAATAGGATTGGTTAATTCAATATTCGATCCTTTTCTATTGTATTCTTTATAAGCATAAATTGAACCTAAAATGATCAAAATAACAATTACAATGGTCACCACTAGTAATTTTTTCTTTTTTGGCATTTTTGAATTTTTAGTTATTAGGGTTTCCAGAATCGATCCATTTTTTGATTTGAGGTATTTGGCATGTTTGCATTTGAGGTATTCCTTTTGGCATAGGAGAAAAACCAGGGGAATAATTCAATGATCCGAAAAGTCTCCCATTATAGTCAATTCCTAAACTGGCTTTGTATCCGATAGTCTTTTGATTATTAAAAATAAGAGCCTTATTTAAAAAATTTGTTGCCTAAACTTAGTTTTTTTATCTAGCATTTTGGTAACATTATTTTTAATTATCTATTATTTTTGGTGTCAATAATTTTATTATAAAATCATTTTTATGCATACTCATGCTATTTGCGCTACCATTCAAATTGTGCCTTTAGCACAAGACAAACACCCTTACGAATGGGTAGATGAAGCAATCCCCATTATTATTAATTCTGGCATTAAATATGAGGTAAGGTCTTTTGCTACTGAAATAGAAGGGACCTATGCAGAAGTGATGCAAGTAATTAATGCCGTAAATGAGCAATTATGCCAAAAGGGATGTCCAGAATGGATTACTAATATTCAAATGCAAATTCGGTCGAATACTAGTATAAGCGCATTTGAAAAAACAGAAAAATACCAGAAATAGAGAATTGAGTAAGCGTTTAATAACAATTTATTGACCCTACAATGATTTTTTTGTATATTTAAGTCTTAAATAATACAGTTATGGCACTTGGTACAGTAAAATGGTTCAACGACGCAAAGGGTTTTGGTTTTATTAAACCTGATGATGGCGGCGAAGATTTGTTCGCACACTTTTCAGCAATCAACATGGGTGGGTTTAAATCACTTAAAGAAGGTCAAAAAGTTTCTTTTGATATAGTTGATGGAAAAAAGGGTAAGCAAGCAGGGAATATTCAAGCAGCTGAATAAAGCTCTTTAAAAACAATCTAATCGGGTAGTATACATTTTTTTAGTAAAAGGATGTATACTCATCATTAGATAAGCTCCTCCATTTAGTAAAGGGTCTTTTTTCAATAGACCTATATCATGTATTCCTGCAACCAAAGGACCCATTTTAATTGCAGCTCCCATCCAAAATTGGCCTTGAGTATTGTATTGAAGTGGGAAATATACACCCCATGCCATTGTCTCCCATCTTGGTGTGATGGTTAGGAGACTCAATTCTCTTGTGTTGAACATGTTGCCGCTAGAGCTGCTTCTAAAATTCAAGCTCAATTGTCCGTTCACATAAAAATGATTTCCCAAATTTCGATCAACATTAATGATCATTCTTGTTGGCTGATTAATTTTGAGTGTTGCAGGAAGCGCCGTAAAAGTTCCAAATAAGGTAGCCAAAGAATCTCTTAAATCTTGGGATGAATTTATTCCGGATAATTTTTTACTCAGATCACCATCAGTTATTGCATTGGCTGGATTACTAAATTGGCCAGTATATTCACTGGTTTTAAATGTGGAAGCATTAATATCCATGATACTAATTCCTATTTTCCAATGGTATGGAATCGGTTCATTTTCGCCTACAGAAACAGATTGATCGTATAATATATATTCCAACCCTAGACTTAGTCCAAAGCTGGTAGTACCCGATTTAATCATCTGGTTGATATTTCCTTGAATATTAACATAAGGGCTAATTGCATCGTAATTAGAAGAGTATGCATATGATCCAGCGCCACCAGTAAAAGTATATACCGTATCAGTAGGAGTTAATTTGGTTTCTAAAAAGCTGAAGCGATTGATTCTGGTATAAGCACCTGAAACATTTTTGGCAATTTGTAGAGTAATACCTGCGCTTAATTTGCCTTCTCTATTTTCTTTGATAACTCTGCTATAATTTAAGTTTCCCTCTAACCAACCAGCATGTGTTCCGAATCCTTCAATAAATGGGGTAGTTCTATTATTGTATAAAAATTCATCCAATCGATCCGTTGAATCATTGGCTTCGAAGGAATTGGCTTTAATATGAGTATACGATCTGATTCTCAAACCCCCACTGATGCTCTGTTTGGCATCAATTTGATACATCGCATTAAACAGATTTACGTCTATTGATTGATGATTGTATCTATTTAGTTTACCCTCTTTTAATTGAATACTTGCATTGGATATGGAAGGCAATTTCATGTCTTTCATATAAAGCGTATTAGTGATATTGCTTACCTGAAAAGAGAAAAGATTTACATCCCATTTGTGTAAGCTATTATTAGGGGAAGCTGGATTGTTGAAAATACTCGCCGCGCCAGCATAGGATGATCCATGAATGGCATGGTAGTTTTGGGCATTTGACGGGCAGTTGGCCAAAACTCCGCAAAGTATACCCAATAGTATAAAAGACTTTTTCCTATAAAGAGTGGTCATAAACGTCAATCAATCATTAACGGTAAATTCTTTTCTTTATTCAATAAATGGGGAGATTTTTCTAAAATAGAAATCCCCTCGTAGAAACGAGGGGATTTTTTCGATTGCTTGCCATTATAAGAGAGTCTTTATCTACTGTTTGATGAATCAAATATACGCCAAAATGAGTAAAATTCAATTATAATTAATTATTATTTGTATTTTTTTCAATTTGTTTAATAAAAAAAGGCAATTTGATAACAAAAAAATAATATATAAATAAATATAATATAATATTAGGCTTTCCCTGGATACACTTTAATTGCTTCTTCTAAACAATCCATTGCCTTATTGATGTCATCAAGATTCAATACATAGGCCAATCTAACTTCTTGCTTTCCTAATCCCGGAGTTCCATAAAAACCAGTAGCAGGGGCAAGCATTACTGTTTGATTTTCGAAACTGAACGACTCTAATAGCCATTGGCAAAATCGATCAGCATCGTCAATAGGTAATTTGGCCATTGCATAAAATGCTCCACCCGGATTAGGACAAAATACACCCTCCATATTATTGAGCCTTTTCACAATCAAATCTCTTCTCGCTTGATATTCTGCTTTAGTGGTATCGAAATAATTAGCAGGTAGATCAATGGCTGCTTCACCAGCAATTTGAGCAAAGCTTGGTGGGCTTAATCTTGCTTGAGCAAATTTCATGGCTGCATCTAATACCGATTGATTCTTAGTTACAAATGCACCAATTCTTCCTCCACAGGCGCTATATCTTTTACTAATAGTGTCCATAATAATAACATGCTCATCTACACCTTTTAAATGCATGGCACTTACTTGTTCACCTCCATAACAAAATTCGCGATAAGCTTCATCAGAAAATAAATACAAATTGTATTTTAAGATCAATTCTTTTAATTGTTCCATTTCTGATCTGCTGTACAAATAACCAGTTGGATTATTCGGATTGCATATAACTATTGCTTTTGTTTTTGAAGTGATCTTTGCTTCAAAATCGGCAATTGGTGGCAGCGCAAAACCATTTTCAATAGAAGAAGTGATTGGAACAACTGTTACTCCAGCTGCTACTGCAAAACCATTATAGTTTGCATAAAAAGGTTCTGGAATAATTACTTCATCTCCTGCATCTAAACAGGCCATAAAGCCAAATTGTATGGCTTCACTTCCGCCTGTTGTAATGATGATTTGTTGGTGATTCACTTCAATTCCTACGGATGCATAATAGTGTACCAGTTTTTTTCGATAGCTTTCATTTCCTGCGCTATGACTGTATTCCAACACTTTAAAATCGCTATGTCTTACTGCATCTAAAATGGCTTTTGGAGTTTCTATATCAGGCTGACCGATATTTAAATGATATACTGTTGTACCTCTTTTTTTGGCAGCTTCTGCATAGGGTACTAATTTTCTGATGGGTGAAGCCGGCATGGCCAGCCCCCTTTGACTAATTGCTAACATAACTTGGAAATAGATTTAATAAATGCGATTATTTCTTCTTTGCCTCAATTACTTCTCCATCAATTGTAAGGGTATAAGGCTGATTAGAATGCGCAAATTTAACATCCACATTTTTTTTGAATGCGCCTAAATTAGCAGCGTTATACGTTACTTTAATAGTACTTGATTTACCAACTGGTATTGGCGCTTGTGAATATTCTGGTTTAGTACATCCGCATTCTGCATTAGCAAATTCTATTACAACAGGCTTTTTTGCCTTGTTGGTAAAAGAAAAAATAAAAGTAGCTGGAATATCTTTTTTGATCTTACCAAAACTGTGTTTTTTTTCTTTGAAACTGATATCTGCTTGTGCAAAACTATTAATACCAAATGCTAAGCATACAACTAAAAGTATTGACTTCATCTTCATTATTTTTTTTACTTATTGGGTATTTATTCTTGAACGCCTTCTCCAGTAAAACTCACTTGTTTTACTATTCCGCCACTCAACACAATATCTGTATAACGAGTAAAATTACCCAATACACTACTGTTGAATTGAATTAAAACTTTCACAGATTGACCAGGCCCAAATTTTTGATTTGGAGTAAAATTAGGTGTGGTGCATCCACATCCAGCTCTGGCAGTTTCTAATGTCAAGGTATCAGAACCTGTATTCAGAATTTCAACAGTATACTCCACTGGTTTTCCATATGTGATTTTACCCATGTCGTATTTTTCGTTCTTTATAGTAATGTTTTGGGCTTTTAATCCAACAAAAACCATAAAAAAGGAAGTGATTAGCAATAAATGTTTCATACACATATCTTTATGCCATAAAATTACGCAATCTTATGACTAATGAATTATCTTGGAATAAATTAAGGCTATTTTTTTCATAAAGATTGCTTAATTGTGCAGATTATACTAATATTTGTTAGTTTTTAAACACCTAGACTTATTTTTGCCATATGGAATCAGCTGAATCTATACACCTTAAAGAAGATATGATCTCTTTTGAAGGATTTCGGAACACTATTCTGGAAGACTACAAAACTGCCATTATCAGCAGAGAAGTAAGTTTATTAGGAAGGAGGGAAGTGCTTACTGGAAAAGCTAAATTTGGCATATTTGGAGATGGAAAAGAAGTGGCTCAATTGGCCATGGCTAAATTTTTTCAGCCAGGCGATTTTAGAAGTGGTTATTATAGGGACCAGACTTTTATGTTTGCAACTGGCTTGTCGAGTGTGGAACAATTTTTTGCTCAACTTTACGGAGATCCCGATTTAAAGAACGATCCTTTTAGTGCAGGCAGGCAAATGAATGCGCATTTTGCTACCAAATTTGTAGATGATAATGGCAATTGGTTGGACCTTGCCAATCGAAAAAATATTTCAGCTGATATGGCACCAACCGCTTCTCAAATGCCAAGGGCATTGGGGCTGGCTTTTGCATCAAAATGTTTTAGACAAAGTGCCTTTCAAAATGAATTTGAACACTTAAGTCATAATGGCAATGAAATTTGTTTTTGTACCATTGGGGATGCTAGTACAACAGAGGGACATTTTTGGGAAACCATGAATGCTGCCGGTGTTTTACAGGTTCCATTAGCTGTATTTGTTTGGGATGATGGCTATGGCATTTCTGTTCCTAAAAATTTTCAAACTACCAAAGGATCTATATCGGATGCATTAAGCGGTTTAGAAAAAATGGAGGATACCAATGGTATTCGCATATATAAATTAAAAGCCTGGGATTACGCTGGTATGTGTCAGGTTTTTGAAGAAGCCATTCAACATATTCGTGATACACATGTGCCTGTATTATTTCATGTGGAAGAAGTAACTCAACCACAAGGTCATTCTACTAGCGGAAGTCATGAAAGATATAAAACAGCAGAAAGATTGGCTTGGGAGAAAGAATGGGATTGTATCAAGAAGATGAAGGAATGGATGTTTGAGAACGGATTATCTAGTGAAGAGGAATTATCTGATATTGAAATTGAAGCGAAAGAATATGTTAGAACTTGTAGATTAAATGCATTCAATAAATATTTCGACCCAATCAAAGAACAAGCTGCAAATGCTGCTACTCTGTTGAAAGAAATGGTAGTGAATGATATAGATAAATACAACCAGCTTCAACAAATGGCCAATGAATTAATTGGCTTAAAAGAACCTCAAAGAAAAGATGTTTTAAGGGCTTTATGTGTAGCTACTGAACTAGCTCCTCAATCTCCTTCTGTTAGTGATATACAATTGTATTATCAAGAATTATTAAATGAAAGCAAAAATTTATACAATTCGCATTTATACAATCAAACTCAAAAAAGTGCGCTGAATGTTGCTGAAATAAAACCATTGGTTTCTTTTGATGCACCATTTGTAAATGGCTACGAAATATTGAATAAATATTTTGATGCTTTGTTTACGCAGAATCCTAAAGTATATGCTTTTGGAGAAGATGTAGGATATATTGGAGATGTAAATCAGGGCTTGGCCGGATTACAAGAGAAACATGGTAAAGACAGAATTTTAGATACTGGTATACGTGAGTTGACTATTGTAGGACAAGCGCTGGGAATGGCTTTGCGTGGTTTAAGACCCATTGCAGAAATTCAATACCTCGATTATTTATTATATGGCTTACAAGTGCTGAGTGACGATGTTGCTACTACTCATTTTAGAACCAAGGGCCAACAAAGTGTTCCTATTATTATAAGAACAAGAGGTCATCGTTTAGAAGGAATTTGGCATAGTGGATCTCCCATGGGAATGATCATCAATGCATTGAGAGGTATTTATGTTTGTGTACCTAGAAATATGGTTCAAGCAGTAGGCATGTACAATACATTATTAGCATCTAATGATCCTGCTTTGGTAATTGAATGTTTAAATGGGTATCGATTAAAAGAAAAAATGCCTGCTAATTTATTAGAATTTGCAGTTCCATTGGGTGTGCCCGAAATTATTCAAGAAGGAGATGACGTAACGGTTGTTTCTTATGGATCAACTTTACGGATTATTCAAGATGCAGCAGATCGTTTAGCGAATGAAGGAATAAGTTGTGAAATTATTGATGTGCAAACACTTTTACCTTTTGATATTCATCATCGAATTATAGAATCACTCAAAAAAACCAACCGGATTATTTTTGTTGATGAAGATGTTCCTGGTGGTGCAGCGGCTTATATGTATAATCAAGTAATTGAAGGTCAGAAAGCTTTTCAATGGTTAGATGTAAGTCCTAGAACCTTAACTGGTCAAGCTCACAGACCTAGTTATGGAACGGATGGTGATTATTTTAGCAAGCCCAATGCAGAAGATGTGATTCGGGTGATTCGGGAAATGATGAACGAATAAATACTGCTATTATTGAGCCAAATTATTCAATAAACAAATAGAGTAATGCTTGATTGGGAACCCAGCAGATTTCTTTTTTGCCAAACCATTTGTAGCGATTCTTAGCAATTAATTGGTAAACTGCATTTCTGATAAATACTGGTACTATAATAAATCCATACATTAGGCTCCATCCCTTTGACAGCTGCTTCGCTACTTTCAAGGCTGCTGTAGATGCTGTATCAATTTTATTATTTTCTAATAAAATAAATGATTGAAGAGATTCTGCGGGCAAATTGAATTTATTCAAAACTGATTGACCAAAATTGCTTTGCAAAGAAGCGAATCTAAAATGATGTTGAGGGTCGTGACGAATTACAAACTGAACAGAACTGCTGCACAAATTACACACCCCATCAAATAGAATTATCGAATGCTTCTCTACTTCCTGTATCTCATATCTCATAATTCATCTTTCTTCTTTCATCATTCTTCATTCATCATTCTTCTTTCATCTTTCTTTAGGACATATTGTGAAAGACCTTATTCACATCTTCATCCTGTTCTAATCGGTCAATTAATTTAGAAACATCTTCTGCTTGTTCATCGGTCATTGGAACTGTAGTGGTAGGAATCCATTCCAATTCGGCACTCAAAGTAGCGATGCCCTTATCTTCTAATGCTTTTTGTAAGTTTCCGAAATCGACAAATGCACAACGCAATACCAAAATTGGATTTCCATTGTCATCATTACTCTCACCTAATTCATCCAAACCATGATCAATTAATTCCAATTCTAAATCATCCATATTCAACCCTTCTGGATTCAATTTAAATACCCCCATTTTTTTAAACTGAAAACTCACACTTCCACTATTGCCTAATGCACCGTTTCCTTTATTAAAATGACTTTTTACATTGGCAACTGTTCGTACATGATTGTCTGTTGCAGTCTCTACTAAAAGCGCTACACCATGTGGGGCATAACCTTCGTATAAAATTTCTTCGTAATTGCTCGTGTCTTTGCCCATTGCACGTTTGATAGCTGCTTCAACTCTATCTTTAGGCATTCCAACACTTTTGGCATTTTGGAAACACCTCCTTAATGCCGGATTAGTAGCAACATCTGGTCCGTTTGCTTTTACAGCAATAACAATCTCTTTACCTATTCGGGTAAAATTTTTGGCCATTTTATCCCAACGGGCAAACATGCTGGCTTTGCGTACTTCAAATATTCTTCCCATTTGGAATTATGAATTAAGAGTTATGAATTAAGAGTTATTGTGTTGTGATGAGGGTGCAAAATTAACGCTTCGTAGCTAAGCTGCCAACGAATAAGCATAAAAAAACCGTCCCTGAATTAGAGACGGCTTTCTATTTAAACTAAAAATTAGTGTTTTTCAAAGTCTGATGCATGTGTTACAAGCTCACTCGGATTTTTTAATTTACTTCTGCTTCTACTATAAGTAAAGTAAACTACCAATCCTACAGCCATCCATCCGAATGCTGCAACTAGCGTATTAGAGTCTAAACCAACAATCATTGCCAAGCAAATTAATGCTCCAAGCGTTGAAACAATTGGTACTAATGGTGCTTTAAACGGTCGCTCGATCTCAGGAGATTTCACTCTTAAAATCCAAACACCAATACTCACCAGAACAAATGCAAATAAAGTACCGAAACTGGTTAAATCTCCAGCAACATGGCCTGGTACAAATGCTGCGAATAAGCCTACGAATACAAACAAAATCAAATTAGCCTTATAAGGAGTTTTAAACTTAGGATGTAAATCTCCAAATGCTTTTGGAATCAATCCATCATTACTCATAGTATAGAATATACGGCTTTGACCCATCAACATCACCAATATTACAGAAGAGAAACCTGCTAAAATAGCGATGGTTACGGCTTTTGCTAACCATCCATAACCGGTCATATAGGTGGAAATAGCATAGGCAACAGAAGCTTCGCGTCCTTTTTCTGGATCTACAAAATCTTTCCAGTTGGCTACTCCAGTTAACACGTGTCCGAATAGGATATATAATATAGTACATACAACCAAAGATCCTAAAATACCAATTGGCATATCTCTTTTTGGATTTTTTGCTTCCTGAGCTGCAGTGGAAACCGCATCAAACCCAATGAATGCAAAAAATACAATCGCTGCACCACCTAATACCCCTCCCCAACCATGTTTGTTCCAACCAGAATAGTCAGCTATGACTTTACCTGCTTGGTCTTTAACAGCTGCTGTTCCCGCAGGAATCATGTATGGAGTATGGTTTTCAGGCTTAATAAACTGCCATCCAATTACAATGAATAATATAACTATGGCCACTTTTATAAAAACGATAATGGCATTTACAGTTGCTGATTCTTGAGATCCCTTGATCAACAAAAGTGTAATTAATAATAAGATGACTAATGCCGGTGCATTCATAATACCAGCATGATGAACGCCTAATGAGTCGGTGAAACTTTCAAAAGGCGAATGGCACCATTCATAGGGAATTTGCCCTCCGAACAACTTATTTAAGTATTCACTCCAAGCAATAGAAACCGTTGCAGCACCAAGTGCATATTCCATGATTAATGCCCAACCAATAATCCATGCTATTAATTCTCCCATGGTTACATATGAATAAGCATATGCGCTTCCTGCAATAGGAATCATAGATGCAAATTCTGCGTAACACAATCCTGCAAAGGCACAACCAATGGCGGCTACAATAAATGATAGTGTAACAGCAGGTCCTGCTGTTTGTCCGGCCGCCGCCGCTGTTCTTACAAATAAACCTGCTCCAATAATGGCTCCAATTCCGAGCGCAATTAGGTTTCCGGCACCAAGTGTTCTTTTCAATCCTTTTTCTGCATCTTCTGCAGAAGCTAGCATTGCTACAAGTGATTTTTTTCTAAATAAACTCATAATGTTAAATAATTGGGTTCTTATTTCAAATAATGGAGCAAAATAGGCATTAAATTCCTTTTAAACATCAAAACTTTAAACAAATCCGGAGTATGGGTTTTCCAATTTTAACGGCTATATTGCCGTTTCAAATACTTCCTTGATGAAGAATAAACTAACGATTTATATTTTGATTGCCATGTTCTTGGGTATCGTGGCCGGATATATAGTTCATGAAACTGCTGCTCCAGAAACCATTGGTTCATTTTCGAAAAATATCAAACTACTCGGAACCATCTTTATACGGTTGGTTAAAACCATTATCGCTCCCTTGGTATTTACCACTTTAGTAGTTGGAATTGCCAAATTAGGCGATTTGAAAACTGTGGGTAGGGTTGGTGGGAAAGCAATGATATGGTTTATAAGTGCCTCTTTGGTAAGTTTATTATTGGGGATGCTATTGGTAAATGTATTTAAACCAGGTTCATATATTGATCTTTCTCAAGCAGATAACTCAGGCCTAAAAGACTTAATGGGGAAAACCACTGAATTCTCTTTACAGAAATTTATTGAGCATGTAGTGCCTTCCAGTATTTTCGATGCAATGGCAACCAATGAAATTTTACAGATTGTCATTTTCTCTATTTTATTTGGAGTAGCCGCAGCCAATTTAGGCGAGTATTCAAAACCATTGATCAAAGCTTTTGATGTTGCAGCCCATATTATTTTGAAAATCGTTGGTTATGTAATGAATTTTGCTCCCTTTGGTGTTTTTGGAACCTTAGCCGCCGTGGTTGCAGAAAAAGGATTGAGTATTTTTAGTTTCTATTTTATTTATTTTGGATATTTTGTTTTAGGCATAGCCCTACTTTGGGTGATCTTATGTGGTGTAGGTTATTTGATTCTTGGAAAAAGAATGAAAAGTCTCTTAAAGCATATTGCTAATCCATTATTGGTTGCATTTAGTACTACAAGTAGCGAAGCGGTATTTCCGAAATTGACAGAAGAGTTAGAACGATTTGGATGCAAGAATAAAATTGTTTCATTTATTCTTCCTTTAGGTTATTCTTTTAATTTAGATGGAAGTATGATGTACATGACATTTGCAAGCCTTGCTATTGCACAAGCATACGGAATTCATATGCCTTTAGGGGAACAGCTCACGATGTTATTGGTGTTAATGCTTACCAGCAAAGGAATTGCAGGTGTGCCTAGAGCTTCTTTAATTATTGTATTAGCAACCTGTGCCATGTTTAAAATACCACCTGAAGGGGTAGCATTGATCTTGCCGATCGATCATTTTTGTGATATGTTTAGAACAGGAACCAATGTTTTAGGAAATGCTTTGGCTACATCAGTTGTAAGCAAATGGGAAGGTGAATTACTGCCAGAAACAACCAATTAATTTATAGAAAGATAGGAATATGTTACTCCAAATTATAAGCGATTTTCATTGGACACAATTATTGCAACCGCAGTTTTATATAGAACATGGAGGACTCTGGTTGATCTTATTTGTAGTATACGCCGAAACAGGATTATTTGCTGGTTTCTTTTTACCGGGGGATAGTTTATTATTTGTTGCTGGTATCTATAGTTCAAATATTGCGAATGAATTTATTTCAACAGGAAATGAATACCTCGACTTGTTGCAACTAATTGCGTTAATTTCTTTTGCAGGAATTCTTGGAAATACTACCGGATACTGGTTCGGGAAAAAAGTGGGACCTACCATGTATCATTGGAAAGAAAACTTTTTTTTCAAAAAAAGATTTTTAGTTCAAGCACATGATTTTTATGAAAAGCATGGGGGAGGTGCAATTGTAATTGCTAGATTTATTCCCATCATCAGAACCTTTGCACCAATTGTAGCAGGTATTGTACAAATGGATCATAAGAAATTTTCCTTTTATAATATTGTTGGAAGTATTGCTTGGGTTTCGAGTATGTTAATAGGTGGGCATTTTTTGCAGAAATGGATTTTAGCTCAGTTCGGATTCGATTTGAAACAACACTTAGAAATCATTGTATTGGGGATCGTATTTATAACAACAGCCCCGGTAATTGTTAAATTGGTGTTCAACAAAAACGAAAAGAAAATCAATAATTAGTTTTTCAATCAGCATCATTTTTCTACGGATATAGTTTCATATATTATGAACCCAGCTAAACAATACGGAATTTTTTCGCTCCCTGTAATTGTTGGAGCACTAGGGTTCTTTGTAGATGTGTATGATCTATTGTTATTTGGTATTATTCGAAAGCCCAGCCTAAGTTCCTTAGGATTATCACCAGCTGAAGTTTTGCATCAAGGAGAGATCATTATTAGTGTACAAATGATTGGGTTATTATTTGGAGGAATTCTTTGGGGTATTATGGGCGATAAAAAAGGAAGACTGAGTGTGCTTTTTGGATCTATATTACTTTATTCCTTGGCCAATATTGCCAATGGATTTGTTACTACAGTTCCTCAATACACACTAATGAGATTTATTGCTGGAATAGGCTTGGCAGGAGAATTAGGGGCTAGCATTACTTTAGTGAGCGAATTGCTTCCGAAAGAAAAACGGGGAATTGCATCTTCGGTTATTGCAGGCTTTGGCATATTTGGAGCAGTTGTTGCTTTTTTTCTGAAAGAAAATTTTGATTGGCGTACCTGTTATTTTATTGGTGGTGGAATGGGTTTAGCATTACTCGTTTTAAGGGTGAGTATTTTTGAAAGTGGCTTGTTTAATGAATTGAAAGAAACCAATATTGCAAGGGGTAATTTCTGGATGCTTTTTAATAATAGAGAAAGATTTTTTAGGTATCTAAAATGTATTTTAATTGGAGTGCCAGCATGGTATGTAATAGGCGTACTAGTTACATTCTCTGATCAATTTGGATTAGCATTTGGAATTCCAAATGTAGATCCTGGTAAAGCGATCATGTATCAATATGGCGCTATTGCATTTGGTGATCTAACTGTTGGGTTACTTAGTAATTATTTAAAAAGTAGAAAGAAAGCCTTGTTTATCTTTTATGCGATCACTATTTTTTTTATGGTACTGTATTTTTTACAGGATGGAGGAACAGCCCAAGGGATGTATTGGATTTGCGCTGGGTTAGGATTTGGTACTGGATTTTCAGTGGTATATATTACCATGAGTGCTGAGCAGTTCGGTACCAACCTTAGAGCCACCACTGCCATCTCTGTACCGAATATGGTTAGAGGTGCATTACCATTAATTATATTGCTTTTTAAGGCAATCAGAGAATATACAGGAAGTTATGTAACTGGAGGTTGGGTAACAGGAATCATCTTGATGGGAGTGGCCATCATTGCAGCATTCAATATCAAAGAAAGCTTTGGTAAAGATTTAAATTTTGTAGAATGTTGATGGTTCAAAAAAAAATGATAAATTGATTTTATGACAGCAAAAAAAATGGGCGTTTTATCACTACCTGTAATTGTTGCAGCGCTTGGATATTTTGTAGATATCTATGATTTGCTATTATTTACAATTGTTAGAGAACCAAGCTTACAAGGAATAGGGGTAGAATTAACAGATAAAGTTCAAGTGCTGGCTGCGAGTACAAAAATTATCAATTGGCAAATGGTGGGTTTATTAATTGGTGGAATTTTATGGGGTACTATTGGCGATAAAAAAGGAAGGCTTAGTGTTTTATTCGGCTCAATTGCTTTGTATTCCATTGCCAATTTTTTTACTGGTTATGTGCAATCTGTAGATCAATATGCATGGGCTAGGTTTGTTGCTGGTGTTGGATTGGCTGGAGAATTAGGAGCTGGTATTACATTGGTAAGTGAATTATTACCAAAGGAAAAAAGGGGAGTAGGAACTTCTTTAGTTGCTGGCATAGGTTTATTTGGAGCAGTGTTTGCGTACTTTATTTACAAGGCCACCAACGATTGGAGACTCTGTTATAAAATTGGTGGAGGTTTAGGAATAGGATTATTGTTAATGCGAATCTCCGTTGCAGAAAGCGGCATGTTTACGAATGTAAAACACCAAGAAGGAGTACAGAGAGGCAATTTTTTTATGTTTTTGAATAATCGAAAAAGATTCAAGAAATATATTTTAGCCATTTTAATTGGCTTGCCTACATGGTATGTAATTGGTATTCTGGTGAATCTAAGTAATCGATTTGCAAAGGAATTGTATGGCGATAATCATATAGAAAGTGGAAGAGCCATCATGTATGCTTATGTTGGAATAGCAATTGGTGATATTTTAATCGGCTTAGTAAGCCAATATTTTAAAAGCAGAAAAAAAGCATTGCTCTCCTTTTATTTGTTGTGCATGGTAGCATTGGTGTTATTCTATAGCGGATTCAATAATAGCGATAATAGTATGTATGCTATATGTGGTTTATTGGGTTTTAGTACTGGTTTTTGGGCCATTTTTATCACCATGGGTGCAGAGCAGTTTGGAACCAACTTGAGAGCAACTGCTGCAACTACTATTCCCAATATGGTAAGAGGGGCATTGCCATTAATCAATTTATTGTTTTTGAATTTATTGCAGCAATCTTTAGGATATAGTTTATTACAAAGCGGTATTATTACTGGAGTAATCATTATGGCAATTACAATGGTAGCTTTTTATTTTACGGAAGAAACATTTCATAAAGATTTGAATTATATAGAAACAACCGAATTACCTTAAGTTAGCTAGAAACCGTCGCCATGCTTTTTTTCAAAAAGAAGAAACAGACACCCATCGAAGATCCCGAATATCCGAAACGGAAAAAATTTCTGGTGATTCGTTTTTCTTCCATCGGCGACATTTTGCTTACTACTCCAGTTATAAGGTGCTTGAAGTTACAAGTAGAAGGAGTGGAGGTCCATTTTTTAACAAAAAGAAGTTTCAAAGCTGTCACAGAAGCCAATCCCTACATAGATCATTTTCATTATTACGATAATAATTTAGATGAATTGATTGCCCAATTTAAAATGGAACAATTCGATGGCATTATCGATCTGCATAAAAACTTTAGAACAGCATTGATTAAATTTCAATTGAATGTTCCTGTTTACGCTTATAATAAAGAGAGTTGGGCCAAATTCTTGTTGACCAAGTTGGGTATTGATCAAATGGCAAAAAGGCATATCACCAATCGATGCATGGATGCTATATCGCCATTAGGTGTGGTGAATGATGGAATGGGCTTGGATTATTTTATTCCCGAAGACCAACATGTTCATGCTACAGATCTGCCCACATCACATTTAGCCGGATTTATTGCAATTGTTATTGGAGCTTCTTATTTTACTAAAAAATTGCCTGTTGAAAAATTGAAAGCGCTATGTGTAGCATTAGATTTTCCTGTTGTATTAATTGGAGGCAAGGAAGACGCTACTGAAGGCGATGCCGTTGCATCTATCGATGCAGTAAAAATTTATAATGCTTGTGGAAAATTTAGTTTACACGAATCTGCTGATTTAATCAGGCGTTCTAAATTGGTTATTTCTCATGATACCGGATTTCAATACATAGCATGTGCATTAAATAAAAAAGTATTGGCTATTTGGGGAGGTACATCTCCTTTATTAGATGTAGAGCCTTATTATGGCATTCATCAATTGGTTGCTCATGCTAATTCGGAAGCGTATAAAAATTTTATCGTTCCAGATCTTTCCTGTCAACCATGTTCGAATTTCGGCACAAAAAAATGTCCTAAGGGTCATTTTAATTGTATGCAAAAACAAGATATTCAATCCATTGCAATCGCTGCAAAACAATGGGTATAAAAAAAGGCAGAAACTAATTTCTGCCTTTTTAAAAAATATTCGAATTTAAATTAAAGTGTTTTCAACACTTCATTCATACTTCTTACAGCCTCTGCACTTTTATTAAAAGCTGCTTGTTCATCTGCGTTCAAAGAAAAATCAAGTACTTTTTCCCATCCATTTTTGCCGATAGTTACAGGAACTCCTAAACAAATATCTTTCTGACCATATTCACCGTCAAGACTTACACAACAAGTGAATAATTTTTTCTGATCGCGAACAATGCTTTCAACTAAAGCAGCTCCAGCAGCTCCTGGTGCATACCAGGCCGAAGTGCCAATGAGTTTAGTTAAAGTTGCTCCACCTACCATTGTATCATTTACAATTTGTTGTTGTTGATCGGCACTTAAAAAATTGCTTACTGGTGCAGAATTCCAAGTGGCCTGTCTAATCAAAGGAATCATGGTTGTATCTCCATGACCACCAACTACAACAGCATTCAAATCTGAAGGGCTGCAACCTAAATGTTGGCTCAATTGATATTTAAATCTACTGCTATCTAAAGTGCCACCCATTCCGATAATTCTGTTTTTTGGTAAACCGGTAGAAGTAAGTGCTAAATAGGTCATTGTATCCATTGGATTACTGATCACAATGATGATTGTGTTTGGAGAATATTTTAAAATATTTTCACAAACACCTTTTACTATACCTGCATTGGTGCCAATTAATTCTTCTCTTGTCATTCCAGGTTTACGAGGAATTCCTGAAGTAATTACTACTACATCACTACCTGCTGTTTTTGCATAATCATTGGTGCTTCCAACAATTTTTGTATCAAAACCCAATAGAGCAGCTGTTTGCATCATATCCTGTGCTTTTCCTTCTGCTAATCCTTCTTTTATGTCCAATAAAACCAGTTCAGTACAAAGTTCTTTACGGGCGATATTGTCGGCACAAGTAGCTCCAACGGCTCCTGCACCTACTACGGTAACTTTCATAATTGCAATGTTTAGATTGATTAATTGAGGGGATAAAGGTACAACTGTACTTTTACTTTCTGTTGATAAATTCGATTAATTCAGGCATTTCTACACCCATTTCCCATGCTTTCAAAAATTCCTTCTTATTGTCGTACAATGCTACAAATGGAGTGAATTTTACTTGGTAAAAAGAAGGGATCATATATTTAGGATCTCTACCAACTTTCATGTTGGGGTATTGATTGAGCTTGTATTTGTAGTAGAATTTTTTAATATCATCAAAATCTCTGTAAGAAGCCCAAATAAACAATACATTTTTTATGCTATCTATGTTTTTTACTATTTCAACTGCTTCATGTTGGCAATGGCTGCATTCAGGGCTGAAGTAAATAATAGCTGTATAATCATATGCAGGCAAATCCTTTTTAGTCAACCAACTGCTATCGGTTTGAAGCAGCCTGAACTCAGGCATTGCTTTATTTTTTTGGTATGGCGGTATGGTATCGATAGGAGATTGTCCGATACTCAATAAACTGAATGAACAAATGAGTGTTATAAAAAATAATTGTTTCATTTTACAGATTGCTGGTTTGCTTCGATCATTCTCATTTCTTTTGCATCTTGCAAAAATTCAGAAGCGAAAATAAAATTATTCAAGAGTTGATCTTTGCTGAATATAATGTCTTTGTTGGTTCCTTCCCATTGTTTTTTCCCTTGGTGTAAATAAACGATATGATCTCCAATTTCCATCACACTATTCATATCATGGGTTACAACAATGGTAGTAATATTGTATTCTAGGGTAATTTCTTTAATGAGTTTATCTATCACCAAAGATGTTTGAGGATCTAAACCTGAATTTGGTTCATCACAAAAAAGGTATTGCGGATTTAACACAATGGAACGAGCAATGCCAACTCTTTTTTTCATACCTCCACTTATTTCGGCAGGAAATCTATTATGTGCTTCAGTTAAATTTACCCGCTCCAACACTTCAGCAGCCCTTTTTCTTTTTTCAGCAATTGTCCAATTAGTAAACATATTCAGTGGAAACATCACATTTTCTACCACAGTCATAGAGTCGAATAATGCATTACCTTGAAACAGCATACCAATTTTTTGACGGAGTAATTTTCTGTCTTTTGTATCCATCGAAATCATGTCGGCTCCATCATAAGAAATAATTCCAGACTCAGGAGCAAATAATCCTACAATACATTTAGTAAGTACTGTTTTTCCACTTCCACTTGCACCAATAATCAAATTGCATTTACCAGTTTCCATAACAGCACTGATGCCATCTAATATGGTTCTACCCTGAAAACTTTTGTGAATATCTTTTACTTCGATCATGTATCTGCAAACTACAAATAAGTTATCAATCTATCTCGATCTGATTTCTTAATAAATCCTCAAAAACATCTCTTTTTCTAATTAAGTAAACCTGACCGTTTTTTAACATTACTTGTGCTGGTAAAAACCTTGAATTGTAGTTAGATCCCATTTCAAATCCATAAGCACCTGCATTATCAAATACCAATAAATCACCTTCCCTCACTTCATTCAATGGTCTATCCCAAGCGAAAGTATCGGTTTCGCAAATATTACCTACTACAGCATAGTTGTTGATAGGACCTTCAGGATTGCTGATATTGCTGATTTTGTGATAGGCTTCATAAAACATGGGTCTGATCAAATGATTGAAGCCACTATTAACACCAACAAATGTAGCAGCCTTGTTATTTTTGATCACATTTACAGAAGTAATAAAACTACCAGACTCACTTACCAAGAATTTACCTGGCTCGAACCAAACTTGAAAATTTCTACTATAAGTATCTTTTAATTTTTGTAATGCTTCATTCACTTTTTGGGCCAATAATGTAATGTCAGTTCCTGTTTCATTTTCTTTATAAGGTACTTTAAAACCTCCTCCTAAATCTAAAAAAACCAAATCAGGAAAAAGGGGAACCAGATCAAAGAAAATATCTGCCACTTGCATAAATACTGCTACATCTTTTATTTCACTTCCTGTATGAACATGAAGACCAGCAATATTGATTTGGTGTTGCTGAACTAAAGCTAGTATATTATCTAATTGTTCTAATGGAATACCGAACTTGCTTTTTTCGTGACCAGTGGAAATTTTTAAATTACCTCCAGCCATAATATTGGGCTGCAGTCTTATGCCTATAGGATACCCATGTCCATATTTTATTCCGAACTTTTCTAAATTAGATAAACTATCGACATTCACATTAATTCCCATCGCAACTGCTTCCTCAATTTCATCAAATGCTATGCCGTTGCTAGTGTACAATATATTGTTAGGTTCAAACCCGGCGAGAATAGCCAGTTTAGCTTCATTGATAGAACTGCAATCGATATTGCATCCTAATGAACGGATATGTTTTAGAATATTGACATTGGTCAATGATTTGCAAGCAAAAAAGAATTTTGCATTTACTTCAGTAAAAGATTTTTGTAGTAGTTGATACTGATCGGTGATCTTATCTGCATTGTACACGTACAATGGAGTACCAAAATTTGCTGCTAATGTACTTAACTGATTGTTGCTAATGGTAAGAGGCATAACGTAAAGATAATAACCATTCTTATTCAGGGTTATTTTCTTCTGTTGAATTGTCTGTTTCTTCTTCTTTTTTAAGGATCAATTCACCTTCTTCGTTTACTTCAATAGCAGAAACATCTCCATCAATAATTTCCTCATTGATAATGGCATCTGCAATTGGTTGGTCGGTAAAGTCTTCAGGTCTGATTAAAGTTCCTTCAATCAATTGTTCCGCCAATACCTCTCTGATTTTTGGAAGATCAGAAGTGTTATTGATTCCGAAATAATCCATGAAAGTTTTAGAAGTGGCATATACCAAAGGTTTACCAGGCATTTGCTCATTTCTTCCACTGATCAAGATCAATTCTTTTTCCAATAGTTTTTGAATGCTATAGTCGCTGTTTACTCCTCTTATAGCTTCTATTTCTCCTTTGGTTATGGGTTGCTTATAGGCAATAATGGCTAATGTTTCCAAAGCCGCATTGGATAATCGTTTTAAAAACTTATCTCCATTTAATTGGGCAATGGTTTTATGAAAATCTTTTTTAGTAAGAAATTGCCAACCGCCTCCACTTTCACGAACTTCAAACGGATAAAATTCTGAATCGTATTTCTCCCTAATTCCTTCAACAGCAGATTCAACTTGGTCAAGCGAAATTCTTTCTTCTAAAAATCCAAAACTATTATTGATCAACTCAACAATATCTAAAGATGTCAATGGTTTTTCACTCGCAAAAATGAGCACTTCAATATGGGGTATTATTTCGCTTAAATCCATCTGATAGAATTATGAGATAAGAGTTATGAATTATGAGATATCAGTTTTGAGTTGTATTCAACACTGAGTTAATAATATTATCCTTGTAATGCTGCCGCGCCACTCACAATCTCTGTTAATTCAGTCGTAATAGCTGCTTGACGTGCACGATTATAACTGATCTTCAGCGATTTCAATAATTCATTGGCATTCTCACTTGCTTTATCCATTGCAGTCATTCTAGCACCATGCTCACTGGCATTTCCATCTAATACTGCTTTAAATAATTGAGTGTTTAAAATTTTTGGCATCAACTCAGCAATTAATTGCTCTTTTGCTGGCTCAAAAATAAAATCTGATTTTTTTTGATTGACTGCTTTTGTCACTTTTGGAATTGGAAGAAATTGTTCTGCAGTAAATGCTTGTGTTGCAGCATTTTTAAATTCACTGTATACAATTTCAACAGCATCAAATTCTTTATTTTCAAAAGCTTTCATGGCAGCTTGCGCAGCAGCTTGAACTGCTTCGAAATGAAGGTTCAAATAAATATCTTTAAAAGTTGCATCGGTTTTATATCCAGCTTTGGTTAATCCTTCAAACCCTTTCTTGCCAATATTCCAAATATGCACATTGCCTTTTTTAAATTGCGCTTCATATTTTTCCGAAATGGTACTTTTTGTCAACTTAATTAAATTGGCATTATATCCACCGCAAAGACCTCTGTCGCTTGTAACTACAATGAATAATACTTTATCTATAGTTCTCTCTTCTGCTAATGCCAGAGTCATTCCACCTTCGATACTACTCACAATATTGCTGAGCATCTCTTGTAGTTTTTTGGCATAAGGACGCATCTGTGTGATTGAGTCCTGAGCGCGACGCAATTTAGCAGCACTGACCATTTTCATGGCTTTAGTAATCTGCTGGGTACTTTGTACACTTTTGATTCTGTTTCTAACCTCTTTTAATTGACCTGCCATACGATAGAACTGTTTTGGGCTGCAAAAGTAACCAAAACAGTCATTAATTCCAATACAAACTTGGCTTATTTAAACTGATAGGATATCCCAATCCCATTTGAGGTTGGAGCCAATTGCCAGCTCCCTATTTGTTGTTCCAGTAATTTCCCGTTTTTTCGGTGATTGCCATACTGAACTAGGTCGAAAATGAATAAAAATGCGCCTTGTAATAGCAAACCATTGCCAATTCCGGTTGCCGATTCACTGTTCGTTCTGGCGCCTCTTTCTTTCAAATAAAGTCCAGTGCTTATATAAGCCAAATCGAGTCCAGTATTCAATAAAAGCAATTTTTCGGTTTTTTGCTGGGCTACCCAATTTTCTTTAAAAGAGATCGATTTTTTGAGCTCATTTCTTACGCCAATGAGCCCATAAACAGCTACCCCCATATTAACCAAGTTCCAATAAGCGTTGGTTTTAAAAAAATAGCGGTCTGCTCCAATCGCATTGGTGGCTGAAATACTCCCTTGAATGATATTTACCCCCGCCCAAGCAGCCAAAATGGTACTATTTGTCTTGTTTTTATTGATTCTGTTGAGTGTCAAAGAATCGTGCATGATTGCTTGACTATGTAGATTTTCACCAATCAAAAGACTGATAAATAACAGATATAATAGATTCGAATTTGGTCTCATGTTGGTCTCAATCAAAAGCTTACCTTTGCCGGCTCTCAATCAGAGTGCCAAATTGACTAAAAAAAATCTTTTGCACGCTGTTTGATTGTTAAAATTTTTCTTATTAGAGCAATTATTATATGTTGAAGTTTATTTCTAAGTTATTCGGTGGCAGCAAAAGTGAAAAAGATGTGCAGGTTTTAATGCCCATAGTTGAAAAAGCGAAACAGTTCTTTCAGCAGTATCAAACCCTATCAAACGATGAGCTTCGGGCAAAAACCGGTTCATTTAAAGAAAGGATCCAAACCCATCTTTCCACCATTGATGCAGATATAGCTGCTCAAAAAGCAGCAGCGGATGCCCTAGCTGAAAATGATATTCATGGTAAAGACAGCATTTATCAACAAATTGATCAATTAAAAAAAGAAAGGGATCAAAAAATTGAGGAAGCACTGAGTGACATTCAGCCAGAAGCCTTTGCAGTAATTAAAGAAACCGCTCGCCGATTTAAGGAGAATGCTGTATTAAAATCAACAGCTTCACAGCATGATAGAGATTTGAGTGTTCGAAAAGAATACATCACAATTGTTGGGGATCAAGTAGAATATAAAAACACATGGACAGCTGGTGGTGGAACTGTTTTATGGAATATGGTTCATTACGATGTTCAGTTGATTGGAGGTAGCGTGTTACATCAAGGCAAGATTGCTGAAATGGCTACCGGAGAAGGTAAAACATTGGTATCTACTTTGCCGGCATATTTAAATGCATTGGCAGGAGAGGGTGTACACATTGTAACTGTGAATGATTATTTGGCTAAAAGAGATAGCGAATGGAATGGTACAATATTCGAGTGGTTGGGCTTGACAGTTGATTGTATTGATAAGCATGAACCCAATAGTGAGGCAAGAAGAAAAGCCTATTTAGCGGACATTACTTATGGTACCAATAATGAATTTGGTTTTGATTATTTGAGAGATAATATGGTGCATAGTCCGGAAGAAATGGTACAAAGAAAACACCATTTTGCCATGGTGGATGAAGTGGATTCTGTATTGATTGATGATGCAAGAACACCGTTGATTATCTCAGGACCAATTGGTCATCAAACAGGCGAACAGCAATTCTTTGAATTGAAACCAAGGATAGAAAAATTGGTGGATGCACAAAAAAGAGCTACTCAACATTTCTTAACAGAAGCCAAGAAAAAAATTGCTGAAGGCAATGACGATCCTAAAGATGGCGGATTGGCTTTGTTCCGCGCACATAGAGGGTTGCCAAAGAATAGTGCCTTGATAAAATTTTTAAGCGAACCTGGTATAAGGGTGAAATTACAAAAATCAGAGAATTTTTATTTGGCAGATCAGCAAAGAGAAATGCCTACTGCAGATAAAGAATTGTATTTCTATATTGATGAAAAAAATAATTCCGTAGAGCTTACAGATAAAGGAATTCAATTGATTACCGGTGCAGGGGAAGACACTACTTTTTTTGTATTACCTGATATAAGTTTAACCTTAGCTGCAGTAGATAAAGATGCTTCATTAGATGCGGATCAGAAATTGCATAAGAAAGAATCGATTATTAATGACTACTCTGTAAAAGCCGATCGAATTCATACTGTTCAACAATTATTAAAGGCCTATACTTTATTTGATAAAGATGTTGAATACGTAGTAATGGATGGAGGTGTAAAAATTGTGGATGAACAAACAGGTCGTATACTCGATGGAAGAAGGTATTCTGATGGTTTGCATCAAGCCATTGAAGCAAAAGAAAATGTAAAGATAGAAGCGGCTACTCAAACCTATGCTACTGTTACATTACAGAATTATTTTAGGATGTATCATAAGTTGGCAGGTATGACTGGTACAGCGGAAACAGAAGCTGCGGAATTATGGGACATTTATAAGTTAGATGTAGTAAGTATTCCAACGAATGTTACTGCTATTAGAAAAGATGATCAAGATTTAGTGTTTAAAACCAAGCGCGAAAAATTTGGAGCAGTAATTGAAGAGATTGTAAAATTAATTGCTGCAGGTAGGCCTGTACTAGTTGGTACAACATCGGTTGAAGTGAGTGAATTGTTGAGTAGAATGTTGCGTCAAAAACAAATTCCTCATAATGTATTGAATGCAAAACAGCATGCTCGAGAAGCGCAGATTGTTGCTGAAGCTGGTTTTGCAGGAGCTGTTACTATTGCTACCAATATGGCGGGTCGTGGTACGGATATTAAATTGGGGCCAGGTGTAAAAGAAGCAGGTGGTTTGGCAATATTAGGAACAGAGCGTCATGAGTCTCGTAGAGTAGATAGACAGTTAAGAGGTCGTGCCGGACGTCAAGGAGATCCAGGATCATCATTGTTCTTTGTTTCTTTAGAAGATGATTTGATGCGCATGTTTGGAAGCGAAAGAATTGCTAAAGTAATGGACTTTGCAGGTTATAAAGAAGGTGAAGTGATTCAGCACAGTATGATCACTAAATCAATTGAGCGTGCACAAAGAAAAGTAGAAGAGAATAACTTCGGAATAAGAAAGCGTTTGTTGGAATATGATGATGTAATGAATAAACAACGAACGGTGATTTATTCAAAAAGAAATCATGCTTTGTTTGGAGAAAGGTTGGCGTTGGATTTAGACAATGCAATGTATGGTGTTGCCGAAGGATTAGTGAATGCATTTAAAGAGCAGAACGATTATGAAGGATTCCGCTTAGCAGTTATCGTAAATTTTGGAATCGACTCAAGCATTAGTGCTGAAGAGTTAAGCAAAACTTCAGAGAATCAATTAGCCGAAAAATTGTACTCCGAAGCCGTTGCTAATTATGAAAGAAAGAAACAGGACCTTATGGTGCAATCGGTTCCTGTGTTTAAAAATATCAAATTGCAACAAGGCTCTCAAATAGACAATGTAATTGTTCCATTTACCGATGGAAGAAGACAAATGCAGGTATTGGCCAATATGGACAAAACATTGAAATCGAATGGAGCTGAACTGTTGAATGCATTAGAGAAGTCTGTAACGCTTGGATTAATTGATGATGCTTGGAAAGAACATTTACGTTCTATGGATGATTTGAAACAAAGTGTTCAAACAGCTACTTACGAGCAAAAAGATCCTTTGGTGATTTACAAAATGGAAGCTTTCGATCTATTCAAAAAAATGGATGGAGAAGTAAATAAGGATATTGTACAATTCTTATGTCATGCAGGTATTCCATTAGCGGAAGGAGATGAATTAAAAGAAGGTCGTCAAGAAAAAACCGACATGAGCAGATTAAGTGCAAACAAAGAAGCTGTTGATGCTGCTGGACAAGAATTTGGTGCAAATGAAAATGATTATTACGATCCAACTCCAGTGAAACAAGAGCCTGTAAAAGTGGGCCCAAAAATCGGGCGCAATGATCCATGCCCTTGTGGAAGTGGAAAGAAATTTAAGGCTTGTCATGGAAGGGAGAGTTAAGAAAGAAGAATTAAGAAAGAAGAATTAAGAGAGAAGAATTAAGAGAGAAGAAAGAAGAATTAAGAAAGAAGAATTAAGAAAGAAGAATTAAGAATTAAGAGATACAGGAGTTGATGAAATTAAACGCTTACATAGATCATACATTATTAAAGCCAACGGCTTTGGTAAGTGATATAGAAAAGCTTTGTAAGGAAGCGATCGAGTATCAATTTGCTGCCGTTTGTGTGCCACCTAATTTTGTAAAAAAAGCTAAATTATTTTTAAGAGATAGTGCTGTAAAACTAGCCACTGTAATTGGTTTTCCATTTGGTTATTCTGCAGTAGAAGCTAAACTGGCAGAAGTTGTTTTAGCAATTGTTGACGGCGCAGATGAGTTAGATATAGTTGCAAATATTAGTGCCATTAAAAATGAGGATTGGCAATATTTAGCCAATGAGTTGAATCATATAATGCCCATCATAAAAGCGAAGGATAAGACAATTAAGGTTATTATTGAAAGTGGAGTGCTTACTGAAGATGAAATTATCAAATGTTGTGAACTATATGGTGTAGCTGGGATTGATTATCTAAAAACTTCAACTGGATATGCCGAAAAAGGCGCCACTATAGAAGCGGTAGCTTTGTTTAAAAAACATTTACCCGGTAATGTGCAAATAAAAGCTTCTGGGGGCATTCGAGATTATGCTTTTGCCAAACAATTGGTGGATGCAGGTGCTACTCGGCTAGGATGCAGTGCAAGTATTGCTATTGTTAATGGTGATCATGCAGATAAAATAAACGGATATTGAGGTTTTAGTACCTTTGATTCCCATTTGCCTTAACTTTAAACTATGTCAATTATCAAAGCATATAGGTGTTTATATGTAGCAATTTTTTTAATGGTTGCATCATTTGCTTTAGCAAACGATACTGTAATTGTAATCAAAGATGCAAGAATGGATATTTTAACTGCCAAGCAAGCTCAAATTAATAAACGAACCTCCATGATGACTAGTGGAGGTCAATATAAAGGTTTTAGAATTCAGGTGGTCAGTACAACTAATAGAGACAATGCTTCTCAAATTAAAACCGATTTGATGAATAAATTTCCAGAACATAAAACTTACATTCTTTTTCAATCACCTAATTTTAAAGTTCGTATTGGAAATTTTATTAAAAGAGATGAAGCAGAAAAATTGCGAAAGCAATTGAATAAATATTTTCCTCAAGGAGTATATGTGGTTGAAGATACTATAGAATACTACCCTAAAGATGAATCGAATTTTTAACTTAATTGATGCAAATGCTCAATGATGAAATAAAAAAACTCGCAAAACAATTCGCTCCAGCATTTATTGATGTTAGAAGATATATTCATGCGAATCCTGAATTAAGTTATCAAGAAGTAAATACAGCAGCTTATATAAAAGCGCAATTAACTGAGTTAGGTATTTCTTTTGAATCCAAAGCTACTACAGGTGTTTTAGGAATTATAAAAGGAAAAAATCCAGATAGTAGAGTTGTTGCATTAAGAGCTGATATGGATGCACTTCCTATTCTAGAAGAAAACGAAGTTTCGTATAAATCTACTAATACTGGTGTAATGCATGCATGTGGTCATGATGTTCATACAGCCATTTTATTAGGTGCAGCAAAAATTTTGAATCAATTAAAGGACGAATGGGAGGGAACTGTAAAATTAATTTTTCAACCTGGTGAAGAAAGAAATCCTGGCGGAGCAAGTTATATGATCAAAGACGGAGTGCTAGATAACCCAAGGCCGAAAGGTATTATTGGTCTACACGTACATCCGGGTTTGAATGTTGGACAATTAAGTTTTAGAAAAGGAAGGGTAATGGCTAGTGCCGATGAAATTTATATGACCATAAGAGGTAAAGGTGGACACGCAGCTGCTCCTCATCTTACAGCAGACACCATATTAATTGCATCTCATTTAATTGTAAGCTTACAACAAATTATTTCTCGTAATAATAATCCAACTTCTCCTTCAGTATTGTCTATCTGTTCTATAAAGGGAGGTAATACTACCAATGTAATTCCATCTGAAGTAAAATTGATGGGTACTTTCAGAGCCATGGATGAAACATGGAGGTACAAAGCACATGAATTGATTCGTCAACAAGCAAAGGGAATTGTAGAAAGTATGGGTGGTGAATTAGATCTACATATTGATATTGGATACCCTACTGTAGACAATGACCCTGCCTTCACAACTGATGCATGGAAATTAGCTGATGAATACATGGGGAAAGAACAAGTTGAAGAAACTGAAATGCGAATGGGCGCAGAAGATTTTGGCTATTACACACAAATAATTCCTGGTTGTTTTTATCGCTTGGGCGTTCGCAATGAATCCAAGGGAATTATTCATCAAGTACATACACCTAAATTTGATATCGATGAGTCTGCCATAGAAATAGGCATTGGAATGATGGCTTATTTAGGAGTTAATGTATAATTTTTTTAAACAGATTTCAACTAATTGAAAATATGTCTAAGCAAACTGAATTAAGAAGAGAACAGGCATTGGAATATCACTCCAGTGGAAGACCGGGAAAGATTGAAGTAGTATCTACTAAAGAAGCAAAAACGCAACGTGATTTATCTTTAGCGTATAGTCCTGGAGTTGCAGAACCTTGTAAAGAAATATTTAATAATGTTGAAGATGTTTATAAATACACTGCTAAGGGAAATTTAGTTGGAGTTATAACAAATGGTACAGCTGTATTGGGTTTGGGTGATATAGGACCTGATGCAAGCAAGCCAGTAATGGAGGGTAAAGCAGTATTGTTTAAAATATTTGCAGACATTGATGTTTTTGATATTGAGATCAATGAAAAGGATCCTGAAAAATTTGTACAAATTGTAAAAGCATTGGAACCCACTTTTGGAGGGATTAATTTAGAAGATATAAAAGCACCCGAATGCTTCTATATTGAGCAGCAATTGAAGGAACAGATGAAGATTCCTGTGATGCATGATGATCAACATGGAACTGCTATCATTAGTAGTGCTGCTATGATCAATGCACTCGATTTACAAAAAAAGAAAATTGAAAAAGTTCGTTATGTAATTAATGGTGCAGGTGCAGCTGCAATGGCCTGTATTCAATTATATGTTGCATTAGGTGCTAAATACGAAAACTTTATCGTGTTTGATAAAGATGGCGTTTTGCATGAAGGTAGAACCGACCTAGGACCTATCCGTACAAAATTTGCTGTAAAAAAATCTGATTGGACTTTAGAAAAAGCTTTGAAAGATGCGGATTGCTTTTTAGGATTAAGTGTAGGTAATGTAGTAACACCTGCGATGATTAAAAGTATGGCTAAAAACCCTATTGTGTTTGCAATGGCCAATCCCGATCCGGAAATCACTTACGATGATGCTATCAAAGTGCGTAAAGATTTAATTATGGCTACAGGAAGGTCAGACTTTCCTAATCAAGTAAATAATGTTTTGGGATTCCCCTATATTTTTAGAGGGGCTTTAGATGTTCGTGCAACGCAAATTAATGAGGCCATGAAATTAGCCGCCGTAAGGGCTTTGGCAGAGTTGGCGCGATCTGCAGTACCTGATATTGTGAATTTGGCTTATAATCAAACCAATATGAGTTATGGCCCAGAATACATTATTCCTAAACCGCTTGATCCTCGTTTATTATCAACTATTGCACCCGCTGTTGCAAAAGCTGCAATCGAAAGCGGTGTTGCCCAAAAAGAAATTACCAATTGGGAAGGATACGCATTGGAATTAAATAAAAGATTAGGGCTCGATAATCAATTGATCAGGGTAATTGGAAGTAAAGCCAGAAAAGATCCAAAGCGATTGGTTTTTGCAGAAGCCGATAATTTAAAAATATTAAAAGCTGCGAGCATTATTTATGATGAAGGCATTGCTTATCCAATTTTATTAGGTGATCCCATTAAAATTAATAAAATTGCTGAACAAAATAATTTGGATTTAACAGATATTCCAATCATTGATCCACGTAGCGAAGAAATGGAATCTAAAAGGGAATTTTATGGTCAATTATTTTTCAATAAGCGAAACCGAAAAGGGTTTAACCAATATGAAAGTTTGAAAATCATGAAAGACCGAAATCATTTCGGTTGTATGATGGTTGAAACTGGAGATGCAGATGCAATGTTATCTGGGCTTACTAAAAATTATGCAGAAGCTATTCGACCTGCTTTACAAATTATAGGAACCGAAGAAGGGGTCAATAAAATTGCTGGAATGTATTTGTTGCTCACTAAGAAAGGCCCACTTTTCTTAGCAGACACCACAGTAAATTTCAGCCCTACTGCAGAAGAATTAGCAGATATTACTATGATGGTTGCAAAAGAAGTAAGAAATTTTAATCTTACTCCTAGAATAGCCATGTTGAGCTATAGCAATTTTGGAAGTAGTGATTCTCCAGAAGCAAAATTGGTAGCAGAAGCAACTAAAATTTTAAAACAAAGAAATCCTTCCTTAATTGTAGATGGCGAAATGCAAGGTAGTTTGGCTTTCAACAAAGAAATATTAAAAGATAATTATCCTTTCAGTGAATTAGTGGATGAAGACGTAAATGTGTTGATGTTTCCTAATTTAACTGCTGGTAATGTTGCTTATAATTTATTAAAAGAAGTGGGTGGTGCAGATGCTATTGGTCCTATTTTATTGGGTATGAAAAAACCAGTTCATGTATTACAGCTGGGCAGCTCCGTTCGTAACATCATCAATATGGCGATGGTTGCAGTGGTTGATGCTCAATTAAAATGCAGGGTTGATACAAACGAAGAAGTTCAGCGAAGCGTATGGTGGAAACGAAGGAAACGTATAAAATAAACCTTACCTTCATAACTCATAATTCATAATTCATAACTCATAATTCTTAATGTCAACTTTTCTTAATCATTTTGGCGCATACCTCTTGATGTTAAAAGGCATGTTTACAAAGCCCGAGAACGGTAAAATGTATTGGAAGGAGTTTATGCATCAATGCGTAGAAATTGGGTTTGGAGCATTGCCGATTGTGATCATCATTTCTTTGTTTTTAGGTGCGGTAACAACCGTACAAACTGCCTATCAATTAGTGAGTCCATTGGTTCCTCAAACTACCATTGCTCAAATTGTTAGAGACAGTATGATTTTGGAATTATCTCCTACTGTATTGAGTATTGTATTAGCAGGAGTAATTGGGAGTAAAATTGCTAGTGAATTGGGCAATATGAGGATCAGTGAACAAATAGATGCATTGGAAATAATGGGCATCAATACAAAGAGCTATTTAGTAATGCCTAAGATTTTAGCAGCCCTGGTAGTGATTCCTTGTTTAATTGTTATTTCTGCCGTTCTAGGAATTTGGGGAGGTAGAACAGCTGGTAATTTAGCAGGCATTTTAGCTACCGATATTTTTGATATTGGGCTAAGGCAAAACCTCAATTTTTACAATATCAATTTTGCTTTATATAAAGCTTACACATTTGCATTTATTATTAGTAGTATTTCCGCTTATTTTGGATACAATGTTAAAGGCGGTGCCCTCGAAATTGGCAGAGCCAGTACCAGCGCAGTAGTGGTTAGCTGTATTTTGATTTTAGTAGCAGATTATCTATTAGCTGCATTATTGTTATAAGTGAAATATTGTTTATCTTGAAAAGGATAAATCGAATACTCATAACAATTTCTTCCAGTATGAATACTCCCTTTGATCGGTTTCAAAAAATGATCACCAATCGTTTACAATTTGGTTTTTTTAAATTAGTAAAATTACCTGCGGCATTTTTTGCAGGATTGCGAATTGGTAAATTAAGTTCAACAGAAGCGGTGATTTTGGTTAAGCATAATTGGTTAAACCAAAATCCATTTCGTTCTATGTATTTTGCTGTACAATCAATGGCTGCTGAAATGAGTACAGGATTATTTGCAGTTGGTCAAACTTATAAACGAGAACCAGTGGTGAGTATGTTGGTTGTTGGTATAGAGGGAAAGTTTTTCAAAAAAGCTACCGGACTCATTTCCTTCACCTGTAAAGATGGAGCGAAAGTAGAAGCTATAATAGAAGAATGTATTCAAACTGGAGAAGGTAGAACATTGGATTGCTTATCAGTTGGAACAAATGAGCAAGGAGAAAAAGTGTCTGAGTTTATTATACATTGGAGTTTTAAAGCAAAATCAAAATGAATATTAGTTTTCATGGTGCTGCAAGAACTGTTACAGGTTCCAAGCATTTACTGAGTTTAAAAAATGGGAAAAAAATATTGCTTGATTGTGGTATGTTTCAAGGAATGGGAAAAGAAACCCTTGAGCTGAACGCCAACTTTGGGTTTGATGCTACTACTGTAGATTGTCTTATCTTATCACATGCCCATATTGATCATTCTGGATTAATTCCTAAATTATACAAAGAAGGATTTAGAGGTGTCATTTTTGCTACCCCAGCAACCAAAGAATTAAGCGCCATTTTATTGGAGGATTCGGCAGAAATTCAGAGAGATGATACCAAATTTATTAATAAGCGAAGGGCAAAACAAGGCTTGCCTCCTTTTGAGCCATTGTATGATTTGGAACATGCGGAAGAAGTGCTCGAATTGTTTCAAACCATTCAATACAATGTATGGACAACCATCAGTGAAGGAGTTGAATTATTATTCACAGATGCCGGTCATATTATTGGAAGCGCAGCAGTTCACTTGCGTATTAATGAAAATGGAGCATCAACTCGTATAACATTTAGTGGCGACGTGGGCAGGTACAATGATGCCATACTTCGTTCTCCTCAAGAATTTGATCAAGCTGATTATATCCTTTTAGAAAGTACTTATGGGAATAAACTGCATAATGAAGTTTTTGGAATGGTGGATGGCCTCGAAAAATGGATCAGGCATACTTGCATTGATAAGAAAGGAAAATTAATTATTCCTGCATTCAGTGTTGGCAGAACCCAGGAATTACTTTATGCTTTGAATCAACTAGATTTAGAAAACAGGTTGCCCAATGTACCTTTTTATGTAGATAGTCCCTTGAGTGGAGAAGCTACTGCAGTGCTCAAAAAATTTCCTACTTATTTTAATAAGAAAATCCAAAAAATAATGGAAACAGATGCTGATCCATTTGATTTTAAAGGATTGTCATTTATTAAAACTGTGGAGGAAAGTAAACACTTGAATGAACTCAGTCAACCTTGTGTAATTATTTCCGCAAGTGGAATGGCAGACGCTGGAAGGGTTAAACACCATATCATGAACAATATTGGTGATAGCAAGAATACTGTTTTACTAGTAGGCTATTGCGAACCAAGATCATTGGGTGGAAGATTAATGAATGGTGCCAAAGAAGTAAAAATATTTGGCGAGATGTTTGAAGTGGTAACAGAAGTGGGGTCTATGCGAAATATGAGTGCACATGGCGATTACGATGATCTATGTCAATTTTTAGCTTGTCAAAAACCCGAACTTGTTAAAACGCTGTTCTTGGTGCATGGAGAATATGAAGTGCAGCAAGATTTTGCAATAAAATTGAAGAAGAAACATTTTGTGAATGTAGAAATACCCGAGATGCATCAAGCCTTTGAGTTAGAATAAATGACTATGCTACAATCATCTACCATTCAATTACTTCGTTTTCCTTTCTCCTTTTTTTTGATGCCCGTGTTTTGGTTTGCTTTGAGTATGCAAACAAATATTGATTGGTATAAAGCAATATTATTATTTATCATTTTGCATGTAATTGTCTATCCATCTAGTAACGGATACAATAGTTATATGGATAGAGATCAAGGTAGTATTGGCGGAATAGAAATGCCACCTGAACCATTGAAGGAATTGTTTTATGTTTCTGTGGTGATGGATGTTATAGCAATTCTAATGGCTTTTTGTGTGAGCACTTTAACAGCTTGTTTACTCAGTATCTATATTATTTTTTCTCGTTTATATAGTTATAGAGGAATTCGATTGAAGCAATATCCAATAATCGGGTATCTAACTGTAGTGCTGAATCAGGGTACATTGGTTTTTGCCATGGTATTCATTGGAGTTGATAATAGTGCGATTTTGCCACCAATTTTACCTTTGGTGGCTTCAGCTTTCTTAATTGGAGGTTTTTATCCTATCACCCAAATTTACCAGCATACTGCCGATAAAGCAGATGGAGTCAGTACAATTTCATTATTGTTTGGTAAAAGAGGGACATTTATTTTTTGTGGAATCATTTATAGTGTTGCATTTACTTTATTATTCTTGTACTTTACATCGATCAATCAACTTAGTTTGTTTTTTACGTTGCAGATTTTTTTCATTCCTGTGATTATCTATTTTTTGATTTGGGCAGTTGATGTTTGGAAGGATGAAAGGAAAGCTGATTTTGTTCGTACTATGCGTATGAATTGGATTGCGTCAATAGCATCTAATCTTGGATTTATCACTTTACTAATATTAAAATACTTTGGCTGATATCATTTCAATAGCAACAGCAGAACCAGCCTACCAGCATTTACAAGCTGATATTTGTAGTTTCATGCTGGCATCTTATGGGTTAGATTCCGTTGAAAGCCGAAAGCTTAAATTTTTATATGATCATAGCGGTATCAATACTCGGTACTCCATTATAGCAGATTATAATGCTGCTTTGGCGGTTCATGATTTTATTCCTTTACAAAAAGATCATCCATTTCCCGATTTAGAACAGAGGATGGATATTTTTGAAAGGGAGTCATTGGTATTGTCCATCGAATCAATTAACAAATGCATTGATGGAATTATTAAGCCTAATGATATCACCCATTTGATAACAGTCAGTTGCACAGGCATGAGTGCCCCTGGTTTAGATCTGCAAATCATGCAATCAATGGAATTGCCTTCAACAATTTTTCGAACATCTATCAATTTCATGGGCTGTTATGCCGCTATACATGGTTTGAAATTGGCAAAAATGATCTGTGATAGTACGCCCAATTCAAATGTAATTGTTGTAGCTACCGAATTGTGTACGCTTCATTTTCAGCAAGCATTTTCTGAAGACAACGCTGCAAGTAGTTTGCTATTTGCAGACGGCTCGGCGGCCGTTTTAATAAGCAACTGTATTGCATCATCCACTTCAATTACGCTAAAAGATTTCTATTCACAAGTGGAGGATAAGGGTCAAAATGATATGGCTTGGAAACTAAGCAGCAAAGGCTTCTTAATGACGCTGAGTAGTTATATACCACAGTTGATTGAATCAGATGTAGAGCAACTCATAGCAAATGCATTGGCGAAGAATAATTTACAATTTTCCGATATTACTCATTGGTGCATTCATCCTGGTGGTAAACGAATTCTCGATCTGGTACAAAGAAAAATGAAACTGAGTGATGATCATTTGAAGCATTCACGAAAAGTATTGTTTAACCATGGTAATATGTCTTCGCCCACTGTCTTATATGTATTGAAAGCAATAATGGAAGCTACTTCAAACGATCAAGCAACCATTGTTGGTATGGCTTTTGGACCAGGGTTAACCATGGAAACATTTACTGCAGTGAAGCATTCATGAGTATTGCTAAATCATATCAATTAGAATTACTCGATCAAGACAATATCCCTTTTGAGGATATTTTACTCAATATGCAGGAACTCAATACCATCAATACAATATTGGGTGGACATGCAATTACCGTAAAGGGCTTTAAAAAATTATTAGCAGGTAGAAAAAAAATAACCGTTTGCGAAATTGGATGCGGTGGGGGAGATAATTTGGTTGCCATTCAACTGTATTGTACAAAAAACAATATTGATGTAAAGCTTATTGGTATAGATATTAAGGCAGCATGTATTGAAGTAGCTCAACAAAATGTTTTATTGAAACCCAATACTTCATTTATTTGTTCTGATTATTCAATCGTACAGTTTGAAAGCAAGCCTGATATCATTTTCTCCAGTTTGTTTTGCCATCATTTTAAAGAAGATCAATTAGTTGGTCAATTAAAGTGGATGAGCAATAATGTGGCACTTGGGTTTTTTATTAATGATCTACACAGGCATTGGTTAGCTCATAGTTCTATAAAATTATTGACCAAAATATTTTCAAGTTCATATCTTGTTAAAAACGATGCTCCATTGAGTGTTCTAAGAGGGTTTCTTCAATCTGAATGGAAACAACTTTTAATTACTGCTGGGTTGCCTTCTACCGAGATCAATTGGCAATGGGCTTTCAGGCATTTAATTGTTTATCATCAATCTACGCTGCCTAATGAATGAATTATTTGATATAGGAATTGTAGGTGGTGGATTAGGTGGCTTGACCCTAGCTATTCAAGCTGCTCAACAGGGGTTTAAAGTAGTGTTATTTGAGAAAGAACAATATCCTTTTCATAAAGTTTGTGGAGAATACATCAGTTTTGAAAGTTGGAATTTTATAGAACGCTGTGGAATTCCATTAAGCAGCTGGGAATTACCACAGATCCATCAGCTAAGCATTTCAGATACAAAAGGGAAATCAGTTGAATTTGATCTGCCCTTGGGTGGATTTGGAATTAGCCGGTATAAATTAGACAATGCATTGTATTTAATTGCCCAACAAATGGGTGTAGTTGTACACACTTCTACTAAAGTATCGGATGTTCAATTCAAAGATGACCATTTTACAATTGAGTCCGATCAACAAAATGTTTTTGCTAAATTAGTAGTGGGTTCATTTGGAAAAAGAACCAATTTGGATGTGAAATGGAAAAGACCATTTATCCAAAAAAAGCCAAATAAGATCAATCATTTTATTGGGGTTAAATACCATATAAAATTTCCGCATCCAGCCGAACAAATTTCATTGCATAATTTTCCTGGAGGCTATTGCGGCATTTCAGCCATTGAAGATGGTAAATGTTGTTTGTGTTATTTGACCAATTCACAAAACTTAGTGGCATCGGGTAATTCAATTGCCGAAATGGAGAAAAAAATATTATCAGTTAATCCTCATTTGGCAAATATTTTTTCTATTGCAGAATTTTTATATAATCAACCCTTAACTATATCTCAAGTTAGTTTTGATAAAAAAGAACAGATACAAAATCATCTACTCTATGTAGGAGATGCAGCAGGGTTAATTACACCACTCTGTGGCAATGGCATGAGTATGGCGATGCATGCTGGTAAATTGGCTTTACTGCATATGAGCCAGTATTTAAAGGGCGAAACCGATCGGTCGATCATGGAAATGAATTATGTAAAAGATTGGAATAAGCATTTTGCTTTTAGAACCGCTACTGGAAGGCTGGTTCAACAATTTTTTGGCGGAAAATCAACTTCAATGTTTTTACAGTTGATGAAGCAATCGAGCTTTGTTTCAAGGCGCTTGATTCAACAAACGCACGGCCAACCGTTTTAAAAAAAATGTAGTATTATTGAAAAAAAATACGCATGCGTTCAGCTTGTTTCCTCAATAAGTTATTACTGATCTTGATTTTTGTATTTAATCTTCATTTACTGAATGCTCAAAATAAAACTGATTCAACATCTGCCAAAAAGAAGATAGTCAGTTTCGAAAAATCGGTTTTTGTAGGAACCGATTTTAATAGTTATTTAATACTTGGGTTTTCAGGACCTCAATTAATGTTTGCGATTAATGAGCACACTAAAATCGGCCCTTGTTATTATCCTTCTTTGTGGTGGAATTATAATACAGGGGAGTTCGATACAAAGTTAGGAGTAGGGGCAAGGGTAGATTACAAACATGCCATTGTTGGTTTCAATACATTTAGAGTAGGCAATAATGTTTGGTTAGGATCTTTAATACTTGGCGTAAGATTTTAAATTATTGAAGGCAATTCTTCATAATTAAATGCTTCTTTTGGGTTTTCTGTTCCTCGGTTAAAATCTTTTACAATTGGGTAGGCCATCATTTTTTCAGAAGGATACTGATAAGCTGCAATTGATTGAATTCTTTCTGGCGTTAATGGACCGATCCATTCTTCTGCCAATTCATTACTTAAAATGGTGGGCATTCTTTTTTTAGTATTATGTATCTGTTGCATCATGGAATTAGCAGCAGTTGTAACAATGGCAAAGCTATGGAGCATTTCACCAGAAGATTGATCGGTCCAGGGTTGCCAAATTCCTGCCATATAAAACAAAGGTTCTTCTTCAGTAGATTGAACAGAAATATAATAAGGATAAGCTAGTTCTTTTTTTGTTGTAGCAGCTTTAAAATGCCTCCATTCGTAAAAGCCCGAACTTAATACCAAGCACCTTCTGGCAGCAGCCGCAGATTTATACATTTTGCTCTCCAATAATTTTTCAGCAGTTGCATTGAGTGTAGTGAATTTTTTTCTGCTTTCTAATAAAGCGGTTCCATCGTTGATCCACCAAGGAATGAATTCCCAATGGGCTAATTCTGCTTTCCAACCTTCGGCTGGATCAGCAACAATAATTGGCCAAGCGTCATAACTAAAGCCAGATTGTACCGTTTTGGTAATAGGTGCTATTTCTTTTTTATGCTTGTTGAGTTCAAGCATTTTCTTTTTAGTGAGTTGAACGGAATTGTAGTAGCACATTTGCTCATTTTCATGCAATTTATTGGTTTTTAATACCAGATAATCAGTTTTTTTATTCTTCTAATCAAGGATCTCAGTATCGGATTCGGACAAAAGATTAACCTTGGATGGAAGCCGCTGAAATTTCCCTGCAATTTCATTTATGAAGGGAAATAAGTTTCTGGTCTATTGATTACTAATAAAACCTTATTCTGTAAGCTAACTTCAGCCTGATATAAAAATTATCATTTACAGCCAAGTCATTCTCAAATACATTCTTCTCGCCTGTTCTTAATTTCCTGTAAATCGAATGTCCGATCTCTGTATTTAGTACAATATTCTTTGTAAAATAAATATCCCCAAAAAAGCCTAACTGGTTGTCATCAACCCTGAAATATTGATTACCTAGTTCCCTGTAAGAATTGGTGATTGCATTAAAAGTTATTCCGTAGTAAAGCGACTTATTTATTTTATGTTCAAAAGTCATATTACCGGGTAATATGCCAAATAATTTATCCCGGTTATTGATCCACCAATCGAACCCCAATAAGGGCATGAAGTAATTGCCAAAATAATCATTATTGAGGTAGAACCCGAATTTCCAGGTAAGGGATTTGTTCTTCTGAAAGATGGCCAGCCCCGCTACCCCCAATTGGGCAGGACTGGTACCATCTTTAGAAAAATTTTTCATGCGGATAATGGGCGTAATGGCATATCTCCATGTATGGGTGGAGACAGTATCAACAAAAGATAATGCCAAGGCAAAATTCTGATGAGTGTTGAGTACTGCTGCTGCTGAAGGAATGGATGTGTTCCATTGTTCATAAAATGGGCTGATTAATACAATGCCATGAATGGGTTTGCAAGGAAGAGGTGCATTGATGCTGATATTGCTGTAAGTAATTGTATGATTATTTTTGTTTCTGTTAATGATGCCTGCATCGGGGCTGCTCATATATTTTATATTAACAACATCTAGGTAGGGTTGTGCTCTCAATTCTGTAATGCAGTTACAGGTAATTAGAAAGTAGATTATTTTTCTCATATAACCATTTTTGTTTTTTCCGGAGTGCATTTTACTCAAGCAATTTTTTCATACCTGGGGCATGCATTTTCTTTCACCGGTAGCGATTTTTTGTTACTTCTAATTACATCCAAGATATTATAGGCTTTGGTATGGCAAAAGGGGCAGGCATGAACATCGCCTATAGAGTCTACGTATACACTTCGGCTCCCTGAAAAACAACCTACGCGCCTTTGATGGTAACCATGATACATAAGCGTTGGATAATCTTTATAAATAGGAGAGTGGTTTACGTTGGTAAATATTTTTTCGAGTTGTGCAATATGTTTTTCTTCCAGTAAAACATCTTTGCCGCTGTAATTGCCTACATTTTTGGGTTCAAGTATCTGTACAAAATTAACACCGAGTGTTTTTGCAAATTCTATATAAGGCATTGTATAACCGTTGCTGATAAAATGTTTGGTTGCACATACACTTACTGCTGTTACCAATCCGGCTTCCCTGGCAGCTTTTACGCCTTCAACTGCTTTATTAAAAGAGTCGGGGTGATTGCGGAACAGGTTATGCAGTTCAGGTATGTAATGATCGATGCTTACTACAATACCTTTGCAGCCGGCCTTTTTTAACAAAACCGCATTTTCTTTTGTTAAATTAAATCCTGAAGTAACTACCCAACATTCACTTTTGTTACTTGCCATTTTTATAACTTCTAGTAAGTCTTTAATTCGAACCATTGGTTCACCTCCACTGAAATGGATCTGTAGTACTCCCTCTTGTTGAAATAGGTGTACTGTTTTAATTAATTCTTCTTTAGTAAAAGATTCTTTTTGATTCAGGTTCTCCGATTCAAAGCAGTGTTCGCAGCGGAGTGGACATTTCCGTGTAATTGCTAAAAAAATAAAAGAAAGTTTTTCTTTGGATATAAGAGGTGAGGAATGCCTCTTGAGTTCTCCTTTTATCAAGTCGTCATAAGCTTTTGAAGGCCATCCAGGGGTATAAATATTATAATAATACTTATTGCCTATCCTGTGTAGCTTCTCAAGCTCGCCGCCCCAAACATTTTTTCGAAGCTTCATCATTTCGGAAAATAATGTCATGATTTTTTTGGGATGTTTTACTGATATACAGGTGAGATAAAACAGCCTCAGTTTTATTGCCCACCATACTATTTTCTTTTCTATGTTGGAAAGACTACCTTCTGTTTTTTTTCTGGATGGGTTGCTTACATAAGCCTGCATAACTGCTTTTTCAGGTAACTCCAGGGTTGCTATTGATCTCATACATTTGGTTTTTGTTATTGACAGAATTAAGTTCCTCGTTCATTTTTTCGATATCGCATTATTTGGCTGCCAGTGTTTGAAGGTTTGTATTGCTTAATTTTTTATACATTGCCATACTAAATTTTGGAAACCCACCTGGTTTTTTAAATTGCTCCAAAAAAACTAGATTGGGTCCGCCTTGAAAATCTCTCACATGCTCGTAATAACCTTTGGTATGCAGGATATAGGTTTGTGTTTTTCCGGCAGGTATAGGACTAAAATGATAGCTTATTGTAGTTACGGTACCAGGCAGGGGTTGTTCCAAATAATTTCCATCTGCAGACAATAATTTGTCAAGAACATTTTTTCCGGTTTCATCAACAGCGGAAAATGGAGATAATTGTTGAACAGTAAATGATTTGTTTACACTGTAATCGATGGCTGCATAGTCTATTTCCCAAAACATAAAACCACTGCTTAACTTTATTTCTGTAAATGGTTGAAGTACAGTTTCTAAAGAAATAGGCACTACGATTTCTCGGGTAGTAAGTGGTCCAATGGTGGTTAGCGCTGTTATTTTTTGCCAGCCAGCTGCGGTCTTAATTGAAATTTGCAAGGGAAGTTGTTGCTCCTGTGTCCATTTCTCCAATTCGGCAACAGGCTTTGTGTATTGTTGCTTGATAAATGTATTGTAGTAACTGCCGAAGCCTTCCGCCATTTTTCCATACAGGTAGTCTAACCAGTATGAATTTTTAAGGGATAGTACCAGATTGGCTTTTTGCGCCTCTAAAGGTTTGTAAAATTGTAAGGTTAACTCGTTGTCGGTAGCATCGGATAGGGTATCATCGAAATGAAGTAATTGATTGTCTCCGACTTTTAGCAATGGTTCAAGAACATTTTTGTTCATGTTCATTTGGGCAGAGATAGGTGGCTCCGGTTTTTCGATATTGTATAAATTTCCTTTTTCATCAGAGAGGATTTTGGAATTTTTGTCGTGGGTAATCACCATCAGTTCTGCGAGGTCGGTGAACTGACGCTCTTTTAATTCATTGCTGATTTTTAATTGTAAACTCCCGTTGGCATTAGGCAACATATTTAATTTGATATAATCATTTCGACATAGTTGCGGATAAATGGCACCACCATATATTTCACCCTGCAGCGAAAATTCATTTCCATCGTAAGCGCTTACAAATGGACAGGAACTTTTTAAAGCCAAAATAATAATACTAGCAACTATAACAGCTCCAACTGTATAACCAATTGCTCCAACTATATAACTTCCAGTTGTTCGACCTTTGTCTTTTTCTAGCACTTCTATTTTTTGTACTTTGTCTAGTGATAAAGTGTACACAGAGCCTGGCCAAGCAGTTTTATCAGCCGGTATATAAAAATGTACTTCATTCAAAACACTATCTTCTGGCTTATCTTCTCTGTACCTGAATTGTCCTTTACGGCCCTTTGTAAGATGCAATTTATGTTCTGTGGGCAAACTGTCTAATTTACATTGCAAAGTTTTCTGGTCTGAACTTAACACTATGCCGTCCATATACCAGGCATTGTTTCCGCTTCGTAAAATGAAATAACGGTTTTGTAATTTCAATTTTTCAATATCTTTTGTGGCGGCAGTTACCGGTGTTTTGCTTATCCTGTAATAATTGTGGCAGCCTGTCTGCATGGCAAACAGAGAAAGCAAGGTTAATCCGAAAATGATACGCTGCAGTGACTTGTTATAGTGCATAAAATTAATTTTTGGAGTTAAAAATTTTGAATCAGAATTTTTTTTGCTTCTTTTTCAACAATGATTACCACTTTGATTTTATGGTCAATAGATTTTATAGCTTCAGTGATTTAGTATGGTAATCCGCTAAGCTTTTTTAAAATTGGTACCCCAGCCCAACCCCGACCCAAGGGAGAAAAGGTTCTCCATCATTATTCAACGAGATCAATGGAGAGAATACGATCCTTCCCAAAAAACCATTTCCGTTTGGTTGATATCTATATCCAATACTTGGCACGAGTACACTGCCTTTCGATTGCACCGAAGAGCTGGGTGGCAAAATTCCAAAAATAAAACCTTTACTTGTATTGTTAATATAGGTAAATCCAATTCCAGACTCAAAATAATGTGGAGCATTTCCGGCAAGATGATTGATAGCGATAGGGATGCTAAAAGTACTTCCACTAGAAAAAATCAAATCATACTTGTAATACCCAAGCCCCAAACGCATGCCAAGACCCTTTTGGCTTTTCGTAAACCTGAAATCATAGTTGAGGGAAAGCAGGGGCCCATTTCCTCCCAATTCAAAATAAATACTCTGTGCTCTACGTGAATTTTCATTCGGCGTTTCCAATGCAATTGTTGAAGTTGTTTGCGATAAGAGATTTGCCGTAGGGAAGAGTATTGCCAGTAAAAGCAGTTTTATATTTGGTTGCATAAAGATGTTTTTACTTATTTGTTATCATAATTATTTGTGTCGTAAGAAGCTCCAGCCTACAGTAATAGTAAATGAGTTGTTTTTAATTGATTCACCTGGATCGGCATCTTTTGCAATGTTGGTCAATCCCAATTGATAACGGGCATCAAAATGTAATCCTATTGGGAGCAGATAATCTATTCCTGCAACAGCCATAAAGTCGTTGTTATTGAAGAGTTCTTTGGCATCAGTTGATTTATTTTCAGACTTCATTTGAGCCCCTGTTAAAAACGAAAATTGTGGTCCTACATATACTCCAAATCCCCCATTTTGATTGCTATATTTTAAGAGTAAAGGGATACTCAGATAATTGGTAACTAACTTAAATGTTGTCGCAAATATTCCCGTAGAGGAGTAATTCGTACCCATGCTACTGTAATTGAGTTCAGGTTGTAGTGCAAAAGAATGAGAGACCGGGATGACAACAAATACCCCTCCGGTAATGCCTGTTAATGATCTGTAATTTTCACCGCTTACTTTTTTGGAAACACTATAATTAGAGTTGTTGATACCTGCCTTTAAACCCCAGATAATACCTGAGTAGGCTTTTTTTTCTTTATCAATTGTTTGAGCATTAACAGAAAAAATAAGAAATGCCATGAGGCTGCTGATGGTGATGATCTTTTTCATGATGGTTGATTTTTGAAGTGTTTAGTTAATAATTAATTAAGTGAAGGCTAATCAATACTTTTTTTACATGAAGCAAATAGCAACGAGCTGATAATAAGGAGGAGTACATTTTTTTTCATATCATTTTCTTTAATTGTAAAAAATATTGATAGTGCTAAACTAACCAGTGGTAAAGCCTTTTCCTAATTGATTCCTGCGCATCGTTTTGCAGAATCAGTAATTTTTATTAATCCTGATATGAATTATCTTCTGGATACTTGTATTTTACTTTTTTTTAATTAGATTTAGTTTGGTAAAGCAGATTTTACTTAAATTCTATTTGGCTTTTTGAATTTTTACTAAAACTTACTCATGGAAACAAACAATACCCAGCAGGCCCTCTTTAACCATATAAAAGGGCTGATTCCACCAAATCTAACTTTGGTTGATGTAATTGCTGAAGTATTGAACGTTAGTAACGATAGCGCTTACAGGCGCATAAGGGGTGAAAAACCTATTTCTTTGGATGAAGTGCAAATGCTTGCCAAACATTTTAAAATTTCGATTGACCAGGTCTTGCACCTGGAAAGCAATGTTTTTCTTTTTAGCGGTAAATTTGTAAACAACTCAGATTTTCAATATCACCACTGGTTGGAGAATGTTGCTCATCATCTTCAACTTTTTCTAAGTTTTCAACCAAGCCATTTGTTTTATTTAGCCAAAGAAATTCCTTTTTATTATTATTTTATGTTTCCGGAGATAGCGGCTTTTAAGTCTTTTTTCTTCATGAAATCTATACTCTCTTATGATAACTGGAAAACCGCCAAATTTTCTATTGCAGATGACTATAGTCAATACTTTGAACTGATGCAAAAATGCAGCGAATTGTATGCAAGCCTTCCTAGTACTGAAATATGGAGTTTCGAAAACATAAGCAGCACATTACATCAAATTGAATTTTTCAGGGTAACTGGATCATTAAAATCTAATGAAGATGCGATGATCATACTCGATAAAATTGGTCTTTTGATCGACCACCTTGAAACACAGGCTGAGTATGGGGTAAAATTAAAATTCGGGCAGGACCCTTCTACAGGTACAGCTCCTTTTAAAATGCTGATCAATGAACTGCTGATGGGTGACAATATGCAATTGATGCAAGTAGGGAACAAACAAATGATCGGGATTAACCATTGCGTTGTGAATTATATTACAACAATGGATGAATCCTTCACTAACTATTCAAAAAAGACAATGGATAATATTGCCCAAAAATCTACGCTCATAAGCGGTGTAAATGAAAAAGAGCGCATTATGTTTTTCAACGGTTTACGAACAAAAGTTCAGAACTCAAAAAAACTCATTGTTGGCTGAGAATCTTCTCTCAAATTTTATTTATCAAATTCGGGACTGCCAACTTCGTTGAAAAGGCGTTTGTAGCCTCTATAGGAACCAGTTTGTAAGAATTTGCTGCTGATATTACAGTTATTTTGGAGCTAAAAATTAAAGAGTAACAATAAAAAAATCATATGTATTATGAGAAATAAAATATTTAGCCAACATTTTTCTACATTCTAACCAATTATGGAAGGATTTATGGAAATGCTACAATCTAAGGTTGTTTTTGATTTTTTTCACTTTTATAGTCATTCTAAATATTTTGACAAGCTATTTCAGAATGAGACAGAACTTGCCTTTCTCATTTCGCACTTCTTAAAAAGCTCCACAATTCAGTTATTTGAATATATTTTTTATTCTAAGTATAAGTTTCTCTGTTTCATAATGAGTTACATATAATATAAAAAAATAATTTCGGCTTATTAACCGATATTGTTACCAAAATATAGTAATTTTCAATAGAACTGCTTGCTAGCTAATGAGAAAACTTTTTTTTTCAATATTATACTTGTTTTTATTTTCGGGAGAACTATTCAGTCAGTCTTATGGATTGCAGTTTTCCAGTCATGAAGTAGTGCCAGAAAAACGGACTTCGATAAATCTAACCCCTAATGAGCCTCTATGTTTTAATGAGAGCATTGAAATAAGCTATGATTTTAAGTTCATCCCAAACCCAAAAGGCTATTTTGGATATTTAATACGCATCATCACAACAAATAATCAGAATATAGACATTGTTTATCATCGAAATTCAAGAAAACTAAATTTCGTTGTGGGCGATTTGCTTTTGAATAACTTTTTGATAGATTCTTCTAAATTATTTGGAGAATGGAACCATTGTAGTATTCAATTTGATCCTAAACTAAAAGAAGTGCTTTTTTATATAAACAAACAATTTATAGGTAAAAGCAAACTAAATATTAATAGCACAACATGTTGTAAGGTTTTTTTTGGAGCAAGTGACCTAGAACAGTTTAAGATAATTGATGTTCCACCAATGCAGCTTAAGGATGTTTCAATAAAAAAAGGGGGAACTAAAAAATATTTTTTTCCCTTATCCGAGATCGAAGGAAATCAAGCTACTGATGTAATTGAAAATAAAAAGGCTTTAGTTAATAATCCAATTTGGATTAATCCACGTCATCAAAAATGGAATCAAATTAATTCATTAGTAACTTCTGGTACTTCAAGCGTGGCTTTTGATAAAAAAACGGAAACGCTGTTTATCATTTCAAAAGATTCTATTTTCCAGCTCTCAATAAAAACCAACCAGCTAAAAGGATCTAAGCTGTTAACTAACATGGTGGACTTACCCGAAGGTAATCAATCAGTATTTGATTACACTTTTAATAAATTGTACAATTTTTATATTGATGAAAAGATAGTCTCTGCATATAATACAGTTGATAATTCGTGGCAATCAAATCCGGTTAAAAACAAACTAACTGAATATTGGCAGGCTAATAAATTTATTTCAACTTACGATAGTGCTCTTTATATTTTAGGCGGATATGGACAACTTCGGTATAAAAATCTTGTTCAACGATATCATTTTTCAGATCAAAAGTGGGAAATAGTTACCACCAAAGGAGATTTTTTTATGCCACGTTATCTTGCTGCATTGGGTACTAATGCAGCATCTGATACTGCCTATATTATTGGTGGATATGGAAGCAAAACTGGCGACCAGTCTATCAATCCAAGGCACAGTTATGAATTAATGGCTTATAGTGTCAGAAGCCATTCGTTCAAACATATTTATAATTTCAAGCAGCCCAAAAATGAATTTTGTTTCGCCAACAGTCTAGTAATTGATTCTACTACCAATCAATTCTATGGATTAATTTATCCAATCGATCGGTTTACTTCCACACTACAATTGATTAGGGGTTCACTTAGTACACCAGAATATGAGATGGTAGGAGATACTATTCCTTTTTCATTTCACGATATCGAATCTTTTTCTGATTTGTATTACTGTGCTACTAGTCAAAAATTGGTTGCTGTTACTTTGTATTGTCCAAAAGGGAAATCAACAAGTATTAAAATTTTTACACTTGATTTTCCACCTAATAAGTTAATAGCAACCGCCCCAGTTAATGATGACAATAAATTGATGAATTGGATGCTGGCATCACTATTTGCAGTAGTCTTATTGATATCAATTATTTTTCTGATAAAGAAAAGAAGAAAGCAAAAGCATCAAACAGGTTTTGATATTACACCATCTGTCTTACCAACTCAACCATCTTTAAAATCATTGGCCGACAAAGATAATTTGTCAAATCAGGGGATGTATGAAAATGAAGAACAAACAGCTTCTATTTTTCTTTTTGGTCATTTTGAAGTGATTGACAAGGAAGGAAATGATATTACTAAGCAGTTTACTCCGCTTCTTAAGGAGATATTCTTAATGATTCTTATTTATACGTTTAAAGATGGCAAAGGCATTTCTTCGGATAATCTATATGAGATAATTTGGGCTGACAAACCTATAAAGGATGCTAGAAACAATTTCTCGGTGAATATAGTAAAGCTGAAAACAGTACTTGAAAAAGTAGGCTCATTTAATATTTCCAAAGAAACGGGAAAATGGAGATTTGAAATTTTAAATGATTCTATTCAATTAGACTACCAGCAATATGTTAAGCTGGCAAATCAGAAACCAAGCTTGATAGATAAAAATTATATTTGCGAATTGATAGCAATATTAAAGAAAGGTGCTTTTTTAAGGGAGGCACAATATACTTGGCTTGACGATACAAAAGCGATTGTGAGTGATTTTGTAATTTCTACATTCCTAACTTATTCTTCAAATGCCAGTATACAATCAGAACCAGACTTTATTTTAAAGTTAGCCAATTGTATCTTTCAATTCGAGCAAATGAACGAAGATGCACTTCAACTAAAATGCCGTTCCCTAATAATTCTGGGTAGGCATGCAATCGCTAAAGACACATATTTGCACTTTACTAAAGAGTATACTAAGAATTACGGCCAAGATTTTGAAAAGACTTATCAGGAAATAATAGGGCATTAGTAACTATTTACAATAAATATATCTTCTTCATTTGAGGCTATTTTTATAAATTATCAAAAAAATCAGTATTAATTACTTCATTAGTTGATTTATTAGTTCTGTTATTAATGTAGCAAACGTTACTTAGTGTATATTTTCTAACTAATGCTTGTCTTCATGAAATATTTACTCTCTACTATTTTAAATAGAAAGTTCTTTTTTGTTGATTTAAAGTTCTTTTCTTATCAAGTAAACTCGAAATTAGTAAATAGTGTAGTTAATGCATTGTTGCTAATTTGTTTGAGCAATATCTGTATTGCACAAAACACTAAACTGCCTATTTCAGTTCTAGACTATATAGACCCTACAATCGGAAATGTAGGTCAATTATTGGAGCCAACCAGGCCAACTGTACAACTACCCAATCAACTAATTAGGTTTACACCACAAAGAAAGGATTTCTTAGACGACCAGATTTCTACTTTCCCATTAACAATTGTATCTCATCGACAGGGACAGGTTTTTTCTTTAAAACCTGTAATTGGTACATTAACGGATAAAAGCTGGATGGCTAAAATGACCTATGATCATAATCTTGAAATTAATAGACCTTGGTATTATTCTACTTATTTGGTTGATGATGAGGTTAAAATAGAGTTTACAGCTGGCAAAAAAACAGGAGCTTACCACTTTTCATTTCCTTTAGCAAAAAGCAAATCGATTTTATTTAGTGTATACAATGCGGGAAATGCATCCTATAAGTTTTTATCGGGCACTGAAATTTCAGGCATGGAGACTTATCATGAAGATATAAAAGTATTTATGTATGGTGTTTTTAGTGTTGCCGGAACGCCCGGGGTTCTTATAAAAAATAAACTATCGCAAGAAAGAGTTGTAGAAGGGGAAAGTGCAAAAGCTTATATCAGTTTCCCAGAATCAACAAAAGAGGTAGTATTTAAATATGCTATCAGTTATGTAAGCGCAGATCAAGCAAAAAGAAATTACGAGAAGGAAATTAGTAAAAGCAGTTTTGAATCGGTAATGGATGCAGGTAAAATGGCCTGGAGTGCTGTCATGTCACAAATAAAAGTGGAGGGTGGCACAGTAGGGCAGAAACGTTCTTTTTACACTGCTTTATACCGAAGTTATGAGCGTATGGTTGATATTACAGAAGATTCATCCTATTATAGCGGATTTGATAAAACAATTCATAAAGATACTCGAGCATTTTATGTAGACGACTGGGCTTGGGACACTTACCTTGCACATCACCCTTTGCGTACAATTTTAAATCCTTCGATGGAAGAAGACATGCTACATTCATATGTAAGAATGTATGAGCAAAGCGGCTGGATGCCAACTTTTCCTTTGTTATATGGCGACCATGCATGTATGAATGGGTTTCATTCTTCCATTACTTTTTTAGACGCTTACAGAAAGGGATTGAAAAATTTCGATATTGAAAAAGCATATCAGGGTATGCATAAAAATGCAACGGAAGCTACTATGCTGCCTTGGAGAAATGGCGAAAAAACAGTACTCGACGACTTTTATTATAAAAAAGGCTATTTCCCAGCATTAGCAAAGGATGAAAAAGAAACTGTACCTGAAGTGCACAGTTTTGAGAAAAGACAAGCTGTAGCAGTTACGCTAGGAAACAGTTATGATGATTGGGCGTTGGGGCAATTAGGCAAAGATCTAAACAAAAATGATGCAAGCATTTTTCAATCTAGAGGATATAATTATAAAAATCTATGGAATAGCGAGAAGCAATTTTTTCTTCCAAAAGATGATAAAGGTAACTGGGTTAATATAGATCCAAAAATTGATGGAGGAATGGGTGGTAGGGAATACTACGACGAAAACAATGGATATACTTTTTTGTGGCAGGTACAGCAGGACATTCCTGGGCTGATAAAATTAATGGGAGGCAACGAATCTTTTGAAGCAAAGCTTGATCAATTATTCCGAGAGCCACTTGGCCGGTCAAAATATGAATTCTGGAGTAAGTTTCCTGATGCTACTGGATTAGTGGGCCAATATTCTATGGGAAATGAACCATCGTTTCATATTCCTTACTTATATAATTACACAAAATCGCCTTGGAAAACGCAAAAGAGAATCAGGTTTTTGTTAGATGCATGGTTTAAAGATAATATTTATGGAATTCCAGGGGATGAGGATGGAGGAGGAATGTCGGCTTTTGTGGTATTTTCTTCTTTGGGTTTTTATCCAGTAACGCCAGGTTTGCCTGTTTACACAATCGGTAGCCCATTGTTTAGTAAAATAACCATCGACTTACCCAACAAAAAACAATTTAAGCTAACAGCTAATAATTGCTCAGATGTAAATAAATATATACAAAGTGCAAAATTGAACGGAAATGTATTAAAAAGCACTTGGTTTACACATGAGCAATTAATGTCTGGAGGCCATCTTGAATTAGAAATGGGACCAATACCCAATAAAAAATGGGGAGTTCAGGAAGATTGAGTTAAATAATACGACAAGAAATGAATTTTTCTTATCTATTTCAGTAGTGTATCCGATTAATTTGTTCATTAGTTGATTTATTAACTCGTTTATTAATGTAGTAAATATTAAATTGTATTATTAATAACCTAACGACTGACTGTATGAATAGATTAATGCTGCTGCTGTTGATGTTAATCACATCCTCACATGCCTTTTCACAAGCTAAACCAGTAAAAGGAACAATAACAGATGCTGATGGAGCTCCGCTGGTTGGGGCAATAATATCTGTAAAGTCCAATCCAAGCAACAAAGTTTTATCAAAAGAAAATGGTACTTATCAGATTAATGTAATGGACTTTGAAAATGGGGTCTTAGTCTTTTCTTATATTGGGTTTACACCTCAGGAAATTAAAGTAGATAAGCGTTCGGAAATTAACGTTAACCTAAGTCCTACTCAAGGAAAATTAGAAGACGTGGTAGTTGTTGCTGCCCTAGGTGTTACCCGAAAACAAAAATCTGTTACTTATGCCTCTCAAACAGTAGATCCAACAACACTAACCGAAGCAAGGGATTTGAATTTTTTAAATGGGTTAACAGGTAAGGTAGCTGGGTTACAAGTAACAGGTACAGGGCAACCTGGGTCTAGCGTCAGGCTTACTTTACGTGGCGATAATTCATTTTCAGGCAATAATCAGCCTTTAATGGTAATTGATGGTGTGCCAGTGGAGAATCCGATTGGAACCAGTGGCAATCTTGATTATGGCAACCCTATATCCAATATCAATCCGGATGATATTGAATCCATTACAGTGTTGAAGGGCCCTAATGGGGCTGCATTATATGGTGCAAAAGCAGCAAATGGAGCTATTTTGATCACTTTAAAAAAAGGGAAAATCGGCGGTGACGGAACGCTAGGTATTGATTTTAATCAAAGTATTCAAGGATATAAAGTAACTGCTTTTCCGGATTACCAAAATGTGTATGGCGAAGGAACGGGTTTTAGATTAGCTCAGAATAATGGTAATACTATAAATAAGAATAACAATGCTGTTAACATGGGTAGTTTCAACCAAAGTTGGGGTGCGCCTATGTTGGGACAGCCCTATAATTCTTTTAGTGGAGTTCCAATACCTGAAGGATATGTTCCACAATCTACTAATGTGAGTGATCTGTATCAAACTGGTATTACAAGTTCATCAAACTTGTCTATTAGTAAGTCAGATGCCAACTCTGCATTTAGGCTGTCGTATGGGTTTACAAATGGAAATGATGTTGTTCAAAATATTAATCTTATTAAGAAACATAACCTTTCTATTTCTGCTACTAGAAATTTAGGTAAAATTTTAAAGGTTGAAGCAAGGGTTAATTATACCAATTGGAATACAAAAAATAGAATGGTTAAAAATTTGGATCCAGGAAACCCTTTAGCTGCCTATGTATATATGGCGCGAAGCACAAGATTAGATGCTTTTCTACCATATAGAGACGAATTTGGTAATTCTCCTATAACCAATCAAGTGAATAATACGGAAAATCCTTATTGGTCTATTTATGCTAATTCAAATGAAGATACCCGTAGTGCAATTAATGGTGCTATTGTAGCAACTGCAAATATTACAACAGGTTTAAAAGTGAGAGGCCAGATAGTGTCTGATATGTCAACAGTAGATAATTATGTGTATAGAGAGCTAGGAGGTAGACTAGTTCCATTAGGAAGCTATTCAAATTTATTATCTCGGCAAAACAACATGTTTTATGAATTATTAGCATTGTATACAAAAAGATTAGGTAACGATTTTAATATAGATGCTTTAGCAGGATTTAGTATAAACGATGTAAATATTTTGTCTAGGTCAGCTTCAATTAGTGCTTTGCTTGTTCAGAATATGCCGAGTATTGGAAATGCTAATTCTGTTCCTGTTGCATCAGAATCTTTAACAAGATCAAGACAACAGTCTGCGTATGTAAAAGCAACTATTGGATATAAAGAGTTTTTATATTTAGATGTTTCTGGAAGACAAGAATGGTCATCTACCCTGCCTTTAAGTAACAATACTTTCTTTTACCCGGGAATAGGTGCCAACATCAACTTTTCACATTTTATAAATAATAAAAAGATCATATCATCAGGAAAATTAAGGGTAAACTATGCAAGAGTTGGTAACAGTACCAATCCGTACCAATTAATTAATACCTATAATACATTAGGTTTGTTTTTGGGTAGTCCATTGTTATCGTATACCAATCAATTAAAAAATGCTGATTTAAAACCTGAGCAACAAATTTCAAGAGAAATTGGTTTAGAACTAGGGTTATTTAAAAATACGATTGACTTAAGTGCAACTTATTACAGCAATAGTACCATCAATCAAATAGTTAATGTACAAACACCTTGGGAAACCGGTTTCAATAATAGAATAATTAATGCTGGCGAAATACAAAACAAAGGATTTGAGCTGACCGCAAATGCTACAATTATAAAAAAGAAAAATTTTACTTGGAAAGCAGGGTTAAATTTTTCTAAAAACGTAAATGAAGTCATTTCTATATTGCCCAATGTAAGTAGAATTCAATTGGGAAGTAGATTAACAACATTTTCAGTTAATGCTATGGTAGGTCAACCTTTTGGCATTCATCTTGGCGCTGTACCTTATATGATTGGTGATACTACGCTAGTTGCCTCTGCAACTGGTAGAGATATAGCTAACTTAAATCAAATAACTGGAAGTCCACGCCCTGATTGGGTTGGAGGAATATCAAACTCGATTTCATACAAGGGCTTCAGTCTTCAGATTACTGCTACGGTTAAAATGGGTGGTGTAATATTTTCTGAATCTTATGGGAGAGCAGTATTTCAAGGGAACACATTAACCTCTCTTCAGGGAAGAGATGCATATTTCTTAAGTAATTTTATCTTAGGAGAAAATGATAATGAAAGAAGAAACCTAGGTCAGACTGTGGGTACTACTGTAACTCGTTATCAAGATTCAAACCGTATTAAAGGAGCAGCATATCCAAATGCCTACATACCTAGATCTGGCGTAGGCGGTGTATTGTTAACTGATGCCAAAGGAAATCCAATAGTTGGAGATAAGTTTTTTGGTTGGATAAATCCAACTACATTTTCTAGTGATAACGTTACAAACAATGTGCCCGGAAATACTTTTGATGCTACTTCTATTAGAATTAGTGAAATAATTTTGGGATATACTTTCAATAAAAGTCTGTTTGGTAAAAAAAGTTTTGTGAAAGGTGCTTATGTTGCGTTAACAGGTAGAAATGTATGGCAAATTTACCAAAGAACTCCTTATGGAATTGATCCTGAATCTGTAACAGGAGCAGGAAATGCAACCATGGGGGTTGAATCAGGTGGATCCTTTCCATATGCAACATTTGGGGCGTCTATTAAATTAAGTTTCTAATTAATCATTAAAAATGGTAAAAATGAATAAGATAATATATTTATTTTTTGTGCTGCTTTTTACAATTAGCCTGTCTTCTTGCACAAAAAAATTCGAAGAATTAAATACAGATCCCACACAATTTATTACTGCTACTCCTGAGGCTTTATTAGCTGTTTCTGTTAAAAGAACAGGGGATTGGGTAGGAGCAACTGGAATTAATAATGGTATCAATGTAAATATGTGGGAAATCGCCAATTTTGGATCGGCAGTTGGAAGATATGCCAACGGTGATCAAGGAGTTTGGCAAAATTTTTATGTAACGATTTTACAAAATATTACTCAAATTGAAACACAATTTGGTAACGATACCCTTTATAGAAATAGAGTGCAAATTGCAAGAATTTGGAAAGCCTACGTATATTCAATACTCACTGGATATTTTGGATCAATCCCAATTACGGAAGGAAATAACGCTAATTACCTAACCGAAATAAATTTTGACTCAGAAGATTCGGCTTACGTTAAGATATTGAGAATGCTAAAAACTGCTAGTACAACAATTAATGTAACTAGCACAAAAGATAGATTAGCCTATGATGTTGTGTATGGAACATCTGGCACACAATTACAAAATTGGGTAAAATTTGCAAATACACTTAGATTAAAAATCGCATTAAGATGTAGAAGAAACCAGAGTGCGTTAGCCGATGCAGAAATTAGAGATGTTATGGCCAATGAAGCTACTTTAATTGGCTCGGAATCAGAAACTGCGAAAGTAGCTTATGAAAATGTAATAGGCAATGAAAACCCATATTATAAAACCTATATCAGATCAAATTTTACAGGTAATTTTCCAAGAATGTCTGACATAATGTTTATGTATTTGCGGTCTTATCAAGATCCTAGAATAAACTATTATTTTGACTCTGTAAGGCTTACAAGTAGGTTCAGGGTTACTGATACAGTTTTAAACCCCACTAGAGATTCTTTTTACGTAATCAATTACCCAATCCCACATTACGGAATTCCAAAATCGAGTAGGCTTTTACCCGGTTGGACACCTCAGCTTACAGGAGGCACAGATCCGCAAGGACAAGCAAATAATGGCGGGTTAAACGGCGTTAGTGCCTATTCAATGTTTTCATTAAATATTCTTAATAATCCTACAAGGCCGCTTGTTGTACTAAGTTTTGCAGAAGCACAGTTTTTAAAAGCACAAGCCAGAATTCAGAACCTTGGAGGTAGTCAAACTGCAGAAAGTTATTATACTTCTGGTATTGATGCCAATTTTGCTTTTTGGGGAATTCCGGCTACATTAAGGGATGCTTATAAAGCCGGGAATGGAATAAAGTTTGGTACTACTGGTGTTGGCTTGTGGCATTATCTTCATTTGGTAAATGCTAATATACCAGCAGGAGATATCAATAAAATATACCACCAGTTATGGCTAAACTACTTCCCCGATCAACCTTTTGATGGCTGGTGCTTACAACGCCAAACTAGGGTGCTAAATTTATCGCCCCATACCAACCCTTCTTTTGCATCATTGCTATTTCAAGATATTCCAGGTCGTGGATTTTATCCTTCTTCAGTTAGTGCTCAAAATCCAGTTGGTTATGATGGTGCGCTTAAACAATTAGGCATTCCTAACTTTACTGAAGAAACAACAAATCCTTATAACAGCTTAAAGTTTGCTTTGCCTTATACAGTGCCTGATTTTAACGCTGCCCGAGTTTATTATGATCTATCTGGTATGAATAAATGGTATGGAAATACTATAGAATCAGTTAGGGCGGCAGGATTAGCTTCTGGATTTACTGTAAATATTATTTCACGATATAAAACATCATAATTATGAAAAAAATAAATCTTTCACTATTTATAATTGCTGCGCTTAGTATTTTTTCTTCTTGTACAAAAAAAGCGGATGCGCCATCAGCTTCGGATAATATATTAAACTATACTATTAACGAAATATCTGTTACCACTGATTATACTGTAGGTGCATTTTATTATAATTTCTCCACGTTTAATACTGCAATAACTCAAGTCCCCTCGGTAGGTAGTTATTCAATGATAAATGGTGTTGTGTTGCCTAATATTATGACCAATCATATTCAACAAGCTAAGCGAGGCGGAATTGATTATTTCCTTTTTCCTTTCAGGTCGGTAAGTAGAGACTTGGTAAATTTCAGGGCAGATTCATCTACTGTTAAATCTTTCTTAGATGTAAATACAGATAATTTAAAATTCGCTTTAGCATATAATTTTTCAAATACTTCTTTTGCAATTTCAACTACTGCTCCGCTAGAAAATGACGCAGTAAAATTGGAGCAATTTTTTCAAGACATCATTAAAATGGTGCCACAAATGAATAATGCAAATTATATTAAAGTAAACGGCAAGTCACTTTTATACATAATAAATGCACATTTATTGTTTTCTAATAATAACATTAATATCTACACTACATTAAGAAGTAGGTTACGCGCACTTGGCATAGAATTGTATATTGTAGGAATGCAAGAGAGATGGTCTCCACCTGCTCGATATCCTTTTAGGTTTCAAGGTTGTGTAGATGCTATTTACCACCAGAGTTATAGTTCTCAATTGACCGATTGGGATAGATGGTGGTTACTTCCACAAACCATGGATCAGAACTGGAAATATTCTAAAGAATATTTTGCTACAAATATGGGAGGAATCGATTACGTACCAAATATAACACCTGCATACGACTGGAAAATTTTGCAACCATCAGCTGTTACTCCAAACTATCCAAGAACCGATGCAGGAAAAATGTTTAAACAATTATGTAATGTAGCTAAAATGAATGCTAGTAATACTACTCGTTTGATACTTATAGACTCATGGAATAAATGGGATGAGGATACGCAAATTGAATCATCAGTTTCTTATGGAGACTTTTATTTAAATATCACCAAACAGCAGTTTAAGAAACCTTAGAGTTATAATTTAAATCTTCATTATTTAAAAGACAGAATATTTTAATTCTATGAAAAGTGTACAAATAACTATAATTGCTACACTTTTTATAGTGTTAATATGTTATTCCAAGAACAAAAATGCTAATGCTAGAGTAACTCAGTTTATTACCGAAGTTACTTACGACGAAACTGGCTGTAATTATACATCGTATAAAAACCTTGTAATGGCTGGTTACCAAGGTTGGTTTACTGCAGAAGGCGATGGCGCAGAAAGAGGTTGGCGACACTATGGGAAACCAAGTTGTGGAGGATTTGCCCCCGGCTGTACCTCTGTTGATTTTTGGCCAGACATGAAGGAGTATACAAAAAAATATACCACTCCTTTTTCTTTCGCAAATGGCGAAAATGCAAAACTATTTAGCCCTTATGATGAAGAAACAGTTGACCTGCATTTTAAATGGATGAAAGAGTATGGTATTGATGGGGTTTTTATGCAACGGTTTATTGTAGAAATTAAAAAGGCCAACCCTAAAGGGAAAGCACATTTTAATAAAGTATTACAAAATGCTTTAAAAGCTGCCAATAAATACAATAAGGCAATTTGCGTTATGTACGATTTAAGCGGTTGTACTAGTGCAGACGTGGCTTATGTAAAACAAGACTGGGAAGAATTACAAAGTACATTCTCTCTTTTTAGTAATACAAAAAATCCCAATTATTTAAGGCATAATAAAAAACCATTAGTGGTTATCTGGGGTGTTGGTTTTAAAGATGGCAGAAAATATACGATTGCCGATGTAGACACTTTAGTTGATAAACTAAAAGGCCCTACTAAAAAGGTTTCAGTTATGTTGGGAGTTCCATATTATTGGAGATCCTTATCTAATGATACTGAAAATGATGCAAGCTTGCATGCGCTAATAAAAAAATCCGATATCATTATGCCTTGGGCTGTTGGAAGATATAATCAAATAAATTATGACAAAGTAGCCCTGAATTCACTGCCTAAAGATATCATGTGGTGTAAGGAAAATAATGTTGATTATGTACCACTCGTTTTTCCTGGATTTAGCTGGGGCAATCTAAAAAACAACCCCGCTATTTATAATGCTAATCCAAGAAATGGGGGAGATTTTTTGTGGAAACAAGTTGCTGGTGCAAAGCTTTCAGGAGCTCAATCTTTATATGTAGCCATGTTTGATGAAATTGATGAGGGTACTGCTATTTTCAAATGTCTTAGAGAAAATGAGTTGCCATTGAATGGTCCTAATAAATTTGTTGGTATAGAAAATCATCTTGAATCCGATTATTATTTATGGCTTACAGGTAAAGCGGGCAATTGGTTTCATGGAGAAGTTGGATATACAAGTGTTAAGCCTATTCGCTAGTTTTTGTAGTAGATAACTCAATTTAGTTTGATTAAAAAGTATTTCAAATAATAGTAATGAAAATTATTAAGTTTTTTCTTGGAGTATTTTTTATGCTACAAGTAATTAGTTGTTCAAAGAAAGGGAATGACACAAGTAATGCCTCTTTAATTCCTCCTGTAACACCACCTATAATTACAGAGGTTACTTATGACGAAACAGGCTGTTATTATACTTCTTACAAAAATCTAGTAATGGCCGGTTACCAGGGCTGGTTTGCGGCAGAAGGAGATGCTTCTGATCGAGGTTGGTATCATTATAAAAATAATAGCTGCGGCGGATTTTTGCCTGGTTGTACTTCTGTTGATTTTTGGCCCGATGTAAGTGAATATTACAAAAAATACCAATCACCTTTTATTTTTTCTAACGGCAGTAATGCAAATCTTTATAGCCCACATGATGAAGAATCTGTAGACCTTCATTTTAAATGGATGAAAGATTATGGTATCGATGGAGTATTTATGCAACGATTTGTTGTTGAAATTAAACAGACCAATACAAAAGGGAAAGCACATTTTAATAAGGTATTACAAAATGCATTAAAGGCTGCTAACAAATACAAAAAAGCAATTTGTATTATGTATGATTTAAGCGGTTGTACAAGTGCCGATGTTGCTTATATTGAACAAGACTGGAATGAGCTACAATCCATTTTCTCGCTTTTTAGTAATACACAGAATCCTGTCTATTTGAGACATAACAAAAAGCCTTTGGTAGCCATTTGGGGTGTTGGCTTCAACGATGGCAGAAATTACACAATAGCCGACGTGGAAAATCTGATTGATAAAATTAAAGGCCCTACTAAAAAAACCTCAGTAATGTTAGGCGTGCCATACTATTGGAGAACTTTAAATAATGATACAGAAAATTCTCCTTTGTTACATAGCCTTATAAAAAAATCAGATATTATAATGCCTTGGGCGGTTGGGAGGTATAATCCAACAAATTATGTGAGTGTGTCGGGTGCTGTATTACCAGCAGACGTACTGTGGTGTAATGCTAATAAGGTTGATTATGCTCCCCTTGTATTTCCTGGCTTTAGTTGGGGGAACCTTAAAAATAATCCTGCTTTGTATAATTCTATACCTAGAAACAATGGCGATTTTTTATGGCAGCAAGTTGCTGGAGCAAAAAATGCTGGAGCTCAATCTTTATATGTAGCTATGTTTGATGAGATTGATGAGGGAACTGCAATTTTCAAATGCCTTCGGGAAGGCGAGTTGCCACTGAACGGAACGGCACCTAAAAAATTTGTTGGTATAGAAAGTACTCTAGCTAGTGATTATTATTTATGGCTTACAGGTAAAGCTGGCAATTGGTTTCATGGGGAAGCTGGATATACAAGTGTAAAGCCTATTCGATAACGTTCAGAAAATAGAAACTTCATATCTTAAAAGAAAATGAAACGATCAATACTAATAGTATTACTTTTTTTTACCTCAATAAAATTTTCTTACGCTCAAGAAGATTTTACAAAATACATTGATCCCACCATTGGAAATGTAGTACCCTTTTTAGTACCTACGTATCCAACATTTCATTTGCCAAACCAAATGATTCGCATGTTTCCTATTAAATCAGATTATATATCTGATCAAGTAGAAGCATTTCCTTTTCAAGTAATTGCTCACCGTGATGCTGGTATACTACAAATGAAAGTTAGTGTTGGCAATATCACTAAATCTTCTTGGACGCAGAAAATGAATATAGACCATGATCTCGAAATTGTTCATCCTTGGCTATATTCAACTTATTTAATTGATGATGATATTAAAGTAAGTTTTACACCAGGAATAAAAACAGCCATTTATAAATTGGAATTTCCTGCTAGCACTAATAAAAATATATTGATCAAAGGTTCTGCAGAAATGTTAGCTGTATCTAATAAAGATAAATCGATTTCATTTGAAGAAATACTAAAATATACTACTAAAGGAACTAGCCCAATTACGCGTAAAATGTCGGTTTATGTACATGCTGTTTTCGTTGATGAAAAAAATAATTCAATAAAAACGAATATTATAAATGATGAAAAAGGTAAATTTTCTATTTCATTTAGTAAGGAATCGCCTAAAACAGTGTTTATAAAATATGCTGTTTCATACATTAGTTACGAACAGGCAAAAATTAATTTTTATAAAGAGTTGGCCAATACCAGTCTTGCCCAATTAAGTTTATCAGGAAAAAAAAGTTGGGAGAAGGCAATCAATCAAATACAGGTAAAAGGTGCCACAGTTGCGCAAAAAAGAACTTTTTATACTGCACTATATCGAACATATGAGCGCGTGGTAGATATAAATGAAGGGGGTAAGTATTTTAGCGGGTATGATGGAAAAGTGCACGAAAGCAACCGTCCTTTTTATGTAGATGATTGGATATGGGATACCTATCGTGCTCAACATCCTTTACGCACTATTCTTAATCCTACAATGGAAAGTGATGTGCTACATTCCTATACATTAATGTATGAACAAAGTGGATGGATGCCAACATTTCCACAAGTGCATGGCAACCACATGTGTATGAATTCTTATCACTCATCTGCAATTTTTATTGATGCATTTCGTAAGGGTATTAAAAATTATGATGTAAATAAAGCATACGAAGGCATTAAAAAAAACCTCACCCAAGGAACTTTTATTCCTTGGCGGCAGGGAATTCCAAAATTAGGTATTGATAGTTTTTATGATAAAAATGGTTATTTCCCCGCATTACATGTAGGAGAGAATGAAACAATTCCGATGGTGGATGATTTTGAAAAAAGGCAGCCTATTCCTGTGACCTTAGGTATCAGTTATGATTTTTGGACACTAGCTGAATTGGCAAAAGAATTGGGTAAAACGGAAGACTATAAATTATTTGCACCAAAGGCTAAAGATTATAAAAATCTGTGGAATAAAGAAAAGCAATTATTTATGCCTAAAGATGACAAAGGAAATTGGATTGATATTGATCCAAAATCAGCTGGAGGTAAAGGTTACCGTGAATTTTATGATGAGAACAATGCTTGGACCTATGCTTGGGATGTACAGCAAGATATTGAAGGTTTAACTGATTTACTTGGCGGAAAAAAGGCTGCAGAGAATCGATTGGATCAACTTTTTAGGGAACCACTCGGAATGAGAAAAAGCGATTTTTATGTCAATGGCGCTAACTCAACAGGTATGGTAGGACAATTCTCAATGGGCAACGAACCATCCTTTCATATACCTTATTTATACAACTATTTTGATGCACCATGGAAAACACAGAAGCGAATTCGCATGCTGCTCGACGTATGGTTTAAAGACAATATTTTCGGTATGCCCGGAGACGAAGATGGTGGTGGAATGTCTGCTTTTGTTGTATTCTCTGCAATGGGTTTTTATCCTGTAACACCCGGATTGCCGATATATACAATCGGAAGCCCCATTTTTGAAACAACAACCATTGATTTACCAAACAATAAACAATTTACATTAATTGCAAAGGGCTCAAGCAAAGTAAACAAGTATATTCAAAAAGCTTTTTTTAACGGAAAAGAAATTAATACGCCTTTTTTTAGTCATCATCAATTAGTGGCTGGTGGAAGGCTTGAGTTGATAATGACAAGTATTCCAAACAAAGAATGGGGAAAAATTCAATTATAAAAATTTAAAAATGCAACAGTTGAAAAAACATACACTTACAATATTGCTGATAGTTGGGTTAATTTCATCCTATGCACAAAATCCAATAGTTGCAAAAGGTGGAATGGGAAAAAATAAACACTCTAGTGTTTCAAAATATCCTTCTTATACTGGGTTGGTAATGGCGGGCTATCAGGGCTGGTTTCGTGCACCAAAAGATGGTGTAATGTATCCTGATGAAAATAAGATTCGTATTGATATGTGGCCTGAACTTTTAGAGTATGAAAAAACTTATCCTACTGGTTTAAAATTGACTAACGGCAATGTTGCCAATTTTTTTAGTTCTGATGATAAAAGCACGGTTGACCTTCATTTTAAATGGATGAGCCAGTATGGTGTAGATGGAGTGTTTATGCAACGTTTTTTTGGTGCTGCAAAACCATCATCTCGAAACAGCGGAGCTACCAATGTATTGCGCAACGCTTTACAAGCAGCTTCTAAATATGAAAGAGCCATAGGAGTGATGTACGATTTGTCTGGGATGAAAGCAACTGGTGAGGATTGTTCATCCTTAATTGATGATTGGAAATATTTGGTAGATTCTTTGCAGGTTACCAATCAAACCGGAAGCCAAACTTACATTTTTCATAGAGGGAAACCATTAGTAACCATTTGGGGAATTGGATTTCCAGATAGAGATTATAATATACGCAATATTGGTATCGCAAGGTTTATCGACTTTTTAAAAAATGATGCTGAATATGGCGGTTGTTCAGTGATGTTAGGCGTTCCTACATTTTGGCGTGATCTTAATGCAGATTGCAATCCAGATCCATATTTACATGAGTTAATAAAAAAAGCAGATATAGTATTGCCTTGGACTGTTCAACGATTTTCACCGCTGCTACATAATGATATGGATCGATATCGAGATGTTATGTTGGCTGATGTTAAATGGTGCAAAGATAATGGTGTGGATTATGTTCCTTGCGTTTACCCAGGGTTTAGTTGGCACAACTTAAGTAGATTTGAATTTCCTGATGATATTAAACCTGTAGGCTCTATTCCAAGGCAAGGGGGAAGATTCTATTGGCAGCAAATTTCAACTGCCATTAATGCTGGTGCAACAATGCTTTATGTGGCCATGTTCGACGAAGTAAACGAAGGAACTGCAATTTTCAAAGGCAGTGATAATCCACCCGTTAGCAATATTGCCAAGTTCATTAATATGGATGGAGTGCCAAGCGATCATTATTTATGGCTAACTGGTGAAGCTTCCAAAATGTTAAAGAAGGAAAAACCATTGAATTTTAAATTACCAGTACGAAAATTATAACAATTTTGAAAATAGTATGAAAAGAAATAAAACTTTACGAGTTTACTTAGCATTGGTTTTATTGTTTGCTCAGCATGAAGTATTTGCCCAGCAGTTTAACTGGCAAACTGATTTTTCGGATTCTAGCGCCGAATTAAAAACGATTGGGAGAGGAAATTGTTCCATAAAGAACGGCGTATTTACGTCAAAGGATGCATATGTAAATTTTGGAAAAGTAGAATGGAAAAATTATGTAATAAAATTTAAAGCTAGAGCTCCACAATCAGCTGATCAAGTTCAGATATGGGCAGGATTTAGGGCTTTCAATCGCAGTGACAGATACGTAGTGGGTTTGAGAGGAGGGTTGCAAAACTCTTTATACCTAAGCCGTATGGGTTATATGGGTACCGATCAGTTTATAGGATTAAGGCCACTCTATTTTGAGCCTAAGCCCGGTACTTGGTACGATATTAAAATTGAAGTTTGTGGTAATCGAATCAGGGTGTTTTTAAATAATGAAAGTATCCCCCGAATCGATGTTGTTGATAAAAATGCAAATCTTGCACCCGCTGGGGAAGTATCCCTTGGCGGTAGTTGGATAGAAACAGAATTTGATGATTTGTCCATTACATCTTTAGATGAAAATCATCTAAAAAATGTGACAGTAAAAGAACTTGAAGATAAATTAGGACCTGCTGAGAAAGAGAAAAAGAGAATTAACGAGAGAGCAAATTATAAATCAATAATAGTTAATGAACTTAATAAAAGTCGTTCGGAAATTTCATTAGATGGTCAATGGTTATTTATGCCTGAACAGGAGATAGATGGCACAAAAAAGGCATCTGACTTAAATGTTGATGACATTAATTGGCATACCATGTCCGTCCCAAATTTCTGGAACCCATCTCGAATCTGGCTGCATGGAGAATCTTTTGAAGGCCATCAAAAAGGTGTTTCTGATATTTATTTTCAAAAAGAAACAGACAGGTGTAAAAACTATTCATTTGATTATACCAAAACTAAAGCTGCCTGGTATCGTCAATGGATTGAACTCCCCTCTAATGTAAAATCAAAACACATTACACTTAATTTTGATGCTGTTTCAAAAGTTGCCCAAGTGTATATCAATGGACAACTTGCTGGATCTCATATTGGTATGTTTGGCGATTTTGAGATAGATGGATCTAATTTATTTCGTGCTGGTAAAAATCTAATTGCAATAAGGGTTGTAAGAGATTTTATCAATAAAATTGAAGATGGAGATAAGATTATAGATGTTGCAGTATCTGTTCCTGTAACCAATAGTATGATTAAAGATATCGCTCATGGATTTTTCAAAGATGAACCAGCTGGTATTTGGCAGCCAGTCAAAATGGTGATTACGGAAAAAGCAAAAATTGAAGATGTTTACATTAAGCCATCACTCACTGGAGCAACATTTGATATTACTATTAAAAATCATTCTTCAAATGTGGTTACTTATAATTTACAAACTGAAATTTTAGATAAAGGCACTGGAAGTGCGCTTTATGCTGGTAACTCATTAATGAAAGTAGAATTAAAAGCTGGTGAGCAGCGTTTGCTTACCTATAATATTGCAAATTTAAAGCCACAACTCTGGACTCCCAATCATCCTAATTTATATAATTTTAATTTTAAATTAGTATCTACTGATAAAGAAGTAGATACTAAAACTATTACTGCTGGTTTTAGAACCTTTGAGTCTAAAAACGGCTATTTTTACCTCAACGAAAAGCAGTATTGGCTAAGAGGTGGAAACCATACACCATTTGCTTTAGCTCCTAACGATGTAAATTTGGCTAACAGCTTTTATCAATTGATGAAGGCGGGAAATATGGATGTAACTAGAACACATACTTCTCCATACAATGAATTGTGGACAACAGCTGCCGATGAAAATGGTATTGGAATTAGCTATGAGGGAACATGGCCTTGGTTAATGATTAAATCTACCTTTCCTGATTCTGCAATAATTAAATTATGGGCTGATGAATTTTTAACCATGTTGAAAAAGTATAGAAATCATCCATCCATATTATTTTGGACGGTGAATAATGAAATGAAGTTTTATGATAATGACCCTGATATTGAGCAGGCAAAACGTAAAATGAAAATCATTTCAGACGTGGTTAAAAAAATGCGAGCAATAGATCCTACACGTCCCATTAGTTTTGATTCTAACTACAAACGTAAAAAAAATAAGTTTGGAGCTGATTTTTTTAAAACAATAGATGATGGTGATATTGATGATGATCATAAATACGTTAACTGGTACGACAATTCCATTTTCAAACAATTCAATGGCGAATTTCAAAGAGATGCATATACACCCGGTCGTCCATTAATTAGCCAGGAGGCATCATCTGGTTATCCAAATGGCGAAACCGGACATGCAACCCGTTTTTATAATTTAGTACACCAAACGCCACAAAGCTTAATAGGGAATCAATCATACGAATTTGGTAATCCGAAGGCATTTTTAGATGTACAGTCTTTTATCACAGGAGAGATTGCTGAAGCTTACAGACGTACAAACGAAAAAGCATCAGGTATTTTACATTTTGCATTGTTAACTTGGTTTAGAAGTGTCTATGATGTGAAAAATATTGAACCTTATCCTACCTATTATGCAATGAAAAGAGCTATGCAGCCTGTATTGGTAAGTGCAGAATTATGGGGGCGTAATTTTTATAACGGCGAGAAACTGGCTACAAAAATTTGCATAGTAAATGATAAAGAAAATGGAACTGATTTAAAAGAGTCTAAACTTATTTGGGAACTGCAAACAACAAGTGGTGAAAAAATTGTTGGGGGTACAGCACAAATACCTTCAGTAAAACATTCTACAAGGTATTGGATGACACCTGAAATACAAATCCCTGATAATTTGCCATCCAATAAATTAGTTGCAAAATTTAAAATCAAATTGATTGAAAATGGAATTCCAGTTTCAGAAAATGAATATCAACTAAATATTGCAAAAAAAGAATGGAGTCGATCATCAATAAATGCTGCTAAAAAAATCGCTTTGGTCGATTTTAATGGTATTAATAAATCATTGGACTTTCTTAAAGTAAATTATGCATCTTTTTCTACTGTTGCTAGTGTATTGCAATCAAATGCAGATATTTATATTTTTTCTGGGCTAGACACAACAAAGAACTGCACCAATCAAGATATCCAGCAATTAAGAAGCAAGTTAAATAATGGTGCAAAAGTGCTGATATTGAATTCACCTGAAGTTTCTATGAAATTGTATCCTGAGTATATTACTGGTTTAATAGCGCCCCCCGAAGCTGAAATTGTGAGTATGGAAATGCCAGAATCTCCGGTATTTGATGGTATTGGTTTATTTGATTTAAGGTATTTTAATAACTATAAATCTGAACAACCTAAAGTTTGTAATACTACATTTCAAGTTAATCGCAACACAAATGTGCTTCAATTGGCCAATCATTACAAAGTGCATGGTTATATAGAAGGCGACATGGAAAAAAGATCTGATTTTGTAAAATCAATAAATGGGTTTACAATATTACGAATCAATCAAGGTGGATCAGCAATACTTTCTTCTATGAAAATTGAGAAATCGACTACTGATCCAATTGCTGGTCGTTTGTTTGTAAATATGATAAACGATTTAATCAATAAATAAATCTTATAGCAAAATTCTTTAGTAAACCCAATCATTAGAAAAATGCAACATGGCATGTTAAAAATATATTTATTTATTTTGTTAGCTTTTTGCTTAAAGATTAATTGCTTTGCTCAAAGTGAAATGCCATTCCGTAATGCTAAACTTTCTAACGAAGAAAAGATAAATGATCACTGGTTTTTTATACATATTTCAGATCCCCAATTTGGTATGTTTGAAAACAATCGGGGTTTTGAAAAAGAAACAGTATTGTATGAAAGAGCTGTTGCTATTATAAATAAATTAAAACCTGATTTTGTAGTAATAACTGGTGATTTTGTTAATGATCCGAATGATAATTCACAAATACAAGAATTTAAGCGGATAACTGCAACCATCAGTAAGAAAATCCCTGTTTATTATACACCTGGGAACCATGATGTTGGTCAAATTCCGAATAAGGCCAGCATAAAAAAATATTTTAAAAATTATGGGAGTGATAAATTCTCATTTACTCATAAGGGGTCTTCTTTTATAGGATATAATGCCAGTTTAATCAAAGCTAATTTGGTTGATTTAGAACAAAAACAATATCATTGGCTTACAAAAAAGCTTAAACATAATCAGCAATCAAAACATACAATCTTGTTTGCTCATTATCCCTTTTTTATCAATAAAATTGATGAACCTACCGCATATTCAAATATTGATTTGGAATATCGAAAAAAATACCTTGATTTATTTAATGACAAAAAGGTTGATGTAGTTTTTACAGGGCATTACCATAACAATAGTCTATCAAGTTATGGTGGAACTCAATTGGTAACTACAAGTGCTCTTGGAAAACCATTGGGAAAAGCACCTTCTGGAATGCGAATAATAAAAGTATATAACAATAGAATTGAACATGCATATTTTGGATTGGATTCTTTATGACGAATTTGAATAAGTACTTAAGAATGAATAAGCGGTATATAAATCAAAAAAATTATGAGCCTAAATATTAAAATGATTTTGAATTCAAAGTTTTACTTAGTCTTATTTACCCTTTTTTCTTTGCATTTAAATGCTCAAGAAAAGCCAAATGTGTTACTTATAATAACCGATCAGCAAGCATGGAATGCAATTGGTTATGCTGGAAATAAAATAATCAAAACACCTAATCTAGATAAATTAGCCAAGGAGGGAGTGAATTTTAGTCAAGCAGTCACTTCTTGCCCAGTATGTGCACCAGCTAGAACTTCTATGTTAACCGGTCGATTAACAGAAACAACAACCATTAGGGAAAACGATGATGTAAAAACGGGAGAGTGTTATTATCCAACTTTCGATGAAATTCTTGCAAAGCGAGGATATAATACTCAAGTTTATGGCAAATACCATTCACCTGAAACAATGGCACAAGTGTATATGAACCCTCCTGTAAAAGGTATGACAGGAACTGATCCAATTCTTCGCTGGGAACAACTTTATGTAAAATACATTAGAGAAAATTTTCCAAAACGACCTTTGAAAACGGGTGAATTGTATGAAACTACTTTTTATGGAGGTACAGTTCCTTATAAGCTTGATCCAACAGATCGTTATTTTAAATATTTACCTTCTGGTATAATACCTGAAAAAGAATTAGAAAAAAAATTGAGTCAAGCAGATATACATGGAGTACTTGATTTACCTGCTGAATATACCATTACAGCAGTACAAGGTAAACAAACAATTGCTGCATTGGAAAGAATGAAGAATGAAAAATTTATATTGACATGTTCCTTTCATTGTCCTCATGTTCCTATTACTCCTTCTGAGCCATATGCTTCTATTTATAAGCCTAAAGACATGCCCATTCCATTTTCGATTGAAGATAAAAGAGAGAATTCTCCATACAATCCAGGTATAATTGAACCTCCTTATAATGAAAAAGATAAAATTCAGTATATGACGGCAAATTATTATGCATTTGTAACGGAGGTAGATGATTGGGTAGGTAAAATTCTAAAAAAACTAGATGATTTGAAATTAACCGAAAACACATTGGTTGTTTTTGTTTCAGATCATGGAGAATTGCTTGGTGCTCATGGGATGAGGGGTAAATTTAATTTCTATGAAGAGTCAGTTAGGGTACCTTTATTATTTCGGTTTCCTGGAAAAATAAAAGCAGGTCAAACCATTACAAATCCTGTTTCTACACTCAATATTTTTCCAACAATTTTGGAATATGCTGGAGTGAAATCAATTTCAACTGATGGCTACTCATTAAAAGGTGTAATTGATGGTTCTGCATCCCCTAAATATGATTTTGCTGTTTCAGAGTGGCAATGGAAAAATGAAAAAGTTCCGTCCATAATGATTCGCACAGAAAACTGGAAATTAATGACTACCCATAGAAACGGGGGCAAAAATGTAGAAGCTCTTTTCGATTTAAAAAATGATCCTTTTGAAATAAACAATCTCTTGGGATCAAATCCTGAAAGATTTAAATATATGAATACTGTTGAAGAATTACGTTCAAAATTAGTTGGATATTTAAAAGAAGTGAACTATCCAATTGTTAAAGGAATTGAATCAAGACTATTAATTAGAAATAATTAAGAAATATAGATGAAAATACAAGGAATGCGTTGGGTGATTTTAAGTTTAATTGTACTAGTTACAGTAATTAATATACTTGACAGAGGTACATTAAATTATATGTGGCAAGATGGAAAAGATAAGATTACAGGGGAAGTTCTTCAACCAGGAATAGCTTCGGAGCTGGATATTATAAGCAATGAAATGTCTACAGAACAAAAGCAACAAAAATCGAAAGAAGTATTTGCATGGATTAATATTTTTTTTATGATTGCTTATGGCCTAAGTCAGTTATTGTCAGGAATACTTTACGATAAAGTTGGAACAAGAAATGGATTTAGTATTTCAGCTTTTATTTGGGGAGCTGCAATTGCGTTAACTTCCCTTGTTGGTAGTATTAGGTCGCTCGCTTTTTTTAGAATTTTACTTGGTCTTGGTGAAGCAGGCCCATGGCCTGGAACAACTAAGTCTAATGCCGAATGGTTTCCTATTAAAGAAAGGGCAATTGCTCAAGGTTTTTTTGGTGCAGCATCATCGATAGGAAATATATTAGTGCCAATTATTATTCCGCTACTTTTTCTATCGATGGGTTGGCGTCAAACATTTGTTGTTTTGGGTGCAGTTTGTTTGGTATGGATACCGTTATGGTATTTTGTAAATAAATCCGGACCAAAAACACATCCTTGGATTACTAATAATGAAAAGGAATATATTTTAACAGGACAAAGCGAAATTGAAATAGTAAGCTCAAAAACTATAAGTGTTAAGCAGTTACTTAAAGACAAAAGAAGTTATTCAGTTATTGCGAGTCGTTTTTTTCTCGATCCAATTTGGTGGATGTTTATGACATGGTTACCTATTTACTTGCAAGAAGTGTACAAATTGAATTTAAAGGAAGTAGCCGCAGTAGCATGGATACCTTTTGTAGGAGCTGCTTTTGGAAGTATATTGGGTGGCTGGTGGGCTGGAAGACTTATAAGTAAAGGCTATAATCCGGTTAATGCCAGAAAAATTACCATTGTTATTGGAAGCGCTATTATTTTACCAGGCATGATCGGTGCAGCATTTGCACAGTCTGGTTTATCTGCTTCTATTTTGTTGATGTTGATTCTAGGTGGTTTTCAATTTGCCATAACCAATATTCAAACATTACCAAGCGACTATCATTCAGGTAAAACTGTTGGGTCGTTAGCAGGATTGGGTGGGGCTTCAGCAATTCTCGGAATAATTCTTTCAACTTATTTAGTGCCAATTTTAACGGAAGGTGGCAATTGGATTCCATTTTTTATAATGGGTATAGTATTAATTCCTTTATCAGTTGTTTCTGTACTCATTTTTGCTTCCAATAACAATCAATTAATTTCCAAAAATGGGTAATAACAATTTAATACAATTGGCGCATATACCGCTCAAACAACTGCCCAACCGTGTGTGGCGTACTTACAGTGGTGGAGCATTAATTGATAATTGGAATAAATTGCAGCGCCCAATTGATGCTTCTTTTCCAGAAGAATGGATCATGTCAACAATAACTGCACGTGGGAAAAATCGACCTGAAAATGAAGGGCTTAGTTTTTTAGAAACTCCTTTAGGACAAATTCCGATTACTGAACTAATTAATGCTGATCTGAATCTTTTTTTAGGTAAATCAGTTGCTTCAAAATTCGGCACAACAGGTGTATTAATAAAAATGCTTGACTCAAAAGAAAGGTTAACAATTCAAGTACATCCAGATAAAGAATATGCTCGAAAAATGTTCAATTCTCCCTTTGGTAAAACTGAATCATGGTACATATTAGGTGGACGAGAAATTAATGGAGAACAAAGTGCCATTTACCTTGGATTTAAGGAAGGTGTAACTCCAGAAATTTGGAGTGAGCTTTTCAAAAAACAAGATATTGAAGGTATGTTGAGTTGTCTTCACCGTTTTGAAATAAAGTCAGGAGATGCATTTATTATTTACGGAGGTGTTCCGCATGCTATTGGAAGTGGTTGCTTTTTGATGGAAGTACAAGAGCCAACTGATTATACCATGCGAGTAGAAAAAATAACTCCAGGTGGTCTTACAATTTCCGATGAATTAATTCATCAGGGTGTTGGAGAGGAAAACATGTTAAAATGTTTTCATTTTGATGGCTGTTCATTTGAAGATGCTGAAAAAAAATGGAAAATCACGCCACAAACAATTGAATCTTCCGATGCTTTCACTCACAAAACTATATTCAATAGAAAGCATACCGATTGTTTTGGACTGAACGAACTTGATTTAAATAGTGAATATATTATGGAAGGCAACGGTTCTTTCTTTGTAGGGGTAATTTATTTTGGTGAAACTACAATCGAATGCAACGGTAAGGAATTTCACTTCAATCAAGGTGATGAAATATTTTTTTCTGCTGCGATTAAAACTGTCAAATGGAAAACAAAAAACCCGGCAAAAATTTTATTGTGCTATCCTCCTGTATAACACTTGATAAGGAATTTAATCAAAAAATCATTGATCAACATAAAAAATTAAATTATATTTAAAAAGGAAATCTAAATTGTAAAAAATGAAAAATAATTCAAAAGCTTCACGCCGTAAATTTATCAAGCAGTTATCTGTTTTAGCCGTGGCAACGCCTTTGGCTTCATTAGCTATACCTAAATTATCAGCCAATGATTTAAAAAGCAGAAAGTTCGGCCTTGCAGAAAAAGTAAATCTGGCTTGTATTGGTGTAGGTAACCGTGCTAACGAGATTATAAAGGAATTGGATAAAACAGGTCTTTGCAATATCGTGGCATTGTGTGACACTGATATGGGGGCGCCTCATACTTTGGAGATAATGAAAAAGTTTCCTGATGTTCCTCGTTTTCAAGATTTCCGAATAATGTTTGATAAAATGGGTAAGGAAATCGATGCAGTTTGTATTGCTATACCTGATTTTAGTCACTTTCCTGCTACCATGTTGTCGATGTCGTTAGGCAAACATGTGTATGTTGAAAAACCAATGGCAAACAGCTTCTACGAAGTGGAGTTGATGATGGGTGCTGCTAAAAAATTCGATGTAGTTACACAAATGGGTAATCAGGGTCACTCCGAAGCCAACTATTTTCAGTTTAAAGCTTGGAAAGAAGCAGGTATCATTAAAGATGTTACCGCAATTACTGCACACATGAACAACTCACGCAGATGGCATAAGTTCGATTCGAACATGCAAAGTATGCCCGGCGCAGAACCTGTTCCTGCTTCGTTAGACTGGGATACATGGTTAGGTAAAGAACAATTCCGCGATTACAATAAGGATTATATAAACGGTCAGTGGCGCTGCTGGTACGACTACGGCATGGGTGCTTTAGGAGATTGGGGCGCGCATATCCTCGATACGGCCCATGAGTTTCTTGAGCTGGGTTTGCCAGTTGAAATCAATATGCTCTATGCCAAAGGGCATAATAAATTTTTCTTCCCTTATTCATCAACCATTCAGTTTAACTTTCCAGCCCGCAAAAATATGCCAGCTTGTGAAGTAACCTGGTACGATGGTTTAGATAATATTCCTCCAATTCCGAATGGTTATGGTAATTTGGAACTCGACCCCAATATTCCACCTCCTAGCAATGGGAAAATCATTCCTTCAAAACTTAACCCCGGAAAAATAATTTATAGCAAAGACCTAACATTCAAGGGAGGCAGCCATGGAAGTACCCTTTCGATCATTCCAGAAGAAAAAGCTTTGATGATGAAATCGCAATTGCCGGAGGTACCAAAAAGTCCTTCAAATCATTTTGCTAATTTTCTATTAGCTTGTAAAGGGCATGAGAAAGCTCGTTCATCGTTCGATATTGCTGGTCCTCTGAGTCAGGTATTTTGCTTAGGAGTTATTGCACAGCAGTTAAATGCAAAATTAACTTTCGATCCAATAAAAAAACGTTTTACCAACAACAGCATCGCGAATAAACTTTTGAAAGGTGCTGAGCCACGAAAAGATTGGAAAAAGTATTACAACCTTTAAAGTATTTAAAACAAAAAAACAATGAAAACAAAAAGTTTAATTTTAGTAATATTGATGGCCACATCAATAAGCGTTTTTTCACAAAAAAAATGGGAAAATCTTTTTAATAAAAAAGACCTTAGTGGTTGGAAAGTTTTAAATGGTGCTGCCGAATACACTATTAAAGATGAAACCATTATTGGAACTTCAAAGTTAAATACACCCAATACTTTTTTAGTTACCGAAAAATTATTTGCCGATTTTATATTGGAGTTGGAATTCAAAGTTGAAGATGGATTAAATTCCGGTATTCAGTTTCGGAGCAATAGTTTTAAAGACTACAATAATGGTCGCGTACATGGTTATCAATACGAGATTGACCCATCTGCAAGAGCTTGGAGTGGTGGTGTTTACGATGAAGGACGCCGTGGTTGGTTATACTCTTTGGAAAAAAATCCTTCTGCAAAAACTGCATTCAAAGCAAATGAATGGAACAAAGTTCGGATCGAAGCCATCGGTACAAGCATTCGTACATGGTTAAATGGTATTCCTTGTGCCAATATTTTAGATGATGTTTCAAGTACAGGATTTATTGCTTTGCAAGTTCATCAGATTGGCAAACCGGAACAAGTTGGCAAAACTGTTCAATGGAAAAATATCCGCATTTGCACTGAAAATCCTGAAAGATTCAAAACACCCTATAAAAAAGAGATTTACCAAGTTAACTGTATAGACAATACTGTTTCAAGTGAAGAAACTCAAATGGGTTGGAAATTACTATGGGATGGAAAAACAACCGATGGTTGGCGTGGTGCTAAATTAAATTCTTTCCCAACTGGTGGATGGAAAGTTGAAAAAGGACTATTGAAAGTTCTAAATTCTGATGGAGGAGAGTCAACCAATGGCGGCGATATTGTAACCTTGAATAAGTATAAGAACTTTGAGTTAAGTATTGATTTTAAGATTACCGAAGGTGCCAATAGTGGCATTAAATATTTTGTTGATACCGAATTAAATAAAGGGAAAGGATCTTCTATTGGTTGCGAATTTCAGATTCTTGACGACGAAAAACATCCCGATGCAAAATTAGGTGTTAAAGGCAACCGAACAGCTGGCTCTCTATATGATCTGATTGCTGCTCCTAAAGATAAAATTTTCCGAAAAACAGAATTCAATAATGCCCGCATAGTGGTGAATGGAAATAAAGTACAACATTTTTTAAATGATAAACTTACCCTTGAATACGAAAGAAACACCCCAATGTGGCAAGCATTGGTAAATTATAGTAAATACAGTGATTGGCCAAATTTTGGAAATGCAGAGGAAGGTAATATTTTATTGCAGGATCATGGGAACGAGGTATGGTTCAAAAATATAAAAATAAAAGAGTTGAAGTAGGAATGATAGGTAGCTTACCTATCATCAAGCTTGGATTCAATATTTATCTCTGATAATCACATCAAGATGAAAAAAATAATATATATTATATTACTATTAATCTTCATTTTGAAAAATACTTCAGCGCAAAATAAACATGCTGAAAAAAGCAAGTACATGAGTTACAAAGGGCTTATTATGGCTGGTTATCAAGGGTGGTTTAATTGTGAAGGAGATGGAGCTAATCGAGGATGGACTCATTATGCTAAGAATGGAAAGTTTGAGGATGGGAGTTGTACGATTGATTATTGGCCTGAAATGGATGAGTACGAAGTGAAATACAAAACCTCCTTAAAGTTTGAAGATGAGTCACCTTCATACGTGTTTAGTTCTTTCGATGAAAGTACAGTTGATTTACATTTCAAATGGATGAAGGAATATGGGATTGATGGCGTATTTATGCAAAGATTCTTTGAAGTACTTACAAATCCCAAAAGGGTAATACACAATGACAAAGTGCTGGCTTCTGCTTTAAAAGCAGCTAATAAATACGGCATTGCCATATGCTTAATGTATGATATAGGTAGTATGGATGACGCTAAATATAAATTGGTGATGGAGGATTGGAAACACCTAGTAGATGATCTTAAAATTACAGACCAAGGAAAAAAAACTACCTATCTTTTTCAAAATGGAAAACCCTTGGTTGCTTTCTGGGGCATAAGCGCAGGAGGAAGAGCTTCTGGCCACATTCCCGAAATATTTGATATAATAAACTTTTTTAAGAATGATCCTCAATATGGAGGCTGCTCAATCCATTTAGGTATCCCATCTCGCTGGAGAACCCTTGGGTCGGATACAAAAGGTGACCCAAGATTACTCGATGCCATTAAAATGGCTGATGTAGTTCATCCTTGGCTAGTAGGAAGATTTAATGAGGAGAGTTATGAAGCATACAGAAAGAAATATATAATTGAAGATGTAAATTGGTGCAAAGAAAATGGGAAGTCATATGCGCCTACCGTTTTCCCAGGATTTTCGTGGCACAATATGAAGGATGATGTGTCGGATAAGATCCCACGAAACAAAGGTGAATTTTACTGGAAGCAAATTGCTGGTGCTATTGAGAGTGGTGCAGAAATGTTATATGTTGCTATGTTTGATGAAATTGATGAAGGTACTGCAATTATGAAATGTGCACATAAAGTTCCTATTGGGAAAAGTGTTTTTGTTGCTATAGAAAAAGAAGTTCCATCTGATCATTATTTGTGGTTAACTAGTATGGCAGGTAAAATGCTTCGTGGCGAAATTCCTTTTTCTAAAAAAATGCCAGAAAGGAAACAAAATTAAATTCATGAAGAGAACCTTTTTAAATAACAACAGATTAGCAAGAACAACTTTTTTAGCTATTGTCTTTATTTGTTTGTGCTCAGTATTTGCCAGTGCGCAAACTAACAATAGTACAAAAGTTGCCGTTAAGCCAATTGATCCAAAGTCAATAGATCTCACAAAGCCAACTCTCTTTACCGTTCCCTATACGCATCTTGATGATATATGGCGTTGGTCTTACCCACAAGTAATCCGTGATTTTTTAAAAAATACGTTAGACGATAATTTTAAAGCATTTAAAGATTATCCAGATTATATATTTAACTGGACAGGGGCTAATCGTTATCAAATGATGCATGAGTATTATCCAGAAAAATATGCAGAACTAAAAGAATGGGTAGCTGCTGGGCGTTGGTTTCCAAGCGGAAATTCATGGTCTGAAAATGATGTTAATATTCCATCAACTGAATCTCTTGTTCGACAAATGTTAATGGGGCATCAGTATTTTAAAAATGAATTCGGAAAAGAGAGTAATGAATTTATGCTTCCCGATTGTTTTGGATTTCCGCATTCGTTGCCTTCTGTGATAAGACATTGTGGATTTCGAGGATTTTCAACTCAAAAATTATCTTGGGAATCAGCAAATGGAATTCCATTTAATATAGGCCGGTGGATTGGGCCTGACGGAAAATGGGTAATAGCGGCATTGAATGGTGGAGACTATGCAGCTGCTCATAAAAAAGTATATTCTACTAATAATGAAACATTAGACCGTTTAGAAAAGAATAGAATCGTTAGCGGTTTACCAATTGACTATTTCTATGTAGGTGGAGGCGATCAAAACAATGCAGATCGCGGCGGTGTAATTCAAAAAGTTTCCCTTGAAACACTTAAAAAAACGCAAGAAACAAAAGGGCCTATTAATGTTATTGTAGGGCAGTCAGACATTATGTTTAGATCGATATCTGATGAGCAAGCAAAAAAATTTCCAACATGGAATAAAGATCTCTTACTTGTAAAACATTCAACTGGAATACTTTCTTCACAAGCTTATACAAAAAAACTAAATCGAAAAGCTGAACTGTTGGCGGATGCTAGTGAGCGTGCAGCTGTTACAGCTCATTTGTTCAATGGAGCTGATTATCCTTACACGTCACTGAATGAGGCATGGGGATTAGTTCTCCGAAATCAGTACCATGATAACTTGCCGGGAACCAGCATTCCTAAAGCTCATGAAGAGGGCTGGAATGATGGTATAATTGCATTGAACAAATTTGGTGGCGTTTATCAAGATGCAATTGGTACTTTGGCAAGTACGCTAAATACTGATGTTGTTGGAATACCAGTAGTTGTTTTTAATCCGCTCTCTATTTCAAGAAAAGATATTGTGGAAGCATTTATACCGGATGAATTTTTAGTTGCAGCATTTATTTCGGTTTTTGATGATAAAAACAAAGAAGTGCCTTCGCAAATTACTACTGGATTCGATGGAAAGAAACGAATATTATTTTTAGCCGATCTTTCTTCTATAGGAGCTGTTGTTTATTCGATTCGACAAGAAAAAACAATGGTTAAGTCTTCGGAATTAATTGTTCGTAAAAATTATTTAGAAAACAATACTTATAAAGTGAGCATTGATGAAAATGGAGATATAGCAAGTATTTTTGATAAAAGAATTGATAAAGAGCTATTAAAAAATCCTATTCAACTTGAATTTGGAAATAATTTTCCAGATATCAAACCAGCATGGCGTATCTATTGGAGAGATTTAGTAAAACCTGCACGAAGCGTTGCTTCAAACCCTATTTCAGTAAAAATTGTTGAAGATGGACCTTTAAGAGTTGCTGTTGAAGTAATCAGAGAAAACGAAGGATCAAAAATCACTCAGCTCATTAGGCTTTCTGCAGGTGCTGATGGTAGCCGTGTAGAAACAGTAAATCAAATTGATTGGAAAACTCGAGGAACTCTTTTGAAAGCTGCATTTCATTTTACTGCAGAAGCACCTGAAGCTACTTATAACTTGGACTTGGGAACCATCCAACGAGGAAATAGGAATGAAAAACAATATGAAGTGCCTAGTCATGCATGGATAGACCTAACAGATAAATCAGGTATATATGGAGCTTCTATTTTAACTGGTGCAAAATACGGGAGCGATAAAGTTGATGACAATACCATAAGACTTACTTTAATACATGGGCCAGATACTAAGGATAGTGAGCAGGAAGTAATGGACGATGGTACGATGAGTGAAATGAGATGGCAAGATTGGGGCCGACATGAGTTTACTTATGCAGTAGCTGGTCATAAAGGCGATTGGAGACAAGGTAAATCACATTGGGAAGCGATGCGTTTTGAGCAGCGTCCTGCAGCTTTTTTAGTACCTAAACACACTGGAAAAGGAAGTTCATTCTCTCTATTTAATATCAATACTGATCAGGTAAATATACAATCAATTAAAATGGCTGAAGATGGTTCAGGCATTGTTGTTCGTTTACAGGAATTATTTGGAAAGCAAAGCGAAGGCGTAAAACTTTCTGCCGCACTACCAATTGAAGCAGCTGAAGAAGTTGATGGAGTTGAAAGGTTATTGAATGTAAAACTAGAAACTAAAAAAAATATACTTGGCTTAAACTTTTCGCCATACCAACTTAAGTCTATTTTATTGAAAATAACAAGTACAGAAAAAATGCCAATCAAAACTCAACCTTTAAATCTTAAATATGATGCTGATATTTTTAGCTATAACAATAATCGTGAAGATGGATATATTGATCATATGCCAAGAAGTGAAGGCCATGTTGGTAGTTTAGATGGAAAGGGTGGAACATATCCCGCTGAAATGATCGGGGATAAAGTTCAACAGGGAAATGTATTGTTTAATATCGGATCAAAAAAGGAGGCAGCATTTAATGCCGTAGCATGTAAAGGCCAAAGCATAGAACTTCCTCAAGGAACTAAAGTAGTACATATTTTAGCTGCGGCTGATGAGGATAAAAATACAATCTTTAAAGTGGGGTTAAAGGAATATCCTTTAACTATTGGCGGATGGACAGGTTATATGGGATTATGGGACAATAGGGAATTTGAAGGATACGTTGCAGAATTGTCTTATTCATTGCGAAATGATTTAAAAAAAATTCAACCTGCCTTTATTCGTAATCAACGAATTGCTTGGTCTGCTTCGCACTATCACAGGCCTGCAGGTGATGCACTTTATGAATATAGCTACTTATTTTCCTATAGAATTGAAATACCAGATGGGGCAACAAATATTACATTGCCCGATTCAAGGTTTATTCGAGTTGTTGCTATTAGTGTTGGTGATGAAGGCAATGCCATATCTCTTCAGTCTCCATTTGATGATTTATACCGTGATGAAGAATTCAAGAAAAAATTTGAGAAGCCTGAAAATAAAAACGCATTGAATAAAAAAAATTAGATGTTAAAACTTAAAAATTTTCTACGGATTTTTTTGCTAAAAAGTATTTTGTATTTAATGCTTTGCTTCATTTCTTCTAATGAAGTGCAAGCACAAAAATTTACACAATTTGTTGATCCCTTAATTGGATCAGGTGGTCATGGTCATGTTTTTGTTGGAGCCAGTGTTCCTTTCGGTGCTGTTCAACTAGGGCCAAATAATATTTACAAAGGTTGGGATTGGTGTTCTGGTTATCACTATTCAGATAGTCTTATTATTGGGTTCTCTCACTTACATATGAGTGGAACAGGTATTGGCGACTTGTCTGATGTTCTTTTCATGCCCATTGTTGGAGAAGTGAAATTGAATAAAGGCCAGCAGGCATTTCCGCATAATGGCTATTTAAGCAGCTTTAGTCATAAGAACGAAGTTTCAAAACCAGGATATTATGCTGTTAAAATGGATAATGCAGTTTCAGTAGAATTGACGGCTTCTGAACGAGTGGGATTTCATCAATACCTTTTTCCAAAAGGAAAAGAAGCACATGTTATGATAGACCTCAAAGAAGGTATTAATGATTCAAGTACGGATACTTTTTTGGAGCTGATAGATGATTATACTTTGAAAGGCTATCGTTTTTCAACTGGCTGGGCTAAAGTTCAAAAAGTACTTTGCAATAGTTTCTTCTAAGCCATTGAAGGATTTAAAAATATATGATGGCATAAAAAAATGCGAGGGAAATTCTATGAAAGGGACTGCTATCAAAGCGGTTATTGGTTTTGACACCGGTGATTTAGTACAAATAAAAGTAGGGATTTCTCCGGTTAGTGCCGATAATGCGCTTTCTAATATTTATGCCGAAATACCGCATTGGAATTTCAATGATATTGTAAAAAAGGCTGATGATAAATGGAATAAAGAATTATCTCGTATCGCAATACAAACAAGTAAGATAAAGGATAAAAGGATTTTTTATACATCGATGTTTCATTCCATGATTCACCCGTCTTTATTTAACGATTTTAATAAAGACTATCTCGGTGCTGATAAAAAAAATCATATTAAAAATGAGTTTGATAATTATTCTATTTTCTCTACTTGGGATACCTATCGAGCACAACATCCCCTTTTAAATCTAGTAGCTCCGGATCGTATTGGAGACTTTATTAATAGTATGCTAGCGATTTTTGATGAACAAAAATATTTACCCATTTGGCACTTAAATGCTAATGAAACCGGAACCATGGTGGGTATTAGTAGTATTCAAATAATTGCTGAGGCTTATTTAAAAGGTTTCAAATCCTTTGACGCCGAAAGGGCTTATCATGCCATGAAAACCACTGCAATGTCTGATCTGAGAGGATTAAACTTTATACAAAAATTTCAAGCAATACCTTCTGATTCAAATGTCAAAAGAACTGTTTCAAATGCACTTGAGTTGTCAATAAGTGATGCAAGTATAGCGCAAATGGCAAAGTCAATGGGTAAAATAGAGGACTATATTTATTTCAATAAACGTTCAGAGAATTACCGGTTGTATTATGATTCGTTATCTGGATTCTTTCGGGGACAACTAGCTAATGGATCATGGGGTAAAATTTTTGACCCAATCAAATCTACCAAACCTTGGGCAGCTGATTATGCAGAAGGTAATGCTTGGCAATATCTTTGGTTAGTACCACAGGATGTTCCTGGGCTTATTTCTTTAGTAGGAGGGAAAGATGCATTTATTCAGAAGCTGGATTCGTTTTTTTCAATTAAAGAGGCTTCAAATGAAGCATTGGATGACCTTACTGGTTTGATTGGTCAATATGCTCATGGCAATGAGCCAAGCCACCACATTACATATTTATATGCTTTTGCCGATCAGCAATGGAAAACTGCTGAAAAAGTAAGGTATATAATGAAAGAATTTTATCACGATGATCCCAATGGTATCATTGGTAACGAAGATTGCGGACAAATGTCAGCTTGGTATATATTCTCTTCACTAGGGTTTTATCCAGTTTTTCCGGCTTCTCAAATATATGTTTTGGGTAGCCCCTTATTTGAAAAAGCTTCTATTAGTTTGCCAAACAATAAACAATTTACCATTATAGCAAATTCGGTCAGTGAAGAGAATAAATATATTCAAGAAGCCATTTTGAATGGGAAAAAATTGAACAATCTTTCTTTCTCGCACAACGAAATATTAAAAGGAGGAACATTAAAACTAACAATGGGTAATAAGCCTAATAAAAAATAATTCATTATTATCAACATGGTAAAATTGTATAAAAAAATTTTTGCATTTAGCACTATTTATTGCTTTACCCTTTTTCCACTTCTAAGTAAAGGCCAGGCTAAACATCCAGTAAAACCCAACGTGATTATCATCTTAACTGATGATATGGGATATGGAGAAATTTCATGCTATAATAAAAATCAGATCAGCACACCAAATATTGACTGGTTGGCAAAAGAAGGAATTCGATTTACCGATTTTTATGTACCTACTCCATATTGTGCACCTTCAAGGGCATCGATCTTAACTGGTCGCTTTCCGCTACGTCATGGCATGGTACAAAATCCTGCACCTGATGCAAATATTAATGATATCGGATTGAATGCAAGTGAAGTTACTATGGGTGAATTATTTCAAGGAGTAGGATATCGTACTAAGTGTATTGGGAAGTGGCATTTAGGGCATAAGCCTGAATATTTTCCCGTGAAACATGGTTTTGATGAATACTATGGCATTCTATATTCCAATGACATGAGGCCTGTTCAAATTGTGGAGAACACTGATACTGTTGAGTATCCTGTTGACCAGCGGTTGCTTACTCAAAAATATACTTCGAATGCATTGGACTTTATTCAAAGAAATCAAAACAACCCATTCTTTCTTTATTTAGCACATGCAATGCCGCACAAACCATTGGCAGCTTCTGAAAAATTTTATAGAACAGGAAATTCAAAAGTTTTATATGAAAGCGTACTTAGAGAATTAGATTGGTCTACAGGAGAGGTAATCAGTAAACTCAAAGAGCTTCATATTTTAGAAAATACCATCATCATTTTCATGTCTGATAATGGCCCTTGGTATGGAGGTAATACAGGTGGCTTAAAAGGGATGAAAGCAACCAACTGGGAAGGTGGAACAAGGGTTCCTTTTATTATTAGTTACCCCAAACAATTTCCTAAGTCGAAAATCATTAGTATCCCTTGTTGGTCGCCCGATATCTTGCCAACAATCATGAATCTTGTAGGGATAAAAACAAATCCAACAATACAATTAGATGGACAGGATATTGCTGCTATTATTCAAGGAAAATCAAAAATACATCCACCCATATTTACAATGAAAGACACTACTATTCGTACAATTCGCGATGGTAAATGGAAACTCTTTGTTGTTAAACCAGATTTTTATCGAGAAGTTGATATGAAAAATTATGTAGATAAAAGAGGACCAGACGGAACTACAATCATTGCCCCATTGGAACAAGCGTCACCTATAAATTACCCTGGAATAAAGCCTGAAAAGATAGATGGAAATAGCTTACTTTTTGATTTAGAGAAAGATCCACAAGAAAGGGTAGATCTTTCTGAAAAATATCCACAAATCAAAAAGGCTCTCCTTAAAAAATACCAAAACTTTTTAAATTCAATGCATTCAAAACAACCATAAAATGAAGAAAAAATATTTTAAAAGATGGGCTATAATAATTACTCTTTTATTTTCTATTAAGATCCTTCAAGCAAAAGTCAAATTGCCAGCAATACTTGGTAGTAATATGGTATTGCAACAAAAAACAGCTGTTAAACTATGGGGCTGGTCTAAAACAAATACAAAAATAAGTGTAACTACATCCTGGGATAAAAAACTGTACAGATCAATGTCTGATAGTGAAGGTAATTGGCTATTGGAAGTAAATACACCAGTTGCAGGAGGTCCTTTTCAAATTACTATTTCTGACGGTGAATCTCTTCAACTAGATAATATCCTTATCGGAGAAGTTTGGTTTTGCTCTGGTCAATCAAATATGGAAATGCCTATGCGAGGCTTTGATCGTCAACCAATTGCTGGTGGTAATAATGTGATTGCGAAAGCTAATCCAAACAAACCTATCCGAATGTTTACTACTGATTCAAAAGATGGAATTTGGGTAAGACAATTTAATAAGAAGCCTCAAACTGATTGTAAGGGACAATGGTTAGAAAATACTTCTGAAAATGTTTCCAATATTAGTGCAGCAGCATATTATTTTGCTAAGTATACGCAAGAAGTATTACAAGTTCCTGTAGGTATTATTGTATCTACTTGGGGTGGAGCTCCTGTTGAAGCTTGGATGAGCAGGGAGGCCATTGCACCATTTAGGGAAATAGATATTTCAATCTTAGATAATACTACTGAAATAACTAAACCAAATGCCACACCTTGTGTTTTATACAATTCTAAAATAGCACCTTTCACCAATTTTTCTATTAAGGGATTTCTATGGTACCAAGGCGAAGGCAATCGAAAAAACCCTAGTCTTTACTCTAAGCTAATGCCAGCCTTCGTAAAGGACTTACGCACCCGGTGGAATATTGGAGAGCTCCCTTTTTATTTTGTACAAATTGCACCATTTAATTATGAAGGAGCTGATAGTACTTCTGCTGCAAGGTTGCGTGAAGTGCAACTTCAAAATATGAATGATATTCCCAATTCTGGAATGGTATCAACTTTGGATATCGGACATCCTTCATTTATTCACATTCCTAATAAAGAAACTGTTGGTGAGCGTTTGGCATTATGGGCTTTAGGAGCAACCTATGGTAGAAAAGGATTTGGCTACGCTTCGCCAGTTTATAAAAATATGGAGATAAAGGACAAAAGAATTTATGTTGATTTTAAATATGCAGAGAAGGGGATTTATCCAATGTGGACTGCCCTAAAAGGGTTTGAAATTGCAGGCGAAGATAAACTGTTCTATCCTGCTAAAGCCGAGATAGAAACATCTACTACTCGTCTAGTGATATGGAATGAAAAAGTTCCTAATCCTGTAGCAGTAAGATACGCGTATAAAAATTATGTGGAAGCCAGTATTTTTGGTTTATCCGGAATACCTGTTTCACCATTTAGAACCGACAACTGGTAAAATAAATAATATGAGAACAATAATATTGGCTACATTTTTTTTGTGTTTAGTAAACACTGAATTAAATGCACAGAAAAAAACAAACCTGCTTTTTATAATGACTGATCAGCAAAGATTTGATGCGATGAGTATTGCTGGAAATAAAGTATTGAAGACACCCAACTTGGACCGACTTGCAAAACAAGGGGCTAGGTTCAAAAACGCTTATACTCCTTGTGCTGTTTGCAGTCCTGCAAGGTCTTCGATACTTACTGGCGCTTCAGTTGAAAATCATGGAATGAAAGTTAATGAGTATGCCTACAGTTATAAAAAAGAAGGCTTAATGACTATGCCTACTTTTGATGAAATTCTTACTAACAAAGGGTATCATTGCGAATACTATGGAAAATGGCATACGCAATCCTCACATGCGGATATTTATAAAAACCCCAAAATAGTTACAAAAAAAGGTAAATCTGTTTTTGGTCCTGAAGGTTCATTGTTAATTTATGAAGATTTTCTAAATGAAGTATCACCTAATAGAGCATTAGGCGATGGAGAACTTTATGATACCTATACTCACCGACCATATAAAGCTAACCCCTTAGATAAATTCTATGGAAAAACCGATGCCGATGTAAAGCAAAGTAATAGAAAACCAAGTCAACCTGATTTGCATGGTGAATTATCGATAGATAAAAATAATACCATCACTGCCTTTCAGGCAAAACAAACGATTGATGCCCTCGAGCGTTTAAAGGATTCTGCTTTTAGTATTACTTGCTCATTCCATTTTCCTCATTCGCCAATGTTGCCTACTAAGCCATACTCAACTATGTTTCCCGTAAATAAAATGGTAGCTCCTTTTAGTATTGATGATAAAATGGAAAATTCACCCTACAAAAAAGCGAATGGACGTTTAGATCATACAGAATATGCCGATCCGGAAAAAATCAAATACATGATTGCTAGTTACTATGGACTTGTGAAAGAAGTTGATGATTGGGTTGGGAAAATTTTAGATAAAGTGGATGAGCTTGGGCTTGCCGATAATACACTTATTATTTTCACTAGCGATCATGGTGAAATGCTTGGTGCGCACGGAATGCGTGAAAAAAATGTATTTTATGAAGAGTCTGCACATGTGCCATTATTGGTTAGATATCCGGGTAAAGTAAAAAACAAGACTGTTGTAAACGGATATATTTCTACTTTGGATTTATTTCCTACTATTTTAGATTATTTAAATATAGAAAAATATAAGACGGATGGTACAAGCCTTCGAGGATTAATAGATGGCACAGATTCGCAACATGGCAAATATGTTGTACAAGAATGGGATTATCGAGGCGATATTGAATCAAATTATATGATTGTTAAAGAAGGTTGGAAATTAATTATTCCATATTCCGAAAATTCAAAAGTTATTAATGCATTGTATGATCTTAACACTGATCCGAATGAAATGAACAACCTTCTTGGTACTAATCCAGAGAAACAAAATTATGCAGGAAGAACAGAAGATCTTCGTGGTAGTTTACTTGAATGGTTGAGAAAAAATAAATCTTCTCATATTGAAGGAGTAGAAAAACGAAAACTATATTAATCCAATTAACAATTTCAAATATAAGTTATGGAACGAGCTCAAATTTTTAAAATGCTCCTTTTAAGTGTATCTATTGCTTCTTCTTTTTTTGCCGAATCCCAGAAATTTCAACAACCAAATATTGTAATTATATTGGCTGATGACATGGGTCATGGTGATTTGAGTATTACTGGAGGGAAAACGCCTACTCCTAATATTGACAATATTATAAAACAAGGTGTTCGTTTCGCCAATTTCATGACCAACCCAGTTTGTTCTCCAACCCGTGGAGGTTTATTAACAGGGTTACATCCATTGCGAATAGGTGCAGGGCCAGAAACAGGTGGCAACATGGATTTGAAGCTTACCAATATTGGCAACTATTTTCAAAAAGAAGGTTATAGAACCGGATTGTTTGGTAAATGGCACAATAGCCCCACACCAAATGAAGTACCAGGTTCCAATACCATCAATCAGTATGGATTTGACCGTTTTGTAGGATTTTATGCGGGAGCAGTTGATTATTATTCTAAAGGTTCAACGGGATGGTTTCACGACGATACATTAGTAGCAAATGAATTGGATTATGCTACGGACCTAACGTCCAAATATGCTATTGAATTTATGGAAAAATCGAAAAATGAAAAAAAACCGTTTTTGTGTTATGTTCCTTTTCAGGCGGTTCATGGCCCACATGTGGTGAAAGAAGAATTGTTAAAGAGAGTGCCTCCTGAAATTATGAGTAAAGTAAAAGATTTAAAGCCTTATGATTATTATCGAAAAGCGGTGATTGATATACTTGATTGGAGAAAATTTAATGCAAAATTGTATAATGACGAAACTTGGAACAATAAGCAAGATAAACTTGAACCTGAAGAAAAAGCAATGTTGTACTCTGCTGTAATTACTTCATTCGACGATAATGTAGGCCTTATTATGAATTATTTAAAAAAGAACAAACTATTAGACAATACTATAATACTTTTTTTCTCAGACAATGGCGGTACAGAATATGCAGGAAATAATGCCCCTTTTAGAGGATTTAAACATTCATTATATGAAGGAGGAATTCATTCAGTAGCAAGTATGATGATACCTAAAACAGTTTTATCTTCTACCAAAAAAGATGTGCCTGAAATGTGCGGTTATCTAGATGTGTTTCCAACAATGGTTGAGTTAACCAAAGGCAAACAAAAATTGCCTAACAATCTTGATGGTATCAGTTTAGTTAAATTAATAAAAGGCAATGCAAAACCACAAACAGAAAGGTATTTTTATTGGGCTTGGCGTGATTATGATGTACTGAGATCTGATAAGTGGAAATTATTTAGGTATCGGGACAAAGTTGAATTATTTGATATGGAAAACGATATAGCAGAATCAAAAAATGTATCTGCTGCTAATCCACAAGTAGTTGAACAATTTCTGGCTCAAATGAAAATTGAATCAATAAATAAAGGAGTAGCTAATATACATGTTCCTTTAAATATTAAGCCTTCAAATCCAAATCCAAATGGAAATTATTTATCAATTGATATTTCAGCAGAAACTGATTTGAAAAAACAAACAATAACAATTTTTAAAAAGAAATTGGATATACTTGCTGATTACTATCTTGAATATGATATTAAAGTAGATCCTAAATCTGATTTATCGTTTTGTTATTTTTCACCAATCCGAGGTGTAAATCCAACCTTTAACGAAAAAATGGGCGTTGATCTGAATAGTAAACTTTTACAATCTCCCACTGAATTTGATGATGGCTGGAAGCACGTATCAGTTGGGTTAGGCACTTACTCCCCACTTACTTACAATGATTATGGAATAACTTTTAAATTTAAAAAGCCAGGTACTACGAAAGTTTTTTTAGACAATATCCGAATTAAGAATCTGAAAGGAGAAGTAATTGATGAATTGTTTATCGACAAGATTAATGGGCGCCTAGTTGCACAAAAAATTGTAAGTGTAATTAATTTGTAATACCCTTTAAATGCATTAAGAGAACTGATAAATGAAGCACTAAATAAAAAAATAAAATGCAAAAAATTTATAAACCCTTTTCAAATATATCTTTATTAATATTTTCGGTTGCTATTACTTTCGGTCAAGAAGACTATTCTAAGCATTTTGATCAGAACCTCGAAAATAGTTTTCAAGTGATGGTTCCCAAAAATTATTCAGATACTTCAGTAGAAAAATATGGGCAAACTGTATATGATGCTCCAGACCAGGCAGTTTGGCATCGTAAAACACGAACATGGTTTGTATCAAACTTAGGGGGAGGAATTTCTTTGAAGAAAGATAATTATGGTTGGATTACACAAACTGATGAAAAAGGAAACGTGTTACATGAGTGTTGGATTGGAAAAATGGAGGGGATGCATGCTCCAAGTGGTATGACCAATACCGACGATTACTTATACGTCTGCGATCGGGATGGTGTATTTGAAATAAATATCGAAAAAAGGAAAATAAATAATTTTTTCAGTATTCCCGGTGCAGCGTTTATCAACGATATTGTTATTGCAGAAAATGGAGACCTTTTTGTATCTGATTTTTTCGGAAATAAAATTTACAAGCTACCTAAGGCCACACGAATTCCTGAAATTTGGCTGGAAGCAGATCAATTGAAATCTCCTGATGGATTGTACATTGATAAAAATAATTTGATAGTAGCTTCTTGGGGTAAGCTAAGTAACCCTGAAACATTTGAAACTTCAGAACTGGGCGACTTGTTGAGTATTGACATAAATACTAAAAAAGTTGAAACCCTATTAGCTAAAATCGGAAATCTTGAAGGCATAACAAAGGCAGGGAGGTATTATTATATTACAGATTGGTTTGCCGGTAAAGTATTGAAGGTAGATGCAAAACAAAAAATTGTGGTTGATTTTATTGCTGGACTAAAAAACCCAACTGATCTTAATTATTCTGCAGAACTAAATGTTATAGCTATTCCACAGCATGGAACAAATCAGGTACTGTTTGTGAAATTATCTCGATAGTAAATAATTAGAATGTAAAGTGATTTTTTAAAATTTAATTCAAATGAAATATATTTCAAATTTCATGTATGTTTTATTTTTCTGTTTAGTTTCCTGCTCAACTATAAAAAATGCTGATCAGAAATTGTATTCAAAAACTATATGGCCAATCGCCAGCTATAATTATGGAGGATTAGATAAAAAATCGCCAAAGGACCAAATTCATCTTTTAGACAGTTTTGGATACGACAGAATTGTATTAAAAAGCGAAAAAATCGAAGATTTTAATAACATAGATGACTTTATCCGACTTACTGGGAATAATACTAAAATTAAAATAAATTCAATATTTGAAAGATACAATTTTAATGATCCTGAAGAAAGAAAAGAGCGTTGGAAAAAAGTTGTTGATAAAATTGCAGGTAAAGACATTCAATTATGGATAATATTTGGGAAAAAGACGGACGGTATAACAGATGATTTTATTGAAAAAAAATTAAGAGAAATCACCGATTACTCAAGACAAGAAAATGTAGAAGTGGTTTTATATCCTCATAGCGATTGCTATATTTCTTCTGCAGAAGAAGCCTTACCGTTCGTTGAAAAAATAAACAAACCAAACCTTAAGCTAGCATTACACCTATATCACGAAGTAAGAGCTGGAAATGGTTCCCGAATAGCTGCGGTTTTTGAAAAAGTGAAACATCGTTTAGGCGCTGTTACTTTAGCAGGCACAGATATTGAAGCAGACTATTCTAATTCGAAAACCAGGGATACGAGTACTATAAAACCAATAGGATTTGGAAATTTCGACTTAACTAAATTTATATTACCATTAAAGAAATCGAAGTATTCCGGAACGGTGGCTTTTATGAATTTTGGAATCATGGAAATCCCTGAGCTTTATCTTCCCAGGTCATTAGTTGAATGGAAAAGATTGAATAGTTTTCTTAAATAGAACTTTATACAACTCAATAAAATAGAAACTTGAATGATACCATCTAGTAAAATATTAGTTATAGCATCCATATTGTTAGTGTCATTTAATTGCAAAAATGCAAATGCGCAAACTACGGATGATGAAAATAATCGGGATAATACCAAAAACGAAAAATCTAGAAATCTAAAAATAAAAAAAAGACCCAACGTAATTATTATTTTCTCAGATCAGCATAATAAAAAGGTTATGGGGTTTGAAGGACATCCAGATGTACTTACACCTAATCTAGATAAATTGGCAAAGCAGTCTGTTGTTTTTAATAGGGCATATTGTGCAACGGGTATTTGTGTTCCTTCTCGGTCGGCACTTATGACGGGTATTTATCCAAGAACTTTGGGTCTGCTTTCGAATAGTGAGCAAACTACTGTTATTAATGAAGTTGTTTCTTTGCCTTCTCTTTTTAAGCAAAACAATTATACAACTTTCGCTTTTGGTAAACGTCATACTAGTGCCGCAATTGATGCTGGTTGGGATGTGCAGCAAAGTCATTTATGCAATGAGACTCCTGGTAACAGTTATACTGAGTGGGTTGAGAAAAACGGCTATGGAAAAGAGTTTGCAAAAGATTGGGCCGCAGAATTTGGAAAAGGATCAGATTGTTCTTCATACGCAAAAGATAAAATTTCAATAGCTGATTTAGGTACACGAATTACAGATTTGCCTGAGAATATGACAATGGAAGCTTTTACAACTATGCTAACTGTTAAGATGATAAAAGAGCAAGCAAAAAGTGATAATCCTTTCTTTTGCTGGGCAACTTTTTATAGACCACATCAACCTTATACTCCTTTGAAAAAATACATGGAAATGTATGATGTTTCTAAATGGGGCGAGGGTACGAAAATGGGAAGTTCTATTAAAAAACCAGTTAGCATGTATGAACCCAAAGAAAATATACCACCCATGATGCAATCAATACGGGAGGGAGGCAATAAGGTTTGGAATGTAAACAAGGCATACGAAAATGAGCAATTATGGCGAAATTATGTGGGAGCTTATTATGCATTGGTTACTGAAGTTGACCATTGTATTGGTGAAATATTAAAGGCGTTGGATGATGCAGGCATAGCAGAAGAAACCATCGTCATTTATACTACAGATCATGGCGATTTTGTAGGAAATCATGGAATGGTAGAAAAATCGGCACTCGGACAAAATGTGTATGAGGATATTCTTAATGTTCCATTAATCATTCGCATACCAGGTAATAAACAAAAGGGGAAGCGAATGGCTGAACTAGTAAGTCTTGTGGATATTTATCCAACATTGGTAGAATTGTTAGGGCTTAATATGCCAACATTAAAATACTCCATACAAGGGGAGTCTTTTGCTAAAACCTTAATTTATGGAAAGAAAATGAATAGAAAATATTTCGTCTCAGAAAGTTGGTCGCAGGCAACCATTATTTCCAAAAAGTATAAATTAGGCATCATGCTTGATCCAACCGATGCCTATCGAAAATTTGATTTCAGGTCTTTTGGTAACCAGTTTTTTGTTCGAAAATCGGATTCATTGGAAATGATCAATCAAATTAATAATAGCAAGTATTCAACTGAAATTAATTTACTTCAATCTTATTATAAAGAATTTTCTAATAAAATTCCGGACATAGGGAAACAGGAAATCATTAGAAATGCAAAAAAAACAGACACAAAAAAATGAAAAATAAATTTGCAATCAAACTAGTCATTTTCTTATTAGTTGCTTTTGTTTCGCAAATAAAAAGCCTGCATGCACAAACAGCAATTCCAAAAAAAGCTAGAATTCCAGTGCCAGGTACGCCTGAACAACTGAAAATAATTGCTGGTCAGCAAAAGATGAATGTGATATTTATTCTTACAGATGACCACCGATACGACTTTATGGGGTTTACTGGAAAATTGCCTTGGCAAAAAACTCCGGCAATGGATAAACTAGCTGCTGGGGGTGCATATTTTAAAAATGCTTTTGTAACAACATCATTGTGTTCTCCAAGCAGGGCTTCTATTCTTACTGGTCAGTATTCGCATGTGCATACCATTATAGATAATGTTGCAGACGAAGCAGATGGATTGGTTTACTTTCCTCAATACTTACAAAAAAATGGGTATCAAACTTCTTTCTTTGGCAAATGGCATATGGGAAATGATGATGACAGGCCAAGACCCGGATTTGATCATTGGGAAAGTTTTAGAGGGCAAGGAATTTATTATAATCCAACTTTAAATATTGATGGCAAACAGGAAGTGTATAAGGACTCAACTTACATTACAGATTTGCTTACAGAACATGCTGTTGGTTGGTTAAACAAGAGAGATATAAACAAACCTTTCTTTTTATACCTATCTCATAAAGCCGTTCATGCACCTTTTGCCCCTGCAAAAAGACATGCTGGTATGTATAAAAATGCAAAATATACTCTGCCGCCTACTTATTGGCAAACTTTAAACGACGATTACAAAACATTAAAATGGCCTGAGTGGGTAAAGCAACAACGCTTTAGTTGGCATGGTGTTGATTTTCCATACCATGGACATTCTAATATCGAAGAATTGGTTCAAACCTATGCAGAAACTTTAATGGCTGTTGATGAAAGTGTTCAAAGGGTAATGGATTATTTAAAAGCAAATGGATTGGAGAATAATACGATGATTATTTATATGGGTGATAATGGTTTTAGTTGGGGCGAACATGGTTTAATAGATAAAAGGCATTTTTATGAAGAGAGTGTAAAAGTTCCGTTTATTGTATATGCACCTAGCATTTTTAAAGGGGGCCAAACCATTCATAAAATGGTGCAAAATGTAGACGTAGCCCCTACTGTATTGCAATTAGCTGGTTTGGAAAAGCCAACTTACATGCCAGGCAAATCTTTTGTGCAATTACTAAAAGGAGATTCTACACAATGGCGGGATAAAATTTTCTATGAATATTTCTGGGAATATGATTTTCCTATGACACCAACAGTTTTTGGCGTTAGAACAGATAAATACAAATACATTCGCTATAGTGGTATATGGGATCAAAATGAATTATACGATTTAGAGAAAGATCCCAATGAAATCAACAATCTTATTGAAAAGCCAGAGCATGCTGATTTGGTGAAGAAAATGGCAGGCGATTTATTTGATTGGCTGGAACAAACCAAGGGCATGCAAATGCCTATTAAACGAACGATAAAGCATCCAGCAGGAGACTATCGTCATACAAAGCAATTCTAGCAGATTATATAAATCCATTTATTGTGGCTAGCACCAATATTTCAAAAGCTGGCGCAGTACATGGTTTGGGAAAAACTTTTCCAGTTGCAACAACTCCATTTGGAATGGTGCAGGTAAGTCCAAACACAATTACCGGTGGTGATAATGGTTCAGGTTATAGCTATGAGCATAACACCATCGAAGGCTTTGCATTTACTTAAATGAGCGGTTTTGGTTAGTATGGCGACTTGGGCAATTTTTTAGTGATGCCCACTACAGGTAAATTGAAAACATCTTAGGGTAGAATAGAAAACCTGGACGGGTCAAGCCTTTGCACCATTTCGGGACTGCCAACTTCGCTTCGTTCGTTGTATTCCCAAATGTTGGCCTTACCCAAAGCCTTTGCACCAGCTACGCTGTTGCAGGCGTTCTCCATTTGTCAACGCCCTCAAGCAAGCTTTGGTCGTCTCCAAATGAAGAACGCCTCTTCAACTTCGTTGAAAAGGCGTTTGTAGCCCCTATAAGAGCCAGTTCGGAAGAATTTGCTGATGATATTACAGCTTTTTTGGAACTGAAAATAAAATCGTAACAATAAATAAGCATTGTTAATATGGTAAATATCATAAATAATGAGAATGGGAATTGAACCTATCACCTCAGGGTTATGAATCTCTGATTTTAACCCCTTTTATACGTTAAAAAGCTCCTTATATGACCTTATTTTTCCTTTGAAGATACTATTTTGCTAGCGATTTTGCTAGAGGCAATTGTTTGAAAAATGGAATTATCCA
>JANOZT010000019.1:0-10212 GCA_031429515.1 Sphingobacteriia bacterium
TTTTCGAACGTCTCGGTATTCAAATTCCTTAGGCTTAGAACAAGCCATTAAAAGTAATCCACAAAGCAACAAAAGGAGGGTAGTCTTCAAACTGATAAATTTATCGTGGTGATGAATTTCTTGCAAATTAAGATTAAATTGCCTTTCAATCAGTACTAATAATCTTAGTTTTTTGTTATATTTTTACCTACAATTTATATACTATAAAATTTAGTATAAAAAATTTAGTTTAATAGATTGATTTGAAGTATTTTAAATTAGTTTATTGAGTAATTTAATTAAATTAAATTGAAGATAAAATTGAATTATTTACATAGATGGGAGCAATGCTTAAACAGAATTTAAAATGAAAATGTTATTAATTGAAAATCAATACTTTGGAACAGTTAATTACTATAAAATGTTGTTTGAAAATTCGTATATTCAAATTGATCAATATGAAAGCTTCCAAAAAATGAGTTTTAGGAATCGATGCATTATTACTGGATCAAATGGGTTGATTCATTTAACGGTACCTGTAGAAAAAGGGAGGAATCAGAACACTCCAATTCGAGCCGTTAAAATTGCTTATAAGGAAAATTGGGTTTTACAACACTGCAGGTCGATGGAAGCTTGTTTTAACCGGGCCCCTTTTTTTGAGTTTTACAAAGAGGAGCTTTTTGCCTTGCTAGAGGAAAGGCCCGTTTTTTTGTTCGACCTGAATTGGACCATTCTTCAATGGGTGCTCAAAAAACTAAAAGCACCCCTCCATATCGGACTTTCTCCAATGGAAGAAAATAACCCCGATACATTGATGGAGGATAGAAGAAATTCCCAACTCCCCAAGAACTATGACCAATTAACCTTGCCCATTAAGTACACCCAGGTTTTCGAAGATCGAATCGGGTTCAGACCGAATCTGAGTATTATTGACCTTTTATGCTGTACCGGACCGGCTGCAATAAGCTATTTAAAAAGCAACGATTCGTTAATATAATGGGTCTTTGAATTGAACTTTAGGTTCTAAATGTAGTTTTACAATATCACTTACCCTGTTATTAAAATCAGGCTACCATTAATGAAGTGGATTAAACTGTTGCTGAGTTGTTTGATGGGATTGACCTGTTTGTGTTCCTATGCACAAGAGTTTTCGAATAAAGGAAAAGACTTCTGGCTGGGTTATGGCTATCATGTTCGTATGGCAGTAGGTAAACTTCCTGCAGCCGACAACGGTCAAAACTTGATTTTATATTTTACTTCCGATCAAAATGCCAATGTTTTGGTAGAGATACCTGGGGTAGGATATTCCAAAACCTATCAGGTAATTGCAAATCAAGTAACTATTACTGAAGCATTGCCTAAATCCGGTTCACAAGATGTGCGCCTAACCGATCCTGGATTATTTGATAAAGGTATTCATATCACCAGCGATCGTTCCATAGTTGCTTATGCCCATAATTTCAATCAGAGTGTTTCAGGTGCTTCAGTTTTGTTTCCTACCAACACGTTGGGAAAAGATTATTATGCTGTTGGCTATACCCAAAGTTCTAACGAAGGGTTTTCTAATGCCTTCTTTTTTGTTGTTGCAACAGAAGACAGTACAACAGTAGAAATCACTGCAAGTGCTTCTAATTTAAATGGTCTACCAATTGGAGTGCCAACTAGATTGCCTAACAAATTAAACAAAGGGCAAATTTATAATGTAATGGGAACTACCACTGGAACCTTAGGGTCAGATCTGACGGGTTCTAGAATTCGCTCTATAAGTGGAACCGGAATAAACAGTGGTTGTAAACCGATTGCCGTTTTTTCAGGAACTGGTAAAATAAATATTGGTGCGCTTGGGAGTAATATTACTTCCGACAATATTATGGCACAAGCATTTCCATCAAATGCTTGGGGTACCAAATACCTTACTGCGCCCACTGGAGCACAACCCAATAATTTTTTCAGGGTTTGTGTAAAAGATCCTACAACAATTGTAAAATTGAATGGCCTTCCCTTGCCTTCTTTTATGCTACAAAATGGTTTTTATTATGAATTTAAAAACAGCAATAGGTCTACTTCAAATTCTCCAGCACCCAATAGTATTGAATCGGATAAACCAATTTTAGTGGCTCAATATTGTACTACTCAAAATACTGAAGGAAATACAGGAGATGGAGATCCTGAAATGATCTACCTAAGCCCTGTTGAACAAACCATTAATAAAATCACTGTATATTCTGCAAATAATTTTCAGATTGTTCAAAGCTATATCAATGTAATTATTAAAAATGCAGGAGTTAGTAGTTTCACTTTGGATGGAGTAGGTGGAGTGTCTTTTCAAACTCACCCCGAGGATCCAAATTACGCGTATGCGATCATTCCAGTGAGTTCTGGTGCTGCTCATGCTTTGTATTCAGATAGTGGATTTAATGCGATTGCCTACGGATTTGGATTTGCAGAAAGTTATGGATACAATGCAGGTACCAATATTGTAGATTTAAACCCACCCATTGCTATTAAAAATGAATTTGCAAGCAGTGGAATCAGTTATTCTGCAACTTGCACCAACGCCCCATTTAGGGTTAAAGTGACTGTTCCATATTTAGCAACTAAACTAAATATAGATTTTGGTACAAATTCAAATTTAACTGGAACTAATCCTTTTTTATATAAACCATCAATAACACCTACGCTCGTTCCCGACTCAAGTTATACATCCAATGGGAAAACATTTTATGTATATGAGATTCCTAATCAGTATAAATTCAATAAAATTGGAACCTTTCCAGTAAAAATTATTGCCACTTCAGTTGTTCCACAATCAGATGGATGCAGTAATAATAATGATGAAGAAATAAACGACAATGTTGTTGTGAACGATCCTCCGATTGCAGATTTTTCTGTATCTACTAATGGATGTATTAATACAAGTGTTTTATTCAGTGATTCTACCAATGGTTTTGGTAGGCCAGTATATAAATGGTTTTGGGATTTTGGTTCAGGTTCTCAGGCTACCACACAAAATGTTGCTCGAAATGTCAATGCATATACCACCACTGTTAAACTCACTTCCATTACAGATTTTGGTTGTGTGGCAACCAAAACAAAAACGGTTGAACTATCTAATAAACCAGTAGCAAGTTTCAATTTTTCAACTCCCAATTGCTTAAATACCGATATTGTTTTTACCAATGGTTCAACCTTAGTGCCAGGCCCCAATAACAATACCATTCAATCATGGATTTGGGATTTTGATAATGGATTAAAAATAGATACACTCAGCACAGGTGTAGCCCAAACCAAACAATATATTACTGAAGGTGTAAAAAATATTAGTTTGATTGCAAGGTCTAATACTGGTTGCCCGAGTGATCCATTCAAGCCACTATTCTCTATTAAACCAACTCCAGTTGTTATTTTTAAAACGCCTAAGATATGCTTGGATGATGCGTTTGCGCCATTTCTGGATGAGAGTACCATCTCTGATGGAACAGGAGCATCGCTTACACGAAAATGGACATTTGTTGGCGGAGTGCCAGCAACTAGCACGGCAAAATCTCCTCAAGTAAAATATTCAGCCCCAGGTCCATACATTGCAAGTTTAGAAGTTAAAGCCAGTTCTGGTTGTATTATAACAGTAGATAAACCATTCTTTGTAAATGGCGCAAACCCCAAGGCCGATTTTGAATTAGTTGAATATAGTCCTTTTTGTCAACCTACACCGATTCAAATCAAGAACAAATCTTTTGTAGATATAGGGGCCATTGCAAGGGTGGAAATTTATTGGGACTTTTTGAATAATCCTACCCAAAAAGATACAGACGATGATCCACTTGCAGATAAAATTTATTCTCATAAATATCCAGACCTTCAGTTACCGAATGCGCAAACGTATACCATACGTTTGGTGGCATATACTGGTGGAGGTTCATGTGTAAACTTTATAGAGAAAACAATTTCGGTTTTCCCTCAACCCAAAGCAAAATATGCTCAATCGGCCACTCAAATTTGCGCCAATCAATCAGTAAATTTTCAAGATTTAAGTAATGGAGTTTCAAGCGCAAGTAAAACATGGAATTGGAATTTAGGCGTTGCTGGCAGGTCTTTATTGCAAAGCCCTAGACAACAATTTCCCGATTCGGGAACTGTTAATATTAGTATGTATTTTAATAATGTAGATGGATGCAGAAGTGATACAGCAACTTCAACATTAACTGTTTTCCCTAATCCAAAATTGTTTTTACGTAGCAGGCAGAATTTGTTTTTTGGAGAACCAATACCACTGATTCCGGATTCTTTGTTTGGTAATAACCTCACTTATTTATGGACGCCGCCCACTTATTTGAATGACCCTAGTTCCGTAAATCCAATCTGTTCTGCGCCCGACGATATTACCTATACTTTACAATTAACCGGAAATGGTGGATGTACTACTTCCAAAGATATTTTCATTTTAGTGTTGAAACCACCAAAAGCTCCCAACGCATTTTCACCGAATGGAGACGGAATTAATGATACCTGGAAAATTCAATATTTAGAACGATACCCGGATGCTACAGTGGATGTTTTTGATCGTTATGGACAATTGGTATTTCAAGCAATTAATTATACCACACCTTGGGATGGAACATTCAAAGGAAAACCTTTGCCAATAGGTACTTATTATTATATAGTAAACCCCAAAAATGGGAAACCTATAATTAGCGGATCTGTAACAATATTGAAATAATTTCTTATGTATATTTAGCAGGTTAAAAGCAACAATAACCGATTTTAATGCATCTTTTATGTGTTTATAGGATGGTTTGCGTTATTTTTAACGGCTTATTTATTGTGTAACCCCCCGGTAATAATGAAGATCTGTAGACTGATTGCATTTATTTGGTTGAGTTTGCTCGTGGGGCAAATTGATGCGCAAGATTTTTCTAATAAGGGGAAGGATTTTTGGTTGGTTTTTCCTCCACATCAGCCATCATCAAATGTTGCATCACTTTCAGTTTATCTTACTTCTGATAAAAATTCTACAGGAAAAATAGAATATAATGGAACAGTACAGACTTTTGTTGTAATTGCAAATCAAACAACAGAAGTGGTCTTAAATAGAACTACTTCTTATATAAGTGGAGCAGAGGCCGCAACTTTTACTAATTCATCCGTAATTGTAACTAACCGAGGAATTAGAGTTACGGTTGATGCAGGTCAGCCCTCCGTAGTTGTCTATGCACACATGTTTGCTGGAGCAAGGTCAGCGGCAAGTTTAATTTTACCAACTCCTGTTTTGGGTAAAACATATTATACAATTTCTTGGACTCAAACATCCACTGCTTTACAAGTTGGAGAGTTAGCAAGATCTCAATTTAGTGTTATAGCAACTGAAGATAATACCAGTCTTCGCATTAGTTTGAAACGAGATCGAGTGTCAGCTGGTTCTCCAATTTTAGTTGATTTGCCTAAAGCTGGAGATGTATACCAATTTCAAGATGTACAAGATATTTCAGGGACATTAATTGAATCTGTTGGTGTTGGAGCAAATTCATGTAAAAAAATTGCAGTATTTTCAGGAAGTTCTTCACTAGGAATTGCTAATACATTGACGGGAACAGGTAATTCAATTGATCCATTGTACCAGCAATGCTATCCAATTAATTCTTGGGGAAGAAAATACGGAATAACTCCATTTAGAGGAAAAAATAGGCTAAACTATCGAATTATTGCTAGTGAAGACAATACTACAATTTTAACGAATGGGGGTAATCCGTTTGTTCTTAGTAAGGGGTCGGTTTATACTCAATTTTCAGACCAGAATATAAATAATAATTTCAAAGCACCATTGATCATTGAAGCAGATAAACCAATTTCAGTATCGCAATTTAGTTTAACCCAAACTCAAGATATTGGGCAAGGCGATCCTGATATGATATTATTAAATCCTGTTGAACAAAGTATCAGTGATATTACTGTTTTTCTATCTCCCAAACAAGCAATTACCGATCAAAATATTAATGTCTTTATTAAGAATGCTGGAACTTCAATAAGTTCTTTTAAAATAAATGGTGTTATTGAGCCAGCAACTTCATTTATTCCGATTGGGAGCTCTGGATTCTCTTATTTACAAAAACAGTTTGTAATTGGATCTTCGAATTCATCAAGTATTCGGTTAACATCAGACAGTGGGTTTAATGCAATTTGTTACGGCTTTGGTAATGCAGAATCTTATGGTTATTCTGCAGGAACAAATGTCATTGACTTTAATCCACCTGTCACTATCCAAAATGATTTTTCTTCAACTAATGTTACCTACTCTGCTACTTGCAGCAATTCTCCTTTTAAAGTTAATCTTTCTTTAACATACCAACCAACAAGTATCAAAGTTGATTTTGATACACCTCCAACTACAGGACGACAATCTTTCACTTATTCAGGGCAAAACAGTCAGCCTATTGTTGCTGATTCAATTTATGTATCTAATGGAAAAACATATTATTTATTCCGAATTCCAGAGTCATATACATTTAGCGGTGTTGGTAATTATCCAGTGAAAATAACTACTACAAGTTCAACAACACTTTCTGATGGATGCAGCAATAATAATACACAAGAAATTACTGATAATATCACTGTTGTTGCACCTCCAATTGCTGATTTTAAATTTACTCCAGAAGGATGTATAAATAATTCTATTCCACTAACTGATTTATCAAATGCTGGGGCTGACAGAAATATAGTTAGATGGCTTTGGGAGTTTAGTGATGGAACAAAATCTACTTTACAAAGTCCTTCTATAACATTTACAACTCCCAATAATTATACAGCTAAATTAACCAGCATAACCGATTTCGGTTGTATTGCACAAGTAACCAAACCAATCAATATTTCTGCAAAACCGTTGGCGGCTTTTTCCGTTCCACCTTTGAGGTGTGAAAAAGGGAATATAATATTTACAGATGGGTCTTCTATAGCAGCTGGTGCAGCTAACAATACAATTGTTCGCTATACTTGGAATCTCGATAATAGTTCGCCAACGGATACTTTAACAACACCAACTGCAAGAACTGTTAACTATACTACTTGGGGCAATAAAAATGCTTACTTAGTTACGGAATCTAATACGGGCTGTATTAGTGATACATTTAGAATTCCTGGATTTAAAATAAATCCTTTACCAGAAGTTGGATATATATTACCTGAAGTTTGTTTAAACGATGCATTTGCACCATTTAAAGACACTTCTAAAATTGCGGATGGTTCGCAATCTAGCTTTATTTATTCATGGAGATTTGATGACGGTATTTCAACAGTTCTACCTACGAAAAGGCCAGTCCCGCTCACAGATATTGTTGCAAATCCCAATCCTAGTTACAAGGCTTTTGGAGATTATATTGTCTCTTTAAAAATCACTTCTGGTGCTGGGTGTATCGATTCTTTAGCGAAACCATTTAAGGTTAATGGTAGTACTCCAATTCCTAAATTTGTTGTTCAAAATATTATTAATGCAACACCTTTGTGCAGCAATGATTCTATAAGAATAATCAATCAATCTTTAGTAGACTTTGGAAATATTACTAGAATAGATGTGTATTGGGATTCTGTAAACTTTTCTACAATTAGAGATCGCGATGAAAGCCCATCATTCAACAAAGTGTATAGTTACCGGTATCCATTATTTCCTTCTGCTGCAGTGCCAGCATCACTTCCTAGGAAAATAAGTTTAGTAGCATATTCTGGTCAATCACCTACTTGTATAAGAAGTGTAGATACAGTTATAAATTTACTCAACGCCCCCAAAGCAACGTTTACAGATATACTTGATATTTGTTATGATGCAGCACCAAGGCAATTAAATCAAGGGACATTTATTTCAGCAGTTGCAGGCACTGCAACATATTCAGGTAAAGGAATCAGTGCTGCTGGATTACTCAATCCAATAACAACTGGTGTAGGAAATGATACCATTAAATATTTTGTTCAAAACACTGCTGGTTGCAAAGACTCTGCATTTCAACCTTTAACGGTTTGGCCTTCACCTGTTGCAAAATGGGGTGTTCAATCAATTTTGTGCGAAAAAAATGATCTGGCTTTTACCGATAGTTCTGTTGCAAACTTTAGCAATATAGTTTCGCGTAATTGGATCTTTGGTGATGGAAATACACTTACTAATACAGCAGGTGGTGCATTCAATAAAAAATATTTAACTGCTCAAACCTATACTGCCAGTTTACAAGTAGTAACCGATAGCGGATGTATTAGTATGGTAAACCAACAAACAATCAAGGTAAATCCATTGCCTATTCCTGCATTTAGTTTACCTAGTATTTGTTTACCTGATGGACGAGGTACTTTTACCAACCAATCAAGCATTACAGATAATTCAGAATCATTGTTTAGTTATAGTTGGAATTTTGGCGACCCCAATGATCCATCATCATCTACATTAAGAGAACCAACACATAAATACATTGCTTTGGGGCCAGTAAATGTTCAACTAAAAATTACTACTAAAGATGCATGTGTGGATTCGTTAACTAAATCATTAACTACCATTTATCCTTGGCCTAAAGCGTCATTCTCAGCTACTCCTTTAGAAGTATGTGTAGGCGATTCAATTCAATTCCGAGACTTAGGCGATCTAATTAATAGTGGCAATACAGCAAGTTGGAATTGGGATTTAAGTGGAGGTAGTAGTTCTATTTTGCAAAATCCTAAAAAAGTATTTGCCGATTCTGGAACTTTTGTCATTAAATATTTCTTTTACAATGTGAATGGATGTGTGAGTGATACAGTGAGTAAAAATGTAACTGTTCATCCTTATCCAAAATTAAGCTTGGTTTCTAAGATCAATGTATTAGAAGGAGGATCTCAAAAAATTGTTCCTAAATATGTATATGGCACCAATCTTACTTATCAATGGACTCCACCTACTTATTTAAATAATGATACTGATTCTATTCCGGTAACTACACCTTTAGGAGATATTCGATACCGATTGTATTTAACAGGAATTGGAGGCTGTACTGTTTCAGATACCGTATTTATTAAACTATTATTGTCTCCACTTGTTCCTAATGCATTCTCTCCAAATGGAGATGGTATTAATGATCGATGGAGGATTCAATATTTAGAAAGTTATCCTGGAGCAACAGTAGATGTGTATAATCGTTATGGTCAGTCCGTGTTTAGTGCTGTAGGATATGATGTTGATTGGGATGGAACTGTTAATGGAAAGGCATTGCCAATAGGTACTTACTATTATGTGATTAATCCTAAGAATGGTAGAAAAATTATCTCTGGTTCAATAACAATTATTAGATAGTCAATGAAGCAAAGAATAATTTTCATATTGTGTTGTTGTATTAGTGTAAGTGTAACTGCTCAGCAAAGGCCTTACTATACCCAATATATCATGAATAATTATATCATTAATCCTGCAGTTGCTGGGATTGAAAATTATTGGGATGTAAAAGCGAGCCATCGTATGCAATGGGTGGGTTTACAAGATGCTCCCGTAACTACATATTTAACTATACATGGTCCATTAAAAAAGAGTGGTTACGAAAGAGAATCTCCAACAACATTTAGAGCAAGAGGTGAGAATCCTAGGGGAGAAGCTTATTGGCGAGACTACACTGCAGCTGACCCACATGCAGGTGTTGGGTTCACCATTATCAATGATAAAACTGGTCCGTTGAATCGTTTTGCAGCTTATGGCACTTATGCTTATCATGTTGGACTTTCTCCTAAAACCAATTTGTCTGCAGGTATTTCTGTGGGAATGACCAATGTAAGTTTGGATGCATCTAAACTCGATTTTGGTGCGATTACAGTAGATCCTGCAGTAGGAAGTAGCGGTGTAATCAATCGCCTTAAACCAGATGTTAGCGCTGGTTTGTGGTTGTATTCTAAAGACTATTTTGTAGGACTATCTGCTCAGCAAATAATACCTCAGAATGTATCTTTTTCGGATAATACCGTTTCATTAACTGGAGGGAAATTAATCCCTCATTTATTTTTAAGTGCCGGCTATAGAATGCAACTGTCTGATGATGTGTCTTTTCTTCCTTCAATGTTAATACGATATATCAGTCCATTGCCAGTGGGCTATGATGTAAATGCAAAATTCCAATACCAAGACATCATGTGGTTAGGTGCATCCTACCGATACAATGATGGATTTGCTGCAATGATGGGAGTGAACCTCAATCATTCGATCAATATTGGATATTCTTATGATATCCAAACCTCCAAACT
>JANOZT010000020.1:0-4998 GCA_031429515.1 Sphingobacteriia bacterium
TTTCACCAAGGAAATTCAGTGAGGCCTTATGGATCTATTTTGATGGAGTACCGTCCAAAAAAAGTAGTAGGCTTTATGTTGAATTTGGCTTACGATAACCGAGGTGGAAAATTTGATCAAGTAATTGCTCCTTGTAATTGCCCGGCAGAAATTAAAACCAATTTGGGTTATTTTGTTATTGAACCCAGTTTGCGTATAGCTCCATTTGCATCTGCATTTTATATTTTTGCAGGACCTACCGTTGCCATCAACGTATCTAAAGACTTTAAATACGTACAATTAAAACAGCCTGATGTAAATGCAGATTGGAGTGATATTCGCAAAACAGTATTTGGTGCGCAAGCAGGATTAGGAATTGATATTCCAGTATCTAAGAAAACCAGCGAAACACAAATGACCATTTCTCCATTTGCTTCTTTCCAAACCAATTTATTAGATGCACCAAGAACCATTGAATCTTGGTCTATATATACCATTCGCGCAGGTGTTGCATTTAAATTTGGCACTGGCAATAGAGCAAAAGCAGTAACACCAGATCCTGTTGTAATTACCAACACAGTAACTAATACTGTAACCAATAAAGAAGTGCAATTTTCTGTAAGAGCACCTAAATTTATTCCAGTTAACCGCAGCGTTAAAGAAACATTGCCGCTTAGAAAAGTAATTTTCTTTGATATGGGTTCTAGCGAAATACCGAATAGATATGTAATGCTCAATAAGCAAGAAGCTACTACTTTTAATGAGCAACAATTACAAGAACAACAGCCAGCCAATTTATCAACAGGTAGGGCTGCAAGGCAAATGGCAGTGTACCATAATATCATGAATATTTTGGGAGATAGGATGCGCAAAAATCCAACTTCTACTATATCATTAAGTGGTGCTTCAGATAAAAATCCGGTTGAAGGAAAATTGATGGCAGATAAAGTAAAAGACTACTTAGTAGTGAATTATGATATCGATCCATCAAGAATTACTACTTATGGAACCGATAAACCAGCCATTCCTTCAGAGCAACCAGGTGGAACAAAGGAACTTGATTTATTAAGATTGGGCGATAGAAGGGTAGATATTTCTAGTACCTCATCAGAAATGATGATGCAAGTAGGTGGTGCTAGTTCTCCTTTTTTAAGACCAGTTGAAATTAAAGCTTACAATGAAAATCCTTTGGATAGCCATGTGATTTTCAATGTTGAAAAAGGCAATGAACTACTCGATTCTTGGAGTATCAATATGACCGATGAAAAAGGCGTTAAACAAAGCTATGGACCGTTTACTCAAGATCAAGCAACCGTTCCTGGTAAAACCATCTTAGGTACTGATGATTACGGTAATTATAAAGTGGAGATGGTAGGAAAAACCAAAGCAGGATTGACCATAAGAAAAGAAAGTTCTGTTACATTAATTAAAGCCGATGAAACCAAGCAAGAAGGTTTGAGATATAGTATCTTGTTTGATTTTGATCAATCAAAAACCATGGATGTGTATGAGCAATTCTTGATTGATGTAGTTGCGCCTTTAATAAAAGACAATGCAATAGTAACCATACATGGTCATACAGATATTATTGGTGATGATAAATACAACTTAAAATTATCTGTAGAAAGAGCTAAGGCAGCACAAGTTATTTTGCAAGGAGCAATTAATAAATTAGGTAAGAAAGGCGTTAAGTTGGAAGCAAGTGGTTTTGGAGAAGATTTAAACATGACTCCATTCGAAAATAATTTACCAGAAGAACGCTTCTACAATCGTACAGTAATTATAGATATCATAAACCCTAAGTAAACCAACAAATAGATAATCGAATCCCCCCAATTGATTATTTAATACAGAATGCAGCTTATTTATAAGCTGCATTTTTTTATGCTTGATCTACATTAAAAATCATCTCCAAGGTTAAACACAATACCTAATCGAAGTGTATTGCTCAAAGGGTTTCTGGTTACACCGCTTCCAGAAGGCACGAGATAAGAAACGTTAATATTCATGAAGTTGAGGTTGAAACCAGCGCCCGCAGAAAACGAACTGCGGTTGCCTCTTGCTTTGTCTTCATAAAAATAACCTGCTCTTAGAAAGAATTTTTCATCGTAACTGTATTCAGCACCTACAGATGCTGTAAAAGATTTTGAATCGGAGAAAGATTTTGTATAACTAGAAATTACGCTTTGACTTCTGTAATCGGCCAATTTTGCAGAATCAACAGAAAAATTGCCAGTTGCTACTGGAGCAGCAGGCACTAATAATTTATTTAAATCTAGCGCAAATGTAATTTTATTCATATCGTTGATGGCTTTTGTATAACCAAAACCAACACCTAAATTAGCGGGTAAAAAATCTTTATTACGCGCATCATTGGTATAACCCATTTTAGTACCTAAATTAGAAATAGATAAACCTGCGGTAAAACCTTCACCATCTCCATTCACCCCATTGTAAAATAATGAAACATCGCCCGCAATAGAATTACCCGCTCGGTAAACAACACCTGTTCCAACATCGCCCGTTACCAATCTCGAATTGATATACCGAAGTGCCACTGCTAAACTTAGTTTATCACTCAATACCCTGGTATATCCACCATCAATCGCAAATTCTGTAGGGCGAACTGTATTCAATACATTGCCTGAAAAATCGGTTAATTGAATATTTCCTAAACTGAAAAAACGCATAGAACTAGAAATAGCACTTGTTTCATTGAGCTTATGGTAAAAGCCCATACTTGCTAAGTACACATCATTCAAACCCAAATCACGCAACCAAGGAGTGTAGTTAAAAGCAATACCCGTTCTTTTTTTGGCGAAACCTACTTTCGATAAATTCCAAAAAACAGCATTGGCTTCAGGTGCAGTAGCAATAGCTGCATCACCCATACCACCAGCACGAGCATCAGGCGAGATACGCAAAAACGGAACTGCCGTAGAAACAATATTGATTGAATCGGTTTGTGCATAGGTTGATGGCACTAATGCTGCAAACAGTAAACATGTTACAATTATTTTCTTCATCATTAATCGATTTAGACTAAACATTCGTTTAAACAAGAAATTGGTAATTCGTAAAAGTTAAACGTAGAAATTATGCCATTCAGTATGTTTAGTAAAGCAGTAATTGACCTGCGCTTTGAGTTTGTTGCGCACCTGCTAGCACAATAATACGAAAAAAGTAGATTCCTTTGGCTAATTTTTGGCCAGAATTGGAGTCTCCAGCCCAACTGATCTGTACATTCCTTGTACCTTCTGTGTTTACAAGGCGTTTGATGGATTTTACTATTTGCCCTGCATTATTATAAATATGTACATCTACCAACAGATTGGTATTCGGTTGATTGTGTTCAAAAGCAAATTGAGTGCTTGCAGAAAAAGGGTTCGGAAAATTTCTAACATTGGCAATGACAATTTTTTCTTGTTCAACAATTGTTAATTCAATGGACTGTTCATTGGAATTATTCATTACATCCCATGCTTTTAATCGGATGCTATGTTTGCCCGGATCAAGTGTAGGTAATTGAAATTTCAACTGACCAGATTGGTAACTATTGGTGTTATAACTGAAATAATCATTTAAAACAATACTGTTTCTTTCATCGCCATCAATTACACCAACAATGTCGTGGCCGATACTGTTACCAGTTGAATTAATTCCAGAACTATCTGATAACTGAGCAATTAAAATGGGACGTTCGTTGGAGAGGCCACCGTTTTTAAACAATGTATCGTTGATGAATAATTTTATCTCCGGACCTTTATTATCTAATGTGCTCAAAGGGTTGCTGCCACTGATTTTGATGGAAGTAGATCCAGCAGCATCAGTAATTCCATTTTCGGCATATAAACTGATGGTTCCATTGCCTGGTTGAAATTGAATGTCTTTAGGAAGCACAAAACTGAAATTGAAAATACCATTTACAACAGTTGCTTTTCCACTGAATAAAATACTTTTTTGAATGCTAAAATTAGTTACCGGACTACCAGCAGTATTACCTAATGTTTTTATCGTTTGATTTTTATCGTAAATGATCGGGTAAACAGTTCCATTAAACTGTGTGTTAATTGTTCCTGCTGCGTTTTGTATTTCTCCTTGAATAGTGTATTTGCCCAACGCTTGTAAACTATCCGTTGAGCTAATCGGCTTATTATTGATTGAATTGATTTTGATATTTCCTTTCGGGAAAGCCAATTGCATGGCAGGGTCGCCGAGTAAAGAAAATTTTCTTGCATTCAACACATCGCCATTATTCTGTATGGTTTTATTCTTGGCAATTTGTACAGCTTCACCCAACGAAAGATAAGTGCCGTCTGCATTTCGGGTGAATGCCGTTTGAATATAATTATTGTTCATGGTTCTATTGCTCGATGCAAAAACCAGACGGGTAGTAGTTAATAAAGCAATACCGCCATTGTAATTTCCAAACAATAATTTTTCTCCCAAAGATTGTTTGGTAGGATCATCATGTGGAGCAAAATCACAACTCGCTGTAATAAAGAGTGGTAATTTATTGGGGTTATTAAAACGATTCACTTCTGTTGAACTGAAAACGGCTTCCTCTGTTAATCGTAAAAAATTGCCATGCCCTGAATAATTAAAAATCAATCCACCTTTAAAAATACTGTTCACAATCGCTTCATTTACTGCAGGGTATCTTGCACCACCAGCTCCACTCACCAACGGATAAGCATCCAAATATAATTTCTCAGTGTGAAATAAAGGATTTGTCTGAACCGCAGATGCAGCAATACTTTCCGCATCATTTAAATGCAAATTATTGTCTTGATCATCCGCTAAAAAAATCATTTCTTTTCTCCAGTCTCCTAAACTTTTAGCGGAATGATAGCCAATAATTTTATTGACCATTATCTGCGCTTCTGCTAGATTATTTACGGGCAATCTTCCAACGGAAATAGACAATGGATTTGCTGCATTGCTATTGATATCATCAGCAGGTCCTATCAATCCAAAAAAATCATCCGATGTATAAGTGAGTAATGGATTGAGTGAATT